>NZ_JANYGQ010000021.1 GCF_025359345.1 Mucilaginibacter sp.
AAGCTTACTAAACTGAACGAAGCCTGGCGGGATGTTCTGTAGCACTTAGGAGGAATGAACGCCTTATTTCCCGTATTATCGCAAGCCACGATTTTTAAGTTCGGTATTAACTATTTTGGCTTTGGCTTTGACTTTCGTAAGTATGAAGCCATCGCTGCTATTTCGTCTAACAACTCCAGGCATGTGCCTAACTTGGCTATTAAAATTTATCAATTCCATTCGCAGTTCATTTACTGTCATTTTCTGAACTCTCAACCGATAAAGCTTCTTATCTTCTTGGGTTTTAATAAAGCCTCTGATTGTTATGACTGCTATTACAATCATGAATAACGCAAATAGCGCTTCCATCTCTTATGGTTTAGCTATTAAATTGATATCGGTTTCAAAAGGTACAGAAACGGATTGCCATTCATTTAGTGAATAAGTTACCTCTGAAATTCTACCGAAACTCTTTGTGATGGTCAATGTTGTACCCCCGTCTCCTAGATATTCGCCACTGGGGAACAACCTTAAAACAACAGGCTTTTGTCCGGCAATAGTTAGTTTCAACGACTTCTCATAGAATACTAAACTAAGTTCTTTACCCAGCATTCGTTCGGCGACTTTACTATATCTATCATCAGGCTTAACCTGAACATCCGTTATTTTTAAGGTATTCGTATTACAAGAAAATAGTATCACACTGAAAAGTATAAGAGTGATGTGATTTAAGTGTTTCATGCTATGCGGTTTTATATTTGGTTACTTAATTATCGGAAAGACTATTTTAGTAAAATACTGCAATGCGATGTAGTCTGAAAGTGATTCCGTCACCCAATCCGGGTAAACCTCTACAGAGTAGGAAGTTGTTGAATTACCCAAGTCTTTAAACACAGGTTTAGCAAACCCTCTTGTCAAAGTCATGTCGATGATTAGTGTATCTTGCGGGTCGATGAATCCGGGAACATCACAGGAAATTTCGAATTGGTGACGAATTGTGATTGGGGTACTTGCCTGCACTTCTAAAGCTATGGCTTGCGAGTATGCGGGATTGGATTTAGTTAGAGCATACTCCGCTGTCATAACATTGCCAAATGCAGTTTGTGAAGTTAGTTGAGCGGCATCACCGGTGTTAACAGCATTTACTTTAATAAGTACGTCTTTATTGAACTGGTCTAATGATAGCAAATTATTTTGCTTGGTTATAGATAAATACCCTTTCCAGGGCCAGCTTTGATTGGCAGCTTTATAAAGAACTGTGCCGCTGGTTAATGAGACTCTTGAGGGCATTACGTTCGAATCTCTATCGAAGTCCATCGTTAAGTTTTCACCTATGATAGTAACTTTATTAATTCCGGAACCTCCACTGACTGTCGCTATAGCAGCATTAAAGACTTTCTTATTGCAATCAGCATTAGGATTAAAGGTAGAATATTCGACAATAAGTGATTTATCGACTGCCCCCGCATGAATAAATTTAGCATCAATAGCAGCGTTGAGTGGCGTTTGAGGTTGTGCTGGTTGCGTTCCTGACTTCTTACAGGATGCAATTGTTGCCCCGGCGAGTGCGAGGATTAGGAATCTTTTGAACATAAGGTTAATGAATTAAGTTAAGGCACCGATTAGTCCTTATCGGTAGGTTATAAAACACAATAAGCGCAAGGACTGAGCCAGTCCGCGTCTTAAAGGTACCGCAAAGAACCCGACAACAACAAACCAGTCAGCACCTCACGCTTATTTGCGTGGGTGTTGAACTAATTTGTTCTCGTTGTCTAATTAAATTTGCGGTTTCTTAAGACAAGAACAATAAGCTTAACACTTATATCTTTATATGTAATGTTCCTTTATGTATTCAAATAGCTTGATTTTAGTTTTAAATTACAGAAACGAAATTAACAATTAATAGCAAACAAATAAGGTCCGTGGTTGCCCTTATTTGTTTTATCAAAGAGAAGTTGTTACTGCTCAAACTCACTCATCCTCCTTTTGAAGTAATCGTATGCGCTCGAACAAAATTTAATGTCCAAACAGTTCTCAATCATTATCTTAGTGTTAGCTTGCATCGTATGTTTAAAAGCTAATCGGAGTAAAGCATTACTGCTTAACCCACTTCCTTGCTGGTAAGCTTCCTTACCAATAATTAGCAACATTGAGTACTCGCCATTAACACGGGTGATTAACAAGGAACAAAACGAACAAACAAACTCCCTAACGAGGTTTGTGTAATTTAACTGGTGAGAGTGTTGAAACTCAACATATTCTTGTTTCTCTTTAGAAATATGATTGTGTAACATGGCCCTCAAATCCTTTGCGGTGTTGCTGTAGGCATTAAGAATTTCGTGGTTACGTGAGTCATGCGGATTAGTAATTGTGGCAGCATGGGCTTTATTCTGCTTGGGTTTACGTGTTTTTACTTCTGACATGGTAGTGGGTTTAAATTAATAAATGAGTTAAATGAAAACTGCCTGGCGAGTTCGCCAGGCAGTTGAGTTGTTAAATAAGTAAATCCTCTATGCCGGTCGTAGGTGGCTCAATTAATAAAGAAGTATTCAGTGTTTCCCCCTCTAATAGTCGACCGGTCCAATAATCATAATGATTGACTTTCTCGGTGTTCACCTGTAAGCAACCTTCAATATTATATTGTGTGGTTTCCCACATTGTTGCGCGGTAAGCTGCCCTTAAAAGCTGGTCGTAGTTATATCCACCAATCCACTTCTTAATTTCATAATCAGTGTCAAGTTCAATTATTCGGCAATCCTTATAAATTGATAATCGTAGACTGCACATGATGCAGACGAATTCGAAAACTACGTTATGAGTGGATTGCTCTTCGATTGGGGTGTAGCTGACTAAATAACGCCTAGCTTCTTCATGGGTGAGTCGGGAAAGCAAATAGCGGATGTCCTTGTTGATTCCGTTGTAAACTCGGGAGATTTCAAGGTTCTTTGCATTAAGGTCATTTGAGGGAGTTAATTTAACAATTTGAAGCGCCGAACTTTCATAATTCGGCGCTTCCAGAAACTTGATGATTTCCTGGTTCATGATAAAGGATAGCCTAAGCCTCTTTCTTTAGTAATTCGACTGTTACCTTTTTGCAGCCAGCAAAACCTTTATCAAGCAAGTCTTTAGCCTCCTTGTAATCCTCGGTTCTGAACATGCACACATTAAGCGAATCTTCGATGTTCACTTCTGTTGCCGATGCAGCTGTATTTTTAAAAATAACTCTGGTCAGTATTGTGTCCAAGTAGTTCCCTACTTGCTGTTTGAAGTTAAAGTTCTTGGCATAGTAGATAGAGCATTCACCTGTATGGCCCTCGAACCGTAGGTGAATTAGTGGAGAGTAGAAGCCATAATTGTTGCTGTAGCCTGTGCTTGAGTAATCTACCTCTAAGTATGTACGTAAGTACTCACTGGAGTAAAGTGGAATCAGCTGTTTAATCTCTGATAAGATGGCGAAGAACGCTTTCTTTACAGCTTCATTTTTAGCTTTAAGAGTTTCTTCTGCTGTTGCCTCCGTGGATGGTGTTACTACTGTTGTTTTCATTTTAATGAATTTTAATGGTTAAGAAATAATGATATGTTGGGATGGAAAAGTGGGTGGTTGGATAAGTGGGTGGGGTTCACTTATGAGCGAGGTTGAAAAGCTGCTTTTTACCTGTGGGTGGCAAGCAATAGGTGTTGTTTTAGTAAAACAGCTGAACCGGTAGCTCCTCGATAACTTGTCGTTGAATGAAAATCGTTTGTTCTACAGCCTAACGAATTCCATGAGCACGGGGATTTTCAAATCGATGGGCACTATGGATTAGTGATTTAGCCTGTGGGAAACGATTTTCAATCAAGCTTATGGGGAGGTACTATCGTGGTATACCCGGGGGACATGTAGCTCACAGTGAATTTTTAAAATGAAAATAAATTTGGTAATGAAAAAGCCTTGGCTTATTCGGCCAAGGCTGGGTAAAGACACTATTTTAGATAGGGGTATAAGGAGAGCATTTCCAGAAAACTTGTCTTATCACACAAATTTCGACCGTAATATCCGGCGACCTTTAACCTCTCTACCGTCGTGTGTCCAACCCAATGTAGTTCGTGGGGAAATATCAAAGTAGTGTGCTAATAACTTGACGCTTGGCCGTAATCGCAAACCGTGCCTTTTAATGCCATAGTCGAGTATTTTAATAATTTTGTTTGTTGAATAACTATTTCCTACCCTAAAAGCACGCTTTAATAAAGTGATAAATTGAAAACTATTTTTATCTACTTCTTGCTTTTTATCTTCTACAGCATTATTAATCAATGCCGGCTTAAATTCCAGTTCAGCCATTTTATCGTAACCTAATAATCTATATGCCTCGCATATTGCAGGGAACAACTTCTGAAGCTCACTTTTAACTAAATAAGCACTGAAGTTATATTGGTGCGATTTCAAGTCAATGTTGCTTAATGATTCTGCTACCGCTTGATAAACGGCTTTTAAGGATATACCCGATTTCAGTTTATTATTTTTAATATCATCAAGCGAATATTCTTCCGGCTGAAAGTTTATTGTAAAGCGCTTTGTGATTTCGTATGCATGTCTTAACGTTTCTGCGGTGTGATAATATCCATTTACTCGATTAATATGGATTTCATTATCTACCATATAGTAGTTTTTATTCCCGTTGTTCTGATTGATAAATCGGGCAAATTCAACAAGCTTTAAACACTCGTCTAAGGTGTCCCTTGCGCCCTGAGTTGTCGCAGATGTTCTTAACAATTTTATGGTATTATATGCGGACTCACACCCATCCAAATAGCTTAGTACCTGGTCTTTCGGTCTTGCAATAAGCGTTTCTTTTAGATTTGAGATATGTGTTACGTCTTTCACGCCGTTACGTAACCTGCCAACAATTTGAATAACCTCCGTATAAGGGTCGACCATTGAGTGCAATGCCTTTTGTAAATCTGAAATAATTAAGATATTGGGTTTAAAATCAACCTTTAAATCTACAGCCGAGAAGAACCTGCTTGAGAAGAAATTGTACTTTTTCAGTTTAGTAGCATCAAACATATCGCTAACGCACATAATATCATTAACTTTTAGTTTTATCTTACTTTCCCGTGCACAAAAGATATAGCTTTCACTCTTAATATCTAATGTTTTAATAACTGAGGCAATAGTCTCGGTTGAGTTTAAAAATATAAAGTAGTGGTCACTATGTTTAGTTTTAAAGTACTTCTTTAAAGATAACAAAATGTTATTAGTCGGTATCAAGTCGATAGGCATAGGTGTGTCAAAATTAGGCTTGATATAATAAGGTTTAAACTTATTAAGAGTAAACCTCGGGTCGGATGGCATTATGGGGGTTGCAGAAATGAAAGCACTATTTTTAAAAATAAAGAAGTCATCCATAGGCAATATAATATTCGGCCTGTAACTAACGTCTTGTATGGTTCGCTCGCACTCGTCGAAAAGCAGAAAAAAGTCATTATATAAATCCATCCCTACTTCTTCAATCGCATCTTTCACTTTCTGGTACGATTCAGGCGTAACCAATATCTTTTTGTATTCAACATCAGAATTGAGATAATCTATTACGTCCTCTTTATAAATACCCTCTGACACCCCAAATATTTCTTTTGTGCGCTTGCCAACAATTACAGGCACATTAGGCTCAATAAGAATACTATTCCGTTTGCAGATGGTAGCATCTGCTTCTAAAGTTGAGGCACCTATTCCAGTTAAGGTTTTAAAAATGATTGATTTTGACGGTAATTTATCCAGTAAATCACTTAGATACTGGCCTTTAGATATGTAAATTGTTTGTGGCTTTTTCATGTTATTATGGCAATAAAAGTCCTATAGGCATTATTAAGCCTTTTCGGATTGATTAAGAATTTGATTGATAATAAAAAGGGGGCAGGTGCGCCCCCTTTTCTTAGTTAGGAATTTGTTTCCTGTGCTTCAAGAAACAATTGGTTTATGTCAAAATCAGGAACAATAAGACCTAATTGATAATGCTTAACAAATGTGTCAAGTTCTCCAGCCATAACCACCTTAAACTCTTGCCTTGATTGTGCAAGTGCGAAGATTAGCCACATATATTTATTACCGTATTTGTCGGTTCTGATATATGGTAAGCTGTTTAACTTTTGCTTGTTTTGCATATATTCAAGCATAAGCTTGAAATTACGTCTTTCATTGTCCCGCAATGAAGTAAACCACGGTGTAAACGACTCCTTTTTAAAGTAACCGTCATTTTGGTCGGTACTAAAGAATAGACTTGCCTTTACTTTATTAGCACTTGTTCTATCTTTCGTTGCGAGTAAATCGCATATATCGATTTTGCCATCCTTGAGGCTATCGATTTCGGCTTGCTCTAAGCCGGTTTCCATTGTTTCTGACATTTATTTATGTCTTAAGTTGTAAATAACTCTGTTGATTAGCAAAGGGCGCGCGCTCCGTTGTACAACACAAAGGATGTGCACCTCCCCGTGTTGGTTCAACAAAATTAGATAGCTCCAGATATTTTGTTTCAGAAACGAAATGTTCGTAGGTGAGTTTGTTCTGCCAACTTAATGGCGATTATTTATATAAGGTGTCTCTTATCTTTTCCCTGTAGTTCTTAATATGGTCACCATCAACTTCTATTTTCGGAGTTACCAATCCCAAAACTTCAAACACATCATAAATTAATTCAAGCTGGCGCTTAGAGCCTAATCTGGCTCGTTGATTAATTAATAAGTTATTATCATTTAAAAATCTAATGAGAGTGTCGGCCCCTTTTAAAATGTAGTACTCTCGGTGGTCAATAACCTTTTTGTTATATTCATTTGCTATTGATTTAAGTTTTGAATTAGATGTTAGGGGATTGTTTAACAACTCTAACAAGGGAATGCCGGCTACATCAGAACCGGAAAGTTGAAGCGAAGAAGTCATGGCATTCATTACGTTTTCTAATAATGGATGCATCCATTGTAAATTATTGAAAGTCGCTGTGGTGCCATCTTCTGATTTAATTATAATCTCAACATTATCAATGTTGCCGCGAGAAATTCGTTTTGCGGTAAAGAGGTTGGCTATATTGATTTTGCGGGCGTTATCGAGGTATAGATACTCCGGTGTGCAATCTAATCCCGCTTTTATATATAGCGCCATAAATAGTAAGTTATTGCAATTTATGGGGTCTATCAGTTTTTCCTTAAGAATTTGGCTTATTTGACTGAACTTTCGTTTCGCAACATTCAGCATTAAGTCATAATGATTTTGCCCCTCCTTATATAAGGGTTGTAGCTTTATTTCATTTATAGTAATAAGTTCATCTTCGCTGAAACTAAACTCAATTTGACAGATGTCTTCATCAATTATATGAAAGACCAAGTTTTCAAAGTCTGTTTTAACGTAATCTAGTGCCTTCTTTTCAATTCTTATATAACCCATTCGCTACTGATATTAAAATAAAGGTAAATTAAAAATCCCGCCCCTCTGAATAGGAGCAGGATTTAAGTATCAAGCATCAAACATTTTATTCTCCCAACTTTCAATTACTCCCTTTTCAAATTCATCGAGGTAGGTCTGCGTCTGCTCTTGTGTGGCGTGGCCTAAGGCCTCGGTTATATAACTTGTATTAGCGCCCGAGCGTTTTAAACCTGTCGCGTAACTATGTCGCCCCACGTTTGTCGTAAGCTTCAAATTAGGCTCATCTATTAATTTAGCTAGCTTTTTAAGGTTATCGTTTACGGCTTTAATAGCAGTTTTCTTGCGAGTATATTGCTGTTTAAGGGTTTTGTGAATTAGTGGGTTAAGTATCGGGAAGACGTAGCCACCTGTAATTTGATAACGACTTTTAAAATATTGCAATATAGGTTTATTGTAATCATTTAAAGGGATTTCAAATTTACCTCTCGTCTTCTTACGGGTATAAGATATATGAGTTTCCGATATATCTTTCCATGTAAGATAAGTCATATCTACAAAATTCATCCCTCTTGTATAATAGCTAAACAAGAACATTTGTTGGGCTAAATGCTTACCCGAATCCTCTTTTAAAACGAGGGCTTTAAGCTTGCTGATTTTGTCCAGTGCAATAGCTATCTTCTTTGTTTTGCTATCAAGGCGTTTGTTAATGCTGTATTTCTTTTCTCCAAATGGGTAGGCCTCTCGTTTGAAAAACTTGTCCTCAATAGCCTGGTTAATCACTCTCTGTAAGTTGCGCATTTTTACACTAATAGTAGTGTCCTTATTCCCACGCTCGTTACGCATCCAATATTCAAAGCTTTCAAGAAAACGGATATTTACATCGGAAAGCAATGCATTTGGTTTGAACTTATGTAAAATGCGTTGAACTTCGAGATATAGGCCTGATAAACCCACTCTGCCTTGTTCATCTAAGATGTTAATCTGTAGAGTATAATAATCTTGTAGAGATGTAATTACAGTTACTTCTTTATGCTTCAAATCTGATTCAAACAATTCAAAGTCAAAAGCAATTTGCTGTTCATCGTAACGTTTCAGTATCGCCCGGGCTTCAGATAGCTTGGTTTCAAGAATTACATTAGCTTCTTTATAAAGGCTATAACTCTTTCTGAATTTCCCCAATCCGTTATCCTCTGCTTGTGCTGGTTTCCAATGTACTAGGCTGCATCTAAATTTAATAGACTGATTGGTTAATAAACTGTTAATTGTAAAATATTTTCTTTTGTAATCGTGAGTCACCCTTAAAGTAACGGGATGTTCGTCATTAGAAAGCTTTTTAGTGTTGTTTAAAATGATAGCTACATTGGCCATAAATTTGGTTGTTGTAGCTTAGAATTTGGGAGTACAAACAGGAGTACAAATACTGTTTAAATCGTTGACTTATTCAGTATGTTTAAGATGTAAAAAGTGTTCAGATTGCTATTTAAGGCTGTTTTTACGATAACTTGGAAAGCACCCCATGCTGGCGCGATACCGGGCTACGCTACATCCCGAAAGGGCTACAAATATATATTATCCGGTAGAAATTCCTAAAAAATCATTTAAATCTTTGCGGGTGCCTGTTTTTAATATTTGACCGTTTGTGTCAATTCAAAAATATCAAAATTTTAACATTTATAGGGGACAGACAAAACCTGAATTGACATTTATGACTTCGTGCGATTTATGGAGCGATGTTGAGACTTGCGTATAATTAATTTTGAATTACAAATTCAACCATGCTGCTATAAGCACAACGAACGGCTTTCCCTCCTCTACGAGCTGGTTTCCATCTACCAGAACTCTGAAGAAGTCTAAGAGCTTCTTTGTCTAAATCTGGATCAATTCCTCGAGCTATTTTAAGGTTAGTAAGGCGGCCATCCCTTTCAACTACAAATGACATTATGACTCTGCCCTGGGTACTTTCCTTTTTTGCTTTTTCAGGATACTTAAGGTTCGCTTGTACAAATTTATTCCAATCCGTATAGCTTTCGCCAAACATTGGTACAACCTCAACACTTGTGTAGATACGATTTGTGTCAATAGGAGGTTCATTTACTGGCTCGTCTATGATAACATCCCGGTCTATTCTCTTTTGTCCGTGATGAACGTATTCGTAAAACTCTTCGCTTTGAATCGATTGTGATACATTTTCGTCATAGATTGATTTGTTTTTATTCCAATCTTGTATGTTTCGTTCAGATAAATCAAAGGTAGCTTGATCGATTTTAATATATAGTGTATTCAGGTCAGGATTTACCTTAATGAAATATTTATGCTTATCAACGCGGTAATACAGCGTCAACATTACGGGTACGTCCGGAAAGTGAAATGTGAAATGACCTTTAGCATCTGTTGTGCTACCGATACCAGTTCCTGCGAAGAGTAAAGTACAATCACCAACAGGTTGATTGCTTTTGTCCACTACTGTGCCAATGATAGTTCGGAATTTATAAACGTGACGCTGTTGAGCGACAGCCAAAAGGCTGCTTAGCAACATCAACAGAGCTATGTGATACTTCATGAGTTTAAGTTTGATCAAAGATATAATATGATTAGGAATATGCAATTTTCTTATCTTATAGCCGCAGTTCAAATCCTGAATTGAGATTTCCAACTTTCCAGTTTTGCATGCGACATTGCCCTTGTATAGGAGATTACAAACTTTAAGGAAATATTGGAAGCTAGTTAAGATATGCATTTAATAGGTTCGTGATTCCATTTGGTTCTATTCCAGATACAAATGACGCCAAACGCCCAAAATCCACGAATAAATCAGGGTTGGCTAAAAGCAATGAAAGGTATCAGAAGCAAGAACTTTTACTACGAGTGAATATACAAGTGGCGTTGATAGTTCATTCTTTTACCCTCCCATGATAATCACCCCTTCCACTGCAAACATTTCTATCGTATATTTGTAAGGTAAACTTATTAGTTTGCTTTACTATTAAATGAACAATCAAACAAACATCCAATTTGCATCCGACTTGAGGACAGCAACAACAAGGCTGATAAAAAAACTCCGCAAGGAATCGCCAACCGGGTTACAGCTATCGTTAACCGAGCGGTCGACCATGGCGCAGCTTTATCAAAACAAAAGCATGTTGCCCAGCGAGCTGGCGGCTAATGAGATGATTACCAACCAATCCATGTCGCAGGTTTTAAATCATTTGTTTGAGCTTGGGTATATTGTGCGTGTGGCCTCGGAGACGGATAAACGCAAAGTAAATGTTTCGCTATCCGAACACGGGGAGCACACTTTGCTGCAATTCCGGCATGAGCGGGATGAATGGCTGGCGGCAGCTATAACGGTTGTGTGTTCGCCGGAAGAACAGGCGGCGCTGAAGGTGGCGATAGGGGCGCTGGTGAAGATTGTGGGACACACTCAGGGCGTCATTGAGGAACGATCCGCCAGCTGGCGGACTGCACATGCAAATCAATGAAGCAAAAGCATTTTGTTGACCTATCAGCCGCGTTTTGGTCACCCCAATTATCCGGGTTAGTGAATGTCCTAAGTAGAGGTTGCTTCGTTCCTCGCAATGACGAGCTAATTAACTCGCAATGAAATGGTTATAAGATTAACGGGGGAGAGATATAATTAATGACAACAGAAACACTAACATCATTCAGACTATTCAGGGCTTTTAAGAGTCGCAATTACAGTTTATATTTTGCCGGGCAGTCGGTTTCGTTGATCGGCACGTGGATGCAGCGGACGGCGGTTAGTTGGGTTATCTATTCGCTAACACATTCAACCTTGATGCTGGGGGTAACGCTTTTCGCCAGCCTTTTTCCTTCTTTTTTATTTTCGCTGATAGGCGGCGTGGTGAGCGACCGCTATAACCGTTACAAGGTATTGCTTATTACACAAATCGCCTCGCTGGCGCAGGCGGGACTGCTGGCCATATTGATATTGCTTAACCATTACCAGGTTTGGGAAATCATCGGCCTCAGCGTTTTGTTGGGGATCATTAATGCCTTTGATGTGCCGGCCCGGCAGTCGCTGGTTTATGAGATGGTCGACGATAAAAAAGATTTGCCTAATGCGCTGGCATTAAATTCGTCGATGGTAAACTTGTCGCGCATTGTTGGCCCGGCGCTGGCCGGTTTGGTGCTGGAAGGGTTGGGCGATGGTATTTGTTTTTTACTAAATGCGCTAAGTTTCGTAGCGGTAATTGCATCGTTGTTAATGATGCGGTTGGCCAAATTCATTAAGAAAGAGCACAAAAAAGACGTTTTCGGCGAGTTAAAAGAAGGTTTTGCTTATATAAAACGTACGCCCTCGATTGCTTTTGTACTGGTGATGCTTGCCCTGGTGGGCCTGATGGTTTTGCCGTTTAACACACTGATTGCCTATTATGCAAAAGACGTATTTAAAGGTACAGCATCAACATTCGGTGTAATTGACAGTTTTATCGGGCTGGGTGCATTTTCGGGGGGCATCTTCCTGGCATCGCAAAAGGCGGGGGCTAATCTTAAAAAAATATTGTTTATCAATACGCTGGTGTTTGGCACCGGGCTTATTTTGTTTTCGCACGCGCACATTTACGGGCTTGCCCTGGCTTTTGCCACAATAGCCGGCTTTGGGATGATGTCGCAAATTACGGTGAGTAGTACCCTGATACAAACTACCGTGGAGCCCGATATGCGGGGCCGGGTTATCAGCTTTTATGTGATGGCGTTTTTTGGGATGCAACCGCTCGGTGGATTGCTGGTGGGTGTCGTTTCCAAATGGATTGGCCCTGCCGACACCCTGATGTGCGAAGGCATAGCCGCATTACTGATCGGTCTGCTGCACTGGCGCTATTTACGCCGCGAGAAACTTAAACATGCCGCGGATTTAGTGTTGAAGAAAGAGGAAAATCAGTTGCAAGCCGTTTAATTATCCGCCGCATTAAAATCTGACACTACAATACAGCCCCGGGCGCTCTTTCTAATTATTATCAGGGGGTTATGACACCTGCATCAATCTTTAATTGTGAGGCATCGTTGACGTATATTGCGGGCTTGCCTTTATAATCTACAATTTTACCGGAAAGGCATACACTGCGGCCCTTAAAGTCGCGCTCGGGGTGCCAATTGAATTTGGGGTTTTCGGGCCCTTTTACCAGTGCCGTTAAATATTGACCAGTTTCGCTGCCCAGGTAAAGCAGTGTAACGTTTTCGCCTTTTACCACCGCGGTGGCGTAAACTTTATCACATATCATCAAAGTTTCGCCCGAATGCTTTAAGGCATCTTTAGCGGCAATCTTTTTTTGTGCCGAACAGCTAAATGCGAGCAATATAAAAGCGGGGATCAAGACTAACGATTTCATTAGATAAAGTTACTAAAATGAATGTACACCTATAAACGCTGTTTGGTAAAAAGAATTGTTTTCGAAGATGCCAAATAAAAAAGCCGCCCTATGTTTAAAACAAGGCGGCTTTTCTATTTAAATGAAGCTTACTTCTGAGTTTTCACAAGTGTCGAATCTTTTTTCTTGCTTGTTGAATCCTTCTTCATTGGTTTGGTTTTCTTTTTCTTTGATGTGTCAGTTTGCATTGTGTTTGTTTTGCTTACTGTTGCATGTGCATATACACTTCCGAATGAGATTGCTGCTAAAGCAATCATACTAATTAGTTTTTTCATGGGTTTTTTCAATTTAGTGATAACAGTATATACATAACGGTGCCAAACGGCTGAATTGCCGCCAATTGCCTGATTGTTATATTGTTATATATTCTGCATTAAAAACGATGTGTGGAGTTTCGCCACAATCTGGCGATGTTTTCACCAAAAAATGGAGGAATAATGTCTGTTTGCTCAATTTGTCCCGGGCGGCGTGACAAGCCTTGGAAGGGCATAGGTGCGCTGGTTCCGTAAAAAGCGGCGCAGGTTGGCGCGTATCATAGCTACAAATTCGTACTCAGTGGCTGTCTTGGTGGTATAAAATCCCGGGCGGTAGCGCGTCATAAACGCCGTAAGCTTATCATCTGCCAGGCCGGTAATATGGCCCACGTAGGTGCGGTTAAAACGGTAGTCGATGGTGTTTTGCTCAAAGTCGGTCTCGATGGTGTTGCGCAGACGCTCGGCATTGCGGCCGCTTTTACTGATGGAGTTCCACAAAGCGTCGATGCTTAACCCCGCGCCACTACCCGGCGATGTGCTCAAAAAATCACCGTATGCAAGTGAGCCATAGGCCTTGCTGAATTGCTGTTTGGTGGCTATCAGCCTGCGCTCAGGACTAAACGCAGTATCGTGTATGGTTACCTCGCGCAGGCGTATGGCCTGAGGCGCCATGTAAATGGCCAGTGGGGTGTTGTCTTTAATTTTAACGGTATCGGGGTGGTACTCGGCGCGGGCAAAAACGAGCTGGTCGCCGGCCTGGGCCGCTATAGTAAATTCGCCTTTTAAATTGTCATACGCAACTATGCCTGTGGTGATGTTATGGACGCTTACGGTTGCAATGCGGTCGTGGCTCTCTTTATCGAAAACAATACCCGAAACCGTTTTTCCATCGCCTGGCACAGCAACCGCAGCTGCTTTATCCTGCGAAAAACATTTGCCTGCAATTATTAAAAAGAAAAAAATTAAACCCCATTTCATTTGCGACACTAAAACTACAGCTTTCAGCTAATCTTACGGATACTATTTAACAATAATTAACAGCATTTCGACGAATTTGGCAGGGGGCTTAAAAAACAATATCGAATGATGAAGCATAGCCACCATTCGATATTCAAGATTTATTGTTTGTTTAAAAAACCTCTCTTCGTTGTTTTAATGCGCTTCCTTACCGCGTCACCACAATCTTCTGACCAACTTTTACAGTATTACCCGCAATATTGTTAATCGATTTCAGGCTGTCGACAGCTATCCCAAAACGTTTGGAAATGTTGTATAGTGTGTCGCCGGGTTTTATAACGTATGTTTTAGTGGTTATTGGCGGATTTTGGATCGAGTCTTTCGCGGCCTTATCTTCTTTTTTGTCGATAGTCGTGAACACGCGGTCTACCCTTTTAATTTTAGCTACTTCGCTATCGGGGCTATCGTACTGGTCAAGGTTATATTTTTCGATGATATTAATCAGCATCTGAGGGTATTTAGGGTTGGTGGCATAGCCGCCTTTTTTAAGCCCATAAGCCCAGCCTTTATAATCGTTTTTATCAAGCTCAAATAAATGTGCGTAATTTTTCTTCTGTAGAAAAAGGGAGTGATCGCGGAAAGAGTCTTCCGGTTTATCGTACACACGGAAAGGATCGTTGGCGTTATCATCATCCTTGTAATACACTTTACCCGTCCAGGTTGGCGATGTTTTGATGCCGAAATGGTTATTGGCAATACGGGCCAGCGTGCCATTACCGCTGCCCGACTCAAACAAGCCCTGCGCCAATGTTATACTTGCGGGTATGCCGTACTGGTTCATCTCCCGTATGGCGATGTCCTTATATCTTTCAATATATTGTACTGATGTTTGCGGCTTGAAATCAGCCGCTGCGGCCGCGCCACGCTCTTTTTGAATACTCCGGTTATTTTTACGGGCAGCCCTGTCATTAACGGAACCTTTACGTGCCGAACAACCCGTTGCAAAAAATAACCCTATAAATAAATATACGATTTTCCTCATCTCAATAATAAATCAATATCAAGGGCCTGGTTTGTCCGGGCCCTAATTATGCCTTATAACGGAGTTTGTGGTAAGTAGGTTGCATTAAGCAGCAAAAACCGGTGTTTTTTACCTGTTTTGTGCTATTTCGGCCTGGTTTGACTGATTTTCAGCCGCATCCGGGTTTTCGTCGAAATTATAAAGATGGTATTTTTTGATGATGCCCATTACCTGCGATGCCCAGGTATGACTGCTGCAATAGCCGCGTTTTTGAATACCACGCGCCCAGCCTGTATAATCTGTATGGGTAAATTTAGCGGCCAGGCCACTAAACTCGCTGCGCTCGGTCATGATGCGGGCGAAATCCTGGAAGGAATCATATACCGATTGGTAGCGTTTATATTTTGTTTTTACAACCTTGTTATGTTTAACGAATGTTGCGCCGCCGCCGCCCTTTACCCCAAACTGGTTGTTAAGGTTTTGCGCCAGCGTGCTGTTGCCACAACCCGATTCGTGCATGGCAACTCCTAAAACTATGCTGGCCGGCACGCCGGTTTGGTGCATAATTTTTATGGCATCATCTTTAAACTGATCGATATACGATTTGGGGGTGTGTTTTTGCGCAACGGCCAATAGTGCTGAAGACAGCAACATTGTAACTAGTACGAGTTTCTTCATAATTTACTTTTTTCTGATGACCAGCAATCCATCACGCACGGGCAGAATCATTTTTTCTACACGGCTGTCTACGGAAATGCGGTCATTTAGTTCGCGGATGAGCGCTGTGTCGGCGTCATTATCTTCGCCATACACTTTCCCTTTCCACAAAACATTATCAATTATTATTAATCCTCCGGACCTTACTTTGTTAAATACAAGTTGAAAATATGTATAATTATTCTTTTTATCGGCATCAATAAACACCAAATCCCATTTTTTAACGTCTAAAGCGGGAATTATTGCGGTGGCATCGCCAAAATGCTGTTTTATTTTTTTGCTAACATTTGTTAACTTAAAGTGTGAATTGAGCATCGGCTCCAATTCGCGGTTAACTTCTATAGTATGGATAACGCCGTCTTCGGTTAAGCCTTCGGCCAGGCAAATGGTAGCATACCCGGTAAATGTGCCGACCTCCAAAATTGATTCCGGCTGCACCATTTTACTCAAAAAACTAAGTACCCGCCCCTGGTAATGGCCCGATAGCATATGCGGCCGCAACACCTTTAAATAAGTCTCGCGGTTGATAACCTGCAGCGCTTCCGGCTCGGGCTCGCAGTGGTTATCGAGGTACGTTTGGAGGGCGGGATCCAAAATTTCCATGGCGCAAAAATAGGAAATTTATTTTTAATGGGAATTTATCGTCAATCCAATTCCTGCTAAATAGCTATATATTAATATATTGCGATCAAAAAAGCCATTAAAACATTCGCCGGTTCATATAGGATTGTAGTAGTATCACGGCTGATATCGTATCCACCAACTCCTTATTTTGCCGGTGTTTTTTGTTCATTCCGCTTTGGGCAATAGTGGCTGATGCCATTTTTGAGGTAAACCGTTCGTCGAGCATTTCGACGGGTATTTCGGGAAAGGTTTTGTTGAGCAGGTTTACAAAACCTTTTACGTGTATGGCCGATTGGGAAGGGGTATTATCCATCTGCTTGGGTTCCCCTACAATAAAGCGTTCAACCTGTTCGGTTTGGAGGTATTTTTTCAGGTAGTCGATAATATGCATAGGGTGCACGGTGTCAAGCCCTGTTGCTATGATCTGCATCGGGTCGGTAACGGCAATGCCGATACGTTTGGTACCGTAGTCGAAGGCCATTATTCTCATTTGGTTGGAGAGATTAGCGGTTGGAGGTTAGAGATTAGGCTGTACATGTGGCAAAGATAAACCGTTGATTTTTATGATTGGTGTTGATTGCTCCGATTTTTTTACCGTTGATTTCTTTGATTGCGTTGATTTCGCTGGCATGGTGGGCAGGAATTTATAAATGAAGAAACAACACAAAAGCCCCAACGGGGCACAATCCGTCAGCACAGGTCGCAGGCCTGTGCGATGCGAAAGGCCCCACATAACTTTTTTCTTCTTTTAAAATAAAATCTCCTAATTTCAATGATAATTATAAACAGGCCTTTCGTCCATCTTTCCATTCCGCCTGCATTACCGATATAAAACCAATTATCCCGATGAAACCCTATATAGTTGTAGTGGGAAGCTCAAATACCGACATGGTTGTTAAAGCCGCGCGTTTGCCGGCGCCCGGCGAAACCGTTTTAGGCGGCACCTTTATGATGAATGCTGGCGGCAAAGGCGCCAACCAGGCCGTCGCAGCAGCACGGCTTGGCGGCAATGTTATATTTATCGCCAAAACAGGCGAAGACATTTTTGGGAAACAGGCAATTGAATTATTCAAGCAGGAAGGCATAGACACAAGTTTTATTATCCCCGATGCTGAAAACCCATCGGGTGTGGCGCTGATAACGGTTGACGCTAACGGCGAGAACTGTATCGTGGTGGCATCGGGTGCCAATGCCGCCTTAAAACCGGCCGATCTGCAACCTGCAGAACATATTATTGAAAATGCCAGCCTGGTATTGGTACAGCTCGAAATCCCCCTGGAAACAGTTGAATATGTTGTAAACCAGGCAGCAGCAAAAAATGTAAACGTAGTCCTCAACCCGGCCCCGGCATGCTTTCTGTCTGACGATCTGCTGCGCAATATTTCTATCATCACCCCAAACGAAACCGAGGCCACTTTACTTACCGGCATTAAAGTTACCAGTCGCGAAAGCGCGGAAGCTGCAGCCAGGGAGCTTGCTGCAAAGGGCATCGAAATGGTTATTATTACTATGGGCGCCGAAGGGGCCTTGCTGCTGCACAATGGCGCGTGTGATTTTTTTGCTGCGCCGGTTTGCAAGGCCGTTGATACCACCGCTGCCGGCGACGTTTTTAGCGGGGCCCTGGTTGTAGCACTTTTTAACGGGCAAGGCATTTTGGATGCTGTGCCATTTGCCATCCGGGCTGCATCCATCTCCGTGTGCCGTATGGGGGCACAGGCTTCAGCACCGTACCTGCACGAATTAAACGGATTTTAAACCTAATTAATTACGATATGTTTATCATTTCAACCTATCCTGTAGCCGTAATATTTTGTGTCATCACCATGATTTGCTGGGGTTCCTGGGCCAACACCCAGAAAATTGCCGGCAAAAACTGGCGCTTCGAGCTGTTTTATTGGGACTATGTTATCGGCGTGGTGCTTTTTTCGCTGCTTTCGGCATTAACGCTGGGCAGCTATGGGCATGGCGGACGCAGCTTTTTAGCCGACTTAAAACATGCCGACAGCAGCAACCTGGTCAAAGCCTTAATAGGTGGCGTAATATTTAACGCGGCAAATATTTTATTATCGGCGGCCATTTCTATTGCGGGTATGGCGGTGGCCTTCCCCGTGGGTATTGGTATTGCGCTGGTGGTAGGTGTTGTGGTCAATTATGCATCGGCGCCGCAGGGAAACCTGCAGTATATTATTATCGGCATAGTTTTAATTATGGCCGCCATAATTGTAAACGCCGTTGCCTATCAAAAATCAAATAAAAGCAATAAAAAGCTCTCGTTCAAGGGGCTGCTGTTATCCGTATTGGCGGGGCTGCTGATGTCGTTGTTTTACCGGCTTATTGCGTCCTCAATGGACCTGTCGAATTTCGAGCAGCCAGCCGTTGGGAAAATGACGCCTTATACCGCGGTGTTTATTTTTTCGCTTGGCATATTTATCAGCAATTTTGTATTCAACAGCATCCTTATTTATAAACCGTTTGAAGGCGCCCCAACCAGCTATGGCGCCTGGTTTAAAGGCAAATTCACGCTGCATCTTACAGGCATACTCGGTGGACTAATCTGGGGTGTCGGTAATTCATTTAACCTGATTGCTGCCGGCAAAGCCGGGCCGGCCATATCATACGGCCTCGGCCAGGGCGCAACTATGGTGGCCGCTTTTTGGGGCGTTTTTATCTGGAAAGAATTTAAACAAAAAGACACTTCAACTAGCGGACCGATTACGGCGATGTTTCTGCTATTTATTGCAGGGTTGGGAATGTTGATCTATTCGGGGGTATAGCGGCACACGCCGAAAGCGTTCCATTTTTACACGCGGAACACCCGGAACGCTGTGAAACATGCTGATTATCAGCTGCTCCAGTTTTGCCGTAAGTGTAGTTAGCTGATGATAACCTGCGGACAAATACATCTACCCAAAACACCGCGGCAAAACTTATAAAATAAATCCCCTCCGGATTATGGTACCTTCGAATGACTATGCCTGGAGACTCTGTCTCCACAATTTTCCGCTGTGCCCCAGGCACGCTTCTGTGGGCCATTGGTTAAATTCAAGTTATCAATCACTACTTTTGATATTTGAACGGGTTTATGGAATCCGCATGTTAATTGCATCTGATAATAACAGCTGTTATTTATACTTAAAATGATGAAAAATTTAAAGGGTGCATTGAAGGTATCAGGCTTTCTTATATCGATATGGTTTTGTCCCGGCTTTACCGCCGGCTACGCACAGGCCCACAAGAAATTACCGCCCGACGTAACGGACCCTTGCGGGTGCCCGGTAATGATCTATACAAAGTCGCCGCCACCAAATTATACACCATTATCCGGGCACATTTCCTATGCTGAGTTTCAAAAGTTCAATCAATGGAAACTGCCAAACGGCGTTACAACCTTCAATTCACTTTCGGCCACGGGAGAATCGTATACAGGACACGGAGACGATTTTTTTGAGAGATTAAACATCATATCTTCAAGCGGGCCTATTAAGCTTGTTCATCCCGCAGGAACTTTCTCCCTTAACCTCACTCCCTGCGCAGATCAATATCACAGTTACGTTTTGCCTGTTTCTGTCGGCTGTAAGCCATCCTTTGCCGGTGAAATAAGGGACTTTGATTTTACAAAATTTGAAAACACCTCCCTGGGCTATGTACACCTGTATTTTCGAATGGCCTGGGTGTCACCCTATAAAATGATCCGTTCAGCATTTAAGCAATGGGCACAAAATTATGAGCTAAATGGCGTGAATGGGGCTATAACAAAAATCAACCTGGCCTACAACACCAGGATACCGCTGACTACAGAGAAAAACTACGCCGATTCGCTGATGATCTCGGCTGTTATAGATTCCGTGGTTTCAAAAAAGTTAAACCCCGAACAAGTTTTCAATACCGGCTTTGTCCTTTCTGAACCGGGTGTACATTCGCCAACCTACGATGAAAAATACCACATCGAAATACTCTTTCAACCATATGCCCCTTACAGGGCTGCCGAGTTATTTAATATACGGAAATTTCTTCCCGATTACACTGTCGAGCTTGAAACCAGGCAGGCTTTAGTAGAAATATCATCAAAAATTCTGTCCCCGGCTATCCGTTCGAAAGAAGGCCAGGCGCCATACACTAACATTAATATAGAAATGTGTTCGGCATTTTTCAATAACGAATCGATGATAAGGATCGATTGTGAATCTGACGCTTGCCTGCCTTCTTCTGTTATTACAGGTACAAATATTACTGTCGACTTTGATCATGCTTTTTTATATTCCGAACAACTTAATACCATGCCCGGTTGGGATTGCGTTCCGTACGAGGAATTTGCCAGGGACACAAACGCTTACAAGGCGTATCCGCCAAAAAAGTGGGAATTGTACGATACTCTGTTCACCCATTTCACCGGCCTTGTGATACGCAATGCAACCTTCAGGATGCCGTATGGCAAAACCCGGCTCGTATTTAAAGGCCATGATGTCATCATTAACAATCGTGTAATAGCCGGCCATCTCGACATCGACCTTGATCTAAAGACAAAAGCAAAGCCGTTTTACAAAAGGCCAACGGAAGGACACGTATCGTCCACGTATCTGAATTATTAACGGCGCTGAATAAGGAAGGGTTGAACAACCTGGTTACTAAAACTGATCAAAAACAGTTACATGTATACTTCAAGAAAACACCTGGCTAATCTTCTTTAAGGATTCATCCCCCGCTCCTGCAAGCGTTTTTCCTCTTCGCTTCCGCCTCGATTTATCAGGGTAGCTCGCTGACAGGTAACAAAGCGACAACTATCGCTTGACCTCAATTACCGAGATTATTGTCGCTGCCAGGTTTTCGGAGCAGGCCCGACAAAATTTTTATTGATAAACCTGAGATTGCTAATATGATAAATAGCGGGAACCAACTATTTCATCCATGGATTTATTGAGTTTATAAGTTAATCCATTTACCTTGATCCGGTGACCGTTACAAACTACCAGTCGCTCATCTTTGTCGGTATAAGTTATTTTTAATAAATATGTGGTCTTGAACACAGCCGGATCTAGTTCTCCTTTATTTAGTTCTCTCATCATCTTTCCTATTTCGTTCTGATCTGAAACAATTTTAAAACTTGAAACATGGTTAAAAGTCTGAATTTCAACGGTTTTAATATTATCTGATGGAATTACCTTTGACTGCCTAACACATCCTGAAATTATGTTAATAATTAACGCCGATATAAAAATTGATTTTCCTTTCATGCTTTCATGACAATTTGCTTAATTTACTATCTTTTCTGCCTTTTTTTGCGTCATACCGCCCCCAGCTCCCGCAGCGTTTTCATTTCTCTGCCGCCGCAAGGCTCCAGACTTGTGGCCCGCTGACAGGTAACCAGGCGACAACTATCGCTTTACCTCAATTACGGGAATCCCTGTCGCTGCCTGGTTTTCGGAGTAGGCCGGACAAAATTTTTATTGATAAACCTGAGATTGCTAATACGATAAATAGCGGGATAACAATTGCATAATCCCCGATCTTTACTTGCAATATTTCGTAAAAGAAATATACGAAAGAGATCAATATAAAAGAAATGAGCAAGATTAACACATTTCTTAGGGCGGGTCTGCCTTTACACTGAAATATTATTAATAAGGTTCCTGTCAATGAATAAAGCCCGATCAAAATTAAATACAGTACATTCTCCGCATCCTTTAAACTTATAGAATGTCCGGACGCCCCGAATAATATTATCAGAAAGAAGGCAAATAAGTACAAAAGTATACTGAGTATATAAATGGTCTTTTTCATCCGCTACTTTTTTTTCGTTTAAGAATGTAGTCGTTATACTCTGCTCCCGCAAGCGTTTTTCCTTTTCGCTGCCGCCCCGATTTATCGGGGTGCCCCGCTGACACGTAACCAAGCGACAAGTATCCAACCAGCCATCCAACAACAAATAAAAGTACAAATTTCCATCACTAACCACCTACTTTAAGGGGCAAAACGTAGCTGTTTCAACATTAAGCGCCGCATCGGTTAGCTGCACCTTCACCCATCCGCTCATCTGCCCACTGTAAAAATCTCGCGCCTCACATCTCAAATCTCATATCTAATAGCTAATTTGCACCGATGCAGTTTAAGCAAATAGTTGGTCAGGATGCTATAAAGCAGCGCCTGGTTACTTCGGTTAAGGAGAACCGGGTAAGCCATGCACAGTTGTTTTTGGGGCCGGGCGGGAGCGGGAGTTTGCCGCTGGCAGTGGCGTATGCGCAATATTTATCGTGCGAGGACAAGCTGGCCGACGATTCGTGCGGCGAATGTTCATCGTGCCGTAAATACCAGAAACTGATGCACCCCGATCTGCATTTTTCGTACCCTTTCTTCGCCAAACATAAAGAGGATACAGCCATTACTTTTATTGAGCAATGGCGCGATGCATTTTTGGCCAACCCTTATTTAAGCCTCGACGCCTGGCGCGGCTATTTGGATGCCGAAAATAAACAGGCCAACATCAATATTGCCGAGTGCCACCAGATCATCAAAAAACTGAGCTTTAAGCCGTTTGAGTCGCCCTATAAAATTTTGATTTTATGGCTGCCGGAATACCTTGATAAATCGGGCAATGCGCTGTTGAAGATCATAGAAGAACCGCAGCCCAACACGCTGTTTATATTGGTGGCCCAAAACCAGGACCAGATTTTAAATACCATTTTAAGTCGCACACAGCTGATAAAAATTCCACCATTGGAATTTGAAGATATAAAAAAACACCTGATAACGCAGCACAACCAAACGGTGGAAGCCGCTACCGAAATTGCCTACCTGGCCGAGGGCAGCCTTACCGAGGCGCTGAACATGTTGCAATACGATAACAAGGGCTACCACGAACAATTTGTGCAGTGGCTGCGCCTGTGTTTTGCCAACAAGGGGCTGGAGGTGATGAGCTTTGTCGACGTTGCCGCCAAGATGGGCCGCGAAAACCAGAAGAACTTTTTGCGCTATGGTATAAACTTTTTGCGCGAGTGTTGTTTATTACTTTCAGGAGCGGGTAGCCTGGTGCATTTACCGGCTGGTGAGCTGGAAACGGCACAAAAAATGGCCAACGTGATGATTGTTGAAGAGGCAGAGGCCATAGTTGCCGAGCTTGAAAAGGCCCATTATCATGTTGAACGAAATGGTAACCCTAAAATTTTATTTTTAGATGTATCTTTACAGATTATAAAAATACTTAGCTTTAAAATTATCCGCCAGGGGCGGTCTCAATATATGCCGAATTAATTATGGGATGTGGAAGTTGTTCAACGGGGGGCGGATGTTCGCCTGCCGGCTGCAAAAGTAACGGCTCGTGCCTTACTAACGGTTGCAGTAAATTAGATGTTTACGATTGGCTGAGCCACATGGACATGCCGACAAATTATAAGCCTTTTGGCATCGTTGAAGTAAAATTTAAGGGGTCGAGGAAGGAGTTTTATCATAACCCGGATAATATTTACCTGGAGGCCGGCGAACTGGTTGTGGTTGAAGCTGCCACCGGCGGCTACGATGTGGGCCATGTATCGATAACCGGCGAACTGGTGCGCATGCAGATGGTAAAGCGCCGTGTTAGGGAAGACGACGTTGCCAAAAAAATATATCGCAAAGCCACCGTTGCCGATGTCGACAAGTGGAAGGCTGCCAAAGATTTGGAGTGGGAAACCATGCACAAATCGCGCACGCTGGCTCTTCAGCTTAACCTGAGCATGAAGCTGAGCGATGTGGACTACCAGGGTGATAAAACCAAAGCTACTTTTTACTATACTGCCGAAGGCCGCGTGGATTTCCGCGAGCTAATTAAAAAAATGGCCGAAACATTCCGTATCCGTATCGAGATGCGGCAGATCGGTATGCGCCAGGAGGCGAGTCGTTTGGGCGGGATTGGATCATGTGGCCGCGAGCTTTGCTGCTCCACCTGGCTTACTGATTTTAAAACGGTATCGACCTCTGCAGCACGCTATCAAAACCTTTCGTTAAACACGCTGAAACTGGCCGGCCAATGCGGCAAGCTGAAGTGCTGTTTAAACTATGAGCTGGATACGTATATGGATGCGCTGAAGCACATCCCCGATAATGTAAACGTGCTGAAAACCGAGCGCGGCGACGCCCGTTTGCAAAAGACGGATATATTTAAAAAGCTGATGTGGTTTAGCTACCCGCGGGAAGAATCGTGGATACCGTTGCCGATCAGCCGTGTCAAGGAAATACAGCAAATGAACCGCGATGGCGTTATCCCGCCTGATTTGGGTGTGGTTGTTGAGGTAGAATCGGCACCGGTTAAAGTACTTGACTACGAAAACGTGGTTGGCCAGGATAGCCTTACCCGCCTCGACGAGCGCCGCAACCAAAACAAGAAGAAGAGCAAAAACCGCAACAGGGGCGATCGTCCCGGCGGGCAGCAGGGTGAGCGTGGCGGGAATCCCCGCCCGGAAGCCGGCGCAAACCATAACCAGGGACCGAGGCCGCAACAACCACCGCGTCCGCAGCAACAGCCGAGGCCACCACGCCCGGAAGGCGCAGCCCGGCCGGAGGGACCACGACCAGAAGGCGGAAGGCCTGAAGGTGGCGGCAACCCGAACCGCAACAGGAAAAACAGGCCAAACAGGAATAATCAAAACCGCGGCGGCGGACCAAACGGGAACCGTGAGGGCGGAAATCAGCCAGGTACTACGGAATGAAAAAAGGGCTAATTTTATGTTTTTTAATGCTGTGGGCAAGCGTGCAGCTGTTTAGCGGCTGCACCGACCGCAATACAATCATCGATCAAAACTCGGAAATAACAGGGCATAACTGGACGTATCTAAACCGTTTTAAATTCACCTTTAAAATTGATGACGAGAACGCCGCCTACAACCTGTATGTAAACCTGCGCGTTACCGGCGACTATAAATATTCTAATCTCTTCGTGCTGGTTTCGCAAACGGGCCCCGGCATAAAGGATGCCGTTAAGCGCTACGAGATGAAACTGGCCAATAAAGATGGCGAGTGGCTGGGCAAAGGCTCGGGCAATTTGTACAGCTACCAGGAGCCGTTTTTAGTGAACCATAAATTTGCCGCCAAAGGCACATATACTTTCATTATTGAGCAAAATATGCGCGATAACCCACTAAGGGAAGTTAGCGATGTTGGGCTGAGGGTGGAGAAGAGCCCCCGGACCCCCTGAAGGGGCGTTTGACTAATACGTTTTGTACTTGTCACCATTGAATGACTGGTGTTAGCTGTTCTTACTCCGCGCGTCATTGCGAGGAACGAAGCAATCTCTGCACGTGCAAATCAATGGAACAATAGCTTTAGGGTGACCTATCAGCCGCATTTCGGTCGCCACAAACATTAAGGTTCGTTATCGTCCTGCGTAAAGATTGCTTCGTTCCTCGCAATGACGCGGGGGAATATCTAATACTCTTACAAAAATGGAATTATACATTTTAATCGCCTCGATTATCATCCTTTTACTTGCTGTTGTTTTATTTTTAAAGAAGCCGAAAAGCAGCAATGGTATATCATCAGATGATATGATGTTGCTGGAAAAAGAGAACCGGGCACTCCAAATTGAACTTGCCACATCCAGGCAATATGCCACCGGGTTAATCGCCGAAAAAGAGAGCATTACAAACCTGTTAAAAGAAGAGAAGGGCCGCTTGCTGGACGAGTTGGTTTACGAGCGGTCGCAATTGTCGACGGCAAACCAGTCGCTGGAAAGTGCGCGGGCATATTATAAATCACAACAGGAAAAAATACAGGAGCAAAAAATTGAGGTCGACCAGATCCGGAAGGATTTCCAGCTGGAGTTTCAGAACATCGCCAATAAACTGCTCGACGAAAAATCGCAGAAGTTTATTGAGACCAACCGCAGCAATTTGGATGTGTTGCTAAATCCGCTAAAAGAAAACATTAAGGCTTTTGAAGATAAGGTAGAGAAGGTTTACAACATGGAGGCCGCCGAGCGTAACACGCTAAAGGGTGTTATTACCCAATTGATGGATTTAAACAAGCTCATCAGCAGTGAGGCACAAAACCTTACCAAAGCACTAAAGGGCGATAACAAAAAGCAGGGCAACTGGGGCGAGGTGATCCTCGAAAAAGTACTGGAACGCTCGGGCTTGGTGAAGGGCCAGGAGTACCGTCTGCAAGCCAGCATTACCACAACAGACGGCACCCGCCTGCAACCGGACGCGATTATTGATTTACCGGACGATAAGCATTTGGTGATCGACTCCAAGGTATCGTTAATTGCTTATGAACGATTGGTAAACTGCGAGACGGAGGAAGAGCGGAGGTTATTTTCAAAAGCGCATGTAGAGTCCATTCGTGGTCATGTGAGTAATTTGTCCGCTAAAAACTATCATGATCTGTACCAGATAAACTCCCCCGATTTTGTGCTGCTTTTTGTGCCGATAGAATCATCGTTTAGTTTTGCCGTGCAGCTGGATGCGGAACTTTTCAGCGATGCCTGGGATAAACGGGTGGTAATTGTTAGTCCGTCTACTTTGCTTGCCACATTACGCACTATCGCCAGCATCTGGAAACAGGAGCGCCAGAACCGCAACGTGCTGGAGATTGCACGGTTGAGTGGTGCCATGTACGATAAGTTTGTCGGCTTTGTTGGAGATATGGAAGGCATCGGCAAAAACATTAAACTAAGCCAGTCGGCTTATGATAATGCGCTTAACAAGCTGAGTGAAGGGTCGGGCAATTTGATAAAAACAGCGGAAAAAATTAAAGGGTTGGGCGCAAAGGCAAATAAGCAGATTGACCAGAAATATGCCCCCCAGGCTCCGTCAGATGGCGGGGGAGCAGAAGAATAACTGCTGTATTTTATACCTTTTTAAATAATTCGTGAAATTCGATTTAATTCGTGCTAATTTGTGTTTTATATGGCAGCGGAGTTAAAAATAATACCGACACTTCTTTTGGATGAATACCGCCGGCTCGTCAGTATCGATTTACAAACCTCCTTTGAAAGTTTGAAGGAAGCCGAAATATCCACCGAAACTTTCAGTTTCTACACTTCCGTATCGGCAATCGCTTCGTCCCGTATTGAGGGAGAACAAATGGAGATAGACAGCTACATAAAGCACAAAATGCTGGATATTGAATACCTGCCCAACCTTGTCGAAAAACCAAACGATCTATACCTGGCATATGTTTTCGCCCAACAAAACCACTTGACGGCAGCAAACTTTTTGCATGCGCATAAATTGCTCGCCACGCACCTTTTACCTGCACGCAAACAAGGCAAATTTCGCACCGGCAATATGGTTATAATGGAACATAATACCGGTCGCATACAATTTGAAGCCGCGCCGGCTGGCCTGGTAAGCGGGCTTCTTGATTTGTTATGGGATGACATCGAATATTTGAAAACACAATCTTTAAGTTGCGCTGATGTTTTCTATTACGCTTCCTTTATTCATATTGTGTTTGTAAATATTCATCCGTTCGAAGATGGCAATGGGCGTGCGGGGCGACTGCTTGAAAAATGGTTTATTGCCGAAAAGCTGGGCAGCAAGGCATGGTTCCTGCAAAGCGAGTTAAACTATTATAAGAACGTAAACAACTATTATAAAAACCTTAACAAGCTCGGCGTATTTTATGATGACCTCGATTATTCAAAAGCCTTGCCTTTTTTGTTGATGCTGCCTAATGCCTTTTCCCCCCAGCCTCCGCCAGCTGGCGGAGGAGCTTCTGAATAAACGCTTACTGCTGTTCGTTCTGCCGCTAAATAATTCGTGTAATTCGAATTAATTCGCGCTAATTTGTGGCCATGAATATCGGCATTTTCACCTATGGCACGCGCGGCGATGTGCAGCCTTATATTGCTTTGGCTTTGGGCCTTATGGCCCGCGGTCACCTGGTTACCATAGCGGCACCGGAAAACTTTAAAGATTTGGTTGATGGGTATGGGGTGGCATTTCACCCGCTGTACGGCAATGCCGAAGAAATGATGAACCGGCCCGAAGGACAAAGTGTGTTGAAAGCTGAAAACACCATTAAGCTGATGAAGTATTTTTTTAAGGTACTTAACAGCGCCAAAGTCCCGCTGCGGCAATCATATATTGAGGGTTTTGCTAAGGTCGACTTTATTATTGCAAACCTGGCTACCCTGCAAATTACCGGGGCTCTTGCCGAAAAGCAGGGCAAGAAAATAGCTCTTACTTATTTTATGCCGCCTGTGGTTCCCACTGCCGAGTTTCCGCTGGCCGACTTTGATTTTTTTAACTTTCCCTGGTATAATAAGTTTACTTATAAGCTGGCCCATGCTTTTTATTGGAAGTTTGTTAAACAGGAAACAAACGAGTTCAGGCAGGAAATTGGTTTGGCCCCGTTAAAGGAAACCCTTGTTCAGCACATTGCGAAGCAAAACCCGCTGGACTTATACTGCCTAAGCCCCAACCTTATACCTCAGCCAAAAGATTGGGCAGGCAACTCCAAAATAACCGGGTTTTTAACCGTGCCCGACGTTCCGCAGGAAAACAAAGATGACGCTGCGTTGAAAGCCTGGCTTACAGAAGGCGGCAAGCCGGTATACATGGGCTTCGGCAGTAATGGCGTGGGTAATACCGAAAAATTTGAGGCGATACTAAACGACGTATTAACAAAAACCAACGAGCGTATTTTGTTTTGCACGGGATGGTCGGTGTTTGATAATTTGCCGGTGCATAAAAATCTGTTTGTCACCAAATACGTAAATCACCACACGGTTTTACCGCAATGCAAAGCCGGCATATTTCACGGCGGGGCGGGCACGCTGGCGGCTATGCTGCGAAATAATTTGCCGGTAATTATTATTTCGTTTTATACCGACCAGCCAACCTGGGGTAAAATAATTGAACGGATGGGCCTGGGGGTTCATATCCCTGTTAAAAAACTTACTTCGGGCAAATTGATTGATGCGTTGGTTAAGATTGATAACGATGAAGTTCAGGAAAATGTATTGATAATTGGCGAAAAGATCAGGAATGAGAATGGGTTGGAAAATGCGGTAAGGGAGATTGAGGGGTATTTTTCCGTGGTTTAATTTTTTTGTCATTGCGAGCGCAGAGCGGCAACCGCGAACTATACATAGCGAAGTGAACGGTATAAAATATGCTGGACTATTCTTTTTGCTCGACACCAAATCGCTATTTTAGTTTATGAAAGTACATGCCTATTATATCTATATAATCACGAATAAAGCTAACACGGTTCTTTATATTGGGGTTACAAATAGTCTTGAATCACGCATTTACGACCATAAACATAAAACGTTCAACGGTTTTTCTGCTAAGTACGAGTGCAATAAATTGGTTTATTATGAAGAGTTTCAGTGGATACAAGATGCAATTGCACGGGAGAAGCAGCTTAAGGCGGGTTCTCGACAAAAGAAAGTCGATTTGATTGTGAGGGATAATCCGTCCTGAAACGATTTAAGTGAGGGGTGGTACGATTAGCCAGCGGATTGGCTTGGGGGAGATACATAGCGTGCGGTTGCCGCGCTCGTTCCTCGCTCGCAATGACAAATTTTTTAGCCCCATCCTGTCATTGAGGAACAGAGCCGTCGCGAACTATGCATGACAGCTCTGTAAAGTTCGCGGTTGCCGCGCTCGTACCTCGCTCGCAATGACAAATTTTCAGACTCGTCCTTATCCAACCTGCGTACCAAACGCATTCCACCCCTGCGCCTTTAACTCATGCACAGTTCCGCTTTTGGTGACTAAATTGCAGCCCGCTGAGGGCTCGGTGATATAGCCGATGATGGTGATATCCATTTTAAACTTAATCTTGTCGTAGTCGGCTTGCTTTACGGTGAAGAGGAGTTCGTAGTCTTCGCCACCACTCAGGGCGCACACAGTTGGATCGAGGTTAAATTCGCGGGCGGTTTCGAAGGTCATTGGGTCCAGCGGGATTTTTTCTTCGTACAGGTTGCAGCCTTTGTTGCTTTGTTTGCATATATGCAGCAGCTCGGATGCCAAACCATCGGAGATATCGATCATCGCTGTTGGCTTCACTTCTATTTCTTTTAGCAAGTCGATGATGTCTCTCCGGGCCTCTGGTTTTAGCTGGCGTTCAACTATGTAGTCTTTGCCTTCAAGATCGGGTTGAATTTTGGGGTTCTCCAGGTAGATCAGCTTTTCGCGTTCCAGCAGCTGCAGGCCGGTGTAGGCGCCGCCCAGATCCCCGGATACACAAATCAAATCGCCCTCTTCGGCCCCATTGCGGTAAACCACATCCTTTTCATCGGCATAACCAATAGATGTTACGCTGATAACCAGCCCCTGCTTTGACGATGAAGTATCGCCGCCCACCAAATCAACATTATATTTATCGCAGGCCAGGTAAATGCCGTCATATAATTCTTCCACGGCTTCCAGCGGAAATTTGCTGCTGATACCGATTGAAACCGTTACCTGCGATGCGGTGCCGTTCATGGCGTAAATATCGCTCAGGTTTACCTGTATAGCCTTGTAGCCCAGATGTTTCAATGGTGTATATGCCAAATCAAAATGGATCCCTTCTAAAAGTAAATCCGTTGATATCAGCGTTTTCTTGCCGTCAAAATCAAGCACGGCGGCATCATCGCCAACACCTTTGGTGGTGCTTTTCTGGGTAAGCTTTATATTTTTCGTCAAATAGTCTATCAGGCCAAATTCGCCTAACGCTTCAATATTTGTTCTTTCTTTATTATCAAACATAGTTTTACTGGTGATTACACCGATTGTTTTTTTGATTACACCGATTTTGAAAAATCGCGCAACCTGGTTAACATCATATTCTCCGGAGGCGGGAAAAATTTTTTAGATTTTAACCCCTTATCGGCGAGCCTGCAAAAATACGAAAGGAAAACGCATTTATGGCTATAAGCCCATCTAAATCCAACAGCAGCAGGTTGCGGGACTGTGCAACCAACCTTTTCTTAACACATAATATAAATTATCTTAATATTAATATAATAATTATTAAACAATATTTGCGCTTGCTATATTTACCTTTAAATAAATTATTTAACCAAATTTTTATCTATGAAAATCATTTACAAATTTCTTCATCCCGCGTGTATTGCATTTGTTGCAGGTTTATTACTGGTTGGCTGTAATAAAAATCAAATTGCGCCTGTAAAAACAGCTGCTACTGAAAACATCGCCGGCACGAAACTTCACACTGATGCTGTTTCGCTAACCCAGGGTTTCGAGGTTGGTGCAACCAGCCCAAAAACAGCTTATGATGTTACACCGACAGGGTCATCGAGCGGCGACAACGTAACGCTTAGCGGAAATTCGTGGAATATGTTTGATGCGTTGATCGGCAACCTGGCCGGCGATTTAAAGGCTGGTTCATGGTCGGCACGCATACGTAACACAGGTAAAATTACCATGTTGTTTGATGTTACTACCGGTATCAGCACAGTTACTATAAAACATGGAACCTACAGCAGCGACGGTGCCAGCACCTGGGGTTTATGGTATTCTGTTAATGGTGGCAGTACCTGGACCCAAAGCGGCAGCAATATCACCACTACTACTACATTGCAAACTCAATCGTTCACCATTACCCAAACAGGTAATGTACGTTTGGAAATACGCAAGCTTACCGGTGGCACCAACCGTATCAATATCGACGATATCACTATTAACGATAACAGCGGTGGTGGCGGTACCGGCGGCGGTACAATTGTTACCGGGAAAAAATTCTTATTTGATGCTACCAAATATGAAAATGCAGGCAGTGCAGACTGGCAGATTGATGCCGACGGTACAGAAAATGTTCCGCTTTATACCGGCGGCACAACAGTTGAAACCAAGGCACAGCGCGTACCAACACCTTCTTATACCGGCATAACATCAACCACTGCCGAAACTTATTGGAAAGGTGCACTTTCTTCATGGGCAGTAGCGCTTGTTAAAGACGGCGAACTTGTTGAAACGCTGCCAAATGGTGGCGCCATAACTTACGGCAACTCAAGCAACGCACAGGATTTAAGTAACTATGATGTTTTTGTGGTGTGCGAACCAAACCGCTTATTTTCAGCAGCCGAAAAAACTGCCATTATGAATTTCATCGCTGCCGGCGGCGGCCTGATGATGGTTGCCGACCATACCGCGGCTACTACCGGCGGCACCGATGCCAATGGCTATAACCCAAGCGACAGGGACGGTGATGGTTTCGATTCTCCACGCGTTTGGAACGATTTGATGACCAACAACGGCATCAACAATACCCATCCTTTCGGCTTTAATATCGATTATATCGACATTAACGATCAGCCAAGCAGCAACGTTTACACCGGCACCAATACCAATGCACAAAAAGCGTTGAACGGCGCGGCAGGTACTGCATCGAAAATGGCTTTTTATGATGGCACAACAGCTACGCTATTCCCTGGCGACAATGCTAATGTGCAGGGCCTTTTCTGGCGCAGCAGCTTTACCAATGGCGGCACTACCGGCGTAATGGCGTTATTATCAACTTATGGCAGCGGTCGTGTTGTGTTTATCGGCGACAGCTCGGATGCTGATGATGGCACGGGCGACACCGGCGACAGCTTGTTTAACGGCTGGTCGGGCGATGCGCCATCAGGGTTTACTTCGCACCCTGCGTTTCATTTAAACGCTTCATTGTGGCTGGCTAAAGCTATATAGTTTTTGTGATTTCACCGATTATACTTTTGTGATTTCACCGATTAAAAAAAGATTAGTCTGATTTAGAAAAAACACCGGTTGTTGATGAAGCAGCCGGTGTTTTTTGTGGTGTTTTTTTAACCCGGCGCACCCTGAAATTACGAATAAACAAAAGTTATCAATAAACAATATATTGTAGCAGTTTTGAATATAAACTACAATATTCACGAAGATGGCAACAACTATTTCTTATGAAAATGATCTTGAACAACCAATCACGGCAGTACAAAAGGAACAACTTGATCGCTATATTAAAGTAACTACTGTGGCTGGGCTTGTTAAGATTAAAGAGGAGTTTTATAAAGACGCGATAGTTTATTTAATATATTATAAAGACCCTTCTGAACTTACAAATAGAATTTTAGAAACTTATTACTCCATTCCGGATGTAGAAATTAGAGAACGGCAAGCCGTTGGAAACTATACGCTGGTAAATGCCGAAGGTTATAACCGGGGAATTTTAATATTCAAGGGTAAGGTTGTGTTTGATCAGGCAGGGCGTGAAATTTATTCAAGTCCGATTGACGCTATTTCTAACATTCATAATTTCGAGGAGACTAATAAGTATTTTTATGATCCTGTAACTGGGGAACAAATGTATGTTTTTTGGTATGGAACAAATGGCGCACTAAGCTCTATGGATAGCTACAATCCTATTCACTACGCTTATATCAATCCGTTTAAAGATCACTTTCACCCACATGAATTACCTACGTTGAAAGGTTTGGATTGGCCGAATATGACTTACTTCCACGCAGCAGACCCGATTATACCTATAGAAGTCCATTTAGAAACACATTTACCGACTGACACACACCTGTCGATTGTAACTAAGATTCATAGGATTTTTCGCAGATTTTTTTTACGGCGTTGAAGATGGGTTTGCTGTAAGTAATTTGGTTTTGTAATAAAACATCGATAATCGATGAGGCCATCGATTCTTTTTTTCACATTTATTGCAGTTGGCGCAGAAAAATCGCGCAACCCGGACCATTATATCCGCCGTAGGCGGGAAAAATTTTTTGTGTTTTACGCTGTACAAAATCTACACTTGTCATTGCGAGGTACGAAGCAACCGCGAACTGTGCAAGTCCGCCCTGTACAGTTCGCGGTTGCCGCGCTCGTTCCTCGCTCGCAATGACAATTTTTTATACCGCCGATTGTAGATGGCCTAAATACAATAGTTTACCAGTTCCGCTATCTTACCCGTTCCAATATAACTCATCTTATCGGCCGCATAAAACTCCCCAATGAATGTGCGTGGCGCCGGTGGGGCGTATACCGGTCGCTTAGGTTTTGCCAGCGTATTGGTCACCTTTTCAAACCGGCTGGTAAGTAAACGTACCAGCGCGATTTTATGGCGTATCGCATATTCAATTGCACCGGATTGGAAGCCTGATGTAGAAAATAATATACCCTTCTGCGCTCCTGTCGACCGTAACTTATCGTTTAATATTTGAATCTTTTCCCTGGTAACGGGGTTCGTGTAATGTTTGCATTCTATCAGCACAATCATATTAACGTTTAATTCTGTATAGCTAGCCAGTATATCTGCCTGGTAAATGCCATCGGTACCGGTTACGCGTGTATTGTGTGCTACCTTAAATCCCGGTAGGTTTTGGCCGAGCTCCGCAATATACTTATATACTGTTTCTTCAAACTCTGTGGGCGTCATTTGCTCCACGTAGTCATCGCCGGCTATGCTGGTGCCGGTGAATGAATTATCTCTCATTTATCGGTTTTATTTTGTGTGATAGAAAAGTAGAAAAAATCGTGCAACCCGGACCATTATATCCGCCGTAGGCGGGAAAAATTTTTTGGATTTTAGGGCTTCTACCTATCACACTCGTCATTGCGAGGAATGAAGCAATCTCTACGTATGCAAATCCAAGAAGCAATAGTTTTATGGTGAACTATCAGCCGTTTTTAGTTCACCATCAGGATAAAGTTTCATGAATGTCCTAAGTAGAGGTTGCTTCGTTCCTCGCAATGACGCGCGGGAGGGCTGTTTTATAACCCCAACCTGGCCGATATCTCCAGCATTCGCTCAATAGGTTTTACCGCCTTTTCAATAATATGCTGCGGTACGGTAACTTCAGGATAGCCGTTTTTTAAACATAAATACAGTTTCTCCAATGTATTACGTTTCATGTGCGGGCAATCGTTACAGGCGCAGTTGTTGTTTGGAGGGGCCGGGATAAACGTTTTATCCGGATTTTCCTTTTGCATCTGGTGCAAAATACCCGCTTCGGTTGCTACTATAAATTCTTTATCCGGGTGATTGGTTGCGTATTTTAATATGCCGGTTGTTGAACCTATGTAATCGGCCATCTGCAAAATAACTTCCTCGCATTCAGGATGGGCCAACAGCTTGGCACCAGGATGACGCTCTTTTAATTTGGTTATCTTCTCTCTCGAAAATATCTCGTGTACCATACAGGCGCCGTTCCATAAAACCAAATCACGTCCCGTTTTTTTGGCTACATAAGCCCCCAGGTTTTTATCAGGGCCGAAGATTATTTTCTGGTCTTTTGGCAGGCTTTCCACAATCCCTACAGCATTGCTGCTGGTGCAAACTATGTCGCTCATAGCTTTTAGCTCGGCTGTGCAGTTTACGTAAGTTATTACCAAATGGTCTGGATATTGCTCCTTAAACTTTTTAAACAAATGCGGTGGACAGCTGTCGGCTAATGAGCAGCCGGCCTTTACGTCGGGTAGTAAAACTTTTTTTGAAGGAGATAAAATCTTTGCTGTCTCGGCCATGAAGTGCACACCGGCGAAAACGATAATGTCGGCATCAGTTTTTGCAGCTTGTTGCGATAGCCCAAGGCTGTCGCCAATATAGTCAGCAATATCCTGTATATCGGGTTCCTGGTAGTAGTGAGCAAGGATAACAGCATTTTTTTCCTTTTTAAGTTTATCAATTTCATCAAACAGGTCCAGTGAGGGGTCAATATCTTCCTCAACAAAACCTTTCACATTTATTTCTTCGAAGGTATCCATTTCAACAATTCAATTAATAACAACTAATTTTATATATAAATAAAACTATTATTTATTAGTGTGTTAGTTATGTTTAAAACTACTTTTAAAAGATGGCTAAAAAGTTTTTTTTAATAATTTATTAACATTAAATGTACTTTTTATTTCATCTATCCTTTTGATTTTTAGATTTCTATAATAAGCTAATTTTACTTTCAAAAGTTATTTGTTAATACTTTTTTACTTTTCAAAATGTTAGCTTTGGCGCTTATCGGGCTCATAAGTCAGTTAAAATTAGTTGTAAAAGTGGCCAAAAATTGGAGTTATCCACTAAGCAAATACTTATTAGGTTTTTGCTTACACAAAATTAACATCTTTTACCCGGCTTATTAACAACATATATAATTTTACACATAGTACATATAAATGATGGCCAAATCTGTTGATTTCCTGGTGGTAGGTTCGGGTATTGCCGGTTTAAGTTTTGCCCTTAAGGCAGCCAAACACGGTAAAGTTCTGATAGTTACAAAGAGCAATGAAGACGAGTCGAACACTAAGTATGCCCAGGGCGGCGTTGCGGTAGTTGTGGATAAAAAGGAAGATTCCTTCGAAAAACACATAGAAGATACCTTAATTGCCGGCGACGGCCTTTGTGATGTTGAAGCAGTGCGTGCCGTAGTTACTGAAGGCCCGGCAAGAATTAATGAAATTATTGACTACGGAACCAATTTCGACAAGACAAAAGAAGGTATCTACGACCTGGCCAAAGAAGGAGGTCATTCCGAATTCCGTGTGCTGCATTATAAGGATATCACCGGGTATGAAATTGAACGGTCGTTATTAGAACAAATACACAATAACCCTAATATTGAAATACTTACCCATTATTTCGCGGTTGATTTAATTACGCAGCACCATTTAGGTGAGTTTGTTGATAAATCTTCTACCGATATAACCTGCTACGGTATTTATGCATTCAATAATGAAACAAAAAATGTTGAGAAAATACTCTCGAAAATTACGGTAATGGCATCAGGTGGGGCTGGGCATATTTACTCTATAACCACCAATCCTACCATTGCTACCGGTGATGGTGTTGCCATGGTTTACCGGGCAAAAGGAAAAGTAAGGAATATGGAATTTATCCAGTTTCACCCTACTGCTTTATATAATCCCGGTGAATATCCTTCTTTCCTTGTGTCTGAAGCTGTAAGGGGCATGGGTGGTGTTTTAAAACGCACTAATGGCGAAGAATTTATGCAGGAATATGATGAGCGTAGATCATTAGCACCCAGGGATATTGTTGCCAGGGCCATAGATGCCGAGATAAAAAAATCGGGTGAGGATTTTGTTTATTTGGATATAACCCATCGCAGTAAAAAGGATATCCTGGCGCATTTTCCTAATATTTACGCTAAATGTTTAGAGATAGGTATTGATATGACACGTGATATGATACCGGTTGCACCCGCCTGTCATTATATGTGCGGCGGTGTTATGGTCGATCATGTTGGCCGTTCATCCTTAATGCGTTTATATGCCTGTGGAGAATGCTCGTCAACTGGTTTACATGGTGCTAACAGGCTGGCATCCAATTCGTTATTAGAGGCTTTGGTATTTGCGCACCGTATTTATAAAGATGCAATTGAACAAATTAAAGATATAACCATTCCTGATAATATACCCGACTGGGACGAGAAGGGTGTGCAGTTGTCGAATGAAGACATCCTGGTTACCCACAACGTACGCGAAATGCAAAAGCTGATGAATGACTACGTGGGTATTGTAAGGTCAGATTTCAGGCTCGAAAGGGCTATGCGCCGCTTAGGGTTGTTACACGAAGAAACTGAAGACTTTTATAAAAAAACAAAACTTTCTGTAAAACTTTGTGAATTAAGGAATTTGATACAGGTATCGTACCTGGTAGTCAAATCTGCGATGATGCGGAAAGAAAGCAGGGGGCTGCATTATACTACTGATTATGCTCCGCATGCTCAGGAAGTACATGATACGGTTTGTTAAACTAAGATTTTTTGGATTTGTAGGATTATAAGATTCTGTTAATGAGCTTATTTAATTTTTTTAGAAGAAAAAAGAAAGTAAAATTCGATATAAATAATAGTTCTTTAAGTGAACTGCTTGGTCATGGATTATTATTTGAAGACAATAGTAAGTTTCTGGAATGGGGTGTGCCAATAAAACAACTATCGAAAGAGATAGAAGTGAAGGAAAAGCTTTTTGCCGATAGGTCTGTTTATAACTGGGGCGAACATACTATTTTAAGAGGGCTTACTTTACCATTTACAACTACTTACTGGAACCACCGCGAGGATAGTGTTTATAAAATATTTAACTCAATAATTTTTTATGTAACCGGTAATGAAGAAGCAAAGCAGAGTTTAGATCTAATAAAGACCCATATTCAAAAATTATTTGGTGAGCCGCAAAATAAAGAGATAACGGAAACAGAAATAATTTTAGAATGGATTGTAAATAATACCAGGCTATGTATTCATTACTTTGAGCAATACACCAATAAGCTGACGTTTGAGATAAACAGGCTCTAGTGACAAACCACTGTCAGCACTTTTTTAAAGTGCTTATGCCAATATTTGAATCTGTCCGGAGATTTAGTGAGCGGAAAACGGGATTCGAACCCGCGGCCTTCAGTTTGGGAAACGGATGCTCTACCAACTGAGCTATTTCCGCTTATAAGTTTAACGTTCAAATATAGTATTAATCAGATAATTTATTAATTAACTTTTATATCGGAAACTTTCCCCTTGATATGAGCTTTGTCTTGTTTTGGATGATGTGTTGGATAAATTGATATTATGCTGATGTATTCCATTCCGGTACTTAGTTCTTTTTTAATACCTGCTGATTTAATAACTTCAGGATCAAAATAATATGTAGCTGGTTTATTTGCTATTGTGCTGTCAATAAACACAGGTAAATTTTTATTAGTGATTCTAAAGCCCTCAAGTAATTCGCTAAGTATTTTAATTTTAAGGACTTTCTTTGTTTTTAAAATTATAACGCCGTTTTTTGCTTTTTGGCCGTATTCTTCTACCGACGCAATGTCTTTACGCACATTTATAGATTCAATATCTTCAGGTTTTATTACAATACCCGAGGCCTCTATTTGGTTGGTAAGCGGTGGTTGCAAAATATAAAGCGGCGCATTTTTAAAGTGAGTGGTATCTTTGTTGAGTTCGTTATGGGTTTGTCCATAGGAAACCACCAATCCAAACAAAAAGAAAATTGTTAACGATAACTTTATCATAGTTGGGAGGTTTATAAGTAAGTTTGGGTTTTATCAAACTTACTTAAATAATTAGAATAACTCACTAATTCACTAATTAAAAGATGCCTGTAATCCTGCCGGTTAAAAATATAAGCCCCTCATGGGGAAATGATTGTTTTATTGCGCCAAATGCTACCATTGTAGGTGATGTCGAGATTGGTGATAACTGCTCCATTTGGTTTAATGCTGTTATACGCGGGGATGTACATTATATTAAGATTGGAAATAATACCAATATACAGGATGGTGCCTGTATCCATTGCACCTATATGTATGCACCAACCCACATAGGTAACAATGTATCTATTGGCCACAACGCCCTGGTACATGGCTGCACGCTTAAAGATAACGTGCTGATAGGTATGGGCGCTATAGTGATGGATCACGCCATTGTTGAAGAATATGTAATTATTGCTGCGGGGTCGGTTGTGCTCGAGAAAACGATCTGTGAATCTGGTTTCCTTTATGCAGGCACACCGGCAAAAAAAATAAAACCTATAACTCCCGAGCAGCGCACCTTGCTTGATGAGTTGCCCGGAAGATATATTATGTATTCCGGTTGGTTTAAGGAGTAGTTGGTTCCCTGGGCACAGTTATAGGCGTAACCTGTTCCCAGTTAGCCCGAAGGGTTATGGGGGTCTCATCTATCCAAATATTTTCGGGTTGCTGTTTCAGCTTCACATTGCCGCTATCCCATCTACCGTTGTTGTTAGCGTCATAAATCACTTTAACATTGTACTTCCCTGTTAAGTAGTTTTTATAAACCAATGATGCAGTTTTATGTATAGCATCGCTGCGTAAAAGTTGTTTATTTTCGTTATATAACTCAACAATGTATGATTTACCGGTATCTGAGACGGTAACTGCGAGGGTAAGCAGGCTGTAATTTTCCTGCTTATCTATTGTGAATTTTTTTACAGGGGGACGTTTATTTTTTTCTCCATAAATATCAGTTACAGCACTGTTTTCGATGGTGAGTGTATAATTGTCATTTTGCTTCCAGCGATATTTCAATACCAGGTTTCTCAGGTCGGTGGTATCTTTCTGTATGGTATAATTACTTGCTTCTGCAGAATCTTCTTTCAAACTAAAAAGGTTGCTATCAAAATTCTCAATAGGATAATTTGATTTTATAATGAGGTCGGTTCCCGGTTTAAGATGATTATCGTTGGTAATATTATAACTGAAATAAATAGTACGGCTATAGGTTTCTTTTAAACGTTTCCGAAAGTAAACGGTATCGATAGGTTTATTTTTATCGAGTATAGCAACACTCAGGGAGTCGAATGCCAGGTTACGCATAAACAAACTTACGGTGTCGTGAGTGGGGGTAAAGTTTGCAATTTTGTACTTGTCGAAATCGGCGGGATATAGAATCTTTAAAGAAGGGTTATCCGGTCTGCGATTAAATGTCATTACCATCCGGCTGTCGGCGTCACTTCTTCGCTCAACCCTGAATTTGGCCGGCGCTTGTTTAAATAGCTTTAATTCAATATTTGCGCTGTCACGTTCCAGGTGGATAATCTTTTTACTAAAAGCAATAAGTTCATCGTCCTTATTATAAATTTTATCAGGGGCCTGTTCTTTCAAAGCGTAGATACGATAATCGTCGGGATGCAGGTTGTTTAAAGAAAAATTACCGGCGCTGTCGGTTGTCGCGTAAATGCTTGGTTTCTTTTTGCCAAATAAAAGCGAATCCTGTTTTAATGTAAAAAGCATAACCGTGGCATCTTTTTCTTTTAGCCCGGTGGATGTATTAAACACGGTTCCCGAAACACTCAATGAATCGATGTGTTCGCCGGTTGAAAAAACGTACGTAAAGTTTTTTAAAACGTTCGACTCATTTACGTCGCCGATAGCTTTACCAAAATTTATTACGTAGGTCGTATTTTTTTCCAGCGTGTCTTTAAGATTTATAATTAAGCTCTTGTCTTTTATTTTATACTCGGGTAATTTAGCCGGGGTAGGGCTCATGGTAACTTCCGAGTAGGTATTTGTCATTCTAAAATATTCGTCAAAATCGAGCTTGATTGTTTTCGCCGAAAAATGCCGGGTCATATTTTCCGGGGTCGCCTTCAATAATTTTGGTGGATCGTGGTCGCGTGGCCCACCCTGGGGTAATTGGCGGTTTGCACACCCAAAACTGAGTAAAATGGCACAAAAAACACAAAATAGTAACCCGGAAAAAGGCGGCTTTTTATTTAACATGGTTTTTAAACGCTATAATCGATTTTTTTATTTTGACGAGCTGTAATATTAAAAATTTAAAATAATTAATCTAACGAGAAATTTTTATAAATGGCTAATTATCAATTAATTATAGTACTATCTGGTGATGTGAACCATTAAAACCGATATGTCCGACGGTGTTACCCCCGAAATCCTGGATGCCTGCCCTAAAGTGCGTGGTTTTATTTTCATCAATTTTTCACGCGCCTCTTTCGACAGGGAAACCAGGTGGTTGTAATCGAAGCCGGGGTTTATTTCCTTGTCTTCCATTTTCTTCATCTTGGCCACAATCTCCAGTTCTTTTTCAAAATAGCTTTCATATTTAATTTTAATTTCTGCTTGTTCTATTGTTTCTTTATCGTAGACAGACAGCAACTCATTAAGTGATGTATCCGCCTTACGCAAATCTTCAAAACCAATTTGTGGGCGACTTATTAAATTAAACAGTTTTGTGTTTTGGGTAAGGGAACTGGTGTCAAGGCTTTCAAGCAAAGAATTAACGTCGGCCGGTGCTATTGATTTTGATCGGGTATAGGCAACTATTTCGTCGGAGTTTTTTATTTTGTTGTTTACTTTTTCAAGCCGCGCGTCATTGACCAAACCAAGTTCATGGCCTATTGGGCTCAACCGAATATCGGCATTGTCTTGCCTTAATAATAAACGATGTTCAGCCCGCGATGTAAACATGCGGTAAGGCTCTTCGGTTCCTTTGGTCACCAGGTCATCAATCAATACACCGATGTATGACTCAGAACGCTTCATAATGAGTTCGTGCTTATCATGGATTTTTTGATGAGCGTTAATACCCGCAATGAAACCCTGTGATGCGGCTTCCTCGTAGCCTGTTGTTCCATTAATTTGCCCGGCGAAATATAGATTGCTTATCAATTTTGTTTCGAGTGTTAAGCCAAGTTGGGTAGGGGGAAAGTAGTCGTACTCTATGGCGTAGCCCGGCCTGAACATTTTTGCTTTTTCAAATCCGGGTATTTGTATCAGTGCTTTATATTGTATATCCTCTGGTAGTGAGGTGGAAAATCCATTAACATAAATTTCGACGGTATCCCAACCTTCAGGCTCAACAAAAATCTGATGGCGGTCACGCTCTGCAAAGCGGTTTATTTTATCTTCGATTGATGGGCAATACCTGGGGCCTAATCCTTTTATACGCCCGGTAAACATGGGTGACTTTTCGAAACCCTCTTTTAATGTTTCGTGTACGGCTGTGTTGGTATAGGTTATCCAGCAGCAGCGTTGTTCTTTTGGTTGTTCAACGTCGGTAAATGAAAAGCGGCCACGTTCTTCGTCTCCCCATTGTTCTTCCATTAAGCTATAGTTCAGGCTGCGACCATCAACACGGGGAGGGGTACCGGTCTTCATCCTGCCGGATTCGAAACCTAATTCAACCAATTGCTCCGTTAGGCCGGTAGCTGCTTTCTCTGCAGTACGACCACCTCCAAACCTTTTCTCGCCTATATGTATTAATCCATTCAAGAATGTGCCATTGGTTAGTACTACAGCATCGGCTTCGATCTCAATACCCAGTGATGTTTTTACGCCGGAAATGGTGTTGTTTTTTACTAATAGAGAAGTAACCGTATCCTGCCAGAAGTCGACATTAGGTATGCGTTCTAAAGCCAGGCGCCATTCTTCCGCGAAGCGCATGCGGTCACTTTGTGCACGCGGACTCCACATGGCGGGGCCTTTCGAGCGGTTGAGCATACGGAACTGAACCGAAGTTTTATCTGTGATAATTCCGGAGTAACCCCCCATAGCATCAATCTCGCGCACTATTTGCCCTTTAGCAACTCCGCCCATAGCAGGATTACAGCTCATTTGCGCTATAACCCCCATGTTCATAGTGATTAATAGTACAGATGAGCCAAGATTGGCCGCTGCCGCAGCTGCTTCGCAACCGGCGTGACCGGCGCCTACAACTATTACATTATACTTTTTAAACATTTTAATTATATGTTCCACGTGGAACATGTTTTAATTATTGATCTTTTTCTGTCGATGTTCCACGTGGAACATTAAACAATGATAGCAGAGCTACGAATCCCCAAACACCTTCCAGTATAACAAAGGGGTAAAACTTTATTAAATAAGATGAAAGGCAACATATTCCCGCACCTATAAAATTGATTAAACTATAAGTTTTACTCTGGGAGGGTAGCTTTTTATATAAATTTAGTAAAAAGGCTACGAGTAATATTATTACACCAATAGAGGCCAATACATCCGAAGTTTTCATAGTTAAGCCTCTTTTAATTCTGTTAACTCAATCCAACGGAAGCTTTTTTCATCCAGTTGGCTATTTAGTGTTTGTATTTGCTGTAGTATTTCGTTTAATTTCGCCGGCTGTATACCTACCACATTAAGCGCATCATTCCGTTCTTTTAATTGTTTTTCAATTGATGCTATCTCGCTTTCGAGGTTATCCAGTTCTTTTTGCTCCTTGAAATTAAGTTTATTCTTTTTTACTTCTGCCTTGGGTGTTTCAATAACGGGGTTGCGCTTGTTTTGTTGCTTGTTTTCTTCCAGCTCAAGCCTGTACGAGGAGTAATTTCCATTGTATATTTTTACATGGCCGCCGTCTTCCATAATAAAAAGCTGGTCGGTTAACTTATCGAGTAAGTACCTGTCGTGCGATACTATCATTAGAACACCGGTGTAGTTGGTTAAAAATTCTTCCAGTACGTTCAGTGTATCGATATCAAGGTCATTTGTCGGCTCATCCAGGATAAGAAAATTTGGATTTTTCATCAGGATACTCATCAACTGCAAACGTTTTTTCTCGCCGCCGCTTAGTTTTGATATAAATCCATACTGTTTGGCCGGGGGAAAAAGGAACAATGTGAGTAGGGCAGAGGCAGAGATTAACTTGCCGTCGGCCATAGTAATAAACTCAGCTACGTTTTTTACGATATCGATAACGCGCTCGTCTTCTTTAAAAGTTATTCCCTGCTGATGAAAATATCCAATTACAGTAGTCTCTCCTTTGTCTATTACACCCTTATCAGGTTCCAGGCCACCGGTTATTAAGTTTAGCAGCGTTGATTTACCACTACCGTTTTTTCCGGCTAAACCAATCCGGTCACCTTTTTTGAATATATAGCTGAAGTTGTTTATGAAAGTTTGGCCGCGGAATGCCTTATAGAGGTGGTTCATCTCCATAATTTTATTTCCCTGGCGCGCTGTTTTCACACTTAATTCAACTTTTTGCTTAGCGCCACCATTTTTGGTTTTCTCCTCCAAATCGTAAAAGGCATCAATACGCGCTTTTGATTTGGTACCCCGGGCTTGTGGCTGACGGCGCATCCACTCCAGCTCTTTGCGTAATAAATTACTGTTTTTTTGGAAAGATGCTTCATCAGCACTTTCGCGTTCCGCCTTTTTTTCTAAATAATAGCCGTAGTTGCCTACATAGGGGATTATCTTACCCTTATCTATCTCTAAAATTTCGTTACACACATTATCCAGGAAGTACCTGTCGTGGGTAACCATCAGGATGGTTTTTGAGCCGTCAGTCAGTAATTTCTCCAGCCATTCAATGGTGTCTATATCCAAATGGTTGGTTGGCTCATCCAAAATGTAGATGTCCGGATCTTCTATCAATAGCTTAGCAAGTGCCAAACGTTTCTTCTGACCACCTGATAGTGTATTTATTTTTTGATTAAGGTGATGAATATCCAACCGGCCCAAAATGGTCTTTATTTTATATTCATATTCCCAGGCATCCACATTGCTCATTTCTTCCATCACATTGGCGATGGCCTTTTCGTTTTCAGGGTCGTTTTCCAGCAATTCTTCATACTTGCGTATCATTTGCTGCTGAATATCGTCCGCGTGGAAGATATAGTCGCTTATAGTTACTGCATCTTTAAACCAGGGGTCTTGTTCCAGATAGCCCAGGTTTAAATCGCGCATTTGGGCAACTTTGCCCTCGGTTGGTTTTAAGCTACCGGACAGTAGTTTTAAAAGCGTGGTTTTCCCCGCTCCGTTAATGCCCACAAGGGCTACGCGACGGCCACGGTTAATGCCGATGGACACATTTCTGAAAAGCCAGTGGTCGTGAAAGGAGTGACCTAAATTTTCTGCTGATATATAATTACTCACGCTAGTTCTTTTATTTTATCTGAAGGGTAAATGTGTACCCCTGGTTCATTCTTTAATGATTGATTGTACATGGCTTTTGCAACTGTGGCAGCAGCTATGCTCTTGTATTTTCTTAAACTTCCAAACAACAGTGGGTCGACTAACTTCATCACTACTGAAAAGAAACTTTCCATTGGCCTGCTCTCGTTCCGCTTACCTGCTAAAAATGATGGCCGGTAAATATGCAATCCAGGCAATCCGACCTTAATAATATCCTGCTCCGTTTCGCCTTTCATTTTTGTATAAAAATTAGACGAACCAGCGTCGGCGCCAATTGCCGACACTAAATGGTATTGGCTTATGTTATTAGCCAGGCCAATTTGCGCCAATTGCAGCGGATAATCATGGTCAATCTTCCGGTATTCGGTTAAGTCAGGCGTTTTTTTCCGGTTGAACCAAGACAGCAAAACAGCGTATCGCCTGTAATTGCTGCCGAATAGTGATGCAACCTATTAAAATCAACAACCAATTGTGTTAACTTAGGGTGTTTTAGCGATAATTCCTTTCGCACTAAAATTAAAACCTCATCATAGCCGGGCGAAGAGAGTAAAATATTTAAAAGTTCGCCGCCCACTAATCCGCCTGCACCCACCACTATAGCCTTGTTAACCATTTGGCACCCAATTTTTTGCAAAAATACGAATAATTAAACTGGACTATCTATCGGTATTTTAAACAGGACTGGCTGTTTTATAAGGGAATTGCTATGAAACACTATTTATACGATCCTTGAAATTGTATATAAACAATTGATTTACAGAATATTATAAAATATTTAGAGCTAAACAACTTTACTTGTTCTTCCGGAGATGCGGGTATCAAACAGATTTAATGAAAGATAGCAAAACAAAATAAGCGATATGCTGACACTGTTTTGACAGCACTGCATATTCAATCACCCCAGTCGGCATAACTGTTTTGTTCTAAAATAAGCTTAAATATTGTAGTTCAAACCGGTAGATTCAAGCTAAATATCGCATTCACACAATCCGCTTCTTATTGTCCTGCACAAAAGTATCCCAGCCGGAGTATGATTTTTTGCTGCCACCGCCTTTGCCCGTGGGTACGCGCTGGAATGAATGACAAACAGCCACTGCCAGTCCATCTGTAGCATCAAGAAAATCGGGAGTTTCGGTAAATTTGAGCAGGGTTTGCAGCATGGCGGCAACCTGCTCTTTTGTGGCGTTGCCATTACCGGTGATGGATTGTTTTATCTTTCGTGGCGCGTATTCGGTAATATCCAAATTCCGCGACAGTGCGGCTGCAATAGCCATGCCCTGGGCCCGGCCAAGCTTCAGCATCACCTGTATGTTTTTACCATAAAACGGGGCCTCAATGGCCAGGCAATCCGGGTTGTAGTTATCAATAAGAGCGACGGTTTTTTCAAAAATGCGCTGCAGCTTCAGCATGTGGTCGTCAATTTTTTCCATCTTCACCACACCAAGGCTTATCAGTTCAATTTTAGTGCCTACCTCTTTTACCAGGCCGTAGCCCATTACCGCGGTGCCGGGGTCGATGCCTAGTATTATTCGTTCTTTTTTGGTCTCCATGCTTTAAGTTGGCAGTTTTGAGTTGGCAGTTTTACAGTGAAAAAATGCTTGAATGCCAGGTGCGGACCGGCAACTGCAAACTACGGCATTTTTTGGTGGGAATAAAACTGCATTTTATACCGAAGGGCTTTCCAGTACCGATGTATACTCCGAACGGCTTACTATTCTCGCACCCATCGATTCCAAATGCGGGGTGTGTACCTGGCAATCTATCAAATTATATTTCCCGCTTTTGCACAAGTAAATCAGCGCGGTCTTTGAGGCATTGCTTACTTTGCTAAACATGCTTTCGCCGCAAAAAACGTTGTTTACTTGTACCCCATACAAGCCGCCAACCAGTTCGCCATTCTCCCATACCTCAACAGAATGGGCATAGCCTTTTTTATTAAGGGTGATGTATGCGGCCTGCATGTCTGCCGTTATCCACGTACCGTCCTGGCCTGGGCGCGGGGCTTTTGAACAGGCTGCTATAACCGCTTCAAAAGCTTTATTTATGGTGATGCTAAACCTGCCCGATTTTAACACCCGCTGCATTGATTTTGACACCTTCAATTCATCCGGGTAAAGCACAAACCGCTCGTGCGGCGAAAACCACAGGATCGGTTCGTCCTCGCTGTACCAGGGGAAAATGCCATTTTGATAGGCCAACATCAGGCGTTCGGTCGATAAATCGCCGCCGATAGCCAGCAAGCCATCATCCTCGGCTAAAGCCGGGTTGGGAAACAGCAAACGTTCATCGAGCCTGAAAATCATCAGGCAAATTTACGCCTTGCGCTTTATTACCCGCTTTAATAATTGTGCTTAATTTTTTATGAGTAAAAAAATTCAATATCGTATAAACCAGGAATCCGATCGAGAAAAATATGCCGGTATCTAAAGATTGTGAGAAAATATATGTTATTAAAACAATTAAGACAGCAATACCTATGGCAATTAACGCCTTAAACAGGTTTTTGAGTCGATATAAAACCCTAAACAAGGTGATTTGCAAAACAATACCTATAAACAAAAGAAAACAGAACGCCAAAATAAATCCACCACCGGGAAGGAAATCAACCAGGCTTCTGTTTTGTTTAAAATAAAGATCTTCCACAAAACTTACAACGTCGCAAAGGAATAATACGCCTAATACTCCAACTACTGAGCAAGTTATACCCAACAATGCTTTTTTCTGATTCATCGGTTAGTTTTCTTCAAATCAAGCATCAATTTTGTTAAAAATTCCGGTAATCAACAGTATCAAATTTACGCCTTGCGCTTTATTACCAGCTTTTTATTTTGTGCCCGGGCCACTGCGTCAATATATTGCTGCAGCTCGGTGTATTTTGCAGCTGGTATAACGTGGTTGTTTATGTTAAACTTGGCGGTGCTCACTACCTGGTTTTTAGCTGCATTATAAACGTAGGTAATGTCATAATTACCATATGTAAATTTCAACGACTGGTTAGCCGGAAGTGTTTCCACCTCAAAACCTGCCGGTAATTCAATAGTGGTAACGCACGATTTTTGCATGGGCGAGTTAAAGTAAAAGTCTGATTTCCTTTTTTCCTCAATCGGTACGCTAAAGGCGCAAAGATCAAATGCCCGGGGCTTATAAAACTGTTTATCGCCAGCCATTACATCGCAAAACTTATCGTACTCCAGTTCCAAATCCACTTCCTTAACGCCGCCAATATCGTTGCCGCTGGTGATGTTAAATGTACTCGGCTGTTTAATATTCAGCATGCGCAAATAAGATTCCTTCTGGTCGTCAACTTTTGTTGCAGCCAGGTTTATATAATCAAAGCGGTATTCGCCGGTTGATAAAATTTTTACCTGCGTTTTAGCACCACCATCGGCACCCAATACTATGTGGGCCTCACTGTTAAACTGGTTGTCTTCCATTTTGCTGCGCGGGGTATTTACCAGCTTACCGCCATCGTCACTAATTAACAATGCTGTGCGGTTTTCAGTAAACGGGCCCAATTTGCCAAATTTGGTTATACTGCTGGTGCATTCCAGCCATGTTGTATCGCCCTTAAATGGGATACACAAAATAACGTGGTTAAACCCGTTATACGGAAACGAAAAATCGGCCGGCTCTTTATTTGCCTCTGCATTTATTACAGCATAATTCGATGGGATATGAACCGCCTTAAGTAATGCATACATATAATTTGAAAGTGCTTTGCAATCGCCATATTTCTGTTGGTCAACGAACGTTGCGGGGAATGGCTTCAGGCCGCCAATACCCAGCTGCACGCTAACATATCGCATGCTTTTTTGCATATAATTGTATAAAAACTCTGCCTTCGCCTTGTCGGTTTTTATTGTGTCGGTCATTCGCCGTATTTCTTCCACGCGCTGCGGCGATAACGAGCACACATCGGCATTGAGGCCTTTTATAAACTTGCCGAACTCGGTCCAAGTGCTGAAATTGCCCTTTACCCCATAAAACTCAAAATTATTATCAGCAAAATATATACGTGGCAATACCCGCCACGGCACCGCGCCATCTTCAATTTTAAAAGCCTTTATGTTGCTTACTTTCCAGGTGTAATCATCAAGGTTTTCGACAGCCTTCTTTTCGGGTGTTATTTTGATGTTTTTTGCGAGGTAGCGAAAACCTGCATCGTTGCTAATCTGCAGGTGCACAAACGCATTTTGTACCGATTGTTCATTACCCTGAAAATCCCATCCGCCTAAATCAACCAGGCTGGTAATGTCTTCTTCATATTCAGTTTCAACTGTGGCCGGGTATGAGGCTATGGTATGCCTTACGCCTAAAAAACGCTCATCGGATACCAGTTCACCGCCGCTTGCGGCACCGTCATACATATCGCCTTTATGATATTTTTTTAGCGATACGCCTTTTTCGTTATAAATACGCATCTCAATATCGCTAAAGGTGTCGTACTTTTTGTTGTAGCCCAGCACCATCACCGCTTCGCGGTCGGCCTTTTCATTTAAAACGGTCACAATATTATGCACACGCTTGATCATCTTACCCGGCCCCTTAACAACTATATCAGTTGCTGAATAACGTACTACCGAGTTGGCGCCCTCCTTTAACGAGTCGGGTATGCTGGCGGCACTGTATAGAGCGGGGTCTATTTTTTTGTCCTGGCTATAGGTTTTTGCTGACAGCGTTATCGCTGCTGCAGTAATTAAAAGATAGCTTAAATATTTATTCTGCATGGTTCTTATCCTTTTTTCAACACAACTTGTTCATTCAGCATTTCATACATTTTCTTTAAAAATTCATGAAATTCTGCATAGTTCTCCTTAAAATATATCGACCGCCTAAATGATATGTAGTAGCGCATCGCAATTGTGCCGTCTTCTTCGCTTACAATCCGTTTGAAGCTGATACTGTTATCTGGCATAGTCATGGTGGCGCTCTTTGGCAGCGCATCGGTTTTGTAGCCGGGTGGAATTTTAAACGTGCCGTTTAGCGCATAGCTGTTCGGGTAGCTAAAATCAATGTCGGTAACACGGGTATCACTTAAAAAAGGGTTTTTGCGGAACTGCGTAAACAGGTTTGAATTAAAGTAGATATAATTTTCGTCTGATCCGGTAAGTTCCTGGTTAAAGTCAATAACCTGTAACAATGGCAACGAGTCAACCTCCATATTCTCAAACTTTAGCGCTCCTATGCCCAGGCTGTTATCCTTATCCAGCAGGTACTCGATATACTTTTTTTCACCATCGGTTTTATATCTTTTTATGGCATCAATCCGGTTCTGGCTATAACTGTTTATATGGGCGTTGCCGGTCATTTTACCGCCCGGCTTAATTTCGGCATTTATGGTGACCATTTGTTTTACGGGTTCCGTTTTATTTAAAAAAAACAGGTCGTATTTTTCGTGGTCGTCGTCGATATAAAAACCCATCCCGTTTAGTAATGGCACCGGTATTTCGTTGTAAACGTTGTATTTACCGGTGGCATCAAGCACGTAAAAATTTGCATCATCGCCAGGCACGTAGGCAACTGTGCGGTTAAATATGTACGGATTAGGGTACCCCGGGTTAACCTTACCATGTTCGCGTGTACTCACCATCATCGGCAGCGCATTTATGCCCGCCTTATGTAATAAATGATACAATATTAAATTGATTTCGGTTGAGTTGCCCGATTTCTTTGTCCACGCTTCCGAAGTACCGTCTTGTGTGTAAGGTTCATCAATCTCATTCCACTTCATGGCATTTTTTACCTCGTTAAATATAAAAGCAATTTTTGCCGAGGTATCTTTTATGGCCTTTGCCTTATCAAGTATAACGCGCTCTCCGGACAAGCCCCTGTCCATTTGCTGCCCGAAGTCGGTATACCTGATTTCAGCCTTCCCTATTTGTTTCCAGGTATTGCCGTACTCGTTTGTGCCCCCCGAAATACGTTGCGCGCTTCCCAAAAGATACTGAATGTGCTGCAGGTTGTCTTTACGGGCGCCCATAAAGGGCTCATCCCGTAATGATGGGATATTTACCATCGCTTTAATTTCCTCGGTATTTTTAGCGTATGGCTGGCTAACTTTTTCCAGTGGTTTGTAGTAAACCTCGCCGGGTATAGCCGCCTTAAACTCGCTGTAACGGGTAGGTATCGACGATTGAAAATACCAATCGGGGAAAAGGTTAAGGTTATGCGAAAAGACGGTGTATTGTATATCGAGCACAGACCCCGGCTGAACATTAGGCAACGAAAATGCTATGGTATAGAACGTCCTGTCGGCCCGCTGTTTGTATAAATCTTTTTTATCCACCTTAAAAATCTCAATGTTTCCATTGTTGAGGTTTATCGTTTCGGCTTCAATGTCGGTAATCTGTTGAATTTCACTGACCCCTATGTACTCAATCTTCTGGCTTCCCCAGTCTTTGCCTCTGTCATTAAAAATCTTGATGCGCACATGCCTTTTATAGGCAATACCCGCACTAAACGATACATCGCCTTTGTCAAAAAGCACCTCGGCATTGGCATCGGGCTCAAAATCGCACGACTTCATCTCCAAGTCCTCCTTGCTTACTTTGCCAAATGGCATGGTAACAGGCAATTCGCCTGGCGACTTTTGCCCTTTAGCATTAAACCCAATTATGCATATACTGCATATTAAAAAAAGCTTTTTCATTATTTAACCCTTGTTCTTTTCGTTCAATTCCTAACTCTTTTCTCTTGATTCTCGACTCTTGATTCTTGGTTCTTGACTCTTGGTTCTTGACTCTTTCTCCCTATCCCTTTTTCAAAACAATTACTTCGTTCAGCATTTCGTGCATTTTCTTAAAAAAGGCATAAAAATCGGGGTAATTGGCTTTGGGATATTCGGGCACATTATAGTACACGTTGTAGCGTATTACTATTGAACCATCCTGTTCAGCCAGTATTCGTTTAAACGTGAAACTTCTATCAGGCATAGTCATGCTGGTGCTCTTCGGCAGCGCATCGACTTTGTACCCTGCCGGTATTTTAAAAACACCGTTTATCGAGTAGCTGCGGTTATAGCCAAACTCAACGTCTGTTTGCCGGTTTTCACTTAAAAAGGGGTTGGTTTTAAGTGCCGAAAACAGGTTAGGATTTAGGTAGATATAGTTCTCGTCCGAACCTGCAAGGTCAAGGTTAAAATCGAATTTTTGCATCAGCGGCAATGAGTCCACCGCCATATCTTCCAGTTTCAGGTTGGTAACTTTTACGTTATTATCGTCGTGGCGCAGGTAGTCGATGTATTTTTTTTCGCCGTCAGTTTTGTAGCGATCCACCACATTTATTTTGTTGTAGCTGTTGCTGCTTATCTGCACGGAGCCCTCAACTTTGCCTCCCGCCTTTACTTCTGCATTTACAAAAACCGACTCGCGCACGGGCTCATTTTTTTTTAGGGTAATGATGTCATACAAATCATTCGATTTATCAATATAAAGACCTGATGAGTTCAGCAATTCTGCCGGGGTTTCGTTATACATATTGTATTTACCACTCGCATCGAGCACATATCTTTTTGCGGTATCAACCGGCACATAAACCACGCCCCGGTTAAACTGCACCAGCGAAGTGTAAAACGGCCTTACCCTGCCATGTTCGCGTGTGCTTACTACCATCGGGTATGCCCCGATGCCTGATTGCTTAAGTAAATGATACAGGATCAGGTTTATTTCGGTTGCATTTCCTGTTTTGTTTTCCCAGGCTCGGTAGGTTCCGTCTATCGTATACCAGCGGTCGCTGCCATTCCATTTCATGGTGTTTTTTACCTCGTTAAAAAGATAGGCTATACGCTCGTCGGTCGATTTTATGGCCTTTGCTTTTGCTATTATGGCTTCCTCGCCATTTACTTTCCTTTTCAGCTGCCCGCCAAAATCGTCATCATCGGCCAGAATCGTACCCACTTTTGCCCAGGTATCCGAATGGTTAACGGCAAAACCACCGATTGGCTTGATGGTAACCAATTGAAAACGGATGGCCTGCACGTTATCCCTGTACGACGACATATAAGGCTCATCGGGCAACGACGGCACATTTACCAATGCACGCAGCGTATTTTCCAGGGTGTATTGGTAGGCTTGGCTTCCCTCTAACAAGCTCCGTCCATCGGATGTGGTTTTATACTTTGCAAGGGCCATTGAAAGGTTTGTGTTTGCCCTGAAATAAAAAATATCGGGTATCGCAGTGTATAACTCGCTGTAACGTACCGGTATATGGTCCTGGAATTCCCAGTCGGGAAAATTGGCGAATGAATTGGTGTTATAGTTATATTTATACTCCAAAATGCTGCCTGGTTTTACGTCAGGAAACGTAAAGGTTATTTCGCTGTTATTTTTGTCGATGACTTTGGTGTAGATCAGTTTTTTATCCAGTTTGATAATCTCAGGTTTGCCATTAACAAGGTTTATTGTTTGCGCCTGCAGCCCGGTGATGTACTCCAGGCGGTTGCCGCTGTAAAATTTAATGTGTATGTCGGCCTCTTTTTTGCCATTGTCGTTAAATACTTTTATCCGGCGATGTATTTCGTTGGTTATCGACATTAAATCGGCGCCGAAATAAACATTGCCTTTGTCAAAGAGCACCTCGGCGTTTGCATCTTTTTCAAAATCGCAGGCCTTCATTTCAAGGTCGGCAACATCAATTTTTCCGAAAGGTTGTGTGGTCGGGATTGCCGCTGCCGGCGTTTGCGCCTTTACGGTAAAACAAACAAAGGCCAGTAAAAAGGCGGGTAAAAGTTTATTCATTGCGATACAATTTGGTATTTAAATATAGTTAATTGGTTTTATTATTATTTTATTTTTTTATCCTGATATTATTTAATATCGATATTTAATTCTTCTTCAATACAATTTGCTCGTTAAGCAAATCGAACATCTTTTTATAGAAATCGCGGATGCTGGGGTACTCATCGGCGGGGAAAACGGCTCTTCTATAATTAATGGTATATCGCACTGTTATTAAGCCCTCCTGCTCGGCCACAATGCGTTTAAATGTTATGCTGGTATCGGGCATCATCAGCGATGTTGCTTTAGGCAGAGATTCTGTTTTATATCCTGCCGGAATTTTGTATACACCATTAATGGCATAGTAATTTAAGCTGCCAAAATCAATAGCCGAATTGCGCCCTTCACTTAAAAACGGGTTGGTACGAAACGAGGTAAATAAATTGGGGTTGATAAAAATGTAATTATCGTCCGAACTGGTAAGGTCGAGCTGAAAATCAAAACGTTCAATTAATGGGAGCGAATCTTTTTCAACGTTTTCGCGCTTGTATGATGTTATTTTAAGGTTATTGTCATCATCTCTTAACGCATCAACATACTTTTTTTCACCAAGCTTTTCATATTTCTCCAGGCTGTTTTTACGGGCATAACTAAACCGGTTAACCTGGGTATTGCCCTCCAGTTTTCCATTTGGTTTAATGGTTGCCTCCACAAAAACAACCTTTCGCGATGGGTTATCATTTTTAAGGGGCACCAACAAGTTTACGCCGGTGTTATCCGGGTCGATAAAAAAGCCTGTTGTATTTAAAATTTCAAACGGGGCGTCTGTCCAGGTATTAAATTTACTGCAGGCGTCAAGCACGTAGTTTTTCCGGGATAGTGTTACGCTAACCACAATTTTGTTAAATGCATTAATATCCGGGTAGCTGGTGTTTATTTTCCCGTTATCGCGTGTGCTTACAAACAACGGGGAGCATTTTATCCTCGCCTGTTTCAGAAACCGGTATAAGATCAAATTTACTTCGGCGCTATTCCCTTGTTTTTTGTCCCATGCCTTTTTTATGCCCTCGCGTGTAAACCATACATTTTCGCCGTTCCATTTAATGTCACTTTTTATTTTATTAAAAATATAGCTTGTTTTTTCCTCATCGGTATTAAATGCTTTTGCCCGGGCAACTATATTGTCGGCATCGTGGAGCGTTCGGGTTAATTCCATGGCAAAATTGCGGTCATTCATAAGAGCAGATCTTAAATAATCCCAGTTCATCCACAGCCGGGGATGGTTACTGTTAGGAGAAAACCTTCCGGCCGATAATACAAAGCGGATGCGTTGCAGGTTATCCTGGCGCGAGGTGGCGTTTGGTTCGTCGGTAAACGACCGGATGTTTTTCAGGGCCCATACATATTTAATCCCTATTGTATCGCGCTTTCCTTTAACCCACGGCTCACGGGCCTTTTTTTCATATTCACCTAATACATGGGGGATTATTTTATACGAGTATTCATTCCTTACGGCGGCGTTTAGTTCACAATATTTTACCGGTATATCCTGCTGAATATCCCAAGCGGGGAATATACCCTCGTTATCAAGCGTAACGTTATAGGTATATTCAATAATAGAACCCACCTTAACCTGGGGAAAAGTAAAAGTTATTTTCTTAATATTTTTGTCGGCAGTTTGTTTAAAAAACTGCGATTTGTCAACTTTAAGGTAAGTTATTTTGCCGTCGTCAAGATTAACGGTTTCGGCTTCAATGTCGCTTACGTTTTCAAGGTCATGCCTGCTTACGTAGCTTATGGTAACATTAGCCTCGTCGGTGCCTTTGGTCGTTAATATCTTTATCCTTACATGCTTTAACACTGTCGTGGATGATAAACCGGTGTTGACATCGGTTTTATCAAACAAAACCATAGCATTTGCATCTTTTTCAAAATTGCAGTTAGATAGTTTTAAATCGGCCGTATCAACTTTACCGAATGGCTGGCTTTTACCGATCATGGCTGTGTCGGATTTTTGCGCTTTTAACGCGAGGCCCAACAGGCAAAACAATAAAATGAGTGTAAGTTTATGCAATGGTTATGGTATTAGGTTTTAGCTTTTCTTCAGCACAATTTGCTCATTCAGCATCTCGAACATCTTTTTATAAAAATCGCGAATACTGGGGTATTCATCCACACTAAAAAGCGACCTGGCGAAATCAATATTAAAGCGGATTAAAATCTGCCCGTCCTGTTCAGATACTATCCGTTTAAACGCGATGCTTTTGTCGGGCATAGCCATCGAAACGCCTTGCGGCAACGCATCAATTTTATAGCCGGCGGGTACTTTATACAGGCTTTTAATAGAGTAGCTGCCCTGTATGCCAAAATCAATGTCAGCCTGTCTCTTTTCGCTTAAAAATGGGTTTTTGTTAAACGAGGTAAACAAGGTAGGGGTAACATAAATATAACGTTCATCCGAGCCGCTAAGGTCGAGCCGGAATTCTGCGCTCTCAATTAAAGGCAGGGAATCCGCCTCCATATTTTCCCTTTGCAGCGAAAGGATTTTCAGGTTGTTATCGCCGCTCCCGAACTTCTCTTTATACTTAATTTCGCCCATGTCGGTGTAATCCTGCAACTTTTCCGTTTTGATGCAGCCGAAGCTCGATATGTGTGCTGTTCCTTCCAACTTTCCGTCGGGCTTAATTTGCGCGTTAATAAATACCGCCTTTTTAACTGGGTTTTCGTCCTTTAATAGCTTAAGGTCATACTTTTTAGTATCAACGTTAAGCGTTAGCGAATAACAATTAAGCAGTTTAAATGGTACAGAGTCGTAGGTGTTATATGGGCTGGTAGCGTCAAGTATATAATTTTTTTTGGCGGATGTTGTTACGCTCAGTACCATGGTGTTAAAATCATTCATGTTGGGCAAATCAACATCTACCCGTCCATGGCTGCGTGTGCTTATATAAACTAAATTGCACTTAATGCCCGCCATTCTTAAAAAATCATACAGCATCAAATTAATTTCCGCGCTATGACCTTCCTTTTTCTGCCACGCGCTTTTTACATCGTAAGTAATCCAATGGTACCGTTTGTTCCATTTAACATTGTTTTTTATCATGTTAAACATCAGGCGGATCTTCTCGTCATCGGTTTTTAACTGTTTAACGGCAGGCAGTATATTATAATCGTCTTTTAAACTTCGTTTTAAATCCTCTATCAAATTATCATCTCTTAACAGCAAGTCGACAACTAAGGGCCAGGTGTGTGGTGTCGGCCAAAGCTTCATATCGGCATAAGGGGTCTGCAGCAGAAAAAAGCGAGTATTTTGAATATTGTCTTCCGGGATGGTAGTATACGGTTCGTCCCTGAACGATTCTGTATTTTTTACAGCCCAAAAGTAATGTGCGCCGGTCGAATCGCCCAAACCACCCCGAATAGCTTCTTTCACGTTTTTATCATACTCACTATAAACTCTCGGAATAATTTTATAGCTGAAACCGGTCGATATTTTTAAATCGAAAGTACTGTACCTAACCGGCAGGTTTTCCTGGATGTTCCAGTTTGGCACGGCTCCCGGAAAATCAATTGTACGCGTGTAGGTATATTCAACTACGGCCCCCGTCCTAACCGCGGGAAAGCTAAATTTAAGCGTTTTAGTGGCTTTGTCCGAAATCTGTTTATAGATTAGTGATTTATCAACCGGAATCGTTTTAATTACTCCGTTGTCAAGGTAAAGCGTTTGGGCTTGCATATCAGTAATCTTTTCAAAATGGTCCTTACTGGTATATTCAATCACCACGTCAGCCTGGTTAAGCGCTTTGTCATTCAGAATTTTTACACGTCGGTGCCTGGTAATCGTAGTAACGTCGCTTGTGGCGATTACTTCGGTTTTATCGAACAAAACGAGTGCGTTTGCATCTTTTTCAAAATCGCAGGCGGTAAGCTTCAGGTCGGCAATGTCGATCTGTCCATAAGGTTGGGTTTGCCCTTTTGATACCATCACTGCACAAAGCAGCAACAAGAGCACAAATAGTCTTTTCAATTAACAGGGATTGAACAGATAAATATAATTATTAATTTAATTTCTGATTAAAATATTTTATTAGATAAATACTAAAGGAAAGATGCAATTACTGCCAAAAATCCACAAAGCCGTTTAAACTATTTTGTCAAACCAAAGTCATACCATCAAATACCCTTATTATGGATAATTTACTGCAGGTAAAACATTTATATGCGCGGGCTGGCTTCGGGCTGAGGTTTGATGAAAAGAGTACTGCCGGCAACCTTAGCGTAAAACATGCAATTGCCGGGTTGTTTAAAACATCTGAAAATCCGCAGCCGATAACCATCGTTAAAGACAACGCCGATTACAGTATGTTAGTAAAAGGCGACAAGGAGCAGAAAAAGCAGTTTATGCAACTGCAGCGCCAGCAGGAAAAAGACCTCAACATGGCCTGGCTTAACTTCATGAGCACTACCGACGCCGTGCTGCGCGAGAAGATGACCTTGTTTTGGCATAATCACTTCGCGTGCCGGAGCCGGCAATCGGAATTTGCACAACAACTCAATAATATACAACGACAGCATGCTTTAGGTAATTTCCGCGAGCTGGTGCTGGAAGTCTCCAAATCGCCGGCCATGATCCAGTTTTTAAATAACCAGCAAAACCGCAAGGGCCATCCCAACGAAAACTTCGCCCGCGAACTAATGGAACTTTTTACAATCGGTCGCGGAAATTATACCGAGCAGGATGTTAAGGAATCGGCCCGGGCCTTTACCGGCTGGGGTTTTGATAAGGACGGTAAATTTATTACACGCCCCTTTCAGCACGATAATGGTGAAAAAACTTTCCTGGGCAAAACCGGCAACCTAACAGGCGAAGATATCATCAACCGCCTGCTGGAGCAAAAGCAAACCGCCATATTTATCAGCACCAAACTTTACAAATATTTGGTTAACGAGGTGCCCAACCCGGCACACATTGCGGCCATGGCCGACGTTTTTTACCACGGTAATTACGAAATAAAACCACTGCTTGAATTTGTGTTTACAGCGCCCTGGTTCTACAATCTGCAAAATACGGGCAACCTGGTAAAATCGCCGGTTGAGTTTTTGGTCGGGCTTAACCGCCAGTTTTACATCAGTTATCAGCGGCCTGAAGTACTGCTGCAATTTCAGAAAGTATTGGGACAGGTGCTCTTTTACCCGCCTAACGTAGCCGGCTGGCCGGGTGGCCGAAACTGGATTGACAGCTCATCGCTAATGTACCGCCTAAAAATACCGTCGACCATATTAAATGGTGGCCTGATTGACTTTACCGGCAAAGCCGATCCTGAGGAAGAGGCTTACATTGCAGCCACCCGTAACCAACAGCAGCAGGTAAATGCTCGGGTACAGGCCCAGGTTGATTGGGATAAGTTAATGGAAACTATTCCCGCCGGCATAAACAACCAGCAAATAGCAGCATTTTTGCTGCAGCCACCGGTAAGTAAAACGCTGGCCGCCGAGCTTGGCAATGCGCCGGATATTAAAACAGCAATAATTCAAACAGTATCAACGCCTGAATATCAACTATGTTAATTTTTTAATTAGTGAGTTAGTGATTTTTAAGACAGTTTTCTCAATCACTAATTCGCCAATTCACTAAATCGCTAATTAAGATGAACAGAAGAAATTTTTTGCGCAACACTGCGCTCGCTTCGGGGGCATTAATGGTTCCCGCTTTTTTGAAGCCATTTGAGGCTTTGGCGATAAATGAGCTATCGGGCTATAAAAACCTGGTGATTATTCAACTTTCCGGCGGCAACGATGGTTTGAACACCATTATCCCCTATGGCAACGATATCTACTACCAAAAGCGCAGCACTATCGCCATAAATAAACCCGATGTGATCGCACTCAACGATGTGCAGGGACTTAACCCCAACCTCTCTGCATTAAAGGAATTGTACGACCAGGGCTGGATGTGCGTCATTAATTCTGTTGGCTACCCTAACCCCGACCGCTCTCACTTCCGGTCCATGGACATATGGCAAACCGGCAGTGAGGCTAACCAGTTTTTAACCACCGGCTGGATAGGCCGTTACTTGGATTCAAATTGCGCCACATGTAAAAACCCATATACTGCAATTGAGGTTGACGATACTTTATCGCTGGCCATGAAGGGCGCCAAAATGAAGGGCATTGCGGTTGAAGACCCTAACAAACTTTTCCAAACTACCCGTGAGCCATTTTTTAAAGAACTGGTGCACGACCATGAAAACGCCAATTTAAGCGAAGACAACCTTGGCTACCTGTATAAAACTATGGCAGAAACATATTCTTCAGCCGGGTATATTCAGCAAACCTCGAAAACCTATACGGTAAAGGGTGAGTACCCAGCAACGCCATTGGGTAACCAGCTGAAAACGGTATCAAAATTTATCAACTCCGGCTTGCAAACGCGGGTTTATTATGTATCGCTCAGCGGCTTTGACACGCATGTTGCCCAGCAGGGGCAACAAGGCAGGCAGCTGCAAATTTATGCGGATGCCGTAGCTGCATTTATAAAAGACCTTAAACAAACAGGAAAGCTGGATGATACCCTGGTGATGACCTTCAGCGAGTTCGGCCGCCGCGTTGAACAAAACGCCAGCAACGGTACCGATCATGGCACGGCCAACAACATCCTGCTCTTCGGCGGTAAGCTAAAAAAGGCAGGCATTTTTAACGATGCTCCCGATTTGGCACAGCTGGATAACGGCGACTTAAAATACACCGTCGATTTCAGGGATGTGTATGCCACCCTGCTTGATAAATGGCTGGATGTGAGCAACGGGCAGGTATTGGGTAAGGGGTTTAAAGGGTTGGAGTTTATTGCCCCCTAACCCCCTAAAGGGGGAACGAATTGCAGATGGCTGAGACCATCTTGCCAGGTGTTTGAAACAAAAAGAGACGCAATATATTGCGCCTCTACAAAAATTTTCTTCCTCCCCCTTTAGGGGGCCGGGGGGCCCTATTTCGGCATTCTCCGCATCATGTTTGCCATGGCTGCCGGGTTGCTCATTTGCTTCATCACCTTGCGCATATCTTCAAACTGCTTTATCAGGCGGTTAACCTCGGTAAGGTTGGTGCCCGAGCCATTAGCTATACGGTTGCGGCGGCTTTGGTTAATGGTATCAGGATTGCTTTTCTCGTATGGCGTCATCGACTGTATGATGGCTTCGATTGCTTTAAACGCATTGTCGTCAACCTCCACATCCTTCATCATTTTACCAACGCCAGGTATCATGCCCATCAAATCCTTCATGTTACCCATTTTTTTGATTTGCTGTATCTGGCTGTAGAAGTCGTTAAAATCGAACTTGTTTTTGCGGATTTTCTTTTGCAGTTCGGCAGCTTCCTTTTCGTCAAACTGTTGCTGCGCACGTTCAACAAGCGAGATAACGTCGCCCATGCCCAAAATACGCGATGCCATACGGTCGGGGTGGAAAACGTCAAGCGCTTCCATCTTTTCGCCTGTACCGATGAACTTTATCGGTTTGTTAACAACCGATTTAATCGACAAGGCCGCACCACCGCGTGTATCGCCATCAAGCTTGGTTAATACAACGCCGGTAAAGTCGAGGCGGTCGTTAAACACCTTTGCGGTGTTCACAGCATCTTGGCCGGTCATTGAATCCACCACGAACAAAATTTCGTGTGGTTTCGTGGCGGCTTTTACGTTTTCAATCTCCACCATCATGGCTTCGTCGATAGACAAGCGGCCGGCGGTATCAATTATCACCACGTTATTGCCGTTTTGTTTGGCTAACGCTATGCCTTCGCGGGCAATAGCAACCGGGTCGGTCGATTCCAGGTTAGCATAAACCGGCACATCAATTTGCTTGCCTAAAACCTGCAATTGCTCAATTGCCGCCGGGCGGTAAACGTCGTCGGCCACCAGCAGCACCTTTTTGTTTTTGCTGGTTTTTAAGTAATGGGCCAGCTTGCCGGTAAAGGTTGTTTTACCTGCACCGTTTAAGCCTGCAATTAATATAATGGTAGGGTTGGTAGTTAAATTCAATTCGGCCGTGCTGCCGCCCATCAGTTCGGTCAGCTCATCATTCATTATTTTGGTGAGGAGCTGGCCGGGAGAGATAGAGGTCAATACATTCTGACCGATTGCTTTTTGCCTTACTTCGTCGGTAAAGGCCTTGGCGGTTTTATAGTTAACGTCGGCGTCGAGAAGGGCCTTGCGGATTTCCTTCATGGTTTCGGCCACGTTTATTTCAGTAATAGTTCCCTGGCCCTTTAGTACCTTAAAGGCCCTGTCGAGTTTATCCGAAAGATTTTCAAACATTAGTTATGCTGATTTTGAGCATGCAAAAATAAGATTTTTTACGGTTTATATCGGATATTTTAACCGCAGCGGCAAGGAGGGCGACACGAAGCACGCTGAGTTTTAACACTTTTTCGCGAGACAGCGAAGAGCCTCCCGAGTCCAAAGCGTTCCATTTTTATACGTGGAACACCTGGAACGCTGTGAAATAGTCTGATTATCAAATGCTTAATGTTTTCGCAAATTGTCCGCGGGTCAATTATTGCGCGTTCCTAACCAGTTTCCAAACCTCGCTGTTAAAACTCGCCTTTGTAATCCCGCTCACCTTTTCCAGTGCTTTAAAATAATTTTCATCGCCTTTTTCAACTTTTCCGCAAGTGAGCAGGGCCATAGGGGCGCCGCCTTTTTCCTTGTCGTACTTTTGGGCAATTAAGGCATTTATGGCGTACGATATTTTTAACGGTTTTGAACCTTCCGAAAAATTCTTGTTCTTTTCGTTGATGTATAGGGTCAGCCAATCAGCATTGGGATTGGCGGCGGCATATTCTTTAAACATTCTAATAATTTCAGGCCAGCTAATACCCCAGCTGCCGCCATATAAGTAGGCGCAGCCCTCATCGACCGGGCGGTTAATGATATCGGGGTTAACCACCTGCCGTAACCGCTCGTGAAAAAGGTCGTGCGGGTCGAAGCGGCTTTTGTATGCATTCCACCCGTTCACCAGCAATAATGAGTCGTTTTCATGTACCGACAGGGTGCCCCACGCCAGCCCGTTATACTGCAAGTTATAATCGACCCCTAAAACTTGTAGCGCTGCAGCAACGTTATCGCACAAATACAAAGCAATAGGCTGGGTAGGCGTGTGCAGCTTTTTATCATAAAGGCTTACCGTATTATAATAGTATTTTGCCCCGGTCAGGTTCAGCGTGTCTTGATAATGAAAGCTGATATTGCCGAGCTTTTTTGTTTTCCAGCTTTGCGTAGTTTGCTTTAACGGCGAGTAAACATAAAATGCGCCTTCAACTTTTTTTACCATTAACCTAAATGACGACCGCAGTACAGGCGTGCCATTTACATCCGCCATATAATTTATCCGGGTTGAAAAAACATCATCACCGAGGGCGCTAACATTGGCTAAGTACGGTTTATAATAATTATCGTCCTTAAGTTTGGAATTTTTCTCCAGTCCTTTTAGCTCATCCAATAACATTGAGGTTGCCAGGAACTCATCTTTTAAAATAAATTTATTCTCCGCATGCGGTTTTTCTTTTTGGGCGAGAAAGCCATTCAGCGCGCTTATTAATTGAACTTTGGTTGCCGAGTCTTTCGGCAGGTTTATTTCGGGGGGTATAACTAACGATTGCCCGTAAACATGGCCGGCGAGAACGGTTAGTAAGAGAATAATGAAGCGTTTCATGTGTGTGTTTGAGGTTGAGGGATGCAAGATAAAGAAATTTACAGTCCGTCAATACCACACATAGCCAGGCACCTGCAATTCTTTAATTTCCTTGCTATTCCTCTTATAACAAATCAGATCTTCGACGCTGCAGCGCCTTTGTATTTATAAAGCAAGTCGGTTGCCATAATTCGCCATCAGCAACGCCCAAAAAACATTTTGCGCGTATTGTAAATAATACATATGTAGTATTGTACTCCTGTTTTAGCTGTCGTAATATTGATTGGTTAGAAAAAAATTAGGTACCGGCGGCAACGCGTTGTCTTTATTTTTTAATCCTTAAAAAAAACAACTTCACAAATGTATTAATCGGAGCGCGCCGTTTACGAAAGACGGCACTCCGTTAGTAGCAAACAGGCGCTTTGACGGACAGATGCTGGCGCTTAAAGAAAGGCTTAATGACGAAACAATCAACGAAAGTGCTTTTGTTTAGGTAATGAAATCCTTTAAGTTTGATAAACAAACGATGAGCAGCAAAAACCTATATTTTGTGTAATTAAAAATTGATAAATAACGCGGTGAAAGACGAAAAAAGCAAGTACAAAACCGGCTGGCGCTTTTTGCTGATAAAAGCAATATGCGCAGTAGCCATTGTGTTTTTGATAGAAACTGTTTTACAGGCCTTCACCAGTAAAGATGCCCTGGCGACTGAATTGGCGCCGTTTCATAACCACTATTTCTCGCTATCGCGCAACTTCCTTACCATACCGGGTATGGCTTCCACATTTTCGGACGACCAAACTGCGACAACCAGGTTTGTGGAGTATTTTATATTGGGGTACATAGCATTTGCTATTATCAGCATGTTAATATGGGCAATACCTGTATTGAAAAAGTATTCCAGCCGCGTTAATTCCGTGTTGTTCTTCCTGCTGGTGTTGAGCACGTTCCTGGTAGCATTTTTCTTTCCCGGCCGAATGACGGTGATTGATACCGAAGCCCGGGAAATGGAAAGCACCCTCTATTCCTGGTGGTTCATACCTGAAACTACGCGTGTCACTTTTGACGATATAGCCAACATCGATTATAAAACCTCGTGGTATTATAATGGGCACGACAAAATATACAACAACTACATATTGATAACCATTACCACAAAAAGCGGTGCAAAAATCAACCTCGGCGAAATACAGGCCGGTGAGCAACCGGGTACGCTGATGCATAAACCGGAGGTTATGATTTCGCCGAAACTAATAGCAATGGCTGCCAAGGTGGTGGACGCGTTGAATGTGGCGGTGAAGCATTAGCGTTTAGTATCAATAGCTCAAGGGGTATGCCGGGAGGTTTAACAAACACATTTTTAAACCAGGCCTGCGACCTGGCCTGATGAATTACGCACTTTCAGGGCTTGGGGATGTTCTTCAACTTATGTGAACAAGTTACGAAGGCGACAATGTAGAACAACCAAATTCAGTCCCGTCTGCACGCTCAGCCCTGAAAGGGCGGCCATCACCAGCGCAGGTCGGGGGCCTGCGGCAAAAACCACAGCCTTACCCCGGTTAAAATAATAGTTTTATATTTGGCTTATTGCAGTACTATGTTATTATCAACTCACCCGGTAGAATATCGTTACAATAAGTTTAATGGCTGGTTTGCAGTTATTGGTTTAGCGGCAGTTATTGGTGTTGCCGTGCCTTACATTATCTCCAATGCGAAAGCGGGCGATAACGGAATAGCCTTGGCAATTTTGACCGGGGCCGGCATAGCGGCGTTGATGCTTGTTTTTGTTATTAATAAATACTTTATACCTGCACTAAGAGGCGACATCGCGCTCGAAATAACTACCAAAGGAATAACAAGCTACCTGCATAACATCAGCATTTTGTGGCGCGATGTTGAAAACATTGAGGTTAACGGCGGCCGTATGGCCGATGTACTATACATCTACTTTAAACAGGAAACCGACTACGGCGATTATGTACGCATTCCCCTGCAATGGATAACCGGGAACGACGACGATATCTATGAAACGGCCAAAGCTTTCTGGAAGCACAAACCGCAGCAATAACAAAGCATTTTTGCTAAAAACAGGTTGATTTAATCATAGGCCGGTAAATTAAGTTTATTGGTGGTTTTATATTATAATAAATGTATTTTCGTTTATACCTTGCACCTGTTGTATCGAAATATGAACACTGCCGATAATTATGAACTTTTGATTGATAAGATCAACATCTTTATCCGGAAATACTATTTCAATAATTTTTTACGGGGGCTGATATTTTTAGGTGCGGGGCTCTTTTCCGCCTATGTGGTTATCACCCTCAGCGAGTACTTTGGTAACTTCAATATCCTTTTCCGTACGCTGCTTTTTTACCTTTTTATCGCGCTTAACCTTAGTTTGGTTGTCTGGCTGATTATGCCACCTCTGCTGGCTTGGCTAAAACTGGGTAAATCGTTAACGCATGATGAGGCCGCCGAAATTATCGGCAAGCATTTTAACGATGTACACGATAAGCTGCTCAATACCCTGCAGCTAAAAAAACAAGCCGGCGAAGATGCTCAGCATCGTGCATTGATAGAGGCCAGCATCAACCAAAAAATTGAGGCTTTAAAACCGGTAAGTTTTCCATCGGCAGTAAATATTAAAGAAAACCGCAAGTATTTAAAATGGTTGCTGTTTCCCGCTGGGGTGATAATTATTTTAGCTTTTGCGGCACCGTCCATATTAACCGAAAGCACCAAAAGACTTATTCGCCATAACGAATATTTTGTGCCTGTTGCCCCGTTTAATTTTATCATCCAGAACAAAACTCTTTCGGTTGTTCAGGGCGATGATTTAAAACTCGACCTGAAAATCGACGGCGATAAATTACCGGCCGATGTGTATGTTGAAACCGCCAACAATACCTTTAAGCTGGATAAAGAGAACATCAGCAAATTTCATTACCTGTTTACCAACCTGCAGCAAAACACGGCATTTAAGTTAACGGCTAATGGCTTTACCTCGCAACCCTACGAAATTAAGGTTAACCTGCGCCCGGCATTGTTGCATTTTGACGTGGCGCTAAACTACCCGGCTTATCTGCACAAAAAAAACGAAACCGTAAAAAACGCCGGGGATTTAATTATCCCGGCCGGTACAATGGTTACCTGGCAGTTGCATACGCAAAACGCCTCGGTGCTGCAATTTAGCATGAACGGAAGCAGTGGCAATATCAATCCAAAATCGCCCGATGTTTTTGAACACAAAGAAAGGGTTCTGAAAAACAGCATCTATAAAATAACCCCGCTTAATACCAGCATCAGCCACAGCGATTCGGCGAGTTACCGGGTTAATGTTATTGCCGATGAAATGCCATCCATCACCGTACAGGAAAAACAGGATTCGGTGAGCCTGAAAACGCTTTACTTTAATGGCAGGATACAGGACGACCATGGCTTTTCGTCTTTAAACTTTCACTATACCGTTGGCGCCCCCGGCGATAAAACCAATGTAAAAACCTACACCAAACCGGTTAAGGCCGACCTGGCGCAGCCGCAGTCGGATTTCTTTTATTTCTGGAACCTGAAGGATATGGGTATAAAACCCGGCGACCAGGTAACTTACTATTTTGAGGTGGCAGATAACGATGGTGTTAGCGGGCCGAAAAAAGTGAGGTCGCCCGAGCGGACAATCAACATCCCAGATGCAAAAGAACTGAATGAGCAGCTAAATGCCGGCAGCCAGGCCATCAAACAAAAAATGGAATCGGCAATAAAACTGGCCGGGCAGCTGGAAAAAGATTCGCAAAAGCTGAACCAAACATTACTTAATAAAAATACGCTGTCTTTCGACGAGAAAAAGCAAATTCAGGACCTGCTGCAAAAGCGCAAGGATCTGGAAGATTTGGTAAAAGAAGTTCAGGCCGACAATAAAAAGAACCAATACAATCGCCAGGAAAACCAGCAACAAAGCCAGGAGCTTACCGAAAAGCAAAAGCAGATGGAAAAATTGCTGAACGAGGTGCTTGACCCCAAAATGCAGGAAATGCTGCAACGCCTGCAGGAAATGCTGGAGCAGGAACAAAAAGAAGGCGCCCGCAACGAGCTGCAAAAAATGCAGGGTGACAATAAATCGCTTAAAAAAGAGCTTGATCGCATGCTCGAGCTTTACAAAAAGCTGGAGTTTGAACAAAAGCTAAACCAGAACGCTGACCAGCTGAACAAACTGGCTGAGCAACAGCAGCAACTCTCAGACCAGGCTAAACAACCCAATGCCGATCCGCAGCAATTGCAAAAAGACCAGCAAAAAGCGAATAAAGATTTCCAGGATATCAAAAAATCATTGGATGATTTGAAGAAAGAAAACGAGCAGGCCGAGCACAAGCAGGATTTTGAAGATCCGAAAAAAGACGAAGACAGCATCCAGCAGGAGATGGACAAAAGCAGCGATGACCTGGATAAAAAAGACAGTAAAAAAGCATCCCAATCGCAGAAAAAGGCAGCAGATAAAATGAAACAGCTGGCCCAAAAAATGAAGCAAAATCAACAGGAGGGCGAACAGAAGGAGGCCGAAATTGATGCACAACAGCTGCGCGAACTGTTGAAAAATTTGGTGAACAGTTCGTTTGAGCAGGAGAAGGTGATGCAAACGTTGAAAACCACCGCCCCAAGCGACCCCAACTATGTAAAACTGGCGCAGAGCCAGAAAAGCATAAAGGACAACCTTAAAACTGCAGAAGACAGCTTGTATGCACTAAGTCGCCGTATACCGCAAATACAATCTACGGTAAATACGGAGATAACCAGCATTAATAACCACATTGATGAGTCGCTTGAGAACCTGGGCGACCGTAATACTGCCAAGGCCACCAGCAACCAGCAATATGCCATGACATCGATGAATAACCTGGCATTGTTGTTAAGCGAAGCGCTGGCCCAATTGCAAAATATGCAGAAGAAAGGGAGCAGCGGCAAGGGTAAAGGGAGCAAGAAGTCAGTATCGCAATTGGCCAAAATGCAGCAACAGCTAAACCAAAATATGCAGAAGGCCCGTGACCAGATGCAGCAGCAGGGACAACAGGGTAACCAGGGAAAAAGTTCTTCGGGGAATAATGGAAATATGAGCGAACAATTAGCTAAATTAGCGCGCCAACAACAGGAGATTCGGCAGGCTTTACAGCAAATTGATCGCGAAGAAAACAAAGACGGCACTGGTGGGTTAGGTAATCTTGATAAAATTTCGAAAGAAATGGAACAAACCGAGCGCGATCTCGTAAACAGGAGAATAACCGAAGAAGCAATTAAACGGCAACAGCAAATCCAAACCCGTTTATTAGAGGCCGCGAAGGCCGAACAGGAACGTGAACAGGATGAGCAACGCGAAAGTAAAGCAGGAAAAGATGTGCCGCCGGGATATATAAAAGCACTGCAGGAATATCAGCAGAGCAAACAAAAACAAACAGAACAGGTACGGACAGTACCGCCTGCGCTGAATTTTTATTATAAAACAAAAATTAAATCATACTTTGATCTACTCAACGCTAAATGACATGGACCAATCAAATGTTCAAGCAGGTGAAATGTACACCTTACAGCTTCCTTCAAAACAAGAGAGCATAACTTTGCTGGAAAATTTGATAGAAGAAATTTCCGACAGGCACCAGGTAAGTGAAGATACCTTCGCCAATATGATGACGTGCCTTAGTGAAGCAGTAAATAACGCTATTGCACATGGCAATAAGTTCGACGAAACTAAAAAGGTTATCGTTAACGCTGATGTGGAAGGCAAACGTATTGTTTGGACCGTTACCGACGAAGGCGATGGCTTCGACTACAACAACCTGCCCGACCCAACCGCTCCGGAAAACCTGGAGAACTTAACAGGTCGTGGTGTGTTTATTATTAAACACCTTGCCGACCAGTACATTTATAATACCAAAGGCAACGAAATTGAACTTCACTTTAAGATATAATGCCGGCTATCCAGTTTTTTGAAGAAGACATCACCTATACTTTAAAACAAAAAACAGCCGTCAGGCAATGGGTTACAGATACCGTAACCGCCGAGGGCTATAAACTGAAAGAGCTAACCTATATTTTTTGTTCGGACAGTTACCTGCTACAGATAAATCAACAGTATCTTAACCACGATACTTACACAGATATAATAACTTTTGATAATTCGGATATCGCCAAAACCATAGTTGGCGATATTTTTATTTCTATCGACCGCATCCGCGAAAATGCCCTTAAATTCAGCCATACCGAGGCTGACGAACTGCACCGCGTAATTATCCATGGCGCCCTGCATTTGCTGGGCTATAAAGACAAAAGCCCGGCCGACAAGAAAAAAATGACATTAAAAGAAGATTTCTATTTGAATAAGCGAGCCTTTATTAGCTAATTTTACTTTTTGTCATTCTGAGCGAGAGCGAAGAATCTTATACGCGCGGACACAAACGCCGGACAGGCATCGCGCAAGCTATTTTACATTATAAGATTCTTATTTTCGGTTAGGATAATAAAGGGAGGCAACGGGCAATTGAAAACCTCCGTACTGGTAATTGACACTAAAAATCCAATTTTAAATATTATGAAATTACTTGCATTAATCTGCGCTTTTATGTTTGTTACAGCTGCGCCATCATCAGTTTATGATTTTAAGCTGAAATCAATTGAGGGGAAAGCTTTTTCGCTCGCGAAATACAAGGGCAAAAAAGTGTTGATAGTAAACACTGCTTCAAAATGCGGCTACACCCCACAGTATGCCGAACTGCAGAAATTAGCCGAACAGTACAAGGATAAAGTTGTTGTTGTTGGGTTCCCGGCAAACAACTTCGGTCAGCAAGATCCGGGTACCAATGGCGAGATCAAAACTTTTTGCGAAAAACGTTTTGGTGTTACCTTCCCGCTTAGCGAAAAGGTTAGCGTAAAAGGCGACGACATCGACCCATTGTTCAAGTACTTAACAGAAGCTGAAAACCCTGATTTTACCGGCGAAATTAAATGGAACTTCGAGAAGTTTTTATTGGACGAGCACGGCAAATTAATTCACCGTTTCCGCTCAAAAACAACACCTTTAGATCCTGCAATTACAGCAAATTTATAAGCAAATTAAACGCTATAAAAGAAACAGCCGCCTGATTAGGGCGGCTGTTCTTGTTTGCAGTTAAATTTAAATATATACGCTTTGAAGTTTGTTCTACATATATTTCAGCATATCCCAAAGCATTTCGTAACCATCGTTAATTATTTTTTCTTCTTCGGCGGAGTCAAAATTAGCCGCGGTTATGTATTGATAAATGCCATAAACATGGCCATTAAACATTGATATGATCAAGTTTACCGGTTGTTGTCGTAAAAGCTTTTTCCGTATGCCCTCAGCAATAAATTCGGCATAACCAACGATATGTAACTCCAGCTTTTCTGGCGACAGCTGCGCCAAGTGCGGCGAAAAGTTAAATTGTTGGATATAATAAAACTTATCCCGGTTTTTTAAAGCCCAGTTAACAGAATGGACAAACACATTCCTGAACTTAGTGGTTATAAAATCATCACGATTGATAATAGCCTGCACATTGCATGCTTGTTCATCCTTTATCTTATTATATACCGCTGCAACCAATTCGTCCTTGGTTTTGTAGTGATAAAAAAGGGTGCCATTTGCTACACCAGCTTCGGCGGCTATTTTGGCCGTAGGTGTCCCATGGAACCCATTGGCCACAAACAACCGCAATGCGGTTGCCTGGATCTGTTCTTGTTTACTCACTATTTATAGACTAATTAGTCTATA
>NZ_JANYGQ010000023.1 GCF_025359345.1 Mucilaginibacter sp.
TTCTAATGCTTTCTGCATTTTACCAAAGTCTTCAAAAGCGGTATGTATCACGCCAATATCGTTTCCTTCTTCATCGGCTTCCACAAATAAATCTTCCAAACCGGCATCAATCAATTCAAATTCCAGCTCTTCCAAATCACGGTCGCCCGGCTCAAAAGTAAATACCGATTTACGGGTGAAAATAAAATCCAATGAGCCGGTTTTGCCCAATGAGCCACCATATTTGGTAAAGTAGCTGCGCACGTTGGCAACAGTACGGTTGGTATTATCGGTAGCGGTTTCAACCAATACAGCAACACCATGCGGTGCATAGCCTTCATAAACCAGTTCTTCGTAATCTTTTTCGTCGCGACTGGTGGCCCTTTTTATAGCGGCTTCCACACGGTCCTTCGGCATATTTACTGCCTTGGAGTTCTGCACAGCAGTACGCAGGCGCGAGTTGGTGTTAACGTCGCCACCGCCGGCTTTTACAGCCATTACAATTTCTTTGCCTAAACGCGTAAACTGAACCGCCATTTTGGCCCAGCGCTTAAATTTTCTTTCTTTACGGAATTCGAATGCTCTTCCCATTTCTTTAGTTCATAGTTGATGGTTCATAGTTCATGGCCATCAGTGCATTGGTTAATGGTTATCATCCCATTAACGCTTATAATCAGCGAATATAATATTTGTTTTAAAATTAAGTCTATAATCAGAGCAGCAAAAACCTTTCAGCTTTTACCTTTTGCTTTTTCCCTCACTTAGATGATTGTCTTAAGATTCGTCAACATATCCTCCGTCATTTTTGCCAAATCGTATTCCAGCTGCCAGCCCCAATCTTTTTGGGCTTCGGTGTCGTCTATCGATTTTGGCCAGCTGTCGGCAATGGCCTGGCGTGGATCACTATCCACATAGCTCATTTCAAAATCAGGGATATGCTTTTTAATTTCATCAGCCAGTTGCTCAGGGGTGAAACTGATACCGGCCAGGTTGTATGATGAACGGATGCCAAGCTTCTCTGCCGGTGTATCCATCAGCGTGATAGTAGCCCTGATGGCATCGTCCATATACATCATAGGCAAAGCAGTGCCTGCTGATAAAAAGCTTTGATATTTGCCTTGTTTTAATGCTTCGTGGAAAATATGTACGGCATAATCAGTAGTACCGCCGCCCGGGTTTGCCCGCCATCCGATAAGGCCGGGGTAGCGGATGCTGCGTACATCCAACCCGTATTTTTCAAAATAATATTCGCACCAGCGTTCCCCGGCCAGTTTGCTGAAACCGTAAACTGTGTTGGGGTCCATCACGCAATATTGCGGGGTGTTATATTGCGGCGAGTGCGGCCCGAAAACCGCGATGCTGCTTGGCCAAAAAACTTTGGCTACTTTAAATTCAACAGCGAAATCAAGTACCGACAAAAGTCCGGTCATGTTTAAATCCCAGGCCACTTTTGGTTTTTGTTCGCCTACAGCCGATAGTATGGCTGCCAGCAGGTAAACCTGGGTGGGGCGGTGCTTGTCAAATATGTGGTGCAGGTTGTCCCTATCGAGCACATTGGCAATTTCGTGTGGGCCGCTATTGCGGATGGCGTATGCCGGGCTTTTTATATCCGAAGCTATTACTGCTTCTGCGCCGTGAATATTTCGTAATGCCTTAACCAATTCGGTACCAATTTGACCATTGGCGCCAATAATTAAAATTTTTTCGCTCATGAAATGCCAGTTTACTTCGGCAAAGGTAGAAAAATGGTTGAATTTTTAGGTTTGATTAAATCGATTAAATGAGCGGTTGATGGTGTAAAATAAACACTTGTTTATGCTTAATTCAATCTTATCAATCCCACTAAAAAGGTAGACAATGTGGTTAATCAAATCAAAAATAATTCCCATCTTTGCAGGAATTTTTAATTAATAACAATTTAAAGCAAATGAAAGTCGCAGTAGTAGGTGCCACAGGATTGGTGGGCACCAAAATGTTGCAGGTCCTTGCGGAGCGCAACTTCCCCGTTACAGAATTAATTCCGGTAGCTTCAGAGAAAAGTGTTGGTAAAGAAATCACTTTTAAGGGTAAGCAGTACAAGGTAGTTTCTGTTGAGGATGCGATAAAACAGAAGCCCGACGTTGCCATATTTTCGGCAGGGGGCAGCACATCATTGGCACAGGCACCGCTTTTTGCAGCAGCCGGCACAACTGTTATTGACAATTCATCGGCCTGGCGCATGGACCCTACCAAAAAACTGATAGTGCCCGAAGTTAATGCCGATGTATTAACAGCTGATGACAAGATCATCGCCAACCCAAATTGTTCAACCATACAGATGGTAGTGGCCCTTAAGCCACTGCACGATAAATATAAAATTAAACGTGTTGTGGTATCAACCTACCAAAGCGTTACAGGCACCGGTGTAAAGGCCGTGGAGCAATTATTTAACGAACGCAAGGGAATAGATGGCCCGAAGGTTTATCCTTACACCATCGACCTTAACGTTATCCCCCAGATCGACGTGTTTACCGAAAACGGCTACACCAAAGAAGAAATGAAAATGGTGAACGAAACCGTTAAAATTATGGGTGATGACAGCATTAAGGTAACCGCCACCACCGTGCGTATCCCTGTTATGGGAGGCCACTCTGAATCAGTTAATATTGAGTTTTTGCACGATTTTGATCTGAGCGAAGTACGCGAGCTACTGGCAAATTCGCCGGGCATCATTGTAGTTGATGATACAGCAAACTTAAAATACCCGATGCCGCTTGATGCGCACGACAGAGACGAAGTTTTTGTTGGCCGCCTTCGCCGCGACGAGAGCCAGGAAAAAACTTTGAACTGCTGGATAGTATCAGATAACCTGCGCAAAGGTGCTGCTACTAACGCTGTGCAGATTGCTGAATATTTGGCTGCGAAGCATTTGATTGGCGCTGGTGAAGTAGTTGCTTAAGTTAGATTAAGTTGATTGGGTTGGATTAAGTTTTGACCCGATGGTGAAATATAAATTATAGGGATGATCGGGAGATTATCCCTATTTTTATTTATAGGTCTATAGTCTCGAACCTTTTTTGCAGGATAGTTTGCAATTTAACCAATTGAGGAAAAGGTATATAACTCAATTTATTGTTAGCTTTATAGCAAATCACCTTGTTTTAATTATCACAATGCCTAACGACGTTCTAACAAAAACTGAGAGTAACCCTAAAGTTAAATTTGATCCATTTTCGAAATTAGACTTTGCTTTGTATAATAAAGCGATATCGAATAAAAAGATATTTTATTGGATTTTACTTGCCGTCCTTAGCTATACATTTTACGAACCTATAAAAACTTTATGTACGGTTATTTTTATTAAGCCGGCTCTCAAATCAATTCCAATAACATATATCATGGATTTGATTGTTTTTGGATTATTTGTTTATACGTGTTTTTTTGTTTTTAACAAACTGTCTAAACAATTATTACCTTCAATTAATAGTTTCGCTTACTTTGCCTTGGGGCTTGCATTCTATTTTATTCTTTGGCGGCCGGACGATTCATTAAGATTCTACGGATTCAAGTGTTGCTCATCACTTTTTTATTCTGATGTAATAGTTTTTTGTCTTTTAATACTTACGATGCATTATAAGACTTTCAAAAGCCAATTATCGAAGAAGGGGAATGCCTCATTAATAGAAGATTCGGACATTTCTATAAAGGAAAACGACCATTACTATAGGACAGGATATGCGAATAAAGTAGCGACTAGAATTGAAGCGACAACTACTCATAATTCCTTTGGTATTGGGATTTTTGCAGAATGGGGCCAAGGGAAAACTGATTTTTTAAAACGGCTTTATAGCGCGCTTAGCGAAAATCAGGAAGAAAATATTTTAGTACAATTCAATCCTTGGCGAATTAATAATGGCGACTTAATTGTTGATGATTTTTTTAAGACATTAGCAAATTCTTTGAAACCTTACCATGCGACGATCGCGGACAAAATAAATTCCTATTCCAAAAAAATATTTCAGACCAGTAAAGAAGCATCATTTCGATTAATTGATACTATAATAGATGATTTCATTGACGAACCGTCCGTCACCGAGCGCTACGATACTATAAATACGTATATTAAATCAACTGGAAAAAGAATTATAGTCTTTATCGATGATTTGGATAGATTAACAGCTTCCGAAATTTTGGAGGTATTACGTATAATTAGAAACACAGCGAATTTTTCGAACACATTTTTTGTCGTAGCAATCGATCACAACTATGTTATTGAAACTTTGAAAAAAACCAATTTAATTGGTAAAGAAAAGGAATATTTAAAGAAGATTTTTCAATTGGTCTTAACGCTTCCAACATTTAAGAAGGAAGTTATTTCTAATCAAATTAAAGAGTATATAAAGACCAAATTATCGAGCGAGGAAGATATAGACAGCTTAAATATTATAATAGACTCGCTTTCTTATAAGTCCACTTCAATAAGTACCGCAGTATTAGAGGGTATCTCAAGTGATAATATCCTCGAAAACTTATTGAATAATCTCAGAGATGTAAAGAGATTTTGCAATTCATTTTTGATTCAATTTGACATACTTAGAGAAGAAGTTCATTGGACAGATTTATTTTTGATCGAGTTAATAAAAGCAAAAAGCTATGAGGTGTACTGTTTGATAGAATCAAAGAAGATTTTTACCGCCGATGAAAATAACTACGACAGTTTTAAATTGTTAGAGCCGGAACTCAAACAATCATTGGAAAACTTAAGCTTTAGTCCCAAAGAGCAAATTTGGATTACAAAAACAATTGAGGCGCTTTTGGATAAGAATGCCTACGGGCATATTCGACGATTTAAATTAGTGTCTAACTTTTATTTATACTTTTCATATCAGTTGTTTAATGATAAGTTATCAATGAAAAAATTTCGTGAGGTCATCACAGACAATAACGATGTTATAATTGAGACTTTTAAAGAATGGATTGAAGACGGTTTTTACTACGAATTAGACAAAATTATGGACTCATATTCGATTCCAATAGGATTGGAATCACTTGAAAAATATGGCGTCCTATTTTTACGATTAGAGGATGAAACTAATACTAGGTGGTTTAATCGAGCGACCAGTTTATTTATCAATAGATACACCCTTTTGGCAGTTGGGAACGAAAAGTTAACCATCGGTCGAAAAGCCTTTCGCAATGTGGTGGGCGATAACAGTCTTACAGCATATTCACGTGCAAGGTTTGTTAGTGCATTTGTGCGCGCGAATAATCAAGAAGATTTTAAATCTTTATCTGAAGGAACTCTGTTTAGTACCGAAGAACTTTTGAAAATGATTTACAAATTATTTAAAGAGTTCTTGTCTACTATCCCAAATTACAATTTTACAGTTCAAGATTTTTTACGTTTTAACAGCGAGCAACAACGTGAATCACCAGGCAACAATAGACGCCTTAATATTGCCCTTAACTCGACACGCTTATTAAAGAAATTTCTTTTGAACAACGAATTTCAATTTGGAGTATATCTACTATTTATGTTACGAAAATCTTCAGGCGATGAATCAGGCACTTACTTTTTCGACCCGTTTGCCGGACAAATATTTAATGGGACAGATGAGTTTTTGAATCAATTAAAAAATTATGATTCTGATAATCAATATTTTAAAATGGCTAAAGATATAATTATAAAATATTTCGATAGGTATTACCCTGCCCAACTTCAATTTAAAGTCGACCCCGCCGACAAGGATGAAATCGAAATGTTAATTGATTATAGGGTAGGGGAATTTGAACAAAAGGAATAATCGGACAAAAACGAGATTATTTTATATCTTAATTAATAGGGGTTGATCATCATCAAGTACATTAAAGAGAAAGACACCAGAACGAAGTTAAAATGGCATTGATTGCCATTTTGAGATAAATACACGCGCAGTTTTTATTTTAATTCTATATTCAAGACGTTTTCAAATGGCAAAATCAACCGTAGACCTCAAATTCGGCCGCGAAGCTTTCGGGGGAGCCCCCCTGGTTACCATGCTATACGCCCTGGATATCCCGATTGGGTTTTTGAAATGCTGCTCGAACGCGGCTGCCTTGGCAAAGATACCGCTACTTTTGAAATAGGGGCCGGTACCGGTATTGCAACCCAACGGTTAGTTGAGCTCGGGGCGAGCCCTTTGGTGATTATAGAGCCCGATGGCCGGTCGGCCGATTTTCTGGGTAATACAATACAGGGAAACGGGCTTTCGATAATTTCCGTTCCATTTGAGGATGCTGAACTCCCTGAAAATAGTTTTGATTTTGGCATTTCGGCAACTGCCTTTCACTGGCTGAATGAGGATGTGGCGTTAGAGAAAATAGCCCGTCTGCTGCGGCCAGGTGGATGGTGGGCCATGGTTTGGAATGTTTTTGGCGTGTATGACCGCTACGATGCATTTCATGAGGCCACGAAAGAACTCCTTTCAGGCCCGATGAGCCCAGCCGAAGGACCTGGAATGACGCCGTTCGGCCTGGACTTTAAATCCCGCCTTGCAGCACTTGAGCGGACAAACGCATTCGAGGCTATCGAATACAAATCAACCGAATGGAATTGGGCGCTGGATGCCAGCCAAACAGTTACACTTTATTCAACTTTTTCAAATATTATTATACGCCCGGACAGGGACGCGCTGTTAACTGAAATAGGCAATATAGCAACTTAACAGTTTGCCGGCCAGGTTACCCGAAATATGGCTACTTGCCTTTATATCGCCCGCCGCAAGGGTTAACCCAAGCCTAAATGACAATCAACCCTTCCGTTATAACTTTATTTGGTAGTGTATCAGTTTGAAAATTTTAGACCCCGTCATAAGACACTGCAATGTGGGTAGTACCAGCCATTAAACCTAATCCCTTCCAAAATGCTCCATTTTCATCACTCCACGTAAATTCATATACACCATTATGCTTTAAGATTTTTAACTTGCAATCTGTTACTAAGGCATTATTTGATTCAATATACCTGCAATTATAATCTCCTTTAACTCCTTCATTATCAGTATGCTGTTTTCTTGCAATTTCAATATCTATATGATAATCTATACCGTTTTTCAATTGCAACTTTGTATTTGTATAAATACCATTGAGTAGATTGCCATTTTCTAAAATTTCATAAACCTGAATACCGTTGAATGCTGTCATATATCTTATTTTTATTCATCGAAGATAATTAAAATGGTGGGGTAAGTACGCAAACTCAAACTGAGACGCTACCACTTTCTTTTATATCGTTTCGTTATCTTTGAAACCTATGATATCTTTTGCCCACCGTGTTTTTATGGAAGTTGCTGCCAATTTGAGTTTCAGCAAAGCGGCCCAAGTGCTGTTTGTAACGCAGCCCGCTATCAGCAAACACATCAAGGCACTGGAAGACCAGTATAAAGTGCCCTTGTTTGAACGCAAGGGAAACAGCATATTGCTAACAGAAGCTGGTAGCAAGCTAAACGAATACCTGTTGCAAGCCACCGAAATTGAACGTAAAATTGAATACGACCTATCGGTGCTGAGCAGCGTGTCGCAGGCATCGGGCCATTTGCGGCTGGGGGCAAGTACCACCATTGCATTGTATATTTTGCCATCTATACTATCTGGTTTTCAGCGGGAGTTTGCCAATGTGGATGTGCAGCTGGTTAACCGGAACTCGGAGTATATTTTAAATGCCCTGCTAAACCACGAGGTGGATATCGGCATTATCGAGGTGGATAATAAGCTCACCACAGTGTCTTACAAACCTTTTATGAGCGACGAGGTGATACCGGTTTGTTCGGCTAAAAGCCCGCTGGCAGGTAAATCACTAAGTTTGAAGCAGTTTGTAAAAACGCCGCTGGCTTTGCGTGAGCGTGGCTCGGGAACATTAAATGCTTTGTTAAAATCACTATCGGCCCTGCACATTAAACCTGCAGACCTGTCTGTAAAGATCCGCCTTGGCGGGACAGAAGCGCTCAAAAACTTCCTGCTGGCCGACCAATGCCTTGGCTTTATGCCGAGGCCGTCCATAGTTCGCCAGTTAGCCGAGGGTGATTTAGTTGAGGTGCCGATAGAGGGACTTAAAATAACGCGCGATTTCTTTTTTATCCGAAGAAAGGGGACAGAAGACTATGGATTGACGAGGGATTTTATTGGATACGCGTTGACGCATATCGAGAGTTAATATAAAATTTTGTCATTGCGAGCGAGGAACGAGCGCGGCAACCGCACGCAGTACACAACCGCCAATGCGAGCTAAATACCTATCTTTTCGCCCTGTATAGCATGCGATTGCTTCGTTCCTCGCAATGACAATTAGATAAGATTTCCTGAAATCATTCTTTTGTTAATAGTAATGCAGTTAAAACTAAGTTTGGTCCTTTCCAAACTAATCAACTATTTAACCAGCTTTCCCAAAATCCCAGCGCCGACCGGATCAGTAGGTTCATAAGCATTAGATAGTACTACAATTGCCACATTCTTTTCCGCATTAAAAGCCATAAAGCTGCTGCTGCCGTACGTGCCGCCGTTGTGGAAGTAATAGTTTATACCATTAACCGGTATTATGTGCCAGCCCAGGCCTATTTTTACATCTTTTGTAAAAGTTATTTGGTGGGTTAATGCAATGGCACTGCCTAGTTTGTCGGCGCCGGGATGCATGTTTACCCGGGCATAGCGCAGTAAATCGTTTACAGTGCTTCGTAATGCGCCGCAAGGGGCAAGCACATCAAATTCCCAGGCCAGGGTTTCACGCCCACTCGAATCATAAACAGATGCGAACCGAGGCGAAAACAGCGGGTTTAAATATTGAGCCGTACTGAGCATAACCAGCGGGTGAGTTATCAGTTCGTTTACCATCTCACCAAAAGTCTTGCCGCTCACATATTGCAATATGGCGCCCAGTAAGCCTACCCCCAGGTTTGAATACGCATACTTTTCGCCTGGTTTGGTAATTGGCCGGCAGGTTTTTAGATAGGCGTACATCATTTGTTTCGTGTAATCTTTATAGGGATTAAACGGGTTGGTCATGCTTTCCTTTAAATTGTCGGGCACACTGGGCAGCCCTGAGGTGTGGTTTATCAAATTAAGCAACGTAATACCGTTAAGCGACTGGTTTACAGCAACCGAATCGGGCAGGTATTTGGTTATCGGGTCGGTAAGCTTAACCTGGCCGTCGTTTACATAATATGCCAGCAAGGTGGCCGTAAATGTTTTGGTGATGGAGCCGATCTCGAAAAAGGTGTCACCATCTGGTAGGCGGGCATTTCCTCTTTTTGTTTCGCCGTACTTGTAGATAGTGGTTTTGCCATCTTTCATAATGCCGATGCAAAGGCCCACGGTGTTTGCCTTTTGGATGTATTTGCGGGCAACGGTATCCACCTGCTTATCCATTGTGGTTAGCATAGGGTTGTTGGTTGGCACAAGCGCTGTTTTATCGGGTGTCGGATCGGTGTAAGGCTTAAACAGGAAGTTTTCAAGCTTGCTTTTATTATCAAGGCTGATAAATACGTTCATGGTAGCATTTGTAAAACTCACCTTGTAGGTTGCCAGGCTGTTGTTTACAAAGCTGGTTAACAAGGCGTCATTTATTTGCCCCAGCGGAAAAAGCTGTTTGGTGGCAACATCACCGAAAGCGTTTATGCTAAACTCCTTTTGAAAAGCATCACCCGCAAGGTTATAAAGGGCATCTGCATTTTTGGCGTTGAAATAAGTTTTTACCAACTTAAATACTGAGTCGACTTTTTGTTGCTGGCGGGTTTGGGCTGATGATGTAATTGCCAAAATGGAGAGTAAAAAGATTAGAAAAGCAGACCTCATATTAAATTCATTTGCCATTTATAACGGTCATATTACCGCTTTAATGCAGCGGGTCGGTTAGGCGGATAAATTTAATCTCGTTATGCGCCCATAAAATCCTGTAAATAATAATACCTGTCGTAGCACCGGCTAAATATGTATACCCGATAAAATTAAACATGTTCGACAGGTCGGCGGCTATATAGGTGAACATATTTTTGATAACCAGCAATGCTGCTAGACTAAACAATCCACATAGTGCAAAGCCGCAAAAGATTCCACCATCAATTAACGAGTATTTTATAATGCCTCTTTTTCTTATTTCGTCCCAGCTCTTAACAAATGCAATGTTATTTAAGTCGTCTGGTGTAAGGCCTTTGGCTTTAAGTTTTTTTTGGAATAATAATTGGTCCTGATATCTATAATATCCCGGAACAAATCCTAAAATATTAAAAATGATGCTGATATAAACAAAGCTTTTTACTTCGACGAAAAAGTAGAGTACGAAAGGGAATATTGAGGATAATAGAAACCCTTTGACGCTAATTTTTAAGTATGTTTTAAAACCGGAATTCACGGATGACGCAATTTTACGGCGTTTGCCCTGCCAGCAGAAACAGCACCGCCATGCGTATAGCCACGCCGTTTTCAACCTGGTCGAGTATGATGGATTGTTTACTGTCGGCAACATCGCTGGTAATTTCAACGCCACGGTTTATGGGACCGGGGTGCATCACGATGATTTCTTTGTCCAGCGAATCTAATATCTGTTTGTTTAAGCCGTAAAGCATGGTGTATTCCCTGAGTGATGGGAAGTATTTTATATCCTGGCGTTCCAGCTGTATGCGCAGCATATTGGCTACGTCGCACCAGTTTAAGGCTTTCAATAGGTTATGCTCAACTTTTACGCCTAACGAGCCAATGTATTTCGGTATCAGCGTGGTGGGCCCGCAAACCATTACTTCAGCGCCCAAATGTTTAAGGCACAATATGTTTGACAGCGCAACGCGCGAGTGCAAGATATCGCCCACGATAACCACCTTTTTGCCGGCTACATCGCCCAGCTTTTCGCGAATGGAAAAGGCATCAAGCAATGCTTGGGTAGGGTGCTCATGTGCACCATCGCCGGCATTTACAATTTGTGCTTTTACATGTTTCGACAGGAAGATACCTGCGCCGGCGTAGGGATGGCGCATTACTACCATATCTACCTTCATGGCCAGTATATTATTTACTGTATCAATCAGCGTTTCGCCTTTACTTACTGATGATGAAGATGCCGCAAAATTTACCACATCGGCAGATAATCGTTTTTCCGCCAGTTCGAACGATAAGCGTGTGCGCGTTGAGTTTTCAAAAAATATATTGGCAATAGTTACATCGCGAAGGGAAGGAACCTTTTTGATCGGCCTGTTCAAAACCGTTTTAAAGTTGTCGGCCGTTTCAAATATTAGTTGAATATCTGCCGGGTTTAAATCTTTTATCCCTAATAAATGCCTTGTGCTTAATCCTGCCATTTCTTTTGATTTCGGAATTATTTTAGTTTGTCATTGCGAGGAACGAAGCAATCTCGTCGCTGTACTTCTTCACCTTGTATAGCGACGAGGTTGCCGCGCTACGCTCGCAATGACGAGTCTTTTATAATTTACTTAGCCTCTGATAATAAAACTATTCTATCTTCCCCATCCGTCTCTATCCAACTCACTACTACTTTCTGTGATGCGATTGAATCCACCTCAATTCCCACATAATCAGCTTCCACCGGTATATGCCTTGAATATCTTCTGTCAACCAGCGCCAGCAACTCAATTTTTTCCGGGCGACCAAATGCCTGCAGGGCATCCATGGCGGCGCGGATGGTGCGGCCTGTCCACAGTACATCGTCCATCATGATCACCTTTTTATTCTCAATGATAAAATCGATTTTGGTTTGATTGGGCACCAGTTGGTCGCGGCGGCGAAAATCGTCGCGGTAAAAGGTGATGTCTAAATCGCCCTGTAATATGGTTTTGCCCGGTAATATCTTGCGAAGTTCTTCAGCTATACGCTTGGCTAAATAAATGCCGCGCGGTTGTATACCAATAAGTACCGATTCAGAAAAATCGTTATGATTTTCTATTAACTGACGACATAAACGCTGTAGTGTTATTTGAAATTTCTGACCGTCGAGCAGTGTTAGATTTTGCATCGTATGGGTGGATTTGGGCAAAGGTAATTATTTTTGGTGATTAGTTAATTGGAGATTAGAGATTAGTTGGGGCTTGGGGATTAGAGATTAGATACCAGAGGTTAGTTAATCGGAAATTAAAGGAACTTATAAACGAAAATAAATGTAGCGTCTTTCGGACTTTCCCGACTTTCGGACTCCCCAAAAATCTCACCCGGAAAGGGTGATTAGTTTTTAATTACTAAAGTTTATACTTGTATAAATTTTGCACGCATTTGGTTGGCGGGCAAAATGTTTAATTTGTACCTTAACTGAATTTAAACAGAACAAATAACTGACTTATTATTTATGAATTTTTTTAACAAAAGCCTGCTGGTTGCTGCTTTGGCCTGCTGCACCACTGCACAGGTATTTTCGCAGGGCAGCGAGGCCCAAAACCTGCCGACAGATTATTTAACCCCCGCGTTTCATGCCGGGCGCAGGCAGGCCCTGCGGGATATGATGCCCGGTAATTCTGTAGCCGTAATTTTTGCTTACCCTGAGCGGGTTTTTTCGAAAGATGTAAATTATGTTTATCATCAAAATCCAGACTTATACTACTTTTCGGGATATAAAGAGCCTGATGCCGTTCTATTGGTATTTAAAGACACGCAAGCCGATGGCGACAGCAGCTATAACGAGTTGTTTTTCGTTCGCCACCGCGACCCGCAGCAGGAGCAGTGGACCGGGCGCCGGCTGGGTGTTGCCGGTGCAAAAGCCAAACTCGGGTTTAAAAGAGTTTACAACAGCGAGCAGTTCTCAAAATTCCCGATAGATTTTAAGAAATTTAATACGGTTTTGTATGATGATCTGCCCGATGACGTGGGTGGCGGCGGTGCGGGAAGTCTGAAAGAATTGTTGGGTGCCTTTAAAGAAAAAGCTGACATCAAAACTTCAGACAAAGCCCTGACCAACGATTTAAATGTGATAGGTAAATACGCTACACCTAAGAACCTTGACCGGATTATGGCCTTCCTGAAACCACGCCTCGACCGGGAAGCATACAAAAACAGCCCGATCATTCAGGAACTGGTGGCAAAACCTGATTCTGCAACGCTGGCTGATGTAAAATCAAAAATTAGCGCCAGTCCTTCGGGTCTCTCGCTTTATGAAAAGTTTACTACCGATTTGCGGGGAGTTAAAACATCCGAAGAATTGGATTTAATGCGCAAAACGGTGAAAATATCCAGCATTGCCCATGCAGAGGCCATGCGCGCTGTGAAACCACAAATGAGCGAGCAGGAACTGGAAGGCATTATGTTGTATGTACACAAACACTATGGCGCCGAAGATGAAGGTTATCCGCCAATTGTTGGCGCAGGTGCCAACGGCTGTATACTGCACTATGAAGAAAATACTGCTACCAAAGTAGATAACCAGTTGGTACTGATGGATGTTGGTGCAGAATACCACGGCTACAGCGCCGACGTTACCCGCACGTTCCCATCTAACGGTAAATTTACCGAAGAGCAGAAAGCGATATACCAGATAGTTTATGATGCCCAGGAAGAAGTATTTAAACTTTGTAAAGATGGTGTGCCATACGGCGATTTGGAAACCAAAACCCGCGAGGTGCTTTCATCGCGATTGATACAACTTGGTATTATTAAGGATGCCAAAGAAGTGGGTAAATATTACCCGCACGGCGTATCGCACCATTTAGGTTTGGATGTGCATGATAAAGGGGAATATGGCGGCGGTTTAAAAGCAGGCATGGTGATCACTGTTGAGCCCGGCATTTATATCCCTGCCGGCAGCCCTTGCGATAAAAAATGGTGGAACATCGGCGTGAGGATTGAAGATGACGTGCTGATAGGTAAAACCGAAGGCACGCTATTATCAATAGATGCTCCCCGTAAATGGCAGGATGTTGAGAAGACCGTTGCCGAAAAAAGCATTTTTGACGGCGGGAAATTACCGGATTTGAAATAGATTAACCGTGTTTTCAACCATATCGTCATTGCGAGGAACGATCCGCCAGCTGGCGGACTGCGCTTGCTAATCACGAACCGCTATACAAATGGTGACCTGAATGCCGCATTTAGGTCATCACAAATTATAAGGTTCTTGAATGTCCTATGTAGAGGTTGCTTCGTTCCTCGCAATGACGTAATTTAATAAGTTGTCAATTTGATAGCTTTTGTAATGCCATCATCGCCTTCTCTGCATCCCCTTTAGCCACAAAAATATGGTCGTGATAATAGGCAGCTACCACATTGCAGCTAATACCTTCGTTACCAAGCGCCGTTGCGAAAGCTGCTGTCAGTCCTACCGCTTCCAATGATGAATGGATGGTTAAGGTAATCCAGGCGGCGACATAGGTATAATTTAAACCCAGTTTATCCGCCAATTGCTTATCAAGTATAATAGTCCAGCCCTCTTCTTCTTTAAAAAGACCAATTATTTCCTTTGGGTCGAAATTATTTAAGGCGCTTACCGTGCAATACACATAGTCGCCCTCGTTAAGTTTGGGGCTCATAGTTTTTAGCAGGGCCTGAAGATTGGTTTCGCCACTCATGCGTTTTCAATTACTAATACCGGTAATGCTATCAAAATTATTACAGTCACGCCCAGCAAAGCCAGCAGCACAATTCGCCACAGTTTTGCATATAACGAATAGTTATGTTTTGGTGTCCTGAAATAGCCAATATAACTTCCCAGGCTAACCAAAGCGCAAATAACAAGCAAAGCGATTACCAACGGGTAGGGCATTACAAAATCACTGAAATTGAAATAAAGTAAGGCTATTGAAATGATAAGGCAAATGACAATAAGCAGTATGTAAACAAAGGGATTTAAAGGCTTGCGGGTGCTCATAAGAGCAAATATAATTAATGGATAAGATGATATCTGTAAAATTTAGCAACAAAAAAGCCCCCGGCATTGCTACCAGGGGCTTATAAGGATTTAATTTATTTAAACTTATTCAGCAGCTTCTTCTTCCGAAGCTTTTTTGGCTGTTGTTGTAGCTTTGCGTGCTTTGTTTTCAGCACCTTCCATTTGCTCTTTCAACTGTGCCAATACGCTCAGGTCGCCTAAAGTTGATTTCTCAACCGACTCTTTCACTTTTTTCACAGCGTTGCTTGCAGATTTTGCTTCCTTTTTACGGGTTTCAAATTCCTGAACACGTTGCTCGGCACGGGCTTCTTCCCAAATGCGTGAGTGAGAGATAACGATGCGTTTGTTTTCTTTGTTAAATTCAATGATTTTGAACTCAGCAGCTTCTTCAGCCTTTAAGCTCTTGCCATCTTCTTTAACCAGGTGTTTGGTAGGGCAGAAGCCTTCAACACCGTAAGGTAAAGCAACAATTGCACCTTTATCGGTTACTTTTAATACAGTACCTTCATGTATCGAGTCGATGGTGAAGATGGTTTCAAAAGTATCCCAAGGGTTTTCTTCAAGCTGTTTGTGGCCAAGGCTTAATTTGCGGTTGTCAACATCAAGCTCAAGTACAATCACGTCTAATTTTTCACCAACTTTAGTGAATTCGTTAGGGTGATTAACTTTCTTAGACCATGAAAGGTCGCTGATGTGGATCAATCCGTCAATTCCGTCTTCAAGCTCAACAAACACACCAAAGTTGGTCATGTTTTTAACAGTAGCGATGTGCTGAGTGCCAATGGCGTATTTCTCAGCAGCGTGCTGCCATGGATCAGGCGTTAATTGCTTAATGCCCAAGCTCATTTTGCGCTCGTCGCGGTCAAGTGTTAATACCTGTGCTTCAACTTCGTCACCAACTTTCAGGAATTCCTGAGGGTTACGTAAGTTTTGCGACCACGACATTTCTGATACGTGGATAAGGCCTTCAACACCCGGGATGATTTCAAGGAATGCGCCATAATCGGCAACGGTAACAATTTTACCTTTAACCTTCGAGCCAATCTGGATGCCTTCATCAAGCGACTGCCAAGGGTGTGGGGTAAGTTGTTTTAAACCAAGAGCGATACGTTTTTTCTCATCATCAAAATCAAGCACAACAACGTTGATTTTTTGATCTAATGCTAAGATTTCGCGCGGGTGCTCTATGCGGCCCCATGAAATATCTGTAATGTGTAATAAACCGTCTACGCCGCCAAGGTCAATAAATACACCAAAGTCGGTAATGTTTTTAACGGTTCCTTCCAATACCTGGCCTTTTTCAAGTTTGGCCACAATTTCGGTTTTTTGGTTTTCCAAATCGTCTTCAATCAGCACTTTGTGCGATACCACTACGTTTTTAAACTCGTGGTTGATCTTAACAACTTTGAACTCCATGGTTTTGCCCACATAAACGTCATAATCCCTGATAGGTTTAATGTCGATTTGTGAACCTGGTAAAAAGGCTTCAACGCCCATAATATCTACAATCAAACCACCCTTAGTTCTGCTCTTAACAAAACCAGTGATGATTTCATCATTGTCTAATGCAGAATTAATACGCTCCCATGATTTTTGAGTTTTAGCACGTTTGCGCGAAAGCACTAACTGACCGTTAGCATCTTCCTGCGACTCAACAAATACTTCAACTGTGTCACCGATTTTCAAATCAGGTGTATCACGGAATTCAGACACTGATACCAAACCGTCAGATTTAAAGCCAACGTTTAATACAACATCTTTGCTGTTAACATTTACAACTGTACCGGTGATGATTTCGCCTTTGGTGATAGAGCTGAAAGTTCCATCATACATTTTCTCGAATTTCTCACGGTCGCTGTCGCTGTAATTGCCAAATTTTTTCTCATCAGCATCCCAATCGAAATCTTCGTTTGCTGCTGTGATTTTTGATTTGATCTCTTCGATCGAAATTGAATCAGCCTCTGACTCAATTGTTTCTTTTTCCTGAGGAGTTGCTCCAACTACTTCGAGTTCAGCCTCCTTAGCTTTTAATTCTTTTTCTGCTTCCTGTTTTTTTGCCATTAAATAAATTTTCTCCTTTTCCCAATTTCTTAATTGGGACTGCAAAGGTAGGTATATTAATTTTATTTAGAAAAGAATATTTTAATGTTAAATGCTGATTTTAAGGCTATTTTATGCAGAAAGCAGTGGTTTTTAGCTGGTTTCTAAGACTGCAGACCAGGTAAAGTCTATTGCCGGCACTTAATTAGCGGCCAACTTCCCGTCTATCTCATCAAAAACCGACATGAAATTGCCTAGTAAATCCAGGCGATAGGTTGTTAAAATCGCATTTATGGCATTTTCATGATCCGGCGTAAAAGGGTCGCGCCAAACGCGCATGCAAATCCTTTTTAAGGCATACGCTATCTGTTGCGTTTCGGCATAGCTGTATAAATACCGGCTTGATTTAAAGCCTTCGAAGAATTTAAAGAACACGGCCGTGTTTTTAAGTCCGGCAAAAGTTAAAAAATCATCAACAACTGCTACATCGCATCCATTTAGATGATCGTAAAATACATCGGCAGTCACTTTTCCTGTAGTTAGCAGTAGGTTATCTAAAATAAGCTCGATGGCAATATGGCCCAAAAAGAACGGTTTCACCGGTGAGCCCTCGATAACGGGCCGAAGTAATAACTTTAGTTTGTGCGAGTGTTCAAGAAAGAATCCGGAAGAATGGAAATGGCGGTCAACTTCCAAGTGTTTGTTCCATCCGTTTATAATGGAGTTTACAGATGGGTTGGTACTTTGTAATTTTTCGGGGTGAAGAACGATTGTTTTATCAGCATTTTTCAAAAGATCGGGCAATACGGTACCAAGTATATGGTAACAATCATCAACTTCCCGGTCGAAATAAAAGTGCGATAAAAAATTCATAGTGGTCCTCGTCAAAAGTCCTGTACAATCCCAAAATAGTTAAATATTATGATTCCACCGATTATTATTTGATTTCGCCGATTATTTGATTTTATGATTACAGAGATTTAATGGTAAGGGAAATTTAAATTTGGAGCGAAGCTATCGGGGTAATTATCATCCAAACGGCGAAATCCAAAACAAATAATCGGTGTAATCATTCCCCAATCGGTGTAATCATAAATAATTATATTTGCCGTCCCGAAAGCTATCGGGATTGAATTGAACACGAAATGAACTTTGTTGAAGAATTACGCTGGCGGGGTATGCTGCATGATATTATGCCCGGAACCGAAGAACTGTTAAATAAAGGAATAGTATCGGGTTATATTGGTTTTGATCCGACGGCCGACTCGCTGCATGTGGGCAGCCTGGCCCAGATTATGACCATGATACATTTTCAGCGCGCGGGGCACAAGCCTTTTGCGCTGGTAGGTGGCGCTACCGGCATGGTGGGCGATCCATCAGGAAAATCGCAGGAGCGCAATTTGCTATCTGAAGATGTACTGCAGAAAAACCTGGCAGGCATAAAAGGACAGTTAGAGAAATTTCTCGACTTTGATTGCGGGGCCAATAGCGCCCAAATGGTAAATAATTACGATTGGTTTAAGGATTTTACGTTCCTTGATTTTATCCGCGAGGTTGGCAAGCATATCACCGTTAATTATATGATGGCCAAGGATTCGGTTAAGAAAAGACTTGAGGGCGAAACCGGCATGTCGTTTACTGAATTTACTTACCAATTGGTGCAGGGCTACGATTTTTACTATTTATGGAAGAATCACAATTGCGCATTGCAAATGGGCGGCTCCGACCAATGGGGTAACATTGTAACCGGTACTGAACTGGTGCGCCGCAAGGGCTCGGGCGAAGCATTTGCATTAACTACGCAATTGATAAAAAAATCAGACGGAACAAAGTTCGGTAAAACCGAAGGCGGTAATATCTGGCTGGATGCTGAGAAAACATCGCCGTATAAATTTTACCAGTTTTGGCTGAACACCAGCGATGAGGATGCCAAAACTTATGTAAGGATATTTACTTTGTTTGATGAGGAAACTATAAAAGCTTTAGAAACAGAGCAAGATGCCGCGCCACATTTACGTGTGCTGCAAAAAGCTTTAGCCAAAGATATAACTATCCGCGTGCATGGTGAAGCTGCGTACGAAAAAGCAATTAAGTCGTCGGAGTTTTTGTTTGGCAATGTTGGTATTGAGTTTTTGAGCGAATTGAGTGACGGTGAAGTGCTTGGTTTGTTTGAAGGTGTGCCTAATTTTACCATCAACATAGCCGATTTGGAGCAAGGAATTAATATTGTCGATTTATTGGCGGCGCACACAACGGTTTTTCCATCAAAAGGCGAAGCCAAAAAAATGATACAGGGTGGCGGTACAGCCATCAATAAGCTGAAAATCAATTCGGTTGATGACACTTACAATAATGATAATTTAATAAGCGGTAAATACCTGGTTGCCCAAAAAGGCAAGAAAAATTATTTTTTAATTATTGCTGAATAAATTTGATAATCCGACAAATGGTGATTATATTTGCCATTATGTCGCACAAATCAAAAATAGAAGATACCCCAAACATGCTCAACGAGCCGATGGTAGCTTATGCTGTTGGTGGCTCGGGCAATACCTTTTATAATTTGTTGGGTGGTGCCAGGTCATTAAGGTTTTCTAATGATTTTGATATCATTAACCTGGCACGTAAAGGGTTTTCAAAGGGCACTTTGCTTGCGCTGGCAAAAAAAATATCCCTTAACCTGCAGGAGTTAGCAAACATTCTGCACATTAGCGAGCGCACCTTACAACGCTACGATGACAACGAAATTATAAAACTAGAGTATGCCGAAAAGGCCGTTGAGCTTGCGCGCCTGTATACCCGCGGCGAGGAGGTTTTTGGCTCTATCGATAAATTTAAGCTATGGATAAAAGCCCCGAGCCTTATTTTCAATGGCGAGGCTCCGGTTACCATCCTTGATACTTCGGCCGGCTTTGATATGATTTTTCGTGAGTTGGGCCGCATTGAGCATGGTATTTTTGCTTAATTGCTGATGATACTTTACCGTATTACACGTTGTACCTATGCCAACGACCTTAGCGGCACCGGCGCCCGTTTGTTTGGCGGCAGGTGGAACAGCATAGGTAAACCGGCTGCTTATTTTGCCTCTTCATGCTCACTGGCAATATTGGAGGTGTTGGTGCATTTGCAGCCTTTAATGATTCCGGATGATTATTGCCTTGTTGAGGTGGAGGTGCCAGAAAAACATATACAAACAATTACGGCCAATATTCTTCCCAAAAACTGGAAAGACATTTCTCCACCCCAAATATTAGCCCGCATTGGCGACGACTTTTTAAAGAAACAGGATCATTTTATGCTGAAAGTACCCTCGGCCATTGTGCCTGCCGAATATAATTACCTCTTGAACCCGCTACACCCTGATATGCAAAAGGTAAAAATAATAAAGAAAGAACCTTTCGATTTTGATAGCAGGCTGGTGAGTGGTGAGTAGTTAATAGTGAGTGGTGAATGGGAATGGTTTTAGCGAATAACTACTCACAATTCTCTACTCACTATTCACCAGCTACAAGTCATTCAACAAATCCAATTTCTTGTGATTGTATTCTTCCTGCGAGATAAGGCCATTGTCAAACAGCATCCTTAATTTTTTCAACTTTTCGGTGAGCTCATCTGGTTTTTGGGCCTGGGCAACAGGCGCTGGTGCAGAAGTAGGCTCGGGTAAACGAACAGGGTCCTGTTGTTGTGGTATTGGCTCAACAGGTGTGATAGGGTGCTGCGATGATAGTTGCGAGGCATGCTCAAATTGCATGGCCCCGCTTTCGGCACGTTTGTCTTCCAGGTCGCGTAAACGGCGGGCTTCGCGCTCGGATTCTTTACGTTCCTGTGCGTATTGGTATAGCTTGCGGGCTTGTACTTTTGGCAAGTAATCAACTCCCATTTCGGCGCCATTAGTGGTTTTTACGCTGAATATGGCGCCAATAATTTCTTCCTTAGTAAAAACGTCTACTATATCTTTCCAAACAAAATCAACAAATTTTATCGAGAGGCCCAGGTTTGCGGGGGTGAAAAATAGCACTCTTTTGCTGGTTAATGCAATACAATCAGGGAATAAGTTTACTATAGGTTTTTTTTGAACCGCAATGTATATTATTTCTTCGCCGGTGGTAAGCAGGTCGGTTAAGCGCATGTATATTTTCTCAACCGCTTTGGGGTCCTGTTCTTCGTTCAAAAATTTCTCAATCATCGTAATACCAGTTAGTATGGTGCAAAAATAATAATATTATGTTAGTAGTAAGTTAAGTTTACGCAATCAGCAAATTACAGCCCCTTATATCAGAATTATCAAACCTGCCTAATACTTCGAAAGAGCCATCAGTATAAACTTTCCCTAAATCCTGTGTGGCTAAAAACGAGCACGAATTGATGTTTGCCAAATCGATGATATTTATACCCCCTGCTTTATCATTTTGCAGCAAATCCAGCGGGTCGTTGGCGTCGCGGGTGATGATCTTCATCCAAGGCGGGCAATTAAAAATGCCATCGCCTTTTGAATAAGCCTGCGATAGCAATTCGGTCATGCCGTATTCTGAGTGGATGGCGTTCACGCCAAATCCATCACATAGTTGCAGATGCAGTTCTTCCCGGATCATTTCTTTGCGCCGGCCCTTCATGCCACCGGTTTCCATCACTATCAATTCGGGGAAGTTTAGTGTGTATTGCTCCACAAAATCAAGCAGGGCAAAGGTAACGCCTAGTAACAGTGTAGGCTTTTTAGCTGCCTGCTGTTTTTTAAGCTGATGGTGAAGTTCATCGTAGTTGTATAAATAGAAGCCGCTATCCGGGTTGTTTGACTGTTTGATAAGGTCATCGGCCATATAAATTAACGACGACCCTTCGCGTTCGAGATACGCCGGGAGCAATGCAAGAATAGTGTATTCCTCAATATCGCCGTAAAATAATTTAAAAGCCCTGCGAAAGCTTTCGGTATACCAGCTAACATCGGTTACCAGGTGACTGCTGGTTATCATGCCTGTGGTGCCCGAGCTGGTAAAAGTTACCTCTGCAGGCTGGTTTGAGCTTAATACCTTATGCGATTTAAAAAACTCGATAGGTAAAAAAGGTATTTGCTGTATGCTGTTAATATTACCTGGATTAATATTTAGTCCTGTTATAAAATCGTGGTAAACTTTGCAGTTTTCGGCCTGGTATTTAAAAATCTGCAGGGCAATATTTGTAAATGCCTGTTCGTTATCGATTGAAAATACCTGCTGCTTATTCATCGGGGCAAAGATAATGTTGATTTGAAGATTTGATGATGGGTTGATTTGAAAAGCGTCATAAATCAGTAAAATCCCGTAATTCCGGTAAAACAAGGCTGAAATTTCAGGGTTATAACAGTAATATTTGCGCACAAATTTAATCTGCTTAAAAACACAATAATGAAATCAATCAAATTTTTAGTGCTGTCGTTGGCACTTAGTATCTTTTTTATAGCCGGCTCTGCTTTTACTGATGGCAGTAAAGAAACCGAACGTTTGCACGCTGCGTCGAACGTTTTAAAGGATTTTGGTAAAATAAAGGAAAGCATCCCCCATAACCTGCTATCAGAATGCGAGGGCGTAGTAATAGTGCCCAAATTAATAAATGCAGGCTTTGTTGTTGGCGGTAAACGAGGCAGGGGAGTTGCGATGGTGAGATTGAGCGATGGCAAATGGAGCGACCCCGTATTTATTACTATGACCGGTGGCAGCATAGGCGCACAAATAGGCGTGCAATCTGTCGATTTGGTTTTGGTGTTTCGTCATAAGGGCGTACTGGCCAAAGTTAAAAATGGCGATTTTACCATCGGCGGCGATGCTTCGGCAGCGGCGGGTCCTGTTGGCAGGAGCACTTCAGCCAATACAGATTACAAGCTTGATGCCGAAGTTTATTCCTATTCGCGCAGCCGGGGTTTATTTGCGGGCATCAGCATAAATGGCTCAAACCTGGGTATCGATAAAAATGCCAATGCCAATTTTTACGGCTCCGATATAACCTCGAAAGAGATTTTTGATACCAATAAAAATGATTCGGAAGCAGTTACTGGTTTGAAGGCTTCGTTGACGGCTTTGTAGTTGAGGAGGTGAAAGGATAGGATAAAGGTAAAAGGCTTTCTTTTCCTGACAAAAACGCCCTGGTACTTTTACCGGGGCGTTTTTGTTAATTATTTTTTTGCAAGCGCACGCTTCAGCAATACCCCCGATAGCGCCGACATTCCACCAACTATACCGCCAATCAGTGCGGTTATCAGCAATAATAGTACCCAGTTCGGCAATTGGAAAAGGCTGGCAACACGGGTAGCCAATATATTATCATTAGGCACAGTCTTGAAAAGTGCAAGTACCGTCCATGTGATGAACACCGCCCCAAAGCCTGCCCCAAACGACCGCGCCGGGGTTTTGCCGATAAACAGCGCCGGTAAAAATGCCGCGATGGCAATCACCCACCAGGGTAAAAAGAATCCGCTGGCAAAGGTTAATATTAGTATGATGAAAAATAGCATAGTGGTTATCCTTTAATTTTATAAATATTTGTCATTGCGAGGAACGAAGCAATCGCGAACTATACAAGGCTGCCCTGTGACGTTTGCGGTTGCCGCGTTCGTTCCTCGCTCGCAATGACATGGTTTTTTAGTTCTTTCAATTCATCACTCATTTCTTCTCCAGCCTCAACGTCGATTTTATCCTCCCCGAATTCTCATCCGACGAGTTTAAAAACAGCAATTCATTCAATTTGCCGTCTTTCCAGGTATCAAACATATCGCGGTAGTAAAAACTGCCGGGATTGCCTGATTCGCCGCCGGGGAAAACACCATAGCCTTTAACCGTTGGTCCCATTTGTACCACCATGCGCCAGCTTGGGCCACTATTATTTCGCAGGGCATTAATCACGCCGCCGCGCCCGCCGGCGAAAAATTTCCCGGTGCCAAATCCTGGCAAATTCGCCAGGTGATTTATAAACGTTTCTTTTACCATTCCCCATTGCCATTTGTCGCCAGGCTTGCCATTGTTGCGTGTTAACTCGTCAACTGCGGTGTAAAACGAATGGTTTACCATGTCGGCGCAGGTTTCTTTTAATGGTGTTTTGGTGTTGTCGAACCATTTTGAACCGGGATCGGTAAGCAGCAGCTTTTCAGTTTCGTCGAATGATGGATATTTTAAATAGGTTCCCTTAATATTAAACTCATCATCCCATACCAGGAGATAAAACTTACGCCACCAATTATCAAAAATACTGGCACCTATTGAATTGGCGGCATAATGCTTATCCCATTTTTTTATGATGTTGAATGCCTTTGCCTGGTCGTCGCTCAATTTGGTTGGGTCGACGTATTTAATCATTGCCGACAATACATCCTGCGCCAGTATGCTATAGTTATCCATTTGCATTATACGCATACTATCCACGGTGGCCTTTTGCATGGCGCCAAGCCTGTCGTTTATGCGTTTGCCACGGTAATATTGCTCGAAGCGCCAGTTAATATAATATGGATAAGATGGGTCGGTTGATGACTGGTTGGCCGAACTTACAAAGCCGCGCGGCGGATTTTTTACCGTTGGGTTTTGGTCGGCGGGTATCCAGCCCTGCCAGTCGTTTGCCGGGTCGCTGCCGTCCATAATGTATTTGCCCTGTTCTTTATATTTAAGCGGGAACCTGCCATTTGGCGTTATGGCAATATCGTTATCATTGCTGGCGAAAATAAAGTTTTGGGCAGGAGCGGTAAAATGGGTAAGGGCTTCGCGGTAATCGGCATAATTTTTACCACGATTAAGGTTGTAAAAAGTTAAAAACTCGTTCGATTCATCATGCGCTATCCATCTTAAAGCGTCGCCAACTGGTATGTTTTCAAATTCGTCCTTAGGTTTTTTTGCCTTTGTTTCATAAACCACCGGGCCGTGATGTGTGTAGAGCACAGTGTCGACCTCGGGCGCCTGGCCGAGAATATTGATAACCTCTACCCGCTTTTTAACGGCATTCCACTTGTTGTTGTACCAGTATTCGTTTTTGGTGTTATCTTTAAACTTTACCTGGTACCAATCCAGCACGTCGGCGTCAACATTGGTAACGCCCCAGCTTATCTTTTGGTTATAGCCAATAATTACACAAGGAGCACCCGGCAGCGAAACCCCGTTTACATTGCCGGTTGGAGATGATAGCTGTATTTGGTACCATATTGCCGGGAAAGTTAAATTTAAATGCGGGTCGTTAGCTAAAATAGGGTAGCCCGTGGCCGATTTATTGCCTGTTATAGCCCAGTTATTGCTGCCAATGCCATCTACTTTTTCTTTTGGTTTGATATTTTCGGTCATCTGTGCAATATAACCAGCTGATGGTTTTGGGATAGGCAGCGGCTTAAAGTTCCATTTGGTGCCAACAGGTATTATCGGGTCTTCGTGGAAAGGGTAATCGGTAAAAAGTTCGTTAACTGCTTTTGCGCCAAAAACGCGCAGGTTATTAGTCATTGCAAACTGGTCGGACCCGCCGGCCAATGTTTCCGACATCAGTTTTAATAAAAAAATACAGTTGATGGGTTTCCATTCTTCCGGGGCATAATTGAGCAATTTAAACTCAATTGGGTAACTCTTTGGGGATAAGCTGTGCACGTAACTGTTTACCCCTTCGGTATAAGCCAGTACCATGGTGCGCGTTTGCGGGTTGGCCATAATGCCCTTAAGCCCGTTTTCGGCACCATAAACCATGCCCATGCGGCGGTGATAGCGGTCAATCTCCAGCGCTTTGGGCCCTACAACTTCTGATAGCCGACCTGCTGCACTACGGGTTTGTATGTCCATTTGCCATAAGCGATCTCGGGCGGTTACAAAACCCTGGGCGTAGTACAGGTCGTGATCGTTTTTGGCGAAGACATGAGGGATGCGATGGTCGTCGTATTTGATGATGACTTCATCCTGCAGGCCGGTTAGCGTCAATTTTTCAGCAGGCAGAATATTTTTGCTCTCAGCATTTTGCCAGAAACCGGTTGAAGGATTAAGGAACACACCCATGGCCGGGATATCGCCTATTTTTGTTTCCAGCACTACGATAAGTGCAACTGTGAAAAATATGGCTATAAAAGCTTTTACAAACCTCATTGCGGGATAATGTTTATTGAGGCAAGATAGGGAAAAGAACAGACAGTTTTTAGGTGGATGTGTAATAATTGACATCGACAAAAAGTATTTTTCTGTTGCCGCCAGGTCTTTCAAAGAGGCACCGGTGGCAAAAAGGGTGCGTTTAATGCCTGGTTTACTTCACAATTGCCACCCAACCACTCCTGCGTTTGTAATTATTATATTTAAGGTCAATAACGTAATAGTAAGTGCCTACAGGTAACCGTTTTGAGTTATAGGTACCATCCCATGCTTTGGAATAACCAATTGAGTGAAATAAATGCTGGCCCCACCTGTTGTAAATGTCGATGGTTGCATCTTTGTAGTCCGAAAGGTAAGTAATATCCCATGTGTCATTAATGCCATCGCCATTTGGCGTAAATGTGTTGGGTATTACAATGTCATTTTTCAACACTTTTACTGTTACCAAAGCCGAAGCTTCGCACCCGGCAGTGGTTGTTGCTGTTAACGTATAAGTCGTAGTATAGTCTGGCGCTGCCAGCGGGTTTGGTACAGTGGGGTCATCTAACCCGCTGGTTGGCGTCCATTGGTATTTCGCTATATCGCCAGTAACTATCGGGTTTATCCTGACAGGATCCGAGCCGTTCACAATCACTCCCTGGCTGATGCTTATTGTTGGGATTGCATTTACCACTAAAGTAATGGTATTGCTGCTCACAACTGAAGGCGTAGCACACAATGCGTTGCTGGTTAAATTACATTCAATGATGTCATTATTTACAGGGTCGGTTACCGTATAAGCAGCACCCGTCGCCACCGGTATATTATTTTTGTACCATTGAAGTAAGGGCGAGTTTCCGCCGTTTACTGCGCCTGCAGTAAAACTTACAGGGGTGCCTGAACAAACAGCCGTTGACGAGCTGGCACTGATATTGACGGAAGGCGACACAGCAGGATTTACCGTTACCGTAACCGCCGCCGTTGCTGTGCAACTGTTTGCGTATGTAGCCAAAACGTTATAAGTCCCGCTGGTATGAAAGAAATTTACCGGGCTGCCCGGGGTATCGCCACCATCCCAAGCGTAGGATGCAGCGCCGCTGCCGGCTGTTAGTGTTACACTACCGCAATCTGTGGTGTTACCCGAAATAGTTAAAATAGGAGGCACGTCAACCGTGATAGTTTTTGAGGCGGGCATAGTACAGCCGCCGGCATTGGTTGCGTTTACCGTATAAGTGCCGCTTTGATGAAAGGTATTCGTTTGCTTATCGGGCGTATCGCCGCCATCCCACAGGTAAGATGTGCCGCCGGTTGCTGTAAGCGTAACGCTGCCACATGTGCTTGCTGTAACCGAAATTACCGGCGCAGCAGCATCAGGATTAACAGTAATTGTTGTGGACTTAGAAGCAGAGCACCCGTTAGCATCAGTTACCGATACCGTGTAAGTGCCGCTTTGATGAAATGTGTTTGCCGGTTGCCCGGGCGTGTCGCCGCCATCCCATGAATAAGATTTACCCCCGCCTGCCGTAAGCGTTACACTGCCGCAACCAGTTGTATTGCCCGAAATGACTGGTACCGGGGGAGCCGCAATAGTAACTGTTTTTGAAGTAGACGCAGTGCAGCCCCCGGCGCTGGTAGTTGTTACAGTATAGGTGCCGTTTTGATGAAAGGTATTTGAAGGTTTGTTGGGTGTATCGCCGCCATCCCATAAGTAAGACACGCCGCCGCTGGCTGTAAGCGTAATACTGCCACAGATGCTTGCTGTTTGGGAAATTACTGGTGGCGAACCATCAGGATTAACTGTCACAGTTTTTGAGGTTGACGTTGTGCAGCCTGCCGAATTAGTGACGGTAACAATGTACGTCCCACTTTGATGAAATGTATTAGTAGCCTTATCCGGGGTATCGCCATCATTCCATAAATAGGTTACCCCGCCGTCGGCAGTGAGCACAACCTTGCCACAGCTATTAGTCCCCTCGTTTATATTGATTGGGAAAGGCGGCGGTCGTAAGCCCCAGGTAATATTGGTATAAAACTCTTCAGTTGTTGAGTTTATGGTGACGCAGGTAAAATCACCCGGAAACATAATGATCGCGTACCCCTCGGTGCCGGTTAACGAAGTGCTGCTGTTATATACCATATTTCCACCATCGAACAAAACCACATAAGGGAGCGAGAAATCGAGTTTGCTGCTTATGCCGGCCGAACTACCGAGTGATGCTATTAACAACACAGGGTTAGTAACAGTTTTTGAAAAGCACATTGTAGTGGTCCCGCCGGCACCCTTCGACCAAGTTGTTTCCGGAACTTGTGCATCGGGTATCGGCGAAGGGTAAGTGCTGAATTTTGAGTAATTGTAAATTCCGGGAGTAGAGCCAAAGTCAAAATTCGACGTCATTGTTACGTTAACCAGGCTTCCATCTGCGTCGTTAATGGTACCTGTCGCGCTCGCACCTGTAAAACTTCCCCACGACGCCCAGTTGATGTCGTTACAGTTTGCTTGTGAATGTGGAATTGTAGCGGCAACATAACCGGGTTTCTTTTTCTTTGCTGTTTTTTGATGTGTTGCTTTTTTATAGTTTTTAAGGCGGGGAATTGTTGCACCCGAACTAACCTGTAAAAACACAAGAATTATTAAACAAATAAAAGTCGATTGTAGTCTCCCTGGTGCCATTATTGTACTTTTCAAAAATACGATTTAAAAAATCAGATTTATGGCAGTAAAAGCCTCTGCCTGATAAACCTGCATGTAAACGGACAAACCATTAATTAAAAAATAAAATATGGATGGTATTGTAAGTTAAATAATTGTTACCTACATTTATTTAACTAAACTTTAATCCTATGAAAGCATTTAGCCTGGCACTCCTGCTGCTTTTATTTTCCATTCGTTTATTGGCCCAGGATCCTGAATTTCCGAAGGAGTTTATTATGCATTTAAAACTGCATAGTGGTATGGTAACCACCTTTAATGGCAATACGCCTGACATTTATACCGGTGGGATCCAACTGGTTCCTCAGTATACCTTTGTAACCAACCTGATAAGGGGAGGTGTGATAGCCGATGGGTTTTATACCGACAAAAAGTTGCAGGGCGCATTTGGCCCAACGGTATCCATAAAGTTAACGACCCTTAAAGCCGAGCCATTTGGCAGTTTGGGAAACATCAATCTCAGTATCGACCATTTGTGGGGTACGGGCAGGCAGCGCTTGCTGGGCGGCGGTATAAATGCCGACATTGGTAACCTGGTGGTTTTAGGCATAACCATGCATCGGGACTACGGGCTGCATGATTGGTGGCTGCAGAGTTCGCTGGGATTCCGTATCAGTAAAAAAACTAAAATTAAACCTATATGAGCAGGGCCTTAGTTATTAGCGGCGGCGGTTCGAAGGGAGCCTTTGCTGTGGGTATTGTAAAAAGATTATTGGAGAATTATCCCAATCTTAAGTTTGATATGTATGTGGGCACCAGCACGGGCTCATTAATAGTGCCGCTGCTGGCGATGAACGAAATGGCGCTGCTGGAAGAAATATACACTACGCAAACCACAAAGGATATTGTGCTGCAAAACAGGCTGGGCGATAGGATAGGGGATGAGTCGATTTTTGATGCCACACCCTTATGGAACACATTGGGAAAGAATTATACCGATGACCGTTACAATACCTTGCTGGCAAGCGGCAAGCGCCTGTTTATCAATACCACCTGCATGCAATCAGGCGAGTTAGTGGTATTTACAACGGATACTGCACCAATTGAACCCGATAATTACCAAATAAAAACTATGGTAGATGCCAATCATTTCCGCCGGGCGGTAATGGCTTCGGCCTGCCAGCCCGTGTTTATGCAGCCGATAACGGTGAACAGGGATGTACCCGGTGACCCCAACCCAACCTTCCAGTTTGTTGATGGCGGCGTTAAGCAGTATGTGGGCATAGAAATGGCAATAGATAACGGTGCGACCGAAATTTTCACCATATTACTGTCGCCCGAGGAGGATGCCGTCGACAATGTTAGCTACGGGGACCTGTTTGGCATCCTGCAAAAAACTATCGGAATTTTTTCGGACGGTGTGGCCAAGGATGATTTGATTATCCCGCAGCAATACAACACAGCCCTAACGTATATCGAGGCCGTAAAATCGAAAATGAAAGCCGGCGGCATAAGCAGTGATGCGGTAGACGAATACTTTAACATTCCCGAAGTAAAAAACCCTTACCAGGGTAAACAGCCAATAAAGTTTTTCACCTTCCAGCCAACAGCGCCATTGGGAGGTGGCCCGGGCGGCCTGACTTTTGATCCTGTTGAAATGAGGGGTATGCTGGAAAAGGGAGTGGCCGCAGCAAACGAGTTTATTGCAACTGTGAATCCTGCGGATATTACATGGGGGTAGAGCGAATGAATGGACATTAATCTATGTAGCCGTAGAGACGTGATGCTTCGCGTCTCCTGCATGCAAATAAATTTTCGCAATGGGTGTGAGATGTAATTAAGTTACGTGATACCTGTCCTTCGTTAGACGCGAAGCGTCGCGTCTACGGCGTAACTAAACTATTTATCCAGACGCCCAGTCAAGAAGAGACGACCAATAACTATTCCCCCGGCAATTCAATCTCAAACTCCGTTCCTTCACCCGGTTTGCTTTTTACCGTAATTTTGCCCTTCATGGTTTCTATCTGCGTTTTCACCATAAAAAGCCCAAGACCTTTGCCTTCCACGTGGCTGTGGAAACGTTTGTAAAGGCCAAATAAATCGCCGCCCTTCGCCGCTAAATCAATGCCCAGGCCATTATCCCTAAATTTCAGTATTAATTTATTGCCGTTCTGCGTGCTGCTGATTTCAATAACCAATGGCTCATTTTCGCGGCGGTATTTAATGCTGTTTGATATAAGATTTAAAAATATACTGTAGATAAACGACTTGATCGACCTAATATCTGTTACCCCGAACGTGGTTTTTATTGTTGCGCCCGCCTGTGTTACTATCGTATTCAGGCTGCTTTTAACATCGCTGAAAACCTCGTAAAGCTTTACTGTTTCTTTCTTCTCGTTCAGCTCGTTTTTTGATTGCAGAATGGTGTGCAGGTCGGTAATTACATCATCAAGTTTGGTTATAGACCGCGAAAGGCCCCGCACGGCTATTTCCCTATCATCGGCATCAAGTTCTACGTCCTTCAGCATTTCGGCGCAACCCATAATGTTTGCCACCGGCGACCGTAAGTTGTGCGATATGATATAAGTAAACTGCTCCAGGTTTTTGTTCTGCTGTATCAGGTCGTCAATCAATTGTGTTCGTTCAATCTCGTAGTTTTTGCGGGCAGTAAGATCCTGCATCGCGCCTACCATGCGTAGCGGTACGTTGTTTTTATCGTGTATGATGTAGCCCCTGTCGTAAACATAAGCCATGGTACCATCAGCTTTGGCGTAGCGATATTCTTCTTCCCAAATATAGCTGCTTTTGTTTGTTATCGAAAACTGTATGCTGTTAACTACCCTTTCGACATCGTCCGGGTGAATTTTGTTTTTCCATTCTGCATAGTCTCCTTCCAATTGTCCCAGTTTGTAACCAAACACCTTTTCGTAACCTTCGCCCCACTGTATGTGGTATGTTTTTAAATCCATGTCCCATATAGCGTCATGGGTGGCCTTTACAACGTAGTTAAACCGCTCGTTGCTGGCGAGCAATTTGTCGTTGACTATTTTTAAATTTTCCTGGTATAAAAACTGGTCGGTTACCTCGCGGTCGACAACCAGGGCGCCAATAATTTCCCCTTTTTCATCCTTTATTGGCGAAGTAGAAATAGATAAATACACGTTGCCCTTCTTTGGGTTTTTAATAAGGTATATTTCATCCTTTATAAACTCTCCGTGCAGCGCTCTAACAATTGGCAGGTTATCGGTTGGCAGTAAGGTGTCTCCATCCTGCTGGTATATGTTAAACCTTTTTGACCAATCGTAAGTTTTTGAATCGACAGGCTCAACTCCAAGTAAATCAATCATTGCCTGATTAAATATCAAAAAATGGCCATTTTTGTCAACAACAGCAAGGCCATCGTTTGTGTTGTTAACAACCGCATTTAGCAACTGTTGCCTGGTAAATATTTCTTTTTCGGTAGCGCGGCGCTCGGTTATATCAATTAAATTAACACACGTACGGGGTTCGCCGTTTTCATCCTTAAAAACCACTGCCGACATTTCGCAGGGGAAACGCTCACCATTTTTCCTGATACCGATAGCCTCTCCTTTGGCAGCGCCGTGGAGGTCCCTGGTTTGTAAAAATGAAACGAAGTTCGGGTCGGCCAATTCAAACAGGCCGAAGCGTCCTATCTTTTTAAATTCATCGGTGGTGTAGCCAAAAATATTGCTGGCGGCCTTGTTAATATCCAAAATAGTACCATTGGGGATGGTGAAAAATATGGCACTAAGCGAATTGTCAAAAATTGCTTTATAGTAGTTGTTAGTGTTGGTGGTATTCTCGGCTGGCGGCATACTTAGGTTAGTAATTAATAAATGCCTGTAAAGCGCAAACTTGCGATAAGGCGCTCAAAACCTTTGTTTAAAATTAAACAGGTTTTAAAGTGCTAATATAAACCATTTTATTACAAGATATGGGCCGTCACCACCCGGTATTTAGCCTAAAAAATCGGGCGGGTACACCTTTTGACCGTATTTTTCGACAACTGTTATAAGCTTTTTAATGCTTTCTTCGTCCATTGGTGGTGGCGGCAGGAAAGTGCCGGCGTCAACCGGTTTGCCAATTTCTAAAAACATTTCTTCCAGCCCGGCAGGCGTAACAGTGCACAGCAAGTGCGCTAATGTATCCGTTTTGTTTTTAAAACAGTGCACAATGCCACCTTTGGGTATGTTTACGAAGGCACCTTTTTTCGCAATATAAGTGCCCGCTTCTGATTTTACCTCAACTTCGCCATCAATCACATAAAACGATTCATCAAAACCCGCATGTGCATGCGGACCCGGGCCGCCATTGGGTGGCACCAACATATCAATAACGGCAAAGGCGCCGTTCGTTTGTTTACCGCTTATCAAAATGCGGTAGTTATCACCAACTACTGATAGGGTTTGTCCTTCGGTTGGGTTGATGGTAATGGGGGCGGTTTTTAAGGTTTCCATAGTTTGTACAGCTAGTTTATCGAGACCGTCAATTTTCGGACCAGTAATAGCAACAATAGGTCCATCGGTGTTTTTGCGGGCAGGTTAAACAGTGCCGCCGGGTTTTAAACGCTGTGTTTTGAGGGCAAATGGCGGTCGTAAGAGCCAGCTTTTATTGTTTTGCTTACGTGCCACCAGCCAATAAAAAAAGAAAGCGGCGGCCGCTCCGGCCAATAGCTGTACGCTCCATACTGGCAATTTACCCTCAAGATTAATCAGCAGGCCTTCGGCACTGGATTTGCCAAAACCAAGTAAAGCAGGTATGCGGTACCAATAGTAGCACGATACACCCGCTGCAGCAAAAAAACTCACCAGTTTTTTTTCAAATTTCCGGCTTATAAAGGTGTATGAGATTGAAAAAATTGTGAGTGTAAATGCTAAGCCAATAAGCGGCATTTTATAAACCGCTACAAATAGATTATTTAAACCTGCTTTTTGTTCATCATGCACCTGGAACCACCCCCATATAAAGCCCGGCAGCCCACCCGTAATTAAAAACATGCTTAGTCGTTGGTAAATGGTTTTGCCTGACGACACGGGGTGAGTGGTAACCGTAGAATCGGGACAGGGAACTACGCAGTTCATGCAGTTGGTACAGTGTGCATTGGGCACCGCCATTAGCACATTACCACCATATAACTTTTCAACAGGATGTACAGGGCAGAGGCCAGAGCACCACACACTTTTCCATTCGTAAAATAACCCGGGTATAATGCCCGCCAAAACCAATGTTATTATCAACGAGGCCGTGGCAACGCCGCTGGTGTTAAAAAAGGCATGCCGCAATGGCACAATAGCAAATAATGCAATTACACCCAACAGGTTTAAAATCCCCGATTGTTTTGCAGTTAACTTTTTGCCTTTTGATAACCCCATATGCCGGGGTAACAGGTTTGTAGTTGCCAGTGGGCAAATGTTACGCCACAGGCCGGTAAATACCACCAGCAAAGCGGGTGCTGCGGGTATAAGTATGTTCCAAAATAACAAAAGACCTGTTCGCGGATAAAACAGCAGGCAGTATAAAATGCCTGCACCAACTAACCAAACACAGGCTTGAGCAATACGCCAGGCGAACTTTGAACGGGTAGATAAACGGTAACCTTTTTTGGGATTAACTATAGTTTGGGACATAAAAAACAGTAACGGCGGCCAAAGTATAGGTTTAGATTAAGTTATAAAATGATGAACATCACATACCGGCAAGTAGCCTTTTGTTTTCCAAAATGTTTGCTCGTTCGCTTTATAAAATTATACCAGTATTATTTGCCGGGCGGCTGGTGAAATTGTCGGTTTCTTCCAATGCGGGAGGTTGTTTAGTTAGTAGTTTTGCAGATATTTAACGCCGGGCAAAAGCCGTTCAACTATGTTAACCAATGTTTTAGGTTTTTATAAACAAGCTTACCGGGGCCTCTCGCGGTATAGCTGGTATTTGAGCATGGTGATGCTGGTTAATCGCACCGGCACTATGGTAATGCCATTTATGAGTATTTACTGCATTAGTAAACGTCACTTTATTATTGTGCAGGCGGGTGATCAGGATAGATAATGTAGATGAAACTAAAATTAAAGCGAAATAGATTCAAGGTTGGTTATACCAGAGATCTTCGGCCCGTGTTTTTTCCTGGCTCTTTAATCTTGGTTCTTGACTCCATAAAATTAACTATCTTTATAATGCAAACCGCGCCATATGCAATTGCCACCGTCAGCAGCACTGTCATCCATCGTAAAGCACTATCTGATTTTAGAGAGCGACAGGAACATTCATTCAAACTACCGTTTATTTTCGGATGGCAACCCCGGCATTGTATTTCATTATAAAAATCAGTTTAAGCAACTTTATCATAACGATACAAGGGAACAAACGCAGCCGCGCAGTTTTGTATACGGGCAAATAACCCATTACTACGATTTGCAGGCTACCGGCAGCCTGGGTATGGTGGTAGTTGTTTTGCACCCTTATAGCATTAATTCTCTGTTTAGGGTATCGGCAGACGAGTTTAATAACGGTACCATCGACCTTGTTGATTTTTATGGCAGCGAGGTGCACAATGTAGAAGAACAAATACACAGTGCCAAATCCAGCAATGAAATAATTGCCGTTATTGAGAAATTCCTGTTGAAGAAAACTACTGCCGCATACCCCAACGATGCTGCCTTTAACCAGGCCATCAGCCTGATTTATCAGCATAAAGGTATCGTAACTGTAGAGGGGCTGTTAAAAATAATCCCGGTTACGGAGCGACAGTTGCAGCGTAAATTCAAGCATTATATCGGCATCAATCCCAAAAGATTTGCGGACGTTGTTAAACTGCAGCATTTTTTAAAGCTGCTTAAAAACCACCCACCCGACGACAAACTGGCAGCTATTGTTTACGACAGCGGCTATTACGACCAGGCGCATCTAAATAACTGGTTTAAAAAAAGCTCAGGCGTTACCCCATTACAATACCGCAGCAACAGCAATTTGCTCGCTATTAATTTTATGCAGATGTAGGGGAGGAGTCTTAAGTCGGGAGTCTTAAGTCAAAAGTGAATATTCGACTTAGGACTTTCAACTAAAGACATGCGACTTTTTTCAAAACGTCGGTTTCTTCCAAGTATCCCCACGTCGCAATGGTTAGTTTTGACCAACATTAAACAAAGCACATGGAAACTATCAAAATTGCTACCGCCCAGTTTGAGCACAAAAGCGGTGATAAAAACTACAACCTTTCAATTATTAAAAAGCTGGCGCAACGGGCAAGCGCGGCAGGGGCAAACGTTATTGCCTTTCACGAATGTTGCATAACAGGTTACACCTTTGCCCGCGAACTTTCAAAATCCCAAATGCTGGAGCTTGCGGAAGAACTGACCTGCAGCCCCAGTGTTGAAGCACTGCGGCAAATTGCAGCCGAATTTGATATTACCATATTGGCGGGCCTCTTCGAAAGGGATGTTGAAGGCAACCTGTACAAACCTTACATATGCATTGATAAAACCGGGCTGGTTGCAAGCCACCGCAAGCTGCACCCCTTCATAAACCCGTACTTGACTCCCGGCAACAGCTATACCGTTTTTGATTTGTACGGGTGGAAATGTGGCATACTGATTTGCTACGATAACAACGTGATCGAAAATGTAAGGGCAACAGCCCTGCTTGGCGCCGATATTATTTTTATGCCCCACGTTACTATGTGCACGCCGTCAACCCGGCCCGGTGCGGGGTTTGTAGATGCTGAGCTATGGAAAGATAAGGAAGTCAATGCCGGAATTTTACGCGCCGAATTTGACGGCCCCAAAGGTCGTGAGTGGCTAATGAAATGGTTACCAGCCCGCGCGTATGACAACGCGATATACGCCATATTCTCCAATGCTATTGGTATGGACCACGACCAGCTGAAAAACGGTCGCTCCATGATTATCGACCCATTTGGCGAAGTTATAGCTGAATGCCGCACCATGGACGACAGCCTTGTTATTGCCGAAATAACTGCCGATAAATTAACCCAGGCCGGGGGCTACCGCTATAGAAAAGCCCGCAGGCCCGATTTGTATAAGGACATTATTGGTAAAGCACATACCAGTGAGCAGAAAGTGGTTTGGCTGAATATGGGGAAGGAAGGCTAGGGCCACAGCCCACGGCTGTATTATAGTCTCGAATATGGTTAAAGGATATTTTATTACATCAACCCAAATAAAACTTCGGCCTCCGGTCGTTCAACAGATCGTTATAAGCGTTAAAAAATTTATCCCTGGTTAGTAAAGGATCTATTTCGAGAGTTATTACGTGCTGCTCAGTTTTGTCAGCCTGTTCAATGGGCTCTCCGGTGAAGTTATAAAGTACCGAGCCGCCGGTAAAGGTTAATGATTGTGTGCTGCCGTCGTCCATTTGCCGGGTTTCGGTGCCGCAGCGGTTGGCAACTGCTACATAAACTTTATTTTCCAAAGCCCGCGCAGCCATGCCAATTCCCCACACATTCGACACTAAGTTCGACGGGCAGGCGATGATATCCGCTCCCAGCAGTGTAAGGCTGCGGGCAGCCTCGGGGTACCGCCAGTCGTTGCAGATCATGATTCCCACTTTACAATCTTTTAGCGGGTGGTCGACGATGAAAAATCCTGAGTTGCCTTCGCTAAAACATACCTTTTCGCGGAAGAACAGGTGGGTTTTACGGTACACCTTCAGTTCCCCGCCGGGCAAAGCAATCAATGCCGAATTGTATACTTTTTCGCCATCCCGCTCGGCAAAGCCGGCTATCACCATAGCTTTATGTTCGTTAGCCAGTTGTTTAAAAAAAGCAATGCTTTCGCCATCCAGCCCTTCGGATGCAGTTAGTGCTTCTGCCTGGTTTAAAAAGGAGTAACCCGTAGTGCAAAGCTCGGGCAGCAGTATAATATCAGTTTCAACACCATTCAGCAAACCGGCAATGTGCTGCAGGTTTTTAGCGGGGGCGCCAAATTCGGGGGTAAATTGCACAAGGCTGATCTTTAGCATAGGGCTTAATTAAATTGAATGTAAAAGTATTATTTTCTACCCATCATTAACAACCTTGCGCCGCTTCCATATCCTAAAGTTTAGTGTAAATGTTTTCTTTTGTATAAGCGTGCGCCAGTCGATAAACAAAACCGCGCCCAAAAAAAGCAGCCAAACAATCAAACTGGCAATCGATTTCCACGAAACGGTATCGAACATTGTATCGATGTGCTCCGAGGCATACTTACCTAAATTAACGGTAATGGCGTCGCTGGTGAATTTGCCCACAAAAAATGCCGGAATAATATACAGCGGGCGGATTTTTGCAATGCCGCCCGCCAGGAACAGCGGCGTTGTGGGGAGTGGCAATAAGGAATAAGCTACAATGCCCATTTGCCCTTTCCAGCCCTTTTCCTTCATTTTTTCGCCAAGGAACTGGATGTCCTCATTCTTTGATTTTTTAAAGATGCCACCAGCCAGCAGCGGGATATAAAGCGTAAGTACATACCTGCCTAAAATTGAACCCGCAACGCCAATTATAATAACCGTCCAGATGTTTAACCCATACATTATTTGGAAAAAGATCATAATAGTGAAGGCGGGCGGGAACGGAATGGCCACCACATCAAATATAAACGACCCCAAAAAAACCAAAGCGTACTGCCACCACATATTTATTTATTTTTATAACCGGTTATTAACCGAAAAATGAGAATCGGTTTGTTACCGAAGGTACGACCACGAGCGGATTAGTTAAGTGACGGGCGTCATTTTAACATTTGTGGTGCATCACAAATTACCCTTTAATGATCTTCATGGTTGTGACGGTTAGGAATAACAAATTACGGAATTTTAACGGAGATTATAAGCATCAACGTAAACGGAAACCGACGCTAAAGTGTAAAGCTATACCGATATTATAGTATAATTTTATGTTCCTGTTCACAGTGAAACACAAGGAACAGGGTGGAACAGTGAAAGGTCATCCCGGGATGCTAAAAACACGGTTCCTGCATCAGTAACGCGGTTTTTTATAATCTGCCATGCCAAAAAACGTGAAAAGTACTGACAAATTGGTGTCAGCACTTTTCGTGAAAACTTGCGCCAGTACCTTATTCGCAGGTTACACGCCTGCAAAGCGTTCCATTTTTCCGCGGAACGGGTGGAACACTATGGAACATACTGATTATCAGATATTTTAGTTTTTACTAAAATGTAAGTATCTGATAATTAAGTGTTATGTGATTTCATGTTTTTGGATGTTTTTTTGTAATTTATTTATAATCAGCGTGTTCCACTTTTTGAGTTGATTGCAATGGCTTCTAAAGTATATTTTCTTTATGCAATTTATTTCGGGAAAATTGTAACCCTTGTCTTAAAAGAAACGTCTTACACACAACTATGAAATTCTTTTACATTATCGCGATTGCCATTTCTTTCCCGGTTTTTGTTCAGGCACAGCAGCAACCTAACACCATTGTCTACACCTCAGATATTGATAGGTTTTGGACGGCCTTCGACAGTGTACGCACCACAAGTGATACAGCAAAGCAAGTTCAATTTATCCGGCAACTCTACGTAGATAAAGGTACTGAAGGCTTGAAGGCATTTATGCAAGCACGCGACTACGATGCTAAATTGTGGGTCGAACTCATAAATAAATATCCTAAATTCTGGCAAAGTATTAAAACCAATACGTTGTCGGTGAAGGGCCAGGTAAATTTAATTACTAGCGGCGTTCAAACATTAAAAGAAATGTATCCCGAAATGCGGCCGGCTAAAATGTACTTCACCATTGGCGGCTTGCGTTCGGGCGGTACCACTACAGGCGACATGGTTTTAGTTGGCGCGGAAATAGCGACTGCTGATAAAAATACTGATGCTTCAGAACTTGGTGACTGGTTGAAAAATGTTTTTAAAAATCAACAAAGTTCCAACCTTGTTAGCCTGAATATTCATGAATATGTGCATACTCAACAGAAAGGCGGAAGCAACACGGTACTCGCGCAATGTATAAAAGAGGGCGCCGCAGATTTTATTGCAGAACTCGTAACAAAAACCCCCAATAATAGCGCTTATGCAATCTATGGCAGGGAACACGAAAAGGAATTGAAGCAAAAATTCAGCATTGATATGTTTAGTACTGCCACCAGCCTTTGGTTGTATAATGGTTCTAACAGCTCCCATGCGGACCTGGGCTACTTTATAGGCTATGCAATTTGCAAGGCCTATTATCAACAACAATCAAACAAAAAACAAGCTATCAGGAACATAATAGAGTTGGATTATAGCAATGAGCAACAGGTAGTCGATTTCTGCAATCAGTCGGGGTATTTTAAGGAACCAGTCAACAAGCAGCAGTCGTTAGCCGAATTTGAAAAATTACAACCTTCTGTTTTAAGCATATATCCGGCTATCAATTCACAAAAGAATGTCCCGGCAACCCTAACTGAGCTCACTTTCAACTTTTCTGAACCAATGGGTAAGGGGGTGTCTATTTCTTTCGGCGAAGGAGGCAAAGAACATTTCCCTTTGACCGATGTAATTGGCTTTGCAGATGATATGAAGTCGTTTAAAGTCAAGCTTTCATTACAGCCGGGAAAAAGCTATAATTTAAAACTTACCGGCAAAGGCTTTAAATCTCAAAATGGCTATCCGCTAAAAGAGTATAGGGTGCAGTTTGAAGTGCAATAATCTCAGGTTTATAAATGCCGCTTATATTTTTAGGGGAAACCTTATTACAATTGAACCAGCCCGTTCAAGATTGGCGCTGCTATACCGACTTTTTGTCCTCCGCCCGCTTAAATTTTTCCTCTCCTCTTCTCAGGCGCGTGAGTATGCAGCACAGAGGCCTTTAGAGGTGGCGTACTCGTGCCCCGCGTTTAGGTAGCCAGCGTTTATATAGCCCGGTTTATAACAAAGAGGACTACTTTATTTAAACGAATTTGTCAGACCAAAGTAAAACCGTAGCTTTAACTCGAGGGGTGCTAAGGAGCATAATTTAATAGACGTTCTTTTAATTGAACTGCAAATAATGTAAACCAAATGTTCATCGTGTCACGAGTACCCCACCTCTAAAGGCCTGCGCTGCATACTCACGCCAGAAGGGGTGTTGATGTAATTTGTTTGTAATCAATGTGTTCCGCTTTTTTGGGTTGATTAAAATTGGCGGTTACTGGAGACAAAGTCTCCAGGCATAGTCGTCCGTAGTTTCTAAACTACGGACAGCGGGAGTTTTTGATTCGATAAAATATCGTTAAATAAGAAAATCGTTTGTTTCCAGGTAGTGCTGGTTCGAGTTCGAGAAACATTGTTACTGAAAAATACTCAAAATATGATTCTCAATTAGCTCCAAATCATTTTATAATTTGGAACTAAAGGCGTTTCAATGTAAAACAATTCACCGTCTATCTCAAACTCCACTTCCAGGTTTTCAAGATTTGAGATTCGAACCGCATCATCTGATGTTAAAGCATTACCATCTATGATGGTATCGCCTTTTAAAACATAAAACGTATAACTACTATTTTTATTTAATTGTAAATTATACCTACCTTTTTTATCGAAAAAAAGGCGTTTGATTGATAAGCCCGGGGTAAGCACATTGGCAATACTTCCTTTTCCGACATAAATAATTGTTTTAATTCCATTTTCAATTATCGGTTTAAAATCTTTGCTATGATAATCTGTATATGATGGCGCTTTTTTTACTGCTTCATTAAAATTAGGATCAAACCAAATTTGGAAGTTTCGTGTTCCCTTAGTAATTCTCTCCTGGTGCTGAATTCCACTATTTGATTGAATAACTTGAAAATCTCCTTTTTCTAATGGTGTCCAAACTTTTGTTGCCGTGTCGTAATGTGCTACATTTCCTTCTAAAATAAAAGTCATTATTTCAAACCCTTCGTGCGGATGCAATCCAAACTCACATTTGTCAATTGCCCGTGCGTGACTCCAATAAAATAGACTGGAATATGGTTTAACATTATCTTTGACTCCATTAGCTACTGGTTTGTTTGCAATAAAATTACCATTGAATATTGTTCTATTAAACTGGTCTTCTTTTTTTAATAACTGTATCATTTTTATCTCCTTTTTTAATGTTGTGGCATACAACATTGGTAATGGACTTAAGCCGTATTATATAATGACAATAGCGGTTTAAAAAAATGGTTGCTTTTTCAGGAGCAACCATTTCTTATTGATTTGGTATTTAATGTATCATTAGGATACAGGGCCCCCAATTATTTTTCTGATTTAGCAACTTCCTGGGCTTTATAGTATTGTTCGATAACAGCCTGGAAATTAGGCACCATATCTGCCAGCAGTTTGGCAAAATCGCCGGCTTCTTTCCTTCTCCAGTCTTTCATCAATTCAGGAAGCACGGCGCCACAGGTTACCGGGATAGCGCCTGCCTGGGTTAAGCGGAGCATAGCCAGGTTATGAGCTTCAGGGGTGATATCTCCACTGGCATCAGCAACTGCATAAACAGTATAGCCTTCTCCAAGGGCAGACAAGGCAGGATACACTACACATACGCTGGTCCACATACCGGAGATAATAAGAGTCTTCTTACCTGTAGCTTTAACTGCATTAACGAATTCTTTGCTATCCCAGGCGTTAATTTCTCCCTGTCGGATAACATACTTTGCATTTGGTGCATTGTCTTTTACCTCAGGAAGTGTAGGACCGTTTGGTCCTGTCGGAACGGATGCGGTATAAATGGCAGGGATATGCAACAATTGGGATGCTTTCGCAAGAGTGGCAAGATTTTTCCTTAATTCTCCAACCGGCATACTGTGGACGGTTTGAACTAAACCACTTTGATGGTCGACAAATAAGAAAACAGCATCATCCGGATTGATCAGTGTAGTTTTTTTCTGCTGTGCGTTAGATACTGTAAAACTCACGCTTAAAACGAATATGATCGATAGCGCTTTTAGAACTGATGATTTGATTAATTTTTTCATAAATTTATTTTAAAAAGTTATCGTTATTTAATAACACAAAATTAGAACGTCGCATGCGTCAGTGAAATAACGTACCTTATTGAATTGACTTAACCTAGATTAAGAAATGACTAAATTTACCCAGATTACTGATCCAAAATTTGACACCGCCTCACTCGAAAATCATGTTAAAACCTATGTGAGTTTGAGCGAGGATGAAGTCTTGGCGCTAAATTCCCTGGCTCAGTATAAAAAGGTAAAAAAGAATCAATACCTCATCCATGAGGGTGGAATAGCAGCCATCAGTTGCTATGTATTGAGCGGGTGCCTTAGGACTTACCTATTAGACAATAAAGGGATAGAACACATTCTTGGATTTGCAACGCCTGGCTGGTGGACAGGAAGTTTGCAAAACTTCTACAATGACAAACCAAGCCAACTGAACATCCAGGCCATAGTTGATACGGAAATCTTATTCTTTACAAAGGAGACTAAAGAAAAGTTGTTTTTGTCAGGTGCAGTCTTCGAAAGATACTTCCGGATTTTGACTGAACGTTCATTAATTGATTTTCAGGCACGCACGATGGAAATTCTCAGTCTCAGTGCAGAAGAGCGATATTGGAATTTCTATAACAAATATCCCGACCTGATGATGAAATTGCCACAAAAGTACATCGCCGGTTATATAGGCGTCACACCTGAATTCTTAAGCAAGATGAAAAGCAATGGCTTACGAAAGCCGTAATCTTGAAATCCTGGATAAAAAAAGAGGCTGTCTCAAAAAAGCTTCTTTTTTATGGAACAAAACCATTTTCTAAGACAAATTGACCCTGCTGTTCGAAGTTCTGTGACTTCGAACGATTATGCCTGTAGTCTCTGACAACAGGGAACCGTCAGACTTCGACAGATGTCAGACGATAATAAAACTTATATCATTGCGAAAAGCGCCTGCTCCCGCAAGCGTTTTTCTTTTTACGCTGCCGCAAGCCCGCTTGCGGCCCGCTGACAAGTAACAAAGCGGCAGGTAGCAAACTATTTAATCAATTATCACCTTTACCAATCCCTTTATCCCCGCAATAATCACGCGCGCTACTGTATAAATATTCAAAGTCGTTTTCAACAAAGCCGGCTTCTACAGGCTTATTGTGCGTATAATCAACTTTTTGCTGAAAAACCGCTTCGGTACATCAATCAATCGGCTGGTTATGTTGCTGCCAAAACTGATTTTTTGAATTGTTTGAGTTAGCTACCCCTGCTTTTTTAAAGGAATTCAACAGCCATTCGCGCCGGCTTCCTGTTGGTTTTCTTCAATAAGTTTTATCAGCTTTCGCGATGTATATGACTTAAACCCGCCGATCAAATCTTCCGGTTTCTCGGTTGCCGACCGGAAAACTAAATGAATATGGCTGGGCATTATGCACCAGGCATATATTTCCATTCCCTTTTTATCTACGCATTGGTTCAGGCTTTCAACTATGCAATCAAATTATAACCTGCGCACAAACACATCAACCCAAAATACGGTGGCAAAACTTACAAAATATATCCCCTCTGGGTTAGGGAATTTATAGTTACGGCTCAGGCTTTAAAGCTACAAATTCTGTGTCATAAAAATAGTCCGCTTTGATTGTAAAGCGGGCTACCTGGATGATGTTAAGAACGCTGGCTACCTAAACGCCGGCCACAAGCGAGGACGTATGCGGCAGCGAAGCAAATGGTTTACGGGGCTTTCTTGTGCAATAAATATACGAAAAAGCGGTAACTTTACATCAATGGAAAAGCAAAAGAAAGAACCCATATTTCTTGAAAGGGGTGACGGGCTAGGCTGGACTTTGAATTTTGACCGACTAATTTCTTATTTCATATTGTTCGGTTTTATAGCATTGATAATAGGTTTTGGCATTTATTGCACATTTTATATAAAGGGATAACTTTATTTGAGTATGTCAGACAAGAAAACATCCTCAAGAGGCAAGCAACATCTTTCATAGCATTATGAAAGCAAGTGTTAAGCCTGTAAAGGCAGATAAGGACGAAAAGGAGAAACCAAAGCCTAAAAAGAAATAACTATGGCGTTAATAATTGTTTTGATAATTACCTCTATTCTATATTTTATAAATAGAAAGAAACTTAACGAAAAAACACCCATCCTTAGAACATGGTGGATTATAATTTATTTTTTTTCTTCAATAATAGGACTGTTTTTGTTTTTTGAGATACTACACATTATCAAATACCACAAAATAGGTTTTTAAACCAATGGTCTAACAGGTATATAGTCTCCTATCAAGACAAAAAGTAACAGCCCCCTCGGCAATTGAGCGGGGTGAACTATAAGTTCTATGAAGAAATAAATCTCCGTAGCAACTCATACATCATCACATTTTTTTTCAGAGAATCCCTGATGGATTCTCAGCATTATCGGCTACCATTCTCAAATCCGTTAAATCGTGTAAATCCCGGTACTATTTTAACAATACCCCGGTAGTTGTTAATTTAGTCGTATATTGAGTTTACTTTACACTTATCGGGGCTTGTGGCCCGCGATTCAACCAATTATCCACCACCCATGAAAATTAAAATTTTCGCCAGCTTAACCATCGTCGCATTTATGCTGACGTTTACCAAAGCCCATGCACAAACCCAAAGCAGTCAGGCGCTCGAGGCCAAAATATCGGGCATCATCAAAAAACTAACGATCGAAGAAAAGATAAGCATGCTGCATGCCAACAGCATTTTCGGCACGGCTGGCGTACCGCGACTGGGCATACCGGGTTTAATGACGGATGATGGTCCGCTTGGTGTGCGCGAAGATTTAAAGGAAGGCTGGGCCTCGGCCAACTTAACTACTGATTCGGCTACGTTTTTCCCGAATGGGTCGGCACTTGCGGCTACCTGGAACCCGGGGCTGGCTTACCGCTACGGGCACGATATGGGCGAAGAGGCCCGCTGGCGCAAAAAATGGATTATGCTGGTACCGGCATTTAACATTGCCCGTACCCCGCTTTGCGGCCGTACGTATGAATATTATTCGGAAGATCCTTTTTTGAACTCGAGGTTGGCGGTGCAGGCCGTGAACGGGATACAGGGCCAGGGCATAGCCGCTTGTGTAAAGCATTTTGCCGCCAACAACCAGGAAGTGGAACGCGGGCGGGTAAGCGTTGAACTGGATGAACGCACTTTGCGCGAAATTTACCTGCCTGCTTTTAAAGCGGCAGTAACCGAGGCAAATGCATGGACGATAATGTCGGCCTATAACAAAATACGGGGCGTTTACTGTTCCGAAAACCCTTATTTGCTCAACACTATTTTAAAAGACGAGTGGAAATTTAAAGGCATCGTAATAAGCGATTGGGGTGGCACGCACAGCACCGTAAATGCCGCCAATAACGGTTTGGATTTAGAAATGGGCAGCGGCGGCAACTATAGTAAATACTTTTTTGCCCAGCCACTGCTCGATTCGGTAAAAGCCGGCAAGGTAAGCATGGCGGTTATTGATGAAAAAATACACCGCATTTTGTGGGTAATGTACCATACGGTAATGGCTACCAACCCACCCGCAGGGAAAATAAACACCCCGGAACACAGCAAAACGGCTTATGATATTGCGGCAGAGTCGATAGTGTTATTAAAAAACGAGCAGCATTTATTACCGCTTAATACGAGCGGCCTTAAAAGCATTGCTGTGATTGGCGACAATGCTACGGAAATGTTTCACCTCGGTGGGTTTGGGGCAGGGGTAAAGGCAAGGTACGAGGTTACTGCCCTGGCCGGGTTGCAAAACAGGCTGGGTAAGGCAGTCGCCATCAACTACGCGCAAGGCTACTCCGGCGTTTATAAACCGCAGCGCCGCGATACCAGCAATAAGTATAACAAGCCTGATACGGCGTTAATTGCGCAGGCTGTTGCTGCAGCTAAAAAGTCGGATTACGCTATAGTGTTCGTCGGTGGCAACCGCGAATGGGAAAGCGAAGCCCGCGACCGCAAGGATTTAACCCTGCCTTTTGGCGAACAGCAACTGGTTGATGCTGTGACCGCGGTTAATGCCAAAACCATTGTAGTTGTGGTTGCCGGTGCGCCTTACGATCTTGGTAAAATAAAAAAGAACAACAGCACGGTCGTATGGTCGTGGTATAACGGGTCGGAAAATGGCAATGCTTTGGCCGATGTGTTGCTGGGCAAAGTAAACCCATCGGGCAGGTTGCCCTTTACCTTCCCTAATGAGCTGAAAGATTCACCCGCGCATGCCCTGAACGCGTACCCCGGTACCGACCTGAAGGTAGAATACAAGGAAGGGATTTTAGTGGGCTACCGCTGGTTCGATACTAAAAAAATCGAGCCGATGTATTGCTTCGGGTATGGCCTGTCGTACACTGATTATAAGTACGCAACCCTGCAAACCGCTAAAAAAAGTTATAGCAAAACTGAAAATATTACTGCTACCATAAAAGTAACCAACACCGGCAAATATGCTGGTAAAGAAACCGTGCAGCTGTACATCAGCAAACCAAACTCGGCTGTTGAACGGGCTGACAAAGAGCTGAAAGCATTCAAAAAAGTAAGCATTGCCGCCGGCCAAGCCGCCAATGTAACCCTAAGCATCCCGGTTAAGGACTTAGCTTATTTCGATAATAAGACCAATAAATGGGTAGTTGAACCGGGTAAATATACGTTACTTGTGGGGGCATCATCGAGAGATATTAAAGGTACGGCGAGTGTGGTGGTGAAGTAGTGAGCAGTGAGTAGTGAGTAGGCAGTAGCGGGTGGTGTGTTAGAAGAACTGAGTTAGATATAAGAACATGATCGATTAAGTTGCGGGCGAAACCACAATAATTGGTGGTCGCCTCACCCTGCCCTCTCCAAAGGAGAGGCTCTGAAAAGTAAATTTCGAAGAGCGAAGTTTAAGTCCTCTCCTTTGGAGAGGATTTAGGTGAGGCGACGATAAAAACTGTGGTCTACCAATCCTTATATCGAACTCAACTCAGAAAAGCGTGGTGGTGAAACCAATGCTAAAGGTTAGGTTTCCTGCCGATGAGGTGTAGCGGTGCTGGATAAGGTTTGGATAATAAGCGGGTTCGGCTACCAATGCAAAATGCGGTGCAAGATAGTATTCGAAACCACCGGCCAGTTTAAATGCCGGTTGCGTTTTGCTTATCTGTTTTATTGTGTAACCCGTGGTGGTGCCTGATACCACGTCGTAGTTGCGCTGCTCGAGGCCTGTTTGCGCTAAAAGATACCAGCCAATTCCCTTCACTTTTTTTCGGTAACCGGCGCCCACCACAAAATAATTAACATGCAGCGTGCCGCTTTGCACGTTGGTTTGCTGGTAAAGGCCGCCGTCGCTTTTATAACTGCTGCTTATGCCATCGTAATTAAAGCGGAAGAATACGGGGTTGTTGTCGGGCCGGTACTCCATTGCCGCGTTTAGCACAAAGCCACGCTTGTAATGCTGGTGCTGATCATAAAGGTGCAGGTTAATACCTATCATCCCCGGAAAATAAATGCGCGAGGAGGCACTTTCGGTCTGCGAAAATGCAGCCGCAGCATAAAAAATCAAAAAGGTAAAAAGGCTGTATCTATACAACTGTTATTTATTAAGATTAGCCAGACGCAGTAAACCTACTTTCGCACCAGCTTTTGAAACGGTATTTTTAAAATATTTACAAACCGGCCCGTTACAACCGGGTCGGTATGGGTATCAATTCCAAAATGTGTTTCTTCTGCTGACAGTTCCTGGTAGGTTCCAAACAGGCGGTCCCAAATGGACAGGACATCGCCATAATTACAGTCGGTATAAGGCAGTTGGTAATGGTGGTGCACATGGTGCAGGTTGGGGGTAATAAACACGGCGCCAACCACCATGTTCAGTTTGCGGGGCAGCCTGAATTCGGTATGCGCAAGCACATTAAAAAAGCTTTGAAAGGCCTGCCGTATCATCAGCACCACAATGCCGGGACCCAGCAAAAACACCCACAGCATTAAAAAGCAGGTGCGGATGCAAGTTTCAACAGGGTGCTCGCGCAGGGTTGTTGAAACATCAACCTTTAAATCGCTGTGGTGCACCAGGTGAAAGCGCCACAAAATATCAAACTTATGCATGATCACGTGGTAAGTATATTCGCCAAGATCCATCAATAAAAACAGGCTGATGTAATACACCCATTTATTTAGATGATAGGGAATAAAATAAATGAGGCCCCAATGATTTGCGTTTGTCCAATTTAAAATGAGGATGATAAAAATGGTTAGCAAAAGCTGCAGCGGCAGCGCGGTGAAAATAAACGAGGCATTTAAAAAAGTGTGTGGCAGTTTCGATTTGGGCTTAATGGCGCTCACAAAGCATTCCGCCACCCATAACGAAGTGATTATCAAAGCATAAAAAAGTACTTGCGATAAGTCTTCGTGCTGCTGTATAAAGGTACGGGCAATCATGGTTTAATAGGGGTGTAAATAACTCCCTAAAAATAAATATTAATTCTGTATTATTTTTGAAGTACACCAATATTAAATTTATATAAACTTGCCTGGGGGGGCGATATAGGGGTAGCTGAGGGGGACTCACGATAATCAAATTACACTTTTGTCATTGCGAGCGAGGTACGAGCGCGGCAACCGCGAACTTTACAGGGCGGCCATGCAGAGTTCGCGGTTGCTTCGTGCCTCGCAATGACAAATTTATTAGGGTTGTAGTGTTGTTTATTGCTCCGGATTCAACCTGTTAAAAGCACTCAATACCTCTTCAGGTCCCGCGTTGGCAATAATGGCCCCAAATCCGAAGCCGATTTCGGTTTTGCCTTCAGCCAGTTGCGCAAAAAAACTGAATCGATAAATTCACTTACCGGTTGCGCAAAATCGTGCAGGCCCTTGCCGCCAAGGTCGGTGTTAAGTGCGGGTGGGATTAGTTCAATTACCTCGATATTTTTGCCTTTCAGCAGATACCTGGCTGATAGCGTAAAAGAATGGAAAAATGCCTTAGTGGCGCTATAAACCGGCACTTTTGTAAACGGCACAAATGCCAGCCCTGATGTTACGTTAATAATAGTAGTTAACGATTTTAACCCGGCAAAAAGTCCTGTCAAATGCACAGGTGCCGTTATGTTGGTTGTTATTTCGGTTTGCGCCCGCTCGAAAAAGTTGTCGTCGGTAATGTTCATCCAGTTTTGCATGCCGGCGTTATTTACCAACACGTTTGTGTCAGGGTGATTTTCAGCTACCCAGTTGTAAAGTTCAACGCGGTCTGCTTCAACAGCCAGGTCGCAAACTTTGGTAATCAACCCGGGAAACCTTGCGGCTACCTCATTTAAAACATCTTCACGCCGACCGCACACAATTACAGTATTGCCTTCGCTCATAAACCTTTCGGTAAGCCCTAACCCGATGCCGCTTGCACCGCCTGTTATTAATATTTTATTGTTCGATAATTTCATGGTTGTCTATTTTGTTGGGAACAAAGATGAGGTGAAAATGGCGCAGGAAGTTTGCGAAAGTCAATCAGATAATTGCAAAAATCAAATAAAACGAGATTTGTCATTCTTCACTACGTTCAGAATGACAAAAATAGCTTGGGTCTATTCCAACAACAATGCATCCTCATCATCCGTCAAACTCAATTGTATCACATCGCTGCCGGCGATACCCTCTATTGAGCCTTGTATATGGGCGGCATTAAGTAGTACTTTTTCCAACTGCTTTTCGCGGGCCTTCCAGAGTTTCTCCATAGCATCGCGTTCTTTTTGTATGCTCATGCGCATGCTCAGAAAACCCTCGCGTATGGCCTTCCATTGTTCGCTGAACTCGCTGCTGATGAGGTAATCATACAGCAGGTGCATTTTATCACCCTTGTTATCCTGCGACTTAGCCAGGTTGCTCAGTTTCAGGATACCGTCGCGCAGGATATAAGCTACAGCCCGCACCTCATCGAAAGAACAAATCCAAACGCCATCGCGTTCGCCAAAACAGTCCATGCCTTTAGGGTAGCACTGGCTCACAATAACGGCAACATCAACGCCAATGCCGCGCATGTCCTTTTTTAATTTTTCAATCCAGTCGGCCCCGAAATCCTTGGTGCGTTTGCTTTCATAAATTATCCGTCCGCACTCCTGCCCAAACTGGTTGCGCACGGTTTGCACGCAATCAGCGCCACGCACACCTTTGCCCACTTCGCTTATTACGTCGAAGGGGAAATTAACGCGTAGCAAGTCTTCAAGTATAAGCTCCTGCACCTCGCCCTGTAGCTGCATTGAGCCTTGTTCGGCTTTACGCTTCATCTCTTCGGCCAGTTTTTTCTGGTCGTCCAGTTGTTTTTCCAGTTCTTTTACTTTCAGCTGGTAGTCGGTATCTTTTAGATTAAACTTTTCGCTTTCCTGTTTGCGTATCTGTTCGGTAAGCTCGTTGCGCTGCTCCTGCAGCTTGCGTTGCAGGGCAAGCTCAAGTTCAGCCTCTTTCTCTGCCAAAGCTTTTTCTTTCTGCAAAAATTCCAGTTCCTTCTGGCGACCGAGCTTTAGCTTTTCGTCTTTTTCGGCAACGCTGTTTTGCAGCATCAGCATTTGGTTTTCAAAATCGGTAGCGATGGATTTGCGCAGACTTTGCTCTACCTGCTGCTGCAATAGTTTTTTTTCGTCGGCCAGGCGCTGCTCAAATTGCTGTACCTGCAGTTTTTCGCGGTTTACAAAATCATTTTCCTTTTTGCGGTACTCCTCTTCCTTTTGCTGTGTGTACTCCTGCATCTTCACCCGAAGCTCCTTTTTGTACTCCTCGGCCATCACTTCCTCAATCGGGAACCCAAACCCGCAGCTGGGGCATTTAACTTCTGTCGCCATAGTTTTAAATAGGCGTTAAAGATAAGAAAAGTTCATGGTTGATGGTTCATAGTTCATGGTAGAAGAGAATCAAGAACCAAGAGTCAAGAATCAAGACAAGGCGCTAACTGTAGCAGCTATCAACCTTTTTTTGCAGCGGCTATGAACTATGAACCATCAACTATGAACTATGAAGGCTCAACCCATTCCCATCCGGGTCCTTCACCGTAAGGAATTTGCCCCAGGGAGTGTTGTCAACTGTACCTACTTCAATTCCTTTTGCGGTCAGTTCTTTAATATCGTCTTCAACATTGTTGGTTTTTATAACAAAGCCCTGCATACAGCCCGCAGGCATCTTGGGGAACCAATTTACAAGCGTGATGCTTGCATCCTGGCCGGGGAAACCCATTTGAACCCATTGCGAGCCACCACCGAAGGGGGCCTCAACTATCACTTCGAAACCCAGTTTCTGGTAAAATTCCTTTGCCCGCGCCTGGTCGGTTACCGGGATCGAGATAATTTCAATCGTTCTCATTGTTATAAATGGCATTAAAGTGAATATATGTACGGACTTACTTTTTTATCTTTTTTAAGCTCCTGCCTGGCTTCCAAATCAAGCGATACCCAAAACAGGTTCCATTGTAAAACGCCTTTTATATCTATTTTTCTACCTTCGAGGCTTGCCTTCACGCACAATAACAACTCATCAAATGGCGCGTTTTTTTTGGCTTTAAGGCATTCAATTAAAGCAGATTTTAAGGCATCGTACTTATTTTTATCCATCGAGATAGCCTTTTTTCCTTCGGGATGAATTAGTTGTACCTTTTCCATATAGTTAGGTTTTTAATTGGGTTTCGAGCGTTCGTTCAACAGGTTCTCCAGGTTTTGGAGTTTGTTTCTCCAGAATTTGTCGAAATAACCGAGCCATTCCTTTACGCTATTAAAACCATCAGGACTTAGTTCGCAATAACGTTCGCGGCCCTGGTTGTTTATGATGATCAGCCCGGCATCGTACAAAACCTTAACGTGTTTTGATACAGCTGGCCGACTCATATCAAAATTGCCGGCAAGTCCGTTTATAGTTTGCTTGTCTTTGGTAAGCAGCATCAAAATCTCGCGGCGGCTCGGGTCGGCAATAGCCTGGAAGGGGTCTAACATTGTTCTCATTTCATTTCATTTAAAACCTGAGCCATGCGGCCGGGAATATGTTTGCGCCAGCCGCTGCCCATAAATATACTGGTAATATAGTTTTTAAACCCTTTAAAGCCCTTGTGTTCCAATAGCAGTTCAGTGCCATCTTCCCGCGGCGTAAGTGTCCACGTTAATATGGTATCAAGGGAAAGGTTGTCAGGCGCGGATCCGCCTTTCCAGGTATAAACCAGTTTCTTACCGGGTACAATCTCCGTTACCTCGCAATAAACAATGCCATCGAAGCCCATTTTCGGGATCGGCTTGGTGTGGAAGTTAAATTTATGGCCCACCACGGGTTTAAAATCGTTCTTCATCAGCCACTGGCTAATCAGTTCGGGCGTGGTAAGGCACTCCCAAACTTTTTCAGCAGGGTGCGGAAAATGCCATTTAATAACAAGGTCTCGCTGCATAAACGCGTAACTTATGGGTTACGCAAATATATAAGTAACGTTTGGGTTACACAAATAAATTTATAATATTCTTTTTCTCGATTTAAAAACTATATCTTTAGTTTTAAATCGATTAAAATGAAAATATTAATCATCATTATTTTATCCTGCATTTTCATCGCTGCAAAATCGTCCGCCCAAACAGCTAAGCATGATACCCTGCTCATCCAAAAAATAGATTCGATGTTTAAGGACGACCAGTTTTGGCGAAAAGAAGAGGCTAAGCTTGCAAAGCAGCAGCCATCCGCTTACAGCGAAGAAACCATTCAAAAAAAATGGGCGGAAGCCGATAGTATCAACCAAATAAAGGCAAAAGCTATTATAAAAAAATATGGCTATCCAGGTTTTAACCTGGTAGGAGAGTGGTCGACAGATTTTTGGGCGATAGTAGATCATTGCGACGATGATATCGCTTTCCAGGAACGGGTTCTGGCTTTAATGAAAATTGAGGTAGCGAAGAATAACGCCGGCAAGGAAGAATATGCTTTGCTAACCGACAGGGTTTTGGTAAACAAAAAGCAAAAGCAGATCTACGGCACACAGGTGCGCACCAATCCTAAAACGCATAAAGCGACCCCTTTTCCGTTAAAATATCCTAAACAGGTTAACGCATTGAGGAAAAAGATGGGAATGGAGCCATTGGAGGTTTATTTAAAGAGGTTTGAATGATTGCCATAATTTAAATTTGCGGCATTGGCGATGAGCGATCAAAAGACACAATTTTTTTTCTCATTTCGCCTTTATTTCTAAAATGTTTAGAAATTTCCTGAGTCAGATGGGTGAAGTTTGTTCTCTCGTCGTGTTTATGATAAAAGATTTTAATCGATTTGCAATTCTGATGCTCGAAAATCATATTCAACATTGTTCTATCAGACAAACCACAACTATGACCTAGGATAAAGATTTGAAAATCGTCACTATCGATGAATCGAATTAAATCGTGATAGTTAGATGTTTTAAAATACCAGAAAGATTTGATGTAATCTAAAAAACCTTTCGTTTTTTCATGTTCCATCCTTAGGTAAAATTCGTCTAACTCATCTCCAAATCCAAAGATTAAAGGATTTTTGTCGTCGCTTAGTCTACCATGGATATAATTAACGTCAGCTGAAAACTTAGAGAAGTGTGGAGCTTTCTTAACTAGATAATTTTGGATCGTAGAGGTATAATTAAAATTAAGAACTTTTGTATTAATTGGCAGTATATTTTCAGCCAATTCAATAGTTGCTATATCATCCTTTAATATTTCTTCTTCAAAAATTGACAAATAACCCTTTATCGTAGGAATGTTGTTGATTGTCTTTAAATATTCTGAAAGACAGTTAATCAATACTTTTAGTGTCAAATTTAGCTCAGACAGTTCTTTGAATTTGTTTTCCTCATGTTTCGATTCCAATATTCGCTTTAGTTCTTCATAATATTCATTTTCAATGTCTACCCAAGTTGCACTATTGCAGTTTAGTAGCAAACGTTTCAAAAAGATGGATTTTAATTCGACTTTAAAAAATGGGCGGTAATTTGTAGAATAAATTGTGAGATCTCTATTTGAAAGTAAGTCATTGAAGCCATTTTTATAGTAATAGTCAATGTATTCTGATACGCCGTTAATTGTGTTACCGAATTGCAAAGTTTCGTTTAACCAATCGCGCTTAAGAGATATCAACTCATCCTGATATTGATGGTCGTCATACGCAATTTGAAATCGGCACTTTAAATACCATAAAATGAAGTCATTATAGCCAGTTTTCATTCCATGCGCTAAATCGAATCCATTGCCGAGAAGTATCAACCTATTCATAAAAAATCTTTGTTCTAAGCTATGTAAAAATTCAAAGCCGCATTATCTTTCGCATAATTTTTTAGTTTCCATTAATTTAATTAAAACGATAATCCATCTTGAAATCCTCGGTGCAAACTAAATTTCAATTTTCCATACAACAAATCAATTTTATTTTAAATTTGAAACGCGGCCGCCCGAAAAATTCGTCGGCCTCTCCAATTATAGTCTGGTAAACCCTGGTATGAAAAAAGTATTGTTTTTTACGGCTTGCTGCCTGTGTATGGCAATGGGCTCATTTGCGCAGGTTCCTGCGCTGGAACGCGTAGAACCCATGTTTTGGTGGGTTGGTATGCAGAATCCTAACGTGCAATTGATAGTGCATGGCAACGATATTGCCGCCCGCAAAGTGGAGCTAAACTACCCCGGTGTAAAGCTGGTTGCGGTGCACAAAGTTGAAAATCCTAATTACTTATTTGTGGATTTACGCGTTTCTTCGGGTACTACACCGGGAACGTTCCCGATAAAGTTTCTTAAAGCCGGTGAAAAGCCGTTAATTTATAGTTATGCGCTGAAAGCCCGCGACCATTCGCCCAATCGCGCGCAAGGTGTTACCACCAAAGATTTAATGTACCTGATAATGCCCGACCGCTTTGCAAACGGCGACCTGGCAAACGACTCGTTTAATAATATGCGCGAGCAGGGCATCCACCTCGATTCGATGTTCAGCCGCCATGGCGGGGACTTGCAGGGGATTATTAATCACCTTGATTATTTGAAAGACCTTGGCATTACCTCGATATGGCTTACTCCGGCAATCGAAAATGACGAACCCCATGCGTCGTACCACGGCTATGCGGTTACCGACCATTATAAAATTGACGCCCGTTATGGCACCAATGCATTGTATAAACAATTTGTAGATAAATGCCACGCTATGGGCATGAAGGTGGTGATGGATCTGGTGCACAACCACGCCGGAACCGAAGGCTACACCATTTTGGATATGCCAATGAAAAGCTGGGTGCACCAATGGCCCCAATATACAAGGTCGAACTTTAAATATGAGGCTGTGATGGACCCCCACGCATCGGCGATTGACCGTAAACTGATGCTTGACGGCTGGTTTGACCACCGTATGGCGGATATGAACCAAAACAACCCTTACGTTCAAAACTTCCTGACCCAAAACCATATCTGGTGGATTGAATACGCCGGTGTTGATGGACTGAGGCTTGATACTTACCCGTACAACGACCCAGCCTACATGGCTAAATGGGCGCTTGATGTGAAAGCTGAATTTCCGAAGATGACAATATTCGGCGAGGTGCTTACGCCGCTACCTTACACACAGGCCTACTTTACACAGGGCAACACCATTAACCGTGGCTTTGATACCCACCTGCCTGCAATAACCGATGGCGCTGTTAAAGATGCCATTTATGAGGCGCTGAATGGCCACGACGGCTGGGATAACGGCGTTACCCACCTGTACACCACCATCGCGCAGGATTTTATGTACCAGGACGTTACCCGTAACACCATATTTTTAGATAACCACGATATGAGCCGTGCGCTATCAATGGTGGGCGAAGACATTAATAAATACAAATCGGCGATGGCTATGCTGATGACGCTGCGCGGTGTGCCTCAAATGTATTATGGCGACGAGATTTTAATGAAAAATTACTCAAACCCCGACGGCCTGGTGCGTGAGGATTTCCCCGGCGGATGGAATGGTGATAAAAACAATAAGTTTACTGCTGATGGCCGCAACGACAAGGAAAATGATGCCTTTAACTATGTGCGCAAACTGGCCAACTATCGTAAAAACACCCCTGTTTTACACAACGGTAAAATGATGCAATACCTGCCGGAGTATGGCATATACGTGTACTTCAGGTACGATGCCAAAAAAACGGTAATGGTGGTTTACAACAGCAATGATAAAGAAGTAACCACCCCAACCGCCCGTTACGACGAACGGATAAAAGATGTAAAAACTGCAAAAAACGTTATCACCGGCGAAAGTTTGGATTTGTCGAAGCTCACTGTCGGCCCAAAATCGACTTTGGTTTTGGAGCTGGGGGATAAATAAGCAGGATGGGTTCGCCTCACCTAAACGGCGCAGCCCTCATGTAATAATCCTCTCCAAAGGAGAGGACTTAGCTGCGCTCTTTTTGAACCCTCTCCTTTGGAGAGGGCAGGGTGAGGCGAACGATACACAATAAAATGAGCCTAAGTAATTTAGGATTTAACAATTGAACGATGATTTTTGTACGGTTAATTAGGGAATTCGTAAAAATAGTTGTCGCTGAGAAATGTGTAAGTAACTATACCCTAATTAATTAAATTTGCCAACTAAAAAAATGAGTACTATAAAAGCCTGCATATTTGACCTCGACGGTGTGATAGTTGATACGGCTGTTTATCATTATAAAGCGTGGAAACGCCTGGCCGATCAGCTTGGCCTTAGCTTTACAGAACACGACAACGAATTGCTGAAAGGCGTAAGCCGCGTACGCTCGCTGGAGATAATATTGGAGCTTAATCACGTTACCAAAACCGCTGAAGAACAAACCGAACTGGCTACGCAGAAAAATAACTGGTATGTCGACATGATAAACCAGATGACACCCGCGGAAATATTGCCGGGCGCCAAAGAATTTTTAGAGGCTTGCCGCGCTGCCGGGATAAAAACGGCGTTGGGCTCGGCCAGTAAAAATTCATCAACCATACTGGCTAAAATAAACATGGCGCACCTGTTTGATGCCATTGTTGATGGTAACCATGTAAGCAAGGCCAAACCCGACCCTGAAGTGTTTTTAAAAGGCGCTGAAGCGTTAGGGGTAAGTCCCGCCGAGTGTGTCGTGTTTGAGGATGCCATAGCAGGTGTGGAAGCAGCTATAAACGGCGGCATGAAGGTAGTGGGCATTGGTGAACCGGCGGTGCTGAACCGAGCTAATATAGTGGTGAGTGGGCTGGATAAAATGAGTTTGGAGTTGTTGCACAGCTTGTAAAGCATTTAAAAACTTTGTCATTGCGAGCGAGGAACGAGCGCGGCAACCTCATCGCAATGCATAGCGAATAAGCAAGGCAACGAGATTGCTTCGTTCCTCGCAATGACAGAATAGAATACAGAACTGAATATTATTACAATAAAGAATGAAGGACTACATTGCAGTTGATGAGTGGAAGATCATAGAAGAAGGTTTTAACCCGCATCATAATAAAATATCCGAGAGTATTTTTAGCCTGGGCAATGGCCGTATGGGCCAGCGGGCAAACTTTGAGGAAGCCTATAGCGGCGAAACGCTGCAGGGCAATTATGTTGCAGGTGTTTATTACCCCGATAAAACCCGCGTAGGCTGGTGGAAAAACGGCTACCCAGAATACTTTGCCAAAGTGCTCAACGCTGCCAACTGGATAGGTATCGACATCAACATAGATGGCGAAACTTTGGATCTGGCAAAATGCGAAGTGCTTCAATTCCGCCGCGAGTTGAACATGCAGGCGGGGTATTTGAAAAGAAACTTCACTGCAAAAACAGCCGGTGGCAAAATTGTTGAAGTTGAGGCTACCCGCTTCTGCAGCATGGCCGATGACGAGGCCGGTGCTATAAAATATACCATCACCCCAAAGAACTTCAGCGGGCATTTAACCATTACCCCTTTCATCGATGGTGATGTAATCAACAAAGATTCCAACTACGACGAAAAGTTCTGGGACGAGATAAAAAAAGAAAGCTGGAACGACGGCGGTTTTATCCAATTGCGCACCAAAAAAACAGGTTTCGAAGTAGCAACAGGTATGCTTATCAGGGTGTTCCAGGGCGATGAAGCTGTAAAACTAAATACCCAGGCAGTTACAAAAGAAAAATACATTGCTGCAAAATTTAAACTTCAGGCAACTGAAGGGCAAAGCATCAGTATAATAAAATACGCTGCAAACCTTTCGTCGCAAAATTATGCGGCGGCTGATTTACCTGCTAAATTAAAGGAAACGTTAGCGCTTACCAGCAATAAAGGTTTTGATACCATGCTGGCTGAGCAAGCCGAAGCCTGGGCCGGAAAATGGAAAATGAACGATATCATTATCGAGGGCGATGCCTCTGCACAGCAAGCCATCCGCTTTAACATTTTCCAGCTTAACCAAACCTATACCGGCGAGGACGATCGCTTAAACATTGGCCCCAAAGGATTTACCGGTGAAAAATACGGTGGCTCAACCTATTGGGATACCGAGGCTTATTGTGTGCCTTTTTACCTCTCAACAGCCGACCAAAAAGTAACCAAAAACCTGTTGCTGTACCGTTACAAACAACTGGGCAAAGCCATTGATAATGCAAAACTGCTTGGCTTTACCAACGGCGCGGCCCTATACCCGATGGTTACCATGGATGGCACCGAATGCCATAACGAATGGGAAATAACGTTTGAAGAAATACACCGCAACGGCGCCATCGCGTATGCCATATTTAATTATGTGCGCTACACCGCGGATGAAGCTTACCTGGTTGATTATGGCTTGGAAGTGCTGATAGCTATCGCAAGGTTTTGGTCGCAAAGGGTTAACTGGTCGGGCGAACGGCAGCAATATGTAATGCTGGGCGTAACCGGGCCAAACGAGTACGAAAACAACGTAAATAATAACTGGTACACAAGTACCCTGGCAACGTGGTGCATGAAATATACCACGGAGGTTGTGGAAAAAGTTAAGGCAGCCGAGCCGGAGAAATATGCTGCACTCGTTGGCAAAATCAGCTTCAACGAGGAAGAAGAAACTGCTCGTTTTGCCGACATCATTGCCAAAATGTATTACGCTTATGACGAAAAGCAGCAGGTGTTTTTACAGCAGGACGGCTATTTGGATAAAGAACAGATACTGGTAAAAGATCTGCCGGCAGTTGACCGGCCCATCAACCAAAAATGGAGCTGGGACAGGATACTGCGTTCATGCTACATTAAGCAAGCCGACGTTTTGCAGGGTATTTACTTTTTTGAGGGTGATTATGATTTGGAAACCATCCGCCGCAATTTCGATTTCTATGAGCCGCGTACGGTACATGAATCGTCGTTATCGCCTTGTGTGCACGCTATTTTAGCAGCGAAATTAGGTGACGAGGCACGTGCCTACGAATTTTACCTGCGCACCGCCCGTTTGGATTTGGACGATTACAACAACGATACCGAAGACGGTTGCCACATCACCTCGATGGCAGGCACCTGGATGGCTGTAGTTGAAGGTTTTGGCGGTATGCGTGTGAAGGATGGCAAGCTGTCGTTCCAGCCGTTTTTGCCGGGCAAGTGGAAATCATTTTCGTTTCATATTGGTTTCCGGGGTGCAGTGCTCAACGTTAAGGTAAGCAAAGAAGGCGTACAGATAAAAAACCTTTCAGGTAGTGCCACTACGGTATTGATTCACGACAAAGAACAGGTAGTAAAGGCAAACGACGAATTATTGGTTGAGGCATAAATGATAAAAGTTATGCTGAATGCTAGACCCGCGAATTTTGTAGCTGTAATTTTGGTATTATTGATGCCATTAAACACAATTTCGCAGATAAAGCATGCGGCGCAAACAAAAAAAATGGAACAATCGTCGACCAATAATAAACTTATAATATACCAAATGCTGCCCCGCTTGTTTGGCAACACCAAAACAGTGAACAAGCCGAACGGCTCGATTGTAGAAAACGGGGTTGGTAAGCTGAACGATATTAACGACAAGGCCCTGCAGGAAATAAAAAAGATGGGCTTTACGCATGTTTGGTTTACCGGTGTTATCGAACATGCCACCATGACGGATTATTCCGCCTTCGGCATCAAGGCTGATGACCCGGACATTGTAAAAGGCCGTGCAGGCTCGCCTTATGCCATCAAAGATTACTACGATATCGACCCTGATTTGGCTGTCGACGTTAAAAACCGCATGGGCGAATATGAGGCACTGATAAAACGCACCCATGCAAATGGTCTGAAAGTAATTATGGATTGCGTTCCCAACCATGTGGCCCGCACCTATGGCTCGGATGTGAAGCCGGTAGGGGTGAGGGATTTTGGTCAGGACGATGATACCACGCAAGCTTTTAGGGCTAAGAACGATTTTTACTATATGCCCAACCAGCACTTTGTTGTTCCGGGCGGATATAACCCCGGTGGCAATGATTTTAAAAGTCCATTGAAAGATGGCAAATTTGACGAGCATCCCGCAAAAGCAACCGGCAACGATGTGTTTTCGGCCTCTCCCTCAATAAACGATTGGTTTGAAACCATGAAGCTAAATTACGGTGTTGATTACCAAAATAACCGTACCCCACACTTCGACCCAATACCACCGCTTTGGAACAAGATGTACGATATCCTGCATTTTTGGGCAGCCAAAGGTGTGGACGGTTTCCGTTGCGATATGGTGGAAATGGTGCCCTTCGAGTTTTGGGGCTGGGTAATACCGAAGCTGAAAGCTGAACACCCCGCGCTGGTTTTTATCGGCGAAGCTTATAACAGCTCGCTTTACACCAAATATATCAACACCGGAAAGTTCGACTACTTATATGATAAAGTTGGCCTTTATGAGGCCATCCGTCGCTTAACGTGCGACCAACCAAATGCCACTACCTGGGATATTAACCACGTTTGGCACAACGACAGCAACGGCATCGACGAACATATGCTGCGCTTTATGGAAAACCATGACGAGCAGCGCATAGCCTCGCACGATTTTGCCGGCAACCCATGGTGCGCATTGCCTGGCATGGTGGTTACCGCAACTTTAGCTACCGGACCCGTTATGGTTTACAGTGGCCAGGAAGTTGGCGAACCCGGTGCCGGAGCAGAAGGTTTTGGCGGTGATGACGGTCGCACCAGCATATTTGACTATTGGGGAGTGCCCGAACATCAGAAGTGGGTTAACAACGGCAAATTCGATGGCGGACAATTATCCGAAGAACAAAAAAGCCTGCGCAGCTTTTACAGCAATTTGCTGAACGCCGTGCATAATAATGAAGCGTTAAACTCAGGCAGTTTTTATGAATTGATGGTAGCCAATGAGCACCAACCGGGCTTTAACACAAAGCTTTACATTTTTGCCCGGTATACCGCCAAACAACGTATATTAGTAATTGCCAATTTTAACCGTTCAGAACAAAACATTATTGTAAAACTCCCCGGTGATCTGCAACATAAGCTGCAGATAAACACTTCGGTGGAATTTACCGATATTTTAAGCGGGGCAAAATTTTTCAGCCACGACATAAATGATGGAGTAACAATTAAGCTTCCTGCCGCAAGCGGGATGCTGCTGGAATTCTGACCGGGATTAATGGATTTAAGCGATTTAAAGGATTGAGAAATTATAACTGAAGCCTATATCCACATAATCCTTTAATCGTGCTACAAATGACCAATGACTTAATGACCAATGACAAATAATATGGCAACACGCGGCATTTTGCAAAAACCGAAAATGAGTTTTTGGCAGATCTTTAACATGAGCTTCGGCTTTTTGGGTATTCAGTTTGGTTTTGCCCTGCAAACCGGGAACGCCAGCCGCATACTGCAAACCTTCGGCGCCGATGTGGAGCATTTGTCGTGGTTTTGGCTGGCCGCGCCTATTACGGGCATGATCGTGCAACCGATCATCGGTCATTACAGCGATAGAACCTGGAACCGTCTTGGCCGCCGTCGTCCGTACTTTTTAACCGGTGCCATTCTGTCCGGTCTCGCCTTATTTTTTATGCCGAATTCGTCTATGCTGGCTGCTATCATTCCGCCGATTGTGGTGGGTGCAGGTATGCTGATGATAATGGATGCATCGTTTAACGTTGCGATGGAACCTTTCCGCGCATTGGTTGCTGATAATTTACCCGATAGCCAGCATGATTCAGGCTTTTCAATGCAAACCTGTTTGATAGGTGTAGGTGCTGTTATTGGGTCATGGCTGCCTTATGTTTTTGCCAACTGGCTGGGTATTGCTAAAACTGCTGCGCCGGGGCATGTGCCTGATAACCTGTTGTTCTCGTTTTATGTTGGCGGGCTTGTCTTAATAGCCAGTATTGTATGGACGGTAGTTAAAACCAAAGAGTACCCACCCGAAGAATATGCAAAATTTCATGAGCCCGAACCAAAAGATACTGTGAAAAAAGGCGGCATAGCCGAGATTATATCCGATTTGGCCAATATGCCCAAAACAATGAAGCAATTGGGCGTAGTTCAGTTTTTCTCCTGGTTTGCCTTGTTTTCCATGTGGGTGTTTACGACACCAGCTATTGCCGATCACGTTTACCATATCCCTGCCGGCGATACATCGTCCGTTGCCTATAACAACGCCGGTAACTGGGTAGGGGTGTTGTTTGGTATTTACAATGCTACGTCGGCCATATATGCGTTGTTGCTGCCGCGGATAGTACGCAAAACAAGCCGTAAAAAAACACACGCTTTCTCGTTAACCATGGGTGGTATCGGTTTGATATCAATCTTTTTTATTCAAAACGATTATCTGCTTATTTTACCGATGATAGGTATCGGCCTGGCTTGGGGCAGTATTTTGGCAATGCCTTATGCAATCCTTTCCAGCTCTATCCCAGCCGAGAAGATCGGCGTGTACATGGGGATATTCAACTTTTTTATCACCTTCCCGCAAATTGTTAACGGTATAATAGGTGGCCCGATAGTAAAGCATTTTTACAACGGCCACGCAATTTATGCATTGGTTATAGCAGGGGTATTTATGTTTTTGGCCGCGTTATCGGTGCTGCGGGTTGAGGATGGAAGGGATATACAGATTATTGAAACCGCCTAAATATTTGCACTTTCGATTTTACGCCCTCGCCAAAATATAAAAAAGGGTTTCAAACCTCAACGGAATGAAACCCTTATATTCAGGATTTGAACAATTTCAACCCTTAGTATTGCGAATGAATACTTCGAACAGGCTGAACCGGATTTTACTTATTTACCTTTTACCCGCAAATTATCTTTCACAACCAGTATCTGGAGGAAGCCAATAGACTTCGCAGGAACGCGCCCTGTTTTTGGATAATGAGCAGTTAACTGAACAAGGAAAGTATCTCCGGCTTTGGCATTTGCAGGTACTACACCCGAAACTTTAAAGCCGGTTGCAGTCTTGTCAGCGAACCTCAATAAATAGCCTTCCCCCTTCCTGTCTTCTATTTCGCCCCTCGAAACCAGCTTAACTACAGGTTTTAGGTCGGCCGAAGGCAGTTTTTTCCTGAGTACCGGGATGAGGTAAGGCGGCGTTTTAGAATAAATGCGCCGGTGTTCCTTAATTACTTCAAAGGCTTTTTCATTGCGTGCAAAATCAGCAGCTGCATGTTGCACGTTGAATTGGATCCCAATCTGCGCTTCTCCGTAATGTTGGATATCGCCCAAAGCAATTTCGAAATTCCACTCAGCACCAGGGCTTACACTAATTGTGTTGGTGTTTCTCCATGCCGAACAGTTGTGACCAACAGGCAGCGGGTTCGGTATGTTAACCGAATCGGCTGATGAGGTTGGATCGAACTGACACGGTGAATCGTCCGTATCAATACTGACCACCGCACAGGTATGGCCGCCTGCATTAATAAATGGCAATGACGATATAACAGTTGCGGAACTGGCAGCAGGAATAATAACGGTTTGCGTATCAAGCATTGCACCCGATGTGCCAACGCCGCCGGGGATGTTCCAGAACGTTACTTTGGTGCTTACCTCGTAAGCTGAATCATTATGTACTACCGCAGCAAACCCATAGTGTACACCGGATACGACAGAAGAACTTCCGATTGGCAAAAGTGTACCCAGCGCGCTGGAGCTGAATGGTGTAAATAACAGGATGTCAGGGCTCTCATAGCCGCCGGTGATATACACGGATGCACGGTCTTTGTAAAATGCAAACGCAGCTATATCCGAAGGGGTTGACGCGTTTACGCCTAAGTTGAGGCTACTGCCGCTTATTACCGGATTGCCCGCCGGGCCTTCCAGCTTTACCCATTTATCAAAAACCGCTGTGCTGTTTACAACCATAGGTGTGTTAATCGGATGGCCGGCAGCTACAAGCGTTTCCGCATGTGGTTCAACAGGTAAGGAACCGTAAACGTTAACGTTTGAAGTTAAAGAATTATCAGGCGCTATGCTGGTAACAAAAAAGTTATCAAGGAAAGCGCCTGTTGTTTCATTAAAGGCATCGAGGTAAATGCCCGGACCGCCTCCTGGGATGCCGCCGCCTCCATGAACAATGTACACTACTAATATATTGATAACCGTGTTACCTACAACCAGCGGGGCAAGCGGGGCTGAGCCTGGCAGGTGAGCAATGTCGGTTGATGTTTCGCCGGCGCCAACGCAGCCTGAAACATTCATAAAACCAAAATTATAGGTATGCCCGGCAAAGGTATGGCTGGCCGGGGGAATATCAGGAGTGAACGTGCTGCCGGTAGCCAGTACATTGGTAGATGGTACCAAAAGTCCGGGTACGGGCAGGTATTTTGATGATGTGGCAGGGTTTCTGTTCTGCCTGGTTTCGGGGCCGCCAACATTTAGCGGCTCGTAATACACATACTGGTAAATTGCGCTTGGCATGGTGATGTTTTTTAATGTTTTTCGCCTACTCTATTTTCCATTTTCGGCCAACTGGAAGCTTACTCTTTTATTTGTTTTGCTGCAGACAATTGCAAAAAGGATTTTCAGCTTTTGCTCCGTTATTAATTTTTTTTGAAGTCGGTTTATTTTCAGGTAGATGACCCTAAGTTGAATTTTGATTTCTTAAAATAGAGCTTAAGGTTATGACTTTGGTTAGGTGTCAATTTATAATCAATACTCAAAGGTATTTCACGATATTAAAAAATGATGGCGTATAAACACTGAATTTTCCCCGTGTTTTTACGCGATGTTTGATGCGTTGGGCTACCTTACGCCATTTCTGAACCGGGATTTTTCACAACTGGAGTTCATTTTTAATCGGCGTTCAAGAAGGCTTCGCAGTTAAACAGATTAGGGGAAAATCCACAATTTAACCAACTTAAAAATTATCAAATTCGTAAAAATATACTCAAAGCCTAAAAAACTATAATTGGCACGGTTAATGGTTTTATAAAAAAACGTATAATTGTATATTGCGTACAACTAACACATTGTACATATTTGAGGGATAGAGACTAAAAATTTTTAATGGAAGAAAATATACTGAACCAGGAGCTGTTAGCTACCAGATTAATTGAAGAAGAGGAAGAGGAGTTTCATCACCTTAATAATCCTGCCGATGGCATTAAACCCATCATCAAAAAATATCTTGGTGTGCCCACCCATGCCGATCAGCAGGGTAATAAGTTTTATTTTAGCGACAGTGATGCAAAAGTTGAAGTTACTGTTGTAAGCGACGAAATTATAAGGGTAAGGCTGGCGCCTCACGGCGTTTTTTTAGAAGAATTTTCATACGCGGTACCAAAACTGGAGCAAAAAGCCATTGTTTTTGCCCTACATGAAGACGCCACCGAATTCCGGGTTTCAACAAGCCTTGTAACCTGCCATATACGTAAAGAAGACTTTTTTATATCATTTTCAGACAACCAGGGCCACATAACCAGTTCTGATGCTGTGCCGATGCATTGGGAAGAGAATGTGCAATTTGGGGGGTACTATGTTTATTGTACTAAAACCTGCGCCGAGCAGGAAAGTTTCTTCGGCCTGGGTGATAAACCTACCGAACTTAACCTGCGCGGCAAACGTCTGAAAAACTGGAACACCGATGCTTACTCGTTTGCATGGAACCAGGATCCGCTTTACCGCAGCATCCCTTTTTACATCAGCGTAAACGAGGGTATCGCACACGGTATTTTCTTTGACAATACATTTAAAGCCCATTTCGACTTCGGCGCTGAAGATGCTACCAAAACAAGTTTTTGGGCTGATGGCGGCGAACTTCAATATTATTATATCCACGGTCCGCATATGATGGATGTGGTGAAAAGCTACCATTATTTAACCGGTACGCACCCTATGCCGCCGCTTTGGGCGCTGGGCTACCACCAATGCCGCTGGAGTTATTATCCTGAGGCAAAGGTTAAAAAGATTGCCAATGGTTTCCGCGAAAATAAAATCCCATGCGATGGTATTTACCTCGACATTGATTATATGGACGGGTACCGCTGCTTTACCTGGAACCGTAAGTATTTTCCCGATCCTAAAAAAATGATTAAGGAACTCGCTGCCGATGGTTTTAAAACGGTGGTGATTATTGATCCGGGCATCCGTGTAGACGATAATTATTCGGTATTTAAAGAGGGAAAAGAGAACAGGTATTTCTGTCGCCGTTGCGACGATTACTTTATGGAGGGGCATGTTTGGCCAGGCCGTTGCCAGTTTCCTGATTATACCAACCCGGAGGTACGGGAATGGTGGGGCGGTTTGTTCGATGAGTTGGTGCAACTGGGCGTAGCAGGTGTTTGGAATGATATGAACGAGCCGGCCGTGTTTGGTGCTGGTACTTTCCCTGATGATGTTCGTCACCAGTATGATGGCTTCCGTGGATCGCACCGCAAGGCGCACAATGTTTACGGTATGCAAATGGTGCGGGCAACCTACGAAGGTTTGCGCAAGCTGATGAAAAATAAGCGCCCGTTTACTATAACAAGGGCCGGCTACTCAGGTGTGCAACGTTACTCGTCGGTTTGGACCGGTGACAATGTGGCGTCTTGGGAGCACCTAAAACTGGGTAACATCCAGATGCAGCGCTTGTCTACATCAGGCATCTCATTCTGCGGTACCGATATTGGCGGATTTAGCGGTGAGCCTGATGGTGAACTGTTTACCCGCTGGATACAGATGGGTACATTTTCTCCGTTCATGCGGGCGCACTCGGCGGGTGATACCAAGGAGCGCGAGCCATGGAGCTTTGGAGCGCCATACACTGCTATTAACCGAAAATTTATTGAGCTGCGTTACCGCCTGCTGCCATATTTATATTCCACATTTTGGGAGCACCACCGTTACGGCTTTCCGATCTTAAGGTCAATAGTGATGCAGGAGCAGGAGGAAATAAGCAACCACTTCCGCCAGGATGAATTTACTTATGGCGACAAAATTTTGGTTTGCCCGGTACTGGAGCCAGGTCAGCAGGCCCGCAAGGTTTACCTGCCCAAGGGCAAATGGTACAACTTCTGGACATATGAACTGGTTGATGGTGGCAAGGAAGTTGTCGTGCCAACCCCGCTCGAAACTATCCCGATCTTTGTAAAGGCCGGTTCGGTTATCCCTGAATACCCTGTAATGCAATATGTTGGCGAAAAGGAAATTGAGGAAGTAAAACTGAATATCTATTTCAGCAATTACGAGGTTAACTCGTTTTTATTTGAAGATTACGGCGAAACCTTTGCCTATGAGCAGGATATATACTTAGAGAAAAAATTTGTGGTGACAGGTAAAAGCTCCTTGTTTACCATCCAACAATCAATGGAAGGACTTTATACACCGCGTTACGAAAGCTATCACTTCAACATCATTGGTCTGCCATTTGCGCCTTCAAAAATATTAGCCGACGGAAAAGATGTGCCTTACAGCATTGACGATAACAAATGCGTTGAGTTTAAATTCACCAAAAACTTTAAGCAGATAGAGATTGTTAAATAAAGATTAGAGGCTGGAGATTAGAGTTTAGTTTAAATGCGGGATTCGAAATGTCAAATGCGGACTGGTACCGTGTTATTTCGGCTTCCGCATTTTTTACTTCAACTAATCTCTAATCTCTAATCGCTAATCACTATATTTGAATTAACCAATTAACTACCTCAATAATATAAATCTGACGGCTATCATGGCCTCCCTATACTATGGCAAAAAAACACGACACAACAGAACCTGTAACACCTGCTGCTAAACCCGCATCAATAAAAAAAACTGCAGCAACCAAAGCTACACCTGCGGCTAAGGAAACTGCAAAGCCGGCGCCGAAAGCTAAAGCAGCAGCAAAACCTGCCGCAGCCAAACCAAAAGCAGCGGCAAAAACAGCTGTGGTTGCAGACACTGCGGCGCCTGTGTTAAAATCTGTCGAGGTGTATAGCCGTTTTACCGATTTTGATATCTCCTTGTTTAAATCGGGCAAGCATTATAAGTTGTACGAAAAGTTTGGTTCGCACGTTGTGGAGTTTAACGGGGTTGTGGGTACTTACTTTGCTGTTTGGGCGCCAAATGCCCAGTACGTGTCTCTTATTGCTAATTTCAATGGCTGGGACCGTGGCTCACATCCGTTGTATGTGCGCTGGGATGGCTCGGGCATTTGGGAAGGTTTTATACCGAATGTTGGCGTTGGCGAAACTTACAAATATTACATCACCTCATCAACCGGCGAGGATTTGGAAAAAAGCGACCCCTTTGCACTGCGCTGGGAAGTTGCCCCAAAAACTGCCTCAATAGTCGCCGATACTTTTTACGAGTGGAACGACTTGGGCTGGATGGCTACCCGTAAAGACCATAATGGACTAAACAGGCCATACTCGGTTTATGAAATGCACATAGGCTCGTGGGCACGTAGCATGGAAAGCGGCGATGAATTTTTAACCTACGACCAGCTAGCCGATAAACTGGTGCCCTACATAAAAGAAATGGGCTTTACTCATGTAGAGTTTATGCCGATTATGGAGCATCCGTACTACCCAAGCTGGGGCTACCAGATAACCGGGTTTTTTGCTGCATCGTCGCGCTATGGAACGCCGCAGCAATTGATGTATTTGATTGAACAACTGCACATTGCTGGGATAGGGGTTATATTGGATTGGGTTCCATCGCATTTCCCGGGCGATATACATGCACTGTACAAATTCGACGGAACCCACCTTTATGAGCACGCCGACCCGCGCAAAGGGTTTCACCCGGATTGGAAATCGTACATATTTAACTATGGCCGTAATGAAGTGCGTGCTTTTTTAATAAGCAACGCCATTTTTTGGTTAGAGAGGTATCATGCGGATGGCCTGCGGGTTGATGCCGTGGCATCAATGCTGTATCTCGATTACTCGCGCAACCATGGTGAATGGGAAACCAATATCTACGGTGGTAACGAAAACCTGGAAGCTATTTCGTTTTTAAAAGAATTTAACGAGGCTGTTTACAGCATGTTCCCCGATACGCAAACTATTGCGGAGGAGTCGACTTCGTTCACAGGCGTAAGTCGCCCGGTTTATACAGGTGGTTTGGGATTTGGAATGAAATGGATGATGGGCTGGATGCACGATTCCATTAAATATTTTCAAACCGACCCGCTGTACCGCAAGTATCATCATAACCAGATTACTTTTAGCCTGATATATGCCTTTACTGAGAATTTTATGCTCCCTTTCTCGCACGATGAGGTAGTATACGGCAAAGGCTCGATGCTGCGCAAAATGCCGGGCGACGAATGGCAGCAGTTTGCAAACCTGCGCCTGCTTTACGCTTATATGTTTACCCATCCCGGCACCAAGTTGCTGTTTATGGGGGCCGAATTTGGGCAGGGAACTGAATGGAACTTCCAAAATTCGTTAGACTGGTACCTGCTGGAATATCCAAATCATCAGGGCATAAAAGAAACTGTTAAAGCCTTAAACCACTTATACCGGGATGAGCCTGCACTATACGAAAAAGGCTTTGAGTGGAGTAGCTTTGAATGGGTTGACGGCGGTAATTCGCACGACTCGATACTGATTTACAACCGCAAGGGGCACGATGTTGAAAACGATTTGGTTGTTGTGTTGAACATGACGCCAATTACGCACCATAGCTTCCGCATAGGCATGCCATCAAAAGGTAAGTGGACGGAAATATTTAACTCGGATGCCAGGGCCTACTGGGGTAGTGGCGTTGAAAACGGTGCACCGATGACTACAGAGGTTATTGGCTGGCATGGCCGCGAGCATTCAATTACCATAACTGTACCGCCACTGGCCGCCGTAATATTTAAAAAAGCCGCTGTAGTGCCTCCAAAGTACGAATTGAAAAAATAGCAGCAAAAATTGGCGATATAATTGGTTTAAACAGAACCTTTTATAAAGGTGCAACGTAATAATGACATTGAATCTCTTAAACGTTCAATCCATATTATGAACCCAAAATATCGCTCGTTGTTCCTTTTGATAGGCTTTGCTGGATTTTTGTTTCTTGGTTACGATGCTTTTACGACTTACCCGGACATTAACCCTCTGCGCGTACTGTTAATAGCATTCCCTGATTTGGTTTTCTTTTTCCTTGCTTACCGCACTTATCCTGCCGATGAGCCGGTGCAAATGAAAACAAGTAAAGTAAAATCGTACCAATAAACCGTGCGCCATGAACCCCAAATATAGTTACCTGTACTTAATGATAGCCTTCGCAGGACTATTTTTCCTGGGCTGCGATTCATTTATTGGCTACCGCGATATCGACCCCGGCCGTGTGCTGCTGATAGCAATCCCTGATATGATTTTCTTTTACCTGGCATATAAAACCTACCCCGATGCTGAAAAAGCACGTGGGAAACAAGCGAGAGTAAAATCCTACTAAGAAATCCTAATTAATTTATAGCTACGGCTTTCAATCAACATTTAAAATATGTTAGTTGGAAGCCATTTGTTTTATAGCCCTTTTGAATTGGCTGGCTAAAACATAATAGTAGCATACGGGTTTTAATGTGTAACTTTAAATTATGAATCCCAAATTCCTTGTGCTTTATATAATTGCGGGAACGCTCGCGCTGGGTCTTGTAATATACCAGGCCGTTACCACTTACCCTGCCCTGACTTATAGTCGCTTAGGGCTGAATGCTATTATGTCAATTTTCTTCTATTACCTGGCGTACAAAACGTATCACGAAAAGAAGGATAGTGAATTGATGTAATTGTCGTAGAGACGCAATACTTGCGTCTCCCGCGGAAGGGTATCCTTCTGGTATGGTTAGAGACGCAAGTATTGCGTCTCTACAAAAAAAGAAATCTCAATTTATACCTGTCAATTCATAAACGTCGCCGGCAACTGTAGGGAATTGTATCGAACCATCCTTTAATGCCTCTGCTTTAATTTTTTTACCGTTTGATTTGATGTTGAATTTAACTGCCGAACTGAGGTGACATACGTTGCCTTGCCTGGATAAGATGGTTATGGATGTAGGGTTGTTGCGTTGCCATTTAATATCAAGTTCAAATGCGCCGGTTGTGCAAACGCCTTTAAACTCGCCAACGCTCCATTCGCTTGGCAGGGCGGGTAGAATATCGATAACGCCATTGTTTGATTGTACCAGCATTTCGCTGATGGCGGCAGTCATCCCCATAGAGCCGTCAACCTGCATGGCGCCGCTGCATTTGGCAAAAAGCTGGGGGAAAGCTTCCTCTTTAAAATAACCTTTTAATATATCGTTGGCCCGGTCACCATCACCAAGCCTTGCCCACAGGGCTGTCTTCCATGTCCTCGACCACCCGCTGGTGCCATCGCCTCTTTTGTCAAGTACTGATTTAATAGCATCAATAAAATCCGGTGTGTTTTTTACCGAAAATACATTGCCCGGATAGAGGCCATACAAAGGTGAAACATGCCTGTGCTGTTGTTCCAACTGCGGCCAGTCTTCTGTCCACTCCTGTAAGGCGCCATCTTTACCAATAACCTGTGGTCGAAGTCGGTTTTTGGCAGCGGTAACTTTGGTAATATAATCGGCATCTTTGCCTAATGCCGCTGCCGCTTTCGCATAATTGGTAAACAAATCGGTAATAATTTGCATATCTATCGATGAACCCGCACAAATTGTGGTGCCGGGCACCATGCTGCCGGTTGTTTCATCAAAATAAGGTCCGTTGCCGGCGTTCCCCGTAAAGTTCTCCGGCGATGATGACGGATTGGTAACCAGCCACTTTTTTTCGGGATCGGCCACTAAATAATCCATAAAAAAATCTACTGAGCCTTTTATAACCGGGTAAATATCCTGTAAGTATTGTTTGTCGCCGGTGTATTGGTAATGGTCCCACAGGGCATCGCACAGCCATGCGCCGCCGGTTGTAAATGTACCCCAGGTTGGGCCATCCATCGGGGCCGCCACCATCCATAAATCAGTATTTTGATGCAGTACCCAGCCACGGGCATTATAGTTCTCTTTAGCCACCTGTGCACCCTGATCGGTAATGTTTTTCATAAAACTAATCAGCGGCTCTGCACATTCCGACAGGTTTGCCGATTCAACGGGCCAGTAATTCATTTGCAGGTTAATATTGGTGGTATATTTCGAATCCCACATGGGGTTCATATCGTTGTTCCAGATGCCCTGCAGGTTAGCAGCCTGGGTGCCCGGCCGCGACGACGACAATAATAGGTACCGACCAAACTGGTAGGCCAGCGCTGCCAGTTGCGGGTCAAACGCAGTTACCCGGCTCTCCTGCAAACGCTCGTCTGTTGGCAACCACGAGTTTGGGGTCGACGGCAGTTGCAGGCTTACCCGGTTAAATAGCTTATAATAATCGGCAAGGTGATTGGCCTTTATATCGTTATAGGTTTTGCTTTCAATAGCCTTAAAATAATTGTTAACCCGTTTGTGCTCGTCGGCGCTTACATCTTTGTAGTTTACAAAATTAGTGGCCGCAACAATATACAAGGTTATGGCATCGGCATTTTCAACAATCAAATCTGCTCCGTTGGTTTTAATTGTTCCGCCTTCGGGTACTGCTTTTAGCTTGGCTTCGTATCTTAATTTGCCGGGTACCCCCAAATAATCTGCGGATTTCCCCGTCAGTACTAGTGAGTTGTCGCCAAGACCATCCATCTTAAAATAGTCGGTTGCGTAATCGGAGTGTTGCTGGTTGCGTACGCCCCGTAAATTGGCTGTAAACGAGATGCTGCCCGGTTTGCTTGCAGTTAACCTGACAGCTATAACCTGCCCCGGCGCCGACGAAAATACTTCGCGGTGATAGATTATATTATTGCTTTCATACTCAACGCCTGTCATACCAGTTTCCAAATCGAGCCAGCGTTTATAGTTACTAATAGCGCCAGTCTCCTTAAACGATAACACAAGGTTACCCAAACTCTGGTATTTCTGCTGCTCAACGGGATATCCCATCAATTTGCGACCGAACAAGGTTTGCGCCTCGCGAAGTTTTCCCTTAAAAACAAGGTCCCGGACTTCGGGTAAATACTTAGAGCCACCTTTTACCACCGAAGAGTAGGGGCCACCTGTCCAGTAAGTATCCTCGTTTAGCTGAATGGTTTCTTCGTTAGTGCCACCATAGACCATAGCGCCAAGGCGGCCATTGCCAACAGGCAGCGCATCGCTCCATTTGGCAGCGGGTTTAGCCAGCCATATTAAGGTTGCCGGGTTGTAATTGTGCAGGTATATTTTTGCCGGGATATCAAATTTTTGAGCCGAAAGCCCGTCTGTAATAAAAAGCAGGATAATAAGGATGCCGGGAGCCTTAAATTTCATACATCGCGGGGATTTAACGTGTTAAAATCAATGTACTAAATTTAACAAAAAAGTAACACAAAACCAGTATAAGCAAATAGATTTGACAACTTTTTGGAAGTCGTCAAATCTTACAAGGAAGATACATTCATGATTTTTGTCATATCCAATTATCACGCTAAAACTCTTTATATTAGGACTTTGATTTATCACAAATGAAAAAGCTTTTATACCTGTTTATTACCTGTATCGCGCTGGCTTTTACATCCTGCACGCAGACCGGCAATTATACTGTTAAGTCATATTTTGCACCGGTTGATACCGGCGTACAGGTTGCCGGTATTAAAATGGTTAGTGTACAAACGCCTGTTGGCAAATTCAAGGTGTGGACCAAACGCTTTGGCAATAATCCGCGCATAAAAATATTGCTGCTGCATGGCGGTCCGGCATTGACGCATGAATATATGGAATGCTTTGAAAGCTTTTTCCCAAAAGAGGGCTTTGAAATGGTTGAATACGATCAGCTTGGTTCGTATTACAGCGACCAGCCCCGCGACAGCAGCCTGTGGACAACACCCCGATTTGTTGAAGAAGTAGAGCAGGTTCGCAAAGCGTTAGATATGGATAGCACCAATTTTTACCTGCTCGGCAATTCGTGGGGTGGGATTTTGGCTATGCAGTATGCGCTTAAATATCAAAAGAATTTAAAAGGATTGATAATTTGCAACATGATGGCCAGCATGCCGGCTTATGAAAAATATAATGGCACGCTGCGTACCCAGATGCGGAAGTCGCTGGTTGATTCATTAACTGCTTTTGAGAACAAGGGCATGTATAAAGATTCAGTCTACCAGGCGCTGGTATTTTCCGAATATTATAACAAACACCTGTGCCGCCTGCCCGAATGGCCTGATCCCGTATTGCGGGCCTTTAAACACGTAAATGAGCAGATTTATGTAATGATGCAGGGGCCCAGCGAATTTAAAACAGGTGGCAGGCTGATAAAATGGGATGTTAGCAAGGAATTAAAGAATATTGCCGTACCCACGCTCACCGTGGGTGCCAAATACGACACCATGGATCCCGAATACATGAAATGGATGAGTACACAATTACCCAAAGGAAGCTATCTGTATTGCCCCAACGGCAGTCATCTGGCTATGTGGGATGATCAAAAGGTGTTTATGAACGGCGTGATCAAATTTATTAAGCGCGTCGATGATGAATAGGGTAACTGCTGTTACTTTAATTTCTCCAATTCTTCCTGCCGGCGTTCTTCATCCGGGTCTATTTTAAAAGGCATCAGCGTTAATTTAGCCCTATAATAATCGGGCAGTCCCGCTTTTTTTGCCATTTGCATTACTTTTTTGTGATACCAGTCATAAGGCAATAAATGGGTATTTACGGCGTGGGGCAGCGCGACAAATGCTTCGGCAGCGTAAATCTTTTCGGCTTCGGTTACACAGGTAACGTGAGTAAGCATATAATCACCGGCCCAGGGCATAGCATTTAAAAAGTTTGATTTTTCGCTGTCGGCAAGCTCAATCAGAACGCCCCAAACCGCATCGTTCGGATCCGAAGATTGCAGGATGTTTGCCTTCGACGACAGGTCATCAGCCGTTTTATTAAATATGAAATTATACCCGGGCAGCCTGGCTACACCGATTTTTTTGGCAGAAGGAACAATTTTGGTAAAATTGCCAACATCCATATTGCCTGCAAATGCAAATAATATCATATTGTATAAATTAAGATAGACGTGTTTTGTTTTAACGACTGCGCTGGTATCGATATTGTTTGGATGTATTTGCCTGGTTTAATGTGCTCTGGTTTTGTATATACATTATCTTAAGTACTAAGTTACCTATTTTCGACATAACCACCTCATTAGTAAATAGGAAAGCCATAAAAGAGGGAACTGAAAATAGCTAAAACAAAAAAAGCCGCCTTGACAGGCAGCCTTTTTTGTTTTTTGAACAAAGGCAAAATTATATTTTACCTAATTCCTGTACAAGGTCAATCAGTTTGTTTGAGTAACCCCATTCGTTATCATACCAAGATACAACCTTAACAAAGTTGTCATTTAAAGCAATACCTGCTTTCGCATCAAATATTGAAGTGCGTGCATCGCCTTTAAAATCTTCCGATACCACATCATCTTCAGTATAACCTAAAATACCTTTAAGTTCGCCTTCTGACGCATCTCTCATTGCTTTTTTAATGGTTTCGTAAGAAGCACCATTTTTTAAACGTACAGTTAAGTCAACCACAGAAACGTCGGCAACCGGAACACGGAATGACATACCCGTTAATTTCCCTTTTAACTCTGGCAATACCAAAGTAACCGCTTTAGCTGCGCCCGTTGATGAAGGGATAATGTTTTGATAAGCACCACGACCGCCTC
>NZ_JANYGQ010000029.1 GCF_025359345.1 Mucilaginibacter sp.
TAAAAGTGCGGTTGTAAATCACCTGTTCAAGTTTACCATCTTTCTTCAGCTTGTTTATCTTAACAGCCAGTTTACCATCGGGCAGATTGGTTATATCGATGTATTCGTTTTTATCGCTGGTGGTTATTTCAACTGTTTTGGATAAAATGCGATAATACCTTAATGCCTGCTGTTTCAAATAATTCCGTCGCGATATCAGCTTATCGATTATATAGTCCCCACTGATATTGTAAATGTTAGCCGGCATCTTTTTGATCGAACTTTTGATCAGGTCATCTGTCAGGGTTTTGGTAACAAAATCAATTTGCTCTTCCCAATCTTTCTCATTCAGGCCCACCAAAAAAAAGCGGTCAAAATTACGGGCGTTGCGGTTCCATCTGCCAATCGATGTTATCTTATCGCCAAAGCTTTGAAACTTGGCCATCAACAAGTGCTTGGATAACAGCCAGGGGAAAACTCCATAACCATCGTAATAGACCTGGTCGCGATCACGTGGCACGGGTTTATAAACTATACCGGTATCGTTTTTGGTGCGTTCCCAGCGCCATTGGTCCTCGTGCCGGTCCCAGTCGTTCAGTATCATATCAAGCAGGCGGGCGCGCAAAACCAGTTTCTGGTCAACGCGGTTATCATTATCTTCCTGTAGTTTATCAAATGCTTTATCGGTATTGTCGGTCTTTTCCGCGTCAAGCGGTTCACGTTCTTCAAACAAAAAAACCTGGTTGGCAAAATCATTACGGTATTCGCCAAAAGCGAGATCATCAGGCACATAAACCAATTCGGGGTTAGAGTGTGGCACGCCTAAAGCCTCGGCCATTGGCGGTACGGTTACTGAAGCAAAGGGGTGTTCATTTACGATCTGATCCTGGATAATGTCTTTCGCTACAGTTTTCCGTAAACTGGGTGGCAATACCTTTTCGGGATTCTTTTGCACCGAGCGTATTACCCACTCCTGTCCGTTTTTATCTTTTAAACGCAGCGATTTGGTTTGCATACCGCCACCGCGCTGCAAAATTTCTAAGCCGCCTTTTTCCTGTGTCAAATGAAATACCCTGAATTTTACCGGCGCGGCCCAAAGCTTACGATAATCTTCACCTAAAAAAAAGCGGTGCAGGCCGCTAACCTGATCGTATTCCGGCTCAATAGCTACTGTAATGCTGTCGGGATTTATTGATTGGCCATAACAAACCGACGCAATTGATTGCAGCATTGCAGTCCCTAAGGTTATATAAGTCAATAAAAATAGGTAGCGGGTTTTTGCCATTTGTTGCTTTTGTATCGCCATATTGCTTACAACGGCGCGTTAATTCAATGTAGATGTTCAAAAATAGCATTTATTCATTTAATAATCATTAGCATTAGTACCATTATTAAACAACCATATAAACAATTTAGCCATAACTTGGTTACCATTTCAAAACAAAACAATCGTTATGAAAAAGTTATTATTGCTCCTTGCCATCATTACAATTGGCACCACAAGCTACAGCCAAACACGCGGAAAGGTAGCCTGCTGCTATCCTACAGCTACACAACGTTTCGCTATGTTGGCTGCCGATAAAAAGTTCGTGATGTCGCATGCTAAACCAAAAGGAATCCACTTTCAAAGTACTATTGCTAAGGCTATTACTTACACCGCTACCGATGGTAAAATTGCTTATGCTTATGAGCTAAAAGCTAAAAGGCCAACCAACAATTATGTTTTCGTCATTCACGAATATTACGGCCTTAACGATTATATCAAAAAGGAATCGGAAACATTATACAACGAATTGGGCAATGTAAATGTTATCGCGCTCGACTTATACGACGGAAAATCATCTGCCGACCGTACTGAAGCTGCTAAATTAATGCAAGCTGTCAAAGAAGAACGTGCGCAAGCTATTATCAAAGGAGCAATTGCCTACGCCGGACCAAAGGCACGCATTGCCACGATAGGTTGGTGCTTCGGCGGCGGCTGGAGCTTACAAAGCGCTATACTTGCCGGTAAACAAGCAGTTGCCTGTGTAATGTACTATGGTATGCCCGAGCAGGATGTAGCCAAACTTAAAACTATTGATACCGATGTTTTGGGCCTGTTTGCCAACCAAGACCAATGGATAAACCCTAAAGTAGTTGCCAAATTTGAAGCCGATATGAAAGCCGCCGGTAAAAAACTAACCGTTTACCAGTACGATGCCAACCACGGTTTTAGTAACCCGAGCAACCCGGCCTATAACAGTGATGCTACCAAAGATGCT
>NZ_JANYGQ010000005.1 GCF_025359345.1 Mucilaginibacter sp.
GTACATTTTCGCGAACCCGGCTTAACACATAAAGCTAAGATATACACAGAATCGCGCGCGGCGGTAGCCGGTGGCATAACTTCGTTTATGGAGATGCCCAACACCGTGCCAAATACGCTAACACAAGAGTTATTGCAGGATAAGTATGACATTGCTGCCCGAACATCGCTGGCTAACTACTCGTTTTTTATGGGCGCCTCAAATGATAACATCGACGAGGTGTTGCGTACCGATACGGCCAACGTTTGCGGCATAAAAGTTTTTATGGGATCATCCACCGGCAACATGTTGGTTGACAATCCCGGCACGCTCGAACGGATATTCTCGCAATCGCCCATGCTGGTTGCCACCCATTGCGAGGATGAAGCAACCATAAAAAGCAACCTTGAACATTATAAGCAACTATTGGGCGAAAATATCCCGGTAAGGCTACACCCGAAAATACGCAGCGCCGAGGCTTGTTATATCTCGTCGTCGATGGCGGTCGACCTGGCAAAAAAGCACAATACCAGGCTGCACATCCTGCATATATCTACCGAAAAAGAAACTTACCTGTTTGATAATTCCATCCCCCTGAAAGATAAAAGGATCACCGCGGAGGCCTGTATCCACCACCTTTGGTTTAGCGATAAGGATTACGAAACCAAAGGCAACCTGATAAAGTGGAACCCTGCGGTAAAAACAGAACATGACCGTGCCGGCATTTTAAAAGCCGTACTCAATGGTCGTATAGATGTAATAGCTACCGACCACGCACCGCACACCATTGAAGAAAAATCACTACCCTACCTGCAGGCCCCATCCGGCGGACCGCTGGTGCAGCATGCCCTGCCGGCCATGCTCGAACTTTACCACCAGGGAAAGATAACACTTGAACAAATAGCCGAAAAAATGGCACACAACGTGGCCATTTGCTTCCAGGTAGAAAAACGTGGTTTTATACGCGAAGGCTACTACGCCGACCTTGTGCTGGCCGATTTAAATGCCCCCTGGAAGGTTAACAAAGACAATATTTTGTACCAATGTAAATGGAGCCCGTTTGAGGGTACAACCTTTCAATCAAAAATTGCCTATACCATTGTATCGGGCAACGTTGTGTGGGCCAACGGAAGTTTAGTAGAAGGTGAGGCCGGTAAAAGGCTGAGCTTTATACGATAATTCGTTTAAGTTAAATCGGGGGTTTAATAATTCAGGCGGGATTTCTGCAATAAAAATATAAATGAAGAAAGTTAAATTGTTTCAACTGATGGACTTGGTTGAGGAGATAAAGAAGGTTGAAGATTTAATTACTGCCAGCCGCAAAGCACGCACATCGGCATTGCTGATAAAACAATACGAAACTAAAAAGAACCAATTAATCGGATCGTTGATAAGCGAGTTGAACTCGCCGCTATTGCAATCAACCCAAAGCTATTTGCTTATTAAAATGCTGCTGGAGAAGTATTATCCCACAACGGAAGATGAAATTAGTGATGTGGATTTCGCCAAATTGGTGGCGGCGATATAGGAAAATCTATTATTTCATTTACCAAAAAATTTTGTCATTGCGAGCGAGAAGACGATATTGCTTCGTCGGTCCTCCTCGCAATGACAAAAAATAAAATATACTATTTCACCCCCAAATAAATCCTTGCCTCTGTCTCCTCAAAACTCTTCGGGTTGGCTTTATAAAAATCATAATCCGCGGCATATTTCCTATCGATATCGCTTGCCCATATCTGTTGCCAGGCGGCACCAATATTGGCCGGGAACTCCCCTTCCAAATAATAAACCAGGTATTCGCCGGACGGTACAGTTGTACCGGTAAAGCCGCTGGTTATGCCATTCAATGAACTAACCTTGCAGCCCAATATGGCCGTGTACTGGCCGGTATAGTCGCTTTCATAATCGGTATAAACGCAGTACATATCATCTGAAATCCTGTCGGCAATTTGGTCAATTAAATTTTCGGAGATGAACCGTGTCCACAGCCCCCCGATGTCTTTGGCAGATTGCCCGTCTTTGTTAGTCGTCCTTACAGAAATCCCCATAAGGTAAAATTGATTTTCGCTTGATCTTTCGGTTTTGGCTATCATTACTTTTTGTTATATCGACTTATAAAAAACTTTCAATGAATTATTTAACAAGATTAACTAAATAGTTACATTAACAGCTTATTTTTCAATAATTTTCTTCAACCCGTCGAAGACAGCTGTCCACATTTGTTCGGAATGGTAGGCAGCTTCCTCACTTTTTACGCCGTCCTGGGCAATAACTAACGTCGTTCCATCGCGCGTTTCACTCAACTCGTAGGTAATATTGTTGTAGTTTTCCGGCTTGTCTTCGGTACCGCTCATGCTGCTCCAATAGGTGTATTTTAAAAATTTCGGTGCGTAAATGTCGAGGATAATTCCGCCGTCCTGGTAGGTCTTCCCCTCCCACTCGCCGGTGAATGTAATGGGGTTCCCTACCTTCCAATCCGACTTCAAATTAGTGCCGAAGAAATATTCTTTTACAATTGCCGGGTCGGTAAGGCCTTTCCAAACTTCAGCAATAGGTGCCTTAAATGTTACGGTTGTTTCTGATGTCAGTGTGTTCATGTTTTCAGTTGTTAAGTTATGCTAAGTTGAGTAAGTTGGATTACGTTAAATTGAGTTGATTGGGTTGAATTTCGAGGAATGGTTGGTATTCAACTTAATCAACCACAACTCCCAATCAACCCAATCAACTAATTTTCTTATTCAATCATTTTATCCCGGATTAACTCATAATCTCCCTCCGGTATCTCAAAAAAACCAAAGCGAAATTTGTGACCCCACGAAGTTTTATTTTCAATAAAGCTGAGTTGATTTATCAGCGGTGCTATGGGTGTTTCTTTGCATCTATGATAATTGATATTCCGGCGGTAAGGGATAAAATCATCTGCCATTTTGTGCTGGTAAATTTTATCGTCAGCCACCTCGCCAATTGCAGTGAATGCCTGCAATACCTCGTTACCCCCATAAGTTTTTTTTGGCGAATAAAATATTACGCCATCGCCAACGGCCATACGTTTCAGCGGCCCTTCTTTGCCATGATTGGCCTGCATAAAGCCGCCTTCAACGCCGCGGGCAATATGGTCTTTTGATACTACCACTATCCAGTATTTCATACGCTTTATATCCAAAAGGTGAATGAAAAAATAACGGCCAAAAGCATACCGACAAACACTGGCTTCATCACGTCTTTTTTGGGGTCTTTATATTTTACGTGGGTATAAAAGGCGCCAACAACCAGGGTCGCAAAAATGCCTATTGCGTAAATTCGGGTTTGGCTAAATACTATCAATATACTGCATGCAACTTCCGTAAAGCCAAGCAGGTGCATAAACCACAAGGGGTAACCCCATCGTTTAAAATATGCTTCCGAATCTGGATGGCCGCTTAGTTTTTTAAAGCCGAAAATAACGCCGGGTATTATATAAGCTGCTATTAATACCCAAAAAATGATTATTTTGATTTCCATATCGTTAGTTGTTTAATCAAATTAACGACAGGCGAATGACAACCCTATGTCAGTAGGAATTTATCAATTGTAGATTTTTTTGAGAAATCGCTGCGGCTATGGTTCCAACCGTCTCCTTTAAACTATCCGGGCTTATAATTTCGGCGTGGTCGCCGTACATCATGAACCAGCGCGCAAATCCTTCCATTGATGCCGTCAAAAACGTCATTTCAATGTAGCCGCCAACTGTTTTTTCGGATACGAAACCACTATAATATTTTTGGTACTCCAGGTGGCCGTGAATTGATTTTTCAACCCGAATCACCACCATATCCAGTTCCTGGTCTTTGGCGGTTTGGGCTATGTAAGCTTTTAACGTGGGGTGCTTGCTGTTAAACGTCTTACCGGTAGATTCAATAGCGATAATTCTGTCGAGCCTGAAATCACGATAATCCTTCCGCAGCAAACAATAGGCAATTAAGTGCCAGTAGCCGCTTTTATAAAATATGCCTATCGCCTCAATTTCGCGTTTGGTATGTTCCTGGCTGTGGAGGGCAAAATAATCAATGCAAATTACACTCTTTTTGGCAATGCTGTTCAGCAGGGTTTGAATGTGGTCCTTATTATCCACCTTTAACTGGCTATGGCTGCGCAGTACCTCAATGCTGCTATCTATATCTTCCAACAGGTTCTTTTCAGCTGTTTTTAAAATCGCCCGTATTTTGTACATGGCCGATTTATGGTGTTCGGATGTAGCATTATCCGTGAGCTTTTCAACGAACTTTTCGGCAGTTAAAAAGGCGGTCGCTTCTTCTTTGGTAAACATTACCGGCGGCAGCCGGTAGCCATCAACGATGGAATACCCAACACCAGCCTCCCCTATTATCGGTATGCCGGCCTCTTCCAAAGTTTTTACATCACGGTAAACCGTACGCAGGCTTATGTTAAAGCGCTCGGCTATATCGCTGGCTTTAACCACCCTACGCGACTGTAATTGAATTAATATTGCCGAAACTCTGTCAATACGGTTCATGTGCCCCAAATTAAGCAAAAACCAAGTATCTTAGCACAAATTTTATTATTTTGAATAACATGGACCAGGATAACGATAAAATAATAACATTCGAATCGTATTACGACCCTATGCTGGCGCACATCATCCGCAGCCGGCTGGAAGCAAACGGTATCAGCTGTTTTATTGCCGACGAGAACATAATTGGCGCCAACCCGCTGTACAATAACGCCGTGGGTGGTGTAAAACTCAAAATATTCGAAAAAGATATTGAACGCTGCCGTGAAATTTTAGCCACCGAGGGCGACTTGCACGAAAGCGACCACTTTGAAATTGATAACGAAAACAATACCTACGTGGTATGCCCCTACTGCGCTTCTACCAACGTAACCAGTATTGAAAAAGATGAAAACGAAACCGGCATGTTAAGTTCATTTGTGAATTTGATAAACCCGTTTTCGAGTCAAAAAAACTGGCACTGCAATAACTGTCAGCAGGATTTTGAATGATATGGGCTACCAATGACTCACCCTTCAATCAAAATCAGTTTAAAATTTTTTATAAAAAAGCTTCCAATAAGAATATTCCCCGTCGGAATATTACGTATAATTTAAACATGTATCAATAAAGATACAAAACTGGGATAATGCGAAGCTAATTTATATATTAGCGGCCATGTTTAACCGCCGTAAGTTTATAAAAATATCGGCTGCCGGCGCTTCGCTGGCGGCGTTGTCAAGTTCAAAAATCGCGAAGGCCGTGGCTTATAAACCGGCCGGCAGCGTTCCAATTGTAATATCAACCTGGGATTTCGGCATTCCTGCTAATAAAGAAGCCTGGAGAGTGCTTGAAAAAGGCGGCCGCGCGCTCGATGCCGTTGAGGCTGGCGTTAAAATTCCGGAGGCGGATATGAACAACCACACTGTTGGCCGCGCAGGCTACCCCGACCGTGACGGCCACGTTACCCTAGATGCCTGTATAATGGACGAGTTTGGAAATTGTGGCTCGGTGGCCGCTATGGAAAATATAGCTCATCCAATATCTGTAGCCCGCGCGGTTATGGAAAAAACGCCGCACGTGATGCTGGTTGGCGATGGCGCTACCCAGTTTGCCGTTGAGCAAGGCTTCAAAAAAGAAAAGCTGCTCACCCCTGAATCAGAGAAAGCATGGAAAGATTGGCTCAAAACCGCTAAATATTCGCCGGTGATGAATATTGAAAATAAACAACATCAGCCGGGCAGCAAATACAATCACGATACCATCGGCATGTTGGCCATTGATGCCAAAGGTAATATATCAGGTGCATGCACAACCAGCGGCATGGCCTTTAAACTACATGGCCGTGTGGGCGACAGCCCTATAATAGGCGCTGGCTTATATGTGGATAATGAAGTAGGCGGTGCCACGTCAACAGGTGTTGGCGAGGAAGTTATCCGTAATGTTGGCAGCTTCCTGGTAGTCGAACTTATGCGCCAGGGCTTCTCGCCAGAGGATGCCTGCAAAGAAGCCGTTAAACGTATCATTAAAAAGAAACCTGACACAGCTAAAAATATACAAGTTGGCTTTTTGGCCATTAACAAAAAAGGCGAATATGGCGCTTATGCCATCCAGCAAGGTTTCTCTTTCGCGGTTTGCAATGCCGATAAACAGGATTTGTTGATCCCGGGTAAGAGTTTCTATTGAGAAGTTGTCCATGGGCGATAGACCATAGCTCAATTGGTAGTAAATATCTAATTCTATGGACTATGGTCCATGGTCTATCGACTAAATAATTTAAAACCATTCGCGTTTAATTTTCGTTTAAAAGCTTAACGCAGCGTTATTTTTTACATCGCAGGTTTGTGGCCGGCCCAGCAACAAACCCTGAACTATGAACCATGAACAATGAACACAAAAATCTTCCCGTTTCGCTGGAAGTTTGTGCCAATTCTGTAACATCGGCCTTAGCCGCGCAGGCCGGGGGCGCGGTACGCGTTGAACTTTGTGAAAATTTGTTCGAGGGCGGCACTACCCCTTCATATGGCGAGATATTGATGGCCCGTAAACTGCTGCACATTAAGCTATACGTTTTGATAAGGCCCCGCGCCGGCGATTTCTTATATACCGACCTGGAATTTAACATTATGATGGCCGATATACGCTACTGTATAGAAGCCGGCTGCGATGGCGTGGTAATTGGCATGCTCAATGCCGATGGCACGATCGACAAAGCGCGGTGTTCTGAAATGGTAAGCCTGGCCAGGCAATGGGGCCTGGGGGTAACGTTTCACCGCGCCTTTGATATGTGTGCCGATATGGACACCGCGCTTGAAGAAATAATTGAGTTAGGCTGCGAGCGTATATTAACATCGGGCGGTAAAAGCACAGCTATGGAAGGTGCCTACAACATCGCCCGGCTAATTAGTAAGGCAGCCAGCCGCATAAAAATTATGCCCGGCAGCGGCGTTAATGAAAAAAACGCCGCAGATTTAGTGCGTTTTACAGGTGCTACCGAGATCCACTCATCTGCAAGGGTAAAGGTTCCCAGTAAAATGACATACAAAAACGACCATATTATTATGGGCGCAAATCCCGGCGACGAATACAGCAACGACGTTACTGACATCGACCGGGTGAAAGATATCATCCAACTAGCTAATTCCTTCTGATAACCTAAACAGCGTTTTAAATTCATATAAAAGTTGCGGATGTTGGCAAACAAACGCTTCGGCTTTACATAGTCGATGCCTGTATGCCTAAGGGTAATGAAAGGTTTTTTGTTGGCGATGTTGAGTTACTGCCAAATCATTTTTGATCAGTAACAACGAGCACATTAGGTTTGTGACCGTACAGTTATCCATAAAAGCCGAGGTCTTTTAAAAAGAAAAACGTGTTGGGATATTTCCCATTGAGTCCTTTCCCTACCCCGTAATTTGCACATCCTGCTTAAAAATAATAGTTACAATTTTATAAAAGTTGCTTTTCCAACCAGGCTTTTATCACTACCATTCGTTACCTGGATAATATATGTACCGGGCATCAGATGGCTAATATCGTTTTGCCACGTAGGCTGGGATGAGGTCGTTGTTGTGATAACTGACCCGGCTATGCTTATTATTTTAATGTCATATAATTGTGAAGCTGCAGTTGCTGGTGTGGCAACAGTTGAACTAAGTGTTTTAAGCGCAGATGAATTAGCATCGGTGGAATTCACGTTGCTTTGATTAATTGCTAAATTAATTACACCGCTCGCCGGATTTGGGTAAACATTAATATTGCCGGCAATGGAATTGTTTCCGTTTCCGTACACCAGCGTAACAATATTTGAGTAAGTTATAGCGCCATTTAAATCCTCTAGCTTTAGGCGGTACAGGTCTGTTCCGACCGGTGGGCTTTTATCAACCAAGCTATAGGTTCCCTCGCTGCTTGAAACATAACCGCCAACTATGTTAAACGTTTTACCATTGTTTGAACTTCTTTCAACCGTAAAGTTGGTATAGTTTTCTTCGTTTTCGGTTTTCCATACCAATTCAGCTCCTTTGGTCGCTTTTGTTGCAGCAAAATTCAACAAATGCAGGCCAAGGGCCTTGTTTTGACGGATCACCAGGCTAAACCTGTTTGCACCCCAGCTATTTGTATCGCTCCTTAGTATATTAAATTGATAAACGGAATTGTGTTTTATATCCAGCGAATCTTTTTTGTAGGCATCCATCAACCATACTTCATAAATATCGGGTAGGTTTTTCAGTTCGGTCTTCTCTATTTTATATAAACCATCAGCAGTTGTACTTACATATAATCTAATTTTTGTCTGACTCTTCTTTGGTAATGGGATATCGTTTATTGAAGCAGTTATGTTATCCGATGTATAGCTTGAAAAATTCACACCACCGGTTCCTGCCATATGTTTTGAATCTTCATCTATCACAAATTCGTCTTTTGCGGTATTTTCAAACCGGATAACCGCTTCTTCTATGTTATCCGAATCTTTTGACATTGCCATACGTACATATTGCAACACCGGGCCGCTATTAACCGGCTTTTTACTCAATAACAGGTTCGATCCGGTTGCCTGGACGTTTGTCTTCGCTGATTCATGAAAAATCAGTTGCGCAGTTGCATCTTTTGCCTGTACATAAAAACCCTGCCCGCTTGGGATGATATCAGAGGCGCCGTTTAGTGCAAAGGTGCCATCGTAGGTGCCATAAATTTTTGTTGCTTCATTATATATATAAATTGTTTTGTTTACCTGTGGGCCATAAATACCCGCTGTTGAAATGGTTGCGCTAAAGGTGTCCCAGTCAATTGAGCTGGCATACGGGTTGCCAACCATATTATACCCTACATAGGTTGCAGGGTTTCCGGCGACTACTGCATATTGTAAGTTGGATAAACCGGTGTACCAGTGTACAAATGTTACTGTTTGCTGATTCAGTGTACCTTTGGATACAAAGGTATTTGATTCAGGGATGGTGGTTGAAAAATATTTTGTGCTGATGTTAGTCAGGTCCCCCCTATAAAAAAACCAAAAGCCGGTGCCTGCATACAGGTTAAAACTTCCATCATAATCAACTCCTACCGAATAAAGCGTAGAGTTATTAATTTTGTTGATCCCCCTGAAATTTCCCCCATTGAATGATCCATTGCTAAATAGAATATCGCCCCGGTATAAATAAATAGTAGGGTTACCTGTTTTACTCATTCCTCCTGCTGCACCAAGGCTACCCGTAATCGGTGCGTACGATGAAAGATAACTCAGATCGAAATAATAATTGCTCCCCACCTTTGCCGTGTACACCTGTGATGATAAAAAGCGGTAGCCTCGGTACTTGGAAGCGCCGCCGCTTATATAACGTTGTACATTTACATTGTTAGTGATTGTCGAACCTGAAGGTATAGCTGCCACCGTTGCTGAACCGGTTATATCCGAATTCAATGTTAAATTGCCATTGGCATTTAAAGAAGTTGCATTAACCATCTGTAGTACGCCTTGACTTGAAACTGAAAAATTACCCGAACTCATAACGGCCGGACTGCCCGAGCCGCCGTTGCCGCTAAAAAACACATTGGTAAACATAGTACCGGAGCCGTTATCAATAAGGACCTGGTTTTGACCATTAAAAACAATATTGCCGGAACCCTGTGTGTAAGCGTTGCTATTGGTATAATTGCCCGACATAGTAAAGCTCCCGGTTTGCAAGTTTAAAGCACCCGAATTTGCCACATTTCCGGTTACCACAACGTAACCGCTGTTAGCAATTACATAAGCGTTTGACGAAATTTTCATGCCTTGCGCAAATAAGAATGAAGGCATAACTATCAATCCCAGGATTAACGATATGATATTATTTTTAGTTTTCATGGCCTTGTTTTTAGCACTATTGAATCACGGTCACGTCACAAGTAATGGTACCAAGAGCACGCGGAAAAGCATCAGCATTTACAAAACCAATGGCAATGGTATTACTACTGACTACCCGTATCCACGCCATAGAAATGGAACTTGGTAGCGCCGTTCTCGGATTAACAATCACCGTTGCATTAACATTGGCGCCGGTTACAGTCACAGTCACCACTTCCGTTGCAGAAGCATAAGAAAAGGATGTATTATCGGTAAATGTAAAACTGGTTTTGATCATATTGGTCAGCACTGTGCCTGCAGTGCCAAGTTTATAAGTGCCGCCAACATCCAGTTTTGCTGTCGGGCTGGTGGTTGCAACCCCAACATTGCCGTTGCCGTCAATCCGCATGCGTTCGTTGGCGCCAACACCCCCGGTAAAAAATATCAAGTTTTTACCCGTGGTACCATTACCTATAGCAAAATCGTTGCCGGTAGAATATAGATATCCATTACTTGCACCGCCAATCACACCTGTTCCGGTAAATCCGCTTGAGTTGATACCCAAATCCACAAAATTCACAGTTTCCGTGGCGGCGTCATTACTGGCCACCAGGTCCGAACTCGCGCTGCCGGTGCCTGCCTTGTTCTGGATATTTAATTGCAGGTAATTATCAATATAGCCTTTACCGCTCATCACGTTAAAGGATGTAGTAGGACTGGAAGAAGAACCGGCATCCACCAGGAATTTTTCGCGGGGCGCGCCTGCTGTAAATACTGGGGCTGTGCCAACGGCAACATTGCCCAAGCTATCAACCAAAACGCGTTGTGTGTTATTGGTGCGCATTTTAAAACTGACGTTATTTGTCGTTCCTAAAAAATTGGCGCTTGAGTTTGTGCCGCCGTTGCCGGCTAAACTCCAGTCAGTGCTGACACTGGCTGCCAGCAACACCCAGGCAGTGGTTGTTCCGTTATAGTAATAAAATCCTTTGGTAGCATCGGTTTGGTAAACCAATAAACCATCAGCCGGTGTGGCAATGGCAGTGCGTTGGGCCTGGGTCATCCTCGGGGCTAAAAACCCTTTTAAAACAGATTTGACGTCTAATACCGAAGATGTATTACCAGTAGTATACGCTGCATCGTCGGTAACAACCACCGTTTGCGAAAAGACCTGGCTACAACAAGTCAAAAAAACAAACAAGCTAAAAAGATTTTTCATGTTCTTTATAAATTAATAGAAGGTTAAAAGATAACATGCTTTTTTGTCATCACCCTTTTTACGTAAATCGCCCCCTCGAATACCGGCCTTTTTTGTGACTGTTGTTACTATTTTTAGTGATCCTCGTCACCATTTCAATCGGTTGTCAGAAATTATAACTTCACAAAAGTGGCTTTGCCACCCGGAGCGTTATTGCTGTTATTCAATACCCGGATCACATATGTCTTTGGAAGAAAGCAGGAAACATCATCCCGCCAGTTTGGTCATCCCTGTTGCTGTATTGGGGAATATATCTGAATACCGCCGACCGGCCCCATCCAAATTACTCCTAACGGACGGGTATTACAAAAAATGGTAAACCATTACCTGGCGAAACAAAAGCCGTTAACGTTGAAAAGGTTTCGGATAGCAGTAAAACCCGCGCACGATGAAAAAAGGCGAGAGAGCGCTGGTTCATTTTAACAAGCACATGAAAATAAATGCTAACGGCAAACAAATGCTGCAATTTCAAATAAGCAGGGCTTTTAAGCTAAACGTATTAGAGCGCGGTATATTGAGAGTATTGGGTTATTACCACCCCTTTTTTAAGGGTGTAAACTTATTTATTATCAGTAATTTTCTTTTCAGCAACAATAAACAGGTAATCGCCGAAATCATTATTGTATGTTTTCTTTATATCGGTGAATTTGCCGCTTTCTAAATCTAATTGAAGCTTTAACAACCCTGTCCGTATTTCTTCCGCATTAGCAAGGGCAGCAAACGACGATATCCCTTTTCTTACGGCTTCGTCTAAATAAATCTGTGGTTTATTTTTGCCTGCGTATAAAAATGTATCCTGCAAATCATCCTGCACAAAATATTTTTCTGTCGCAGATATTTCAAAACCCGCGCCCCCCAATTCGTTTTTAATAACCTCAAAGGCCGGCATCTGTGAAATAGACAACTGAAGCATTTGGGGAAAATAGTGGTTTAGCCAATAATGTCCCATTTGATGGGGCGTTGCTGTAAATATCACAAACCGGCCACCAGGCTTTATCACTCTTGCTAATTCACTAAATGATTTCAAAAGATTAGCCCAGTGATGAATGGTAAGGGTAGCAATAACCCCATCGAAATTGCTAACATCAGCGGGTATTTGTTCAGCAGTTCCCTGCAGCCAAAGTATGGTTTCACCCCGCTTGCGCGCCTCCATCAGCATTTGTTCCGATGGTTCAACACCAACAAAGTTCAACCCTTTGTTTGCGAGGGCGATGGTGTAGTTACCGGTTCCGCAGCCAATATCAAGGTATAGTCCAGACGGGTGAGGATTTAAAAAATAAACGACCTGCAATATACGGGTCGGCCTGCCGGGTGGTATTGTAGGTTGTGCCGATGATGTCGTATATTGGTTTCATTGGATGATAAACGCAATATATTGATGTTTAATTAACATCACCAATAATCACAAAAATATGATATTACAGACACGCGACATCCAACACCTAAGTCAACTATTCCCCCTTCAACACCGATAAAATATTCCCTGCCGGGTCTTTAAACCAAGCGATATCCGGGCCATAACCATTACCGCGCATAATACCTTTTTCGTCGGTTTTCATTTGTCCGAAATCGTATTGCTCAAATTTGATCCCTTTAGCTATAAGCCCATCAACTGCTTTATCCACATCATCCACATTAAAATTAAGGATGGTAAATGTGGCCGGCTCATGATTAGGTTTGGGGTAAACAATAATTTTGGTACCGCCTGCTATAAGCAAAGTCATTATCCCCATTTCATTTTCGGAAATCTCAATGCCGAGGGTACCATTATAAAACTCTTTGGCCTTTTGCATATCGTTTACCGAAAAACCGCTGTATGCTTTGGTGTTTTTAAACATAATTTAATTGGTTTATGAGGGTGTTTATTTACCCCTGGTTTTAAATGACAATCCTTCGGCCGCTAAAGCCCCCAGTAATTTCGGCATTGAAGCAGGACCCATCCCGTGAAATTTTAAAATCTCGGCTTTGGTAAATTCCGAAAGCTTCTTCACCGTTTTTATCCCGTTGTTCTTTAACGCACGCCTCGCAGGCGCTCCAAGTGTTGAAAGAAAACCATCTGTCGGCTTTCGCTCACTTTCGCAAATGGGGCATGTTAGGCAATCACTGCTTTTGTAATATTTGTGGCCGTTCTCGCAGATTTTCAGGTTTTTATTTTCGTTTGCCATGGTATTTTCACTGAATATAAGCAAATCTACAAGTCTAAAACTACCGGCAAAGGGTGCAAACACGCCAATTTACTATACAAATTGTGCCATTAAGTTGTTTTAATTAGTTCAAAATAAGTTAACTAAGCATTAATATGCCGTGTTTAGCTAATTACCGTTTTATTAATGATACCTTTATTGAATTACAATGGAAGAAAGAAAATACTTAACTACCTGGAAAAGGTACATCCCCGTTATCCGTTTGCACTTAAAGAGAAGCCTGAACGAAGAACAGCAATTTAAGCTGAACATCACTGACTTTGAATCGGCCGGCGACCGCGGCAAATCGGGCTATACCTTTAACATAGCCTTAGAAAACGGCAAGGTTACCAATAATATCAGCGGCTCGGCTGTAGCTCGCGATTTGTACGAGGCCCTTAAAGCTGATGAAGCTATAAAAGCCATGCTTCAAAACAAAAGCATCAAAATCAGTGTAGGCAAATCTTTTATGTTGTCGATAAAAACAAGCCATATATCGGCTTATAAGGAAGTTTAACTCTTACACCTTAGTTTTATTTTCTGCGGGATACAACCGGTATCCTGCGCCTGTCTGCAAAAATATTCTTGCATATCTGCCTGCTGCGTAAACTTTTTTGTGCCCGGTTGGTTTAGTGGATAAATCTATCTGACATGAACACTAACCGACTATCCGACTCGCTTGCAAAAGCCCTTAACGACCAAATGACCAACGAGGCGCATAACGCCCAGATTTACCTGAGTTACGCAGCATGGGCCAGCGATAAAGGCTATGATGGCATTGCCAATTTCCTGTTCCGTCACTCGAACGAGGAGCGCAACCACATGATGAAGTTTTTGGAATACATTTTAAAGCGCGGCGGAAAGGTGGTGGTAACAGCCATACCCGAACCGGGGCCCGACCCTAAAAGCGTAAACGATTGTTTTGAAAAAGTATTTACTTCGGAAGTTGAGAATACAACCAGGATTTACAACATTGTAGATATGAGCCTGCAACAAAAAGACTGGGCAACCTGGAACTTTATGCAATGGTTTGTAAAAGAACAAACGGAGGAAGAAACCATGGCGCTTGATTTACTCGGCAAGATCAAAAAAGCCGGCGGTGCAAATGCAAATGACGATGCCCTGTATAACCTCGACAAAGATTTGGGTACAACCCCAGATGACGCAGTATTGGCGCAGGATACAACTGTTGAGAATCCGTGATTTTTAAGTCTTAAGCCCTAAGTCTTAAGTCCTTTTTTGACTTGAGACTATCGACCTAAGACTCAAGACTTTCAAACTATTCGCTTATCAAAGTCACATAACTCGTGGCCGGCATTTTAAATTCTGCCGCGCCATTTTTTATTTTCACGCTGCCCTGTTTCATGCTTGTCTCTTTGTTTGTTGTGTAAATGTTTAGCTCTTTTACACCAGCGGGGAAGCCTGTTAAAGTCACCTTGCGTTTAGAGCCGTTATTAACCAGGTGGATGGCGTACGCCCCTTTACTATTATCGCCCAACGCTGCGCACGAAACATCTGCTTTGCTACTTGTTATCGGCACGGCATACAATCCTTTTGGTGTTATAGATAACTGCTTAAGGTTCCAGAAACGTTGACCGGGATGCAATGGCTCATTGTTCCCAAATATCCCCCCTCCTATCAACGGCGAATAGTCAGACGTTAGCTGCCATTGTAATATAGATGCCGGCTGGCAAATGGCCAACATGCGGGTATACAGGTTTATTTCCTCCAGCGCATAGGTTGGTTCCTGGAAAATATCCGGGTAGTTCCAGGCTGCGGCATCAATGCTGCCCTCGCCAACTAATAATGGAACGCCAAGTTTGGTGGCGGCATCGGCCCATTTTTGCAATATCGGTGTATCCCAGCCGCGCCATGAGTGGAATGATATGGCACCGATGTATTGTTTGGCATCCGGGTCGTTCAACGCAGGGTCGATAAAGGTATAAGTTGTAGCGTCGGAGTTATCACCCAGTAGCATTTTTGTATTTACCCCATGCGCAGCAAAATAAGCACCGCAGCCTTTTATAAAGTCAACATGTTCCTGCGCGGTTACTCTTACATTTATCCCTAAATCCGACTCGTTGAACGAAAATAGCTTTGGTTCGGTACCATATTTATTTTTTAGGTAAATGATATAATCGGCTATGGATTTGTAAATCGCTTCCATGTTATCCTTATTCAGCTTATTGCCCCAGATACCGTTAACTGGTCGAAAATTGAGCTTACCCTCGGCTGCCCAATCTGGCGGGAACCACGCCGAAAGAATTACCGGGATGCCCAGGCTGTCCATGCGGTGTGCCATTTCCATCGCTTTTATTACAGCAGGATGAATTTTGCCGGAGTCGGCAACCACTTTCGGGTCAGTATCTAGTTTTGGCTGCCAAAAACGCCAGGGCATCTCTACACGTCCCCAAGCCACACGCAGGTTTTGAAGCGAATAATCAATGACCTGCGGGTCGTTTTTGGGATTTTGCAGGCGGAAGTTACCGCCCAGTCCCTCAAACGCCCGGCCTTGTTGCGCGGTGTTTATGGTAAGAGCAACCGGGGTCTCGTCAATTTCGCCTGAGGCTTTGATAGTAAATTCTTTTTCGACCGTTTCGCCATTCTTAACCTCGCCGAGTTTTAACGGGATAAAAAGCGTTAATTTGCTTTGCCCGTTCACACTTTCAGTACGTACCATCATTAGCGATTTTCCCCCCGGTTTTACGCTAAATTTGCGCGTGGCGGTTTCTAACTCCAAACCTTTAGCATTATCGTCATATTCCGCAGGGCTGGCCTTAACAAAGCGGTCAAGTTCAGGTTTGTCGCCGCCTGAATAACGCAGGTCGCCGTTTAAAAATTCATTGGGTAAAGCTATTACGAAATAAACACCTTGCACGGTAGTATCTTTATGCGCGGTTAATTGAACGGTTACTTTTATCTTCCCGCTGCCGTTATCTTTTACGTTTTCCGTAAAATGCAAGCTATCTATACTGGTGGTAACTTCCTGCTCATCGTCGTTTACGCGTTTGTAGTGGGGCTGCTGCTTTTCTTTGGCAGTTGATACAGCGTGTTTCCTATCGGTGCTTACTACCCGCAGGCTGGTTTCAAAATCAAATAGTTGCCCGCTTTTGCGGATGCCTGTTATATTGCCCCAGGGCTCAACCTGGGCCTGGCTATAGGCATTTTTTTCAGATGCCATTAATGATATGATTATCGCCAATAAAAATACAGGCCTTGTTCCTTTTGAATTATTAAAGATGTTTCTCAAAACGCTCACAATTATTTCAGCTTTAAAAATAACGCTATTCGAGCTTAATTGTTAATGATATTGCGGAAATTGATAAGCTGAATTTTGCATCATTGCGTGGGATAAAAACAACCACGGCGATACAGAGGAGTCACAGAGAGCACGGAGAAAAAATAATGGCGTGAAATTTTCACCATTAAGGCTCTGTATCCTCTGTGAATTTCTTTGTGTCCTCTGTGGTAAATAATGACCAGGGGGAAATATTATTTTCTCTTTTTACCTTTTGTATAATGCTTTTTAATCCCGGTTTTAGCTTCGCCTTTTTTGCTATGATGCTTGCTAACCTTTGATTTATGCCCATGTCCGTGCTTTTTATACTTCCCGGGTTTCACGACGATTTTAGGCGCGAAATCAACCGGCTCAGGGTGCATGGTTATATCAAATGGGTTGAAGTAATAAATACCAGCCTTATCGTACCAGGAAAAATTAACTTTCAGCCTTTCATTAAATGATGTCTCATCTTTACGTGCCGAGTCCGTCCAAGCTGCTTCTGATAGCGCTGCCAGGCGGGGAAACACCATAAAATCAAGGCGCTTCGGCGATTCAACTAGTTCAGTCCACAAATTTGCCTGCACACCAAGTATAAGCGGGGATTGTATTTCATCAGCCGGAAATTCTTTATAAGGGAAATTGTACACGCCGCTCACCGTACTAAATTGAGTGCTGCTCCAACGGCGCCCGGCGATATGGCTTTTATCCTGCACAAAATCAAAATACAAGGGAAGTCTTGGGCACAGTACCACCTGGTATTTTTTCTGCAAGGCCAGCCTTAGTTGCGAAGGAACATTTTGCCGCCACCAGAATACTATTGTTTTATCAGCAGGCAAGTCTGTTTCCGCAGCTTCATCCCAGCATAAAATTTTGCTGTTCATTTTGACGACTGAATCGGCCATGCGGCGGAAAAAATAATGCTCCAAATCTGCCAGCGAAGTGAAATTATTCCTGGTAAGCATCTCCGTTATAGCTGGTCGCCCAGCCCACGCTTGCATACCCAGTGCAACTTCGTCTCCACCCAGGTGAATCATCCCAGCCGGAAATAATGAGTTGGTTTCTTTCAGTATATCGGCCAAAAACTGGTAGGTTTTCTCGTTCGCTGGGTCGAACGTAAAGTTTGGATATTTAGCCACGCTTCCGCCTGTGTATTCGGGGTAGGCTTTATTTGCTGCGGTAGCGTGCCCCGGCATATCAATTTCGGGGATAACAGTTATAAACCTTTCGGCCGCATAGGCCACAATTTCCCTAATATCAGCCTGGGTGTAATATTTTGCGGGTGCGAGTGTGTCAGTTTTGTTGCCGATGCCACCTACCGATGTCAGCAAAGGATATTTTTTTATCTCGATGCGCCAGCCGTTAACATCGGTTAGGTGCCAGTGAAATTTGTTCAGCTTGTAAAAGGCCATCCAATCCAGTAATTGTTTAACCTTTTCCTTCCCAAAAAAATGACGCGACTCATCAAGCATAAAGCCCCTCCATTGGTAGCGCGGGGCATCGTTTATTTCAACCGCCGGTAAATTAACCAGTCCTTGCGGCTGAGCGCGTATCATTTGTAATAGCGACACCAATCCATAGAAGACCCCTTCGCTGCTGGCCGAAGTAATAGTTATTTTAGTTGATTCTATTTTCAACCTGTACGAGCCGGGCAGTTCGTCCCTTTTCACCAGCTGCAGATCAATCGTTGCTTTGGTTTCATCCGGGTCAACCGCTATGGAGGAACCGTTATATTTTTGGAATTCTGTTTGTAAATAATTAGCCTGCGGCAGTAATGAGTTGTCGTTCATCCCAATCACCGTGCTGTTGCTTATTTTAAACTGCCCTTCTGCCTTTACAACCGATTTTGGAAGGGGGATAATATTTACGTTTTGTGCAGATAGAAAAAATGGAAAAACAATCAAGAGGAACACTAATTTCACGAATTGAGGTGACACTAATTTCACGAACTTTAACGAATTACACGAATTTTTGAGGGCGCTTTTATCTGGAGATTGAGTTCTTAATTTCAATAAATTCATTATTAATTAATGGAGCTTAGTTTTGTTTTTAATGCCTGTTTAATTCGTGTAATTCGACTTAATTCGTAAAAATCTGTGCTTATTAAATTCACTTTAATTCGTGACCATTCGTGCCTGAATTTAGTTCCCAAACGGCGGCAGGCCAACCAGTTGCCTGTACAATGGTAGATCCATGCGTTTAGCTGCCGGCACATGAAAGTTTTTTCCATAAAAAACCTGCAGCTTATATTCTACCCTGCCGCTGCGGACTATATCAATGTCAGGTAATTGTGTTACACTGTCGAAAAATGGTTTGGCATCGGCATTAACATCCAGTTGCTCCTGGTCGCTAATGATGATGGCGTCTTTGCCTACCAGCTTTTTCGGTTCAACCATAAAAGCCAGGTTGCGCGGGTCGTTATTAAACACCGCGATGTCCTTCGTCCCCTTAAGCGCCCAGTCGACTTTACCAGTTAACCACCAGCGTGGGGTACCGGTAAATATGTTGGGATTATTTGTCCAGCCTTCTTTATCAAAACGGGTTTTTATGTCGGTATAATCTACCCCTTGAATAGTTGGGTCGTTATTGTCGCCATGAAAGTGGTATACCATCCATTTAGGACCATACCATTGCCAAAACCCGGTGACCATGTGGGTACCAAGCACGCTTATAGTAATCAAAGTAAAATATACCGCGAAGTTAAGCCACCTGCGGGTTAGCACAGTGCCTTTGCCCGTTGTACTTAAACACCTGTCGATGCCAAAACCAAGCGGTATAAACAGCATCATATATCCCGGTGCCTGCCAGTGGAAGTGAAATTGCAGGTTCGACCATAGGGTAACTATCGTAAAAAACACAAGTGGCAGTATAGCCATCCAAAATGTAAAGCTGTAAGCCAGCAGTTGCTTGCGTAATTTGTACGATATGTATAGTTGTCTTACAATGGGTATCCAAATCCATGGCAGCAGGAACGCTGCCTGACCGCCTATGCTGCGGAAAAACCAGTCGAAATGCAGTTTAAAATGTTCACCGCTTGCCCCTGCCCTAGAACCCTGGAAAACGAAAGATACCCAGCCGTTTTGTGCGTTCCACAACAATACCGGCGATGCCATAATGATTGTGATAAGCACCGCTAAATACGGCCCTGGATGACGGAGCCAGTGGCGCTGGCTTTTATTGGTAACCACAAACATAAATACACCTGCAAATAAAAACAGCACGTGGTATTTGCTCAACGTAGCGAAGCCCATGCTCACCCCTACCGCCAACCAAAGCAACCATGTTCTGCGGCTGTAACGCGTGGCTTCCGATTTCTCGGCGCCGGGGCCAACCATTAACTGAACAATATAGTATGTTGCCAGCATCCAGAAAAACATCAGCGGCGCATCGGGCTGAAACCAACAGGCGATAGCCACGGTAAAAACCGCGCTTAAATTCATTGCCGCAACCGCCCAAAAGCCGGCCTTTGCTGTAAATAATTTCTGGGTAACCAGAAACATCAGCCAGCTGGTACCGGCAAACAGCAGCACCGCCGGGAACCTAAGCCCGAAATTATTTAACCCGAATATTTTTACACTGATGCCGCTCAACCAAAAAAACAAAGGCGGCTGGTCGAAATAGCTTAAATCGAAGTTAAGCGCGCCGCGGAAGTAGTAGGATTCGCCGATGCCGAGCCCTGTATAGCCTGCAATTAAGCAACGAAGCGCGAATGTTATAAAGATTAATATTGCTGCGGACCTCGCTGCATTATCTTCTGTAAGTTTCTTCATTAAAATAAAATGAGCACAGTTTGCAAGGGCACAAATCTCTTAAAAAAATCGCTAATTATCAGGGTTTTTATTGGGAGATTAACCCGAAATCCATTTCCCCACAAATGGTACTTTATTAACCACCCAAACCAACGCCAGCGTTATAATAAAACAAATCAGCGCTGTAAGTGGAATCGAGACTCCCGGTGTGCAGAGTTTATAACTTATTCCAAGCGGGTCTTCTAAAAGATATAATATCAGCGCATGCGCAAGATAGATGCCGTAATTAAAGCTGCCTGCAAAATCGCGGATTCGAATAATTACCGGCGATAGTTTTGGCGCAGATAATTTGAAAATCATAAATACACTGGCCGCAAGCAACACAACCAGCGGACTAAGCGGCTCGAAAAACATGGTACCCGGCCACTGTTTACTGTCGACAATTAACCGCGAGCCAATTGCGATAAACAAGATGCTTGCGATAAACAGCAGGATCATCCATAAGCGCAAATGTTTAATCTTAAAATTCTTGAAGGCCAGGTAATGGCCCAACACAAGGTAGCCTGCAAACCCTACAAAATAATGCGTATCTACAGATGATCCGTAGCGCGCCATATAAGGTTGGCTTATCAGAATTACGGCAAACCAAACCACCAAAAAATACAGTGTTTCCTTTTCCGACGCGTTGCGCACAAACTTCCCTATAACCGGGATAAAGAAATAAAGCCCAATTAACATGTATACATACCATAAATGGTACGAACTGCCTGACGCCAGTAAACGCAAAACCATTTTAACATTCGCCAAAACTGTACTTTTCAATACAAGGTCTTCGTTATATACAGAATAGGCAATATAAACCAGGCTCCAAAACACGAAAGGCACAATTACCCTTACCGTGCGTTTCTTTAAAAAATCACCAATTTCATATTCCCTGTGTAACAGCAATGCCCCGGTTACCATAACAAATACCGGCACCGCAAAACGCACTATCGCATTAAAACAATCCGCAACCACCCAGTCGCTCAACGGAATCTTGCCGTATTGTATCAGCAATACGCTGTTGCTGTGCAACATTATTACTGCAAACAGCGCAACAAGGCGGAGATTATTTATCCAGTCAATGTTTTGGGGTTTGGTTGGGGACATCATTTTTTATTAGTAATAACTTTATAATACTCCTCCAATTCCTTCAACATCGCTATCTGCCCGGGCCTGGGGTTTATAAATATCCTTACCCGTTTTATCATGGCATAGGCATCGGCATAAGTTAAACCTGTTTTTATTAAATAAGCCATCGCCATAGTTGGGCCACGGCCAAGCCCCTGGCGGCAATGCACGTAAACACTACCGCCGTTTTTAATTTCATTATCTATAAAATCGGCACCTTTCAATAAAATATCCAAAGGTGGCGGTGTATTATCAACAGTTGGCAGGTGCAGGTACTTTATCCCTTCGTGTTCGGCATCGCTGTAATCGTTATGCATGCGCATGTTTACTATGGCGGTAACTCCCAGTGCTTTTAATTTTTTTAGCCCTAACAGGTTATACTGGCTGCCCAAAAACAAATGTGCAGTAATTTGCGATCGGTTTAAACGCGGCAATCCGGTTACTATACGGTGGGCGTTATCATACATATAATCCAAAACCAGCCCAGTCCCGGTAAAAACACTTTTTAGCTTATTTATCATAATATACCGGTAGTGCTCAGCCCCCTTTATTCGCTGTTGTTATATAATCCATGGCCTGCTGAAACGTGGTGACCCAAATCTCTTGTTTGTTTTTTGCAAGATATTCCAATAATTCTCTATGTGCCTTTGTCGACGTAGTTATAAAATCGCCTCCAATTCCGTGAAACATAAATATCCCCATTCCCCCACTTTGCTTAACTTTTTTCACAAAATCAATCAGCTTGCTTGCGGGGGTATCTTCTTCAAGACCGTATGACGGTATCAGCATTGGATCGAGTTTTTTAAAGTTGGTAATAATGGCGTCATCTACATCGCCACCTATACGGGCGTATTTTATCATGCCGGTTTTTCGTAACGAATCAATATAACTTTTACCCCCTACCTCTGTTTCAGTACAAGGGTAAGCGTATGTACGCGTGGTTTTACCGTCAATGGCGTAAAGCATACTATTCATGGTGTATATCTCACGCAAAATCTGGAATATCGTGTATCGCTCGGCTGCATTAACTGAATTGTCGGGCATAGTGGTGCTCAAACATGGATGAAAAAGCGTATGGTTTGCCAGCTCATGTCCTTTTTTGGCCGCTTTGCGCCATTGGCGAATATTATTGCTGTTAAGTTCGCCGGTCAAAAAAAAGGTTCCTTTCAGCTGCAATGAATCCAGCTGCGGGATCGCAGTTTTTAACTGCGAATCGAGCGCATCATCATAAGTTAGTACAATCACCGCTTTTTTATGATGAGGCCAGTTTATTTTGTGCTGAGCCGTTGCAGCCGTACTTAACAAAAGGAAAAACAGGATAAACCGTTTCATAACAGCGGATGGAATATAAAGTAAAGAAATAAAACATTTACCAGTTATTGTCAAACTTTATCTAATAAAATCTCGTAATAGGTGTTGCCAGGCCGTGCTAATAGTTTTAGGCGCCGGTAGGTTTCTATCTTAATGACAAAAATCCACCGTCCTGCAAATGTTAAAGTGCAAATAAAGTCACTATATACAAACCATTAGTGTTATTTTTAGTTAATAATTAGTACTTGCCGCGTGTAGTGATCCTGCCATTGTCACTTTTGAATTATAACGACAGTTATTCAATTAAAATGATGCAATCCTTCTGGAAAAAATGTCTTGGATACCCTCCCGCTTTCTCGTTAGAAGCGCGGATATTTAATGCAATTTGCCTTGTATCTGCTGTTACTTTATTTCTCAACGTTTTTTTAAACTCCCTGTTAGGTATTTCACAATTAGTTATTTTAATGGTGGCTGTATTTATTATCTCAGTTCTCTGTTATTATTACTCCCGTTTTAAAATGAAGCTGAATAGCTGCATCATCATATACATGATTGCATCTAATATTCTTATCGTTATAAACTATAAATATAATTCGGGCATTAACGGCCCCACACTTTTAATTTTTATACTCTCTTATTTCCTTACCATTTCCGTCGTTCCTCAAAAACAATATTGGTTTTGGATAACGCTTAACATTGCAATTGTTACCACATTGCTTGTGTTTGAATATAAATACCCGGGGGCAATAATTAATACTTATCCTGATGCTAAACATCGTTTTATTGACTTCGGCTATACCTATATTATTAGTGTGTTCTTTATTTTTATGATTACCACAGCAGTAAGGAAAAGCTATCATACCGAAAGGAAATTGGTTGAGCAAAAAGCAATAGAACTGGCCTATGCAAATGACACCATGAACAAACTGTTTTCTATCCTGGCGCACGACCTGCGCTCGCCTTTAGCATCGATAGAAAATTTTCTGGATGTACTTTCGTCGTTTAAGCTGACTGAAGATGAAAGACTATCAATACAAAGAGAGTTGCTTACTTCCACGCAAAACACGCAGGAAATGCTTACAAATTTGCTTTTATGGAGTAAATCGCAAATGAAAGGCGTGACTGTAAACCTGGTTATGGTAAACCTGAAAAAAACCTTACAAACGACCTTACAGATTCTTAAAACTGTAGCGGCCGAAAAAGGCATTCAATTTACAGAGCAGATAAATAATTCGATTTTTATTATGGCTGATGCGGATATGCTGCAGCTTATAGTTAGAAATCTGATAAACAACTCTCTTAAATTCACAAATCCCGGCGGGCAAATCATAATATCTGCAGACATTGCCGGCAGCGATTGCCGTATAGTTATAAAAGACAGTGGCCTTGGAATTCCTTATGAACAACAAAATGAAATTTTCTCGTTAAAGGCCCAATCAACCTTAGGTACCAAAAACGAAAAGGGTGTTGGTTTAGGCTTGTTATTATGCAAAGAATTTACCGAATCGCAGCATGGGAAAATTACATTTGAAAGCAAACCGGGAGCCGGAACCACATTTTATGTAAGCTTTAAATTATGGCAGGACATTAATAAAAATGGCAAATACCCGGACTTGTCAACAAATAAAAGCAAGGTGTAATAGCAGCCTAACCCTTTAAGTTTTAAACCCGGATAGGCGTTCAATCATTTGGCAACTCTTCGCGCCGGTGTTTTTCATAACTATAATTGTAGGATGGATAAGGTACTATAAACGTTTCCTTCACCCGGGTCGATTTCAGGAAGTATGGTATCCAAATAGCACCGGCGACAACCGAAGATATAACTGCCTCTGAAAATTGGTTTGAAATTGCCAAACGCGATACACTATGAACAAAAATCAAATCGGCCACGCGGAATACAATTCCATAAACAAGATAACCAATCATGTATTTGGGCAATATGTCCCGCCGGTTTAAAAACAATACCAGGCAAAACAATGAATAGGCCATTAATATTACTGAACCCGCAACCTTAAAAATAATATGTGCCTTGAGTCCATTGGCGTAGCTATATTTACTAATGGAATTCCAGACATCCATTGTAAAATATTTGGTATCATTGAGATTTATTACAATAACTATAGGAGTTAAGAACAACCCGACAAGCAGTAAAATCAACCAACCGCCAAGCTGCACAAAGGTGGCGCCGTATTCAAACACAATGCCGGGTGTCTCTGTCTTGTAAATACGAAATGCTACGAAACCGGCAATCAAAACGATAAACATCGCCATATTTAGCATCCATTGGTTTACAATCGGCGGGCCGGAATCGGCAGCAGCGTCGGGGTTAAAACTTATCGAATAAGCAAGCCCATTATCTGTTAGCTTTTTTACATCCTCCCTAAATTGACTTAATTTATTAACCGGGACGAAGCTTTTAAGGTATTTAAACGAATAGTCTAACGTCATCACCTTGCCCGACGATGAATAATCGGATGTAAACTCGTAGCCGTCTCGTTTTATCTCGTTTGTTTTTGGGGTGATGTCCCAGCCAGCCGGCAAAAACATTTTAACGGTATAGTCTTCGTCAAAAGTCCCATTCACGGCAACCGGCGTTTTGGTTTGATTAGTTATTTTAGGCAATTCCTCTTTTATCGGGTTGGCATAAAAGCTTGCGGAGTAGTCCCCCGATACCGAATCCTTTTTAAAATAGTCGGTTATCTCGTACTTTTCAATTGTGGTAAGCTCGTTTTTTTCTTCATTATCAATAACCACAACCGAATCCTTTGCTTCAATTTTATTATAAATTTCAGAATAGTATTTTAAATAGCTCTTTTCGGTCTCGGCCATGCCCGATGATGCCAGCCTGTCGCGTTCCCTGTCGGCCTGGTTTAAAGTGTACGTTGTTTTAACCTGCAATTGCACCGGCGATTTGGCGTTTTTAACCGTAAAGCTATCAACGCAAACTATCCGCCCTGCTTTTGATGTGTTGGCTTTGGTTAAACCGGTATTGCCCGGCTTTAAGATAAGTCCCTTGCTGTAACCTGGGAAGTAGATATTGGCGCCGGTGCCGCGCTGGTAAGCTATCGTAGCGTCGACCCAAACAGGCTTGCCGTTTATTTGTGCCACAACTACCGCATGATCAAAAAGATTATGCGCTGGCAAGCATTTGTCAAGGTCGTCCCCGCCGGAGTTTATTAACACCATATTAGCATCAATCCCGTCTGCCCGCAGCATACTCACCAGTAAAAGCGACTTATCCTTGCAATCGCCATATCGCTGGGCGAACACTTTTGCCGGATTATTGGCCCGGTGCGAATACGGGCCAAGTTCAATCCCCATATACCGCACTTCATCCTGCACAATTTTTACAGCGTTGCGAAAGTATTTTTCTTTGTTGTTGCCCGATAATGATTTCAACCTGGCTATTTCCTCGGCCAGTTCGCCTTGTATATTTGTTTGGGCAGGGTTAATGCCCCGGGCCCAATCCGTTACTTCCGCCCAGCTGTTGTAATCACTTAGTTGTATATAGTCGCGGGCATCGTACCAGGATGGTGCGTTTTCATCATACAGCGCAGGCTTTATTTGAAAACCTTCCCATTCGTATTTTTTCAACCCATTGGCCTGGCTTATCACCGGGCTTGCTGCGTTATTAAACAGTTTCATATTTATTTTTCGGCCGGCCGAAAACATAATAGCAGTATACTGGTGCGCAACCGTTTGATAATACTGCAGGTATAGGAACGAACTGTACTTGTTATTAAATATCGGATTGCGGCCGGTAATAGTATAGGAGTATTCAATCCTGTCTCCTTTGCGGATGTCATCAAGAATACAGAGCGCCGAATAGGTGCCTTGGTAGATAAAGTTTGACAGATCTTTCTCATCGGCCAAAACTTTAAAGGCGGGTGCCTTGAGCCTGTTTTGTGGTTTGTTATTGCGCCAAACAGTTATGTCATGAAAATCGAGTCGTTCATAAGTTGGGTCGAAGCTGACAGATATTTGCGACCCGTTTTGAATGCCCGTTTCAGATATTATTTCGCGCACATTATGTCGATAATCAGCTTGTTTTTCGATGTGTACCTGGTGTTCGATGATAGAAAAGTAGTATCCGTCCTCAACCGTTCGTAGCGATGGCTTTTGATTGTATGGTTTGCAGATACTCAGCCAAGTTGGCCTGGCGGAAATATGAACAACCGGTTGCGCACCTTTTGCCAACGCAAAACTTACCACAACAAACAAAAAGGTTAAAATAAATTTACCCGCCCTTGAAAAACTTCTACGCATACTGGCTTTGAAAATAAATAAATCAGATGAAATAACCACATCTTTTTAAATTTTTCAAATACCTGCTCTTAAGCCACCTCAGCCCTGCCCGCCCCTACTGTGTCGCGATAAAGCTGCGGCGATACATCGGCATTGTTTTTAAAAAAGCGGCTAAAGTAGTATTCATCATCATATCCTAATTCAAAAGCAATTGTCTTAACGGGCTTGTTGGTGAGGTACAACTCGCGTTTAGCTTCAATAACTATGCGTTCGGCAATCATATCCGTGAGGGTACGGTTAAAATGGTTTTTTGCCATTTTTGCTAATGCCTTAGGCGAAATATTAAGCATATCAGCATAATCACTCGCAGAGTGCTTTTGTTTAAAATGGTTTTCTATAGCGTCTTTCAGGTTTTGGAGTATAAAGGGTTCTTTTCGCTCCAAAAGCACTTTGTGGTTGCCGGGCTGCTGTTCGGTCTTTAGCCTCACTGCAGTAATCAAAAATATCTTAAGGTATGACATTAGCAGCTCGTATTGCGCAAGCGCCGGGTTTTGCATTTCGGTTTTCATTTGCTCCAGCACCATGTTAAAAATGGGCACGCAATGCTCGTCGACCCCGACGATTGGTGGCTCATAAATATTATTGAACAAAACGCCGTGGCACGCCACCTCTTTATCATGCTTATGGATACAAAAAAAGTCCGGGTGAAAATTAAGGGTGAAGCCTTCCAACTGTTCCCCTGTAATTATCATAAACGGCTGATAAATTGCAAAGGCAAACAGCGAATTTGCCTCAAAATCGTATTCGGAAAAACTGGCACGCAACCTACCCTTTCCTTTTGTAACCCAAATAATGGTGTAATAATTATGCCGCTGCAGGTGGTCGAAATTGCTATTATCATCAAACGAAAACAGCCGGAAAGCAAGGTTCCCAGTTTGAGGGTTAACTAAAGTAAAGGCTGTTTGATTGTTGAGCATTTGTTAGTGACTAAAGGTTAGAGACTGGAGATTAGTTGAATTGGCTTTTAGTCCTGATCTAATCGTTTTTTTAACGCGGCATTTTCTTCTCGAAGTTTCTCAATGTATTCGTGCTGCGCCATAAATTCACCCCGTATTTCTTCAAGGGTATAACGCTCTGTTATGTGCTGCGGGCAGTTCCAGTCGTAAGCAGTTATATTTAACACTATTATCCGTTCGGGCCGAAACTGATAATCGCCCAAATTCAGTTTGTCAAACAACTCCGGGTTATCATCAATCTCCAAAACTTTGGCCTCAGCGTATATCTTAAGCCGAGCTTTGGCTGCCTGGTCCAACAAAAACAGGGATACCTTATTGTTTGTCGCCAGGTTACCTATTGATATGTACTGCTTATTGCCACCAAAATCAATAAATCCCAGTGTTTTATCGTCCAACACCTTCAAAAAGCCCTTTGGCCCACCTCTGAATTGTATATAGGGAAACCCATTTTCGCCGATGGTCGCCATATAAAAATTGTCCTGGTGGCTTATAAAATCACGCTCATCGTCAGTTAAGCCATCGGTATCTCTGTACCCTTCCATCCTGGCATAACTGGCCCGGCTGCCGTAACGCTCCTGGAACCTTTTCGATGCCTCCGAAAATGCAGTTTTTGGATAATTCATCAGTTTAAATTTAAAACAGCTTCCTGTCGGTTTCTTCTATTTCCAAATCATTAATACTGGCAAACCGCTTTTGCATCAGGCCATTTTCATCAAATTCCCAAAGTTCGTTACCATAGCTGCGATACCATTGACCGGTAGCGTCGTGCCACTCATATTCAAACCTCACGGCCATCCGGTTTTCGCGAAAGCCCCATAGTTCCTTTTTCAATTTATAATCCAGTTCCTTTTCCCATTTACGGGTTAAAAACTGCTTTACTTCTTCGCGGCCATTTATAAAGTCGGTACGGTTGCGCCATTCCGTATCGATGGTGTAAGCAAGGCAAACCTTTTCGGGATCTTTTGTATTCCAGGCGTCCTCGGCAGCCTGCACTTTTTGCAGGGCAGTTTCCATATTAAACGGAGGCAAAGGATATCGTTTATTTTCCATGCTGATATTTTTTATAAAATTAACCAATACAGCAAAAGCTAAGGCAAGTGTCCCTAACTTTTACTGTGTGATGAGATTTAATGGTGCTTACACCAATTGCCCGGCCCGAACAACCGGGAAGTCGATAGCGGTGTTAGCGACATTGTTAAAATAGTTGGTTAAAACATTCAGGCCCACATGCCCAACAACTTCGCCTATCTCGCCATCAGTTAAACCTGCGGCTTTTGCAGCGTCAACATCATCATCGCTAACCCGGCCTTTTTTATCGAGCAATATGTTGGCAAATTTTAAAACTGCTGCAGTTTTTGCGTCTGCAGCTTCACCGTTACGGGCATTTTTTAAAACGGCAGTATCAATATGTACCAGCTTTTCGCCGATAAATGAGTGCGCCGATAAACAGTAATCACAGCTATTGTTTTCGCCGATAGCCAGTGCAAGCAGTTCGCCGGTTTTGCCACCTAATTTTCCATGGCTGAGTATGCTGCTCAAATTCAGGTAACCTTCAAGCAAGGCGGGCGAATTGCCCATGGTGCGCATCATGTTTGGCACCGTGCCTAATTTACTTTGTATTGCGTCAAATAATTCTTTGGTTTTGCCTGTGGCTTCTTCAGGGTTTATTGCTTTTAAACGTGTCATTTTGTTTGATAATTTGTTTGTCGTTATTGACAGTACAAATATGCAACGACCGCTAATTTTATAACATGGATGATGTACGCAAGTGCATGGACAATTTTACCTCATCCAATAACAAACCTTTGATAACGTTTTACAGCGGCCTCCACGGCCGTGGTCTGAGCTTTGTTAAATTTGCCAAAAGGCTCTAGCACAACTTCAACCTCATTTTTTTTGATAGTGCGTTTCCATGTGCCTACAACCTGGTTATTTGCTACGATTGATGGTGCGAAGATTACATATTTTGCTTGTGTAACGTATTTAGGGTTGATGATAGCCGTGCGGTCGCTGTAAGCAACTGCGAATTCATCATAGGCGGGCAAAAGATGGGCAAGCGGCGCTTTGCTATTTATTGGGGACTGATTTTTTGCCATCCAGTAGGTTAGCCCATTTATTTCAATACCATCTAATTCGCCTTTCGAGGCTTCCAGCCCATTTTTTGCATCAGCAACCGAAAGGCCGCTCCACCAGGTAAAATCTTGCAGCGTTGCCGGGCCACGACTAATAAAATATCGTTTCACTAATTCTGCAACGGCTTCGTCATGGGTAAAATCATTACCCTTTGGCACCCGTTTGTCAAAAAGCGCGTAGGTGAATTGTTTACCTTGCCGGCCGCCACTACAAATCACTTTGTCAAGTTCGGCCTGCATCAGGATATGAACAAACCGCTGCTCATCCGTATTTATACCTGCTTTATGTAAAGCATCCTGCAACTCCAATCGCGTAAGCTGTTTTTTACCATCCAGCGCGCCAGCCAGTATATCATTGCTCAACTTAAGTGTTTTGCTATCCAGTTTTAACTGCCTGTGGCGCCCGGCAGCCAAAATATTAATACGCGGGGCGGTAAGCTCAATCATCCAGCGTGCATCGGCCGGGGTTACAAAGTGCCAGGTTGGCCGCAATACGTGGGTACGGATAATGCTACCATTTGCCAAGGCCTTATCAATCGCCGCATCCTTACTTTTTTGCAAACGCATACCAACCGCCCACTTCGCACCCGCATAATCCTGCGCCTGCACTGCGCCCATATGACGCACAATCTCTGCAGGTTTTTTAAAACTTTGCGATGCTATATTTTGGTTGAATAACCGTTGCCTTGCTATTTCGGAATTTGTCATCAGCTTTTATAATTTACTGCCAAAATAATACCTGCTATTGACAACAGCCTGTCAGCAGCAAAAATCATTTTATCGCACACCAAAAATCAGTGAAATCAACGCAATCAAAAAAATCAGCGGTTAAAATCAACGGTTCTTCTTCAGCCTGCTCAGTGTTTCTTGCGAAATTCCCAAATAATCGGCCACAATCTTACCCGGCAACCGCTGAATAAGCTTGGGATTTTGCTTCATGAGGGTGTCGTACCGCTGCTTTGCATCCATGGTTATCAGGCCTTCAATACGAACGATTGCATCGATATAGTCCATTTGCAAACCCAGCCGGGTCATCCGCTCCCAACCGGGGACTGTATCCATCAGTACCTGGTAGTCGCCATGGCTTATCATTAACAATTCCGATGGCTCAATAGTTTGAATGGCTGCCGCGGATGGTTGCCGTAAAGTAAAACTTGGGAATGCAGTTCCAAACCTGCCTTCAAAAATCAAAAACCGGGTGGCTTCCTGCCCTTCGTCATCAATCAAAAATATCCGCAGGCAGCCTTTTATAACAAAATACATATACTGGCTTATCTTGCCTTTTTCTAAAAGTATTTCGTTCCGTTTAGTTTTTTTGGGCTTACAGCAATTTAGTACGAAGGCCCATTGTTCTTCGGTTAAATTTATATTTTGCGCTAAATAATTTCTTAAAATATCGTGCATAATTGAGAGCCAGGAATCAAAAGCCAAGAACCAAGCGTCAGCCAAAATAACGTTAAAAGATTTGAAAAGAACAAAAGTTGTCGTCAATCAAAATTCGCGGACATTATCGTTTTTGTCTTGACTCCTGGCTCTTGATTCTTGGCTCTTAAATTTCTGGTTCTAGACTCTTGGTTCTTGACTCTATTACATACCTTTGAAAACTAACTAAAAAACATCATGGCGCAAAAAGTAATAACAGTAAATATTAATGTTTATGAGCAATCGGTGACCAACAGGCACTCGGCTTACGAAGTTAATTTTGTAAATAAGTATTTGGATGAGGGCTGGGTGATTAAGGAAACTATACATAGCCCACTTGTAGGTAGCTGGACGAATATTACTTTTATATTGGAGAAGTAAAGCCATAGCGATGGGTTTAAAACCCACCGCTATTACAAACATCCCGGTTAAGTATTTATAAAAATCTAAAGAATATGAAAACCTATCTTACACTTTTAATTGCACTGCTATTTTCTGCAGCCTCGTTTGCGCAGGATATTCCTGCCCGCTGGGATGAACTTGTGGCCAGCGATTTTCCGAAGGCCCTTGAAAAATCATCGAAAACCTGCATCCTACCTATCGGGATATTGGAAAAACACGGACCGCATTCGCCTATCGGCACCGATTTAATCCATGTGCGCGAATGGGCGGCCCGCGCAGTAAAATCGGAATACGCTGTGGTGTTTCCTGATTATTTTTATGGACAGATAAACGAAGCTCGCCACCAACCGGGAACATTTGCCCTGCCAAGCGATATCATTTACAAATTGCTGGAAGCTACCTGCGATGAAATTGCCCGCAATGGCTTTGACAAGATTGTTATTTTAAATGGCCATGGCGGTAACCCGGAGTTCCTGCACTTTTTTATGCAATCGTTGCTGAACAAACGGCATAACTATGCAGTTTACCTGTACAGCCCCGAACGCGAAGATGCAGACTATAACAAGCAATACCGCCAGATGCACAAATCGCCCACAGCGAACGACCAGCACGCGGGAGAATCAGAAACATCTGTTTTAATGTATTACCGGCCTGACCTGATGCGCATGGACCGTGCTGCTAATGAAAGCGGCGCTGATCAAAAACGAAGCGATTTGCCCAGCCTTTATACACCAATATGGTGGTACTCATCATACCCTAACCATTATGCCGGAGAAGGCGACAAAGCAACCGCAGAGTTCGGCAAGTTTATTACCGACCATGAAATTGCATCGTTTATAAAAGCATTAAAAGAGGTAAAGGACGACACGAAAACTATACCACTGCAAAACGAGTTTTTTGACCGGGTGGATAAGTTGAATAAATAGTATTGAACCAAGGAAACTTATGAAGTTTCAAAACGGCGAAGCCCTCTACGAGGCCTTTAAAAACGAACAACACCGAGTAAAACTTCGTAAGTTTAACGTATCTAATAAGTTACGGCAATTTATCCAATGCCACATCCGGCGCTTTGCCACCGTTTGGCCTTACTAACTCTATCCCGCGTTTGGTATAAGTGTTAAAAAATCCGCAGTTTTTAAGGTAGAATGCGCCCCCATCAGTACCACCCGCGTAGTCCATACGATACCCCTTCATTGCTGTGGCATCATTTGTAAAGTGGGCTTTGTTTATTTCGGTCCAATGGCCGTTGTTATCGGCAATCCACTGGTTGTTAAATAATACATGACGGGTTGTTATGCCATTTTCAGGTTCAAAATTTTCCAAAAACGAATGCAGTCCTTTTAAATAAGTATTTGTTTGCGGGCGGCTAAAGCTTGCTATTAATTGCCATTTGCCAAGCTCGGGTGCAAAAAACCAGGTGGTGTAAGTAGTATGGTTGTTGCCGGTAGGTTTGGCATGTACCAGGAATTTATAGGTATTGCCTGCCTTCCAGTTGTACAGCATATAGCTTTGCCCGCCCGAGCCTTCGTTACCAAACTCGCCAGTGTGCACATTAGGGCCCTTTTTTAGCATCACTATCTTCTGGCTGTCGGGTATAGCTTGGGGGTTGTCCGTATTAAAAGGGCTCCAAACCGAGAACAGGATATGTCTTTCAGTCGGTGAATTTACCTGCATGCCAAAATAGCCAACATTAAAACCATCTGCCATAAAGTATGAGCCCAACACGTCGTTCCCAACCGGCACGGTTACTTCGTTATAAAACCATTCGATGTTAGTATTTGGCAACTCATACGCCAAATGCACCGATGGCCCCCTTCGCCCCCAATGGAAAAAATTACCCTCGTTATTTGGCACATAAGCGGTTCTGCCATTGATGGCGGTGCCTCCCAGTTTTATACTGCTAACATCAGCATAAGTCTTGCCCGTTTTGCTGACGGCTTTTATGTCAATTGCAATGTAGCCAGTGTCGGCAGCACTCCATTCGCCAACATAATAGTCTTTAGCTACAGATCCCGATACGGTTATGTTTTTTGTTGATTTTAATGCAGAAACCGCTATAACGCTTTTACCATCGGGTACTTTTAAATTCAGCCAAAGTTTAAATTTGCCTTTAACATTTGCCCGAAAATATGCGGTAAACTTTACGCTACTGCTTGTCCAGTCCACAATGCCATCGTTGGTAATGGTGCCGCCTATGGTATCTTTGGCCACGCGCCAGGCATTGCCGCCCAGGGGGATAGTTATAGAACTGTCAGAACTTTTAGCCGCAAATGGGGCTTGACGCGCTATTTTAGTAAAGCTCATCGCCAAACAGGTTACTGTAATTAACGCTGCACCAATTATAAATTTATTTAGTTTCATTATTTTATTTTTTGTCGCTGATTATCAATAACCAGCCTTTACCCTTTTCAACCTTTATCTCCTGCCCGTCCTTAAACTTAGCACCTTGCTGAAAATTCTTGACTTCCGGCGCGGTAATGGTAGTGTGTGCCGGGTTTAGGCCCAATGCTTTCCAATCTATTTTAAGTTTGATATTAGCGTCATCGGCAGCCCAGCTTGCTATAGACACCAGTACCTTTCCCGGCTTTTTGTAAATAGTTGCCAGCACCTCAGGATTGTTGGTTTTTACAGGATTGGTTTCTACCCAATAGCCAACCATTTTTGTGCCCTTCATACCAAAGTTGTCCCAAACTTTCCATATTGGGCGCGGGTCGGCGTTGTCGCTCCATGGCATGCGGTTGGTCATGCCGTAAATCATACCGCGCCACGGGTTGCCGCCACCCTGTAACATTTCGCCCATCAGTCCAAATGGTATGCCCGACACTTCGGTTAAAAAGAAATCAGGGGTATTTTTCTCGTAATCAAAATACTCACCAAACCAAAGCCTGTTTAAGTATGGAAAATGCTCGAGGTACAAATTACCGCTATTATTAAAGCCGTCGCTTTTGTTATATTGGTTAGCCGAGTGCAAGTCGATAATACCGGGGTGGCCATCTTTGGTAAGCACACGTTTGATACGCTTCATGGTAATACGGTCAAACGCCACGTCATCCAGGTAAATACCATCTATGCCAACGTTTTGTACAAGCCAATTCATCCCCTCTACATAATAGTTGTGCCAGCGGCTCATACCGCTGTTTATCAGGGCGGCATCTTTATATTCGGGTACATACCAGGCAGCAATGTAATCATCGGCCACGTGCTCCTGCAGCCATGAATAACCGCCGCCTTTGCCTGGCGAATAAATCTCGTGCCCCAGGCTGCGCATCGGGAAGGTTTCGTAAGCGCTGTTTGACAATTCGCGCACGGTGTTATATATCTTCACCTTCAAACCCAGCTGATGTGCCGAATCGATATAGCTTTTCATTTGATGCCACCTGATGAATGGATAGTTGATATAGGGGTTTATGGGCGTGCCGTGGTGAATATTTACCACCGTGGCGCCGGTTTGCTTAATGCTATCCAAATTGCTGTATTTGTGATAAAACCGGGTCGACCATTGAAAATCGGTATTAATTGGATGGAAAGGGGTTATCAGCAAAGTAAAGTTATAATACTGCACATCGCCTTTTTTCATGCTGCGGGCACCGCTGTAGTTGTTAACCAAAACCTGGTTGTCCTTTTCGCTAATGTTAATACCACCTTTGTTATCATTACCCCATGATGTCGGTAACAATAAAGGTTTTTGCAGGTAAAAGTTGGTATTTAAAGGCCGTACGTAATTTTCATCACGCAACGAATATTGCAAGCCGGCATTTACATCGCCAATCCAGGCGCCGTCCTGGTTTTTGTGGGCAACATCCCATTTCCACTCATAGCTGCCGGGCCTTTTCTCACCTTTTAAGTTGAGACCCATCATATATTTGGCGGCATCCTTATTAAAAGGTATTTCCATGCGGATATCTTTCAAATCCACATCCTTCAACGCGGTTACCTTAACTGTGTATGCTGCAAAACCATCAAATTCAATCGAGCCGTTTACATCCATCTGTAAATCAGCCGACGTATTAGTAGCTGTCCATTTAACTGTTCCGGGTTGGGTTTCAGTAAACTTCAAGCCTTTAGCCTGCCATGCTTCCACCCCGGATTCATTTTCAGCAATTAATTTTATCGGTTGATTGAGCACCTCTTTTGCCTTTGCCGAAAACGAAGTCATTTCGGGCGTAAAAAAGGTTTGTATGCTTTTGGGGAATCCTGTTTTATCTAACGTAACCTTACGGCCAAGCAGCGCAACGCTGTTGTCTTTCACCACCAGGGGTGTGTATGGTTTTATGATATCGTTTTGTTGGGCGAGGGTGGAGTTTAACCAGGCTAAGCGGGTTTCTTTCCATGGTTCATTAATGCCGCCGTTAACCGCCGCGGTTGCTTTCACCTTAATCCGAATACCAATTTTGGTTGTCTCGGCATTTTTGGCAGATACAGTTGCTGTTCCTTCATAAGTACCTGCTACAACGGTTGATGGAATATTTACCAAACACCACATCGCCTGCACTTCGCCTTTGGCTACATCAACCAGTTTGCTAAACGGTTTTGCTTTGTAGTCCGTTCCGCTGTTATTAATGCACGACATCACTTTTGATGAAATAACCTGGCCTGTTTTACTTTTCAAATCCGAAAACGAAACATTGATGCCATTTAAATCTTTTGATGTTGGATAAATTCCTAATTGATATGAATAATTTTCGCCGCGCTTTGCATCGCCGTCAAAAACACTTTGCGCACCATTAATTATCCAGCGCTGCGGCAAATCGTGTTTCATTTTTATAATATTCAACCTGTCTTCCGGGAACACCAAATAAGTTTTGCCCGCATTTTGCTGAACCAGGTTTTTTACTTCGGTATCCGTTGCTATTACTTCCATTGGGTAGAAGCTGTTCATAGCATTTACGGATTGAATGCAATCTACTTTAGCGCCCTCAACATCCTTGCTGCCTTCAATCGACTGCACCCAATCATTCGCCCCGGTTTGGGCGGCTTTTAAATATTTCACATTGGGATAGTTCGATTTCCTATCGACGTGATAAGGCATATAGTATACAAAATACTTTTTGTCGCCTGTATTGGGCTCAAAATAAAGCATACAAGCCTCGCGGGATATCGCGGCTACGGATACGTTCATTACCCGTTTGTTGGTGACCGAATCTACCACGAACAGTTGCTTCAATTCCGGGTGATAGTCGTTACGGCGCCATGCTATCACCGCTTTGGCAATGTGGGTATTTGCGTTCTGCAGGGTTAATACAACCCGGTGATTACCCAGCGAGTCGGCATCCCAATCGTTATTTTTTGTAACGTATTTGATTTGCTGCGCGATAGAGACCTGGCAAATGAGCGTAAAAATGGCTAAGTAAAAGTATTTATTCATTATAGCGTTTATAAGGGAACGCTAAATTAAGAAATACTTTACCTGTTAAACGTATGCTGCGCAATCGTTTGCGCTAAGATTTACGAGGATATCGCTTCCAATGTCTTGTAGCCCTCGATTAAAATCCAGCGCTACAACATGGGGCGAAGTTAAGTGAGGTGAGCTTCGTCGCCTTACCGGAAAAGCGTTCCATTTTTGCCAACGGAACACCCGGAACGCTGTGAAACATGCTCATTATCAGTAGTTTTATAATTTAACATAAATTCTTATATCGAACTCAAGTTAAAATAAGATGTTGCTTACCCGCTACCCTATTAGCTAAAGAGCCATAGGCCCGGCCAATATTGTAGCGCCGGATTTTAATCCGGCGATGGAAATTGCAGCGCCGATTTTTAACGAAGATTTATTTCAGCAAAACCTTGGTAGCCCCATACCCGAATTTCTCTTTCCGGGCATCCATAAAGGTTTGAATTTTTTGATGCTTGCCCAATAGTTTATGAATTTCGTGCCTTAAAATACCATTGCCGGCCCCGTGTATAAAAATAATCCCGGGTAATTGATGCACAATGGCCGCATCCAGCGCTTTATGGAAAACATCAAGTTGCACCTTTAACATTTCTCCGCTATTTAAAAACTGGTAATCATCACGCAGCTTTTCAATATGCAGATCAACTTCAGTCCTGGGCTTTTCAACTACGGCCTTTTCATCTGCCGATTGAAAAAAACTTTCCTTCAACTTTTGGGCGTCTATCACCATCTCTGGTTCATCCAGCCGGATAAGCCACCCGGCCTGGTTTAATACAGGGATAGTCTTTTTCGAACCAGAGAAATCTTTCGCCTTAAATTTTTCTGAAATCACAATTGGCGAAGGTGGTTCGGTATTGTGTTTAGTATGGTACACAATATGAAAAATCAATCGCGGCCAAAGCTGCAAGTCTGCCAGTTGTGCCGAATATATTTTGGTAGCTGTACCAGGTGCGGCAATTCCTCCAAACTCACCCTTAAAAACAGATTGCTTCTCGGTAGTCAACGATGCCAGTAATTGAAACGAAGTATCATTAATTAAATAAAAATGCACTACCGAATTTGCCTTCGCATCAGCAACCACGCCAACATAAACCCCTTTGGCTTTAAACTCGCCGGTTGAGATGGGCTGCTCGTCAGCTTCTGCAGCCTTTTTACTTCCCGGCGCCTCGTAGCCATGCACGGTAGTCACCTTGCTGGCCAGCACCGGGATTTCAAAATCGTCTTCACCGGTTACCCCTATCATTTGGTCGTCGATAATGCGGGTTACAAAGCCCTCCATCTTCTCGTCCACAAAACGCACAAAATCGCCTAACTTATATTTCATTTTTTTTTATGATTTCACCGATTGAAATGATTACACCGATTAAGACAATCATCTTAAATCATTCAAATCGGTGTAATCCCCCAAAACAAAAAAACCACCCGCCCAAAGGCAGATGGTTAGAAATTAGTTATTTAATACCCCTATTAAAATAACTGGGTGCAAATTAAAAAAATATTTATTGCACTGCAAATTTTTTCAGTGTTAAATTTCTTCATTGCTATGTAACTTTTTATGTTACACAAACGTCTTAACGAAAATAAATCTCGCCAAATTGGTGGTTTTGCCACATTATACAACCTTAAATCTGCATACATTACACCCAAATTTTACATCAAATGCTTAAATCAATTATCGTAGGCGTTATTTGCGGTTTGGTATTCTACCAGGCGCAGGCGCAAAATCTGTACATCCCGCGCGACGTTCAAGGCGCGTTTAATAAAGGCACCCGTTCAATGGATGGCAAGCCCGGCAAAAACTACTGGCAAAACCATGCCCGGTACAATATATCCATCACCGCCCTGCCACCCGACCGCAACATTAAAGGCATTGAGCAGATAGTTTATTTTAACAACAGCCCGGATACGCTGAAAAGGCTTAACATGAAGCTGATCCTGAATATCCACCGCCCCGGTGCAGCTCGCTTTTTTGGGGCAAACCCTGATTACCTTACACCGGGTATACAGGTAGATTCAATATTTATAAACGGCACGAAAAAACCCTGGGACAATGCAAGGGCATCGCGGACTAACCAAATGGTAGGTTTACCAAAGCCGTTAGCACCGCACGATTCGGTTAAGCTGAATATTACCTGGCATTTCGAGATATCAAAAGAAAGCGGCCGCGAAGGGATGATTGACTCGACCAGTTATTACCTGGCCTACTATTATCCGCGGGTATCTGTTTATGACGACTACAATGGCTGGGATACCCTGGAATTTTTAGATGCGCAGGAGTTTTATAACGACTTTAACGACTATACCCTGAATGTAACCGTGCCTAAAAACTACCTGGTTTGGGCAACCGGCACCCTGCAAAATGCTAACAAAGTGCTGCAACCCGAATACGCTAAGCGGCTCGAGCAATCGTTCACCAGCGATTCAACAATCCATATTGCGACCAAAGACGATCTGGCAAAGAAGAATATCACCGCGCAAAACGATGTAAACACCTGGACATGGACAGCAACCAACATCAGTGATATGGCCGTTGGTGTAAGCGACCATTATGATTGGGATGCCGCCAGCGTTGGTGTTGATGATAAAACACACCGCCGCGCAAGCATGCAGGCCGCATTTTTAGATAGCGCTGCCGACTTTCATCATTCTGTTCAAGCAGGCCGCAATTCATTAGGCTGGCTGTCGCACAACTGGCCCGGGGTACCATACCCTTTCCCTAAAATGACGGCCTTCCAGGGTTTTGCCGATATGGAATACCCAATGATGGTAAATGATAGCCACCAGGATGATATTCATTTTGCAGCGTTTGTACAGGACCACGAGATTGCACACACCTGGTTCCCTTTTTATATGGGCATTAATGAAAGCCGCTACTCGTTTATGGATGAAGGCTGGGCAACTACTTTCGAATTATTGATAGGAACAGCGGAGGTCGGTAAAGAAAAAGCAGAAGCTTTGTATAAACCATTCCGTGTTGAAGGCTGGATAAACGACCCATCGCAGGCTGAAGACTTGCCAATTATTGTGCCTACCAGCGAAGAAAGGGGTGGTTTCGGTAATAACGCCTACGGCAAACCCTCATTAAGTTATTTTGCATTAAAAGATATGTTGGGCGACGACCTGTTTAAAAAAGCATTACATACTTACATGGATAACTGGCATGGCAAACACCCCATCCCATGGGATTATTTTAATTCGATGAACAGCGGTTCGGGTAAAAACCTAAATTGGTTCTTTAATAACTGGTTCTTCACCAATTATTATATCGACTTAAATTTACAGAAGGTAACCAAGGTGGGCAATGGCTACGCACTTGCCATACAAAATATAGGCGGGTTTGCAAATCCATTTGATGTTAAAGTAACCTACGCCGATGGTTCAACTGAAAACTTCCACCAAACGCCTGCTGTTTGGGAGAAAGACCAGAAGCAAATTACCGTAAACATCAAAACAGTTAAAGAAGTAAAATCAGCAGTGCTTGACGGCGGTATATTTATGGATGCTGATACTACCAACAATAAATGGGAAGCGAAGTAAATTTCCATTGACCATTGCGAGGAACAGCCCGTCCCGAACTTGTTTCGGGAAAGCAACCGCGAACTATGCAGAACCGCTCTGTAAAGTTCGCGATTGCCGCGCTCGTTCCTCGCTCGCAATGACAATAAGGCGTTTAAACGAAGAAACCCGGCTTTTGGCCGGGTTCTTTTGTTTTATATAATCAATTAATATTAAGAATTCTGAACGGAATGGTTCAAATCATTCGCGCCGTTTTTGGCGTTTGATTTAGCTTCTTCAAATTTGGTTTGCGCCTTATCTTTAAGGTCGTTTGCTTTTGCCTTTGCTGTTTCTACGGCGGTGTCTTTATAATCAGACACTTTGTCAGCCACCCCTGCAAACCGCGAACGGGCTTTGTCATAAACATCACTGCCGTAGTCTTTAATACCACTGCTTGCTGTTTGCGCTTTTTCTTTAGCAGCATCAACCAAATCGTTAATATACCCTGCTATATCGTCGCGTGTTTTTTCGCCTTTTTCAGGTGCTAACAATAATCCTAATGCCGCCCCTGCTGCTGCACCTATTAGTAGCGCTGCTATTACTCTTGTCTGGTCTTTCATAAGTTTTCAATTTAGTTGAATACACTAATACAATAACAATGCCACCGTTTTGTTTTGAGTTTTTTAAAAGAATCTTCTTCGGGCCTCACCTAATCCTCTCCAAAGGAGAGGACTTAACTTCGCTCTTTTTTAGAACCAGATCCTTTGGTGAGGGAAGGTTGAGGCCACGAAAAAAGGCACCCATAAATGGATGCCTTGTACGTTTAATGATTATATTATAATTAAATAACCTTTACATTTACCGCATTCAAGCCTTTTCTTCCGTTCTCTACTTCAAACTCCACTTTATCATTTTCACGGATTTCATCGATTAGACCTGTTGAATGAACAAATACGTCCTGGCCACCAGCACTTGGTGTAATAAATCCGAACCCTTTTGTTTCATTAAAAAATTTTACTGTTCCTTCTTTTTGCATTATTTTATTTATTAAAGTCGGCAAGGTAGGCATAATTATCCGGAACGCAAGCTTTTTGTTGGCAAGGGATTGATTAGGCTGATTAAGTGAGTGGTTGATTAAGTTGAGAAAATGAAGTCGATACTCATCGCAGTCAAATAAATCAACGTTTAATAATCGGTGAAATCACTTTCTAATCTTACTAATCCCAAAAAAGAAAAAAGCCCTTCAGCTCTCGCTAAACGGGCTTTGCTAAATATTAATTAATCGCACAAATCGCCCCAGCGCGCAATCCTTAATCATTTAGCCACTTCTTAAATATCTTATTATCTATACGCTAATAATACTTTGTATGCTACAGGCTTATATAGTTAAATACGTTGAAAAATGGCTGGGGGTTTTCTCTCTCCCTAACTTTATTTAATGCTATTTTTGCGCCAAAACGATATTTGCTGAACAAGCAGCAAAACAGCTAATTTATACAGATGAAGGCCTTTATATTCGACCTTAACGGCACCATGATCGACGATATGATCTATCATACCCGTGCCTGGCAAACACTTTTAAACGACGAACTTGGTGGTAATTTTACCTGGGAAGAGGTAAAACCGCAGATGTATGGAAAAAACCCTGAGGTTCTTGTACGCATGTTCGGCCCCGACCGCTTCACATTGGGCGAGATGAACCGGTTATCGCTCGAAAAAGAAAAGAAATACCAAATTGAGTTTTTTCCCCATCTTAAATTATTACCCGGGCTGAACGAATTTTTAGAAAATGCTTATCAGCAGGGCATCCCCATGGCAATTGGTTCGGCAGCCATTCCTTTTAATATCGATTTTGTGCTGGACAACCTTAACATCAGGCATTACTTTAAAGTGATTGTTAGTGCCGATGATGTGGTTTTAAGCAAGCCCCATCCCGAAACTTATTTAAAAGCGGCCAGCTTGTTAAATGTGATACCAACCGATTGCATCGTATTTGAAGATGTACCAAAAGGTACCGAGGCAGCAGCAAATGCAGGTATGGAGGCGGTGGTAATAACAACCACCCATGAGCAGGCAGAATTTAATTACTTAAATAACGTTATATGTTTTGCAAAGGATTTTGAGGATGCAGCAGTAAAAGCGTTGATCGACTGATTGAAAAACAGTCGCGACAGCAAAATTGTATCAGCAAACTGAACAATTACGTACCGTAAGGAATTATATAATATATTGAACCTGTAAATCTGCTATATGAAATTAAAATATACTTTCCTGTTACTGTGCGTTGCCATGATATTTGCGTCGTGCTCGCATGTTTACACCCCTGCATTATATCACCAGGATATTGTTTACCAGCCAAAACCCACATCGTTTGATACGGCGAAATCATTAACTTATATTTCTGCCGGGGTAAACGGTTATACAAATACCAATTTTAACGATGTTTTAATAAGCGGCCAGCTTAATTTAAGCCAGGGTTATGTTTTTGATGGCTTCAACGTCGCCTACGGGGGTTTTGCAGTTTTTGGCGATTACCAGAATGGCTCGAACGATAAAACGAAAGCCAATTATTTCAGTGATAAATTTTTCGGCGCTGTTGGCGGCCGGTTCTCTATAAATGCATTTACTACTTCGGGCCGGGCAGATATCAGGTTTATAGGTATGGAAATGGCCTACAGCCATGAGTTCGGTGACTATGCCTCTTTCCGCAAAAACCTTAATACCCAGGGTGGTTATTATGTCGACCCGCGGACCGACCTTTTTTCCATCGGCCTTACAACCGAGGTGATTTTTCATAACCGCGACGATGCTACTTTTCAGCACGGCATCCGCGGATTTTTAGGTACAACCGTTGGGCATAGTAATTTGGATGACACCTACTACAACAACGAGGATGCCACTGCCCGAATGTTTCGCAAAATCTTCCCGAAGGTAAGCTACTTCATCACCTTCAAAAACTACTTCGGCACATTTGAAGCCGGCAGCAATATTTTTGTAAGGTTTGGCTATAAGTTTTGAGGATTGTTACTATAACAATCTAATTGCATAAAAAAAGTCTGCTTACGAAGTTCATTCGGGCAAACTTTGTTTAATACATATTTTGTGTCTCGTTAGTCGCAGAAACCATCATCTACACAGACAACGCCAGTGTTTGTACAGTGAGTGTAGAAGCATCTTGTGGTCGGGTCACCGTGCGAACATTGATTTACCGGCGCTCCGGTGCCTATAACGCACGACCAGATAGTCCCAGCAGTGCCACCAACCACTGTTTTCATCTCTTTTCGGGTAAGTTTTTTCATTTCTTTCATAATGTTATAAGGTTAGATTATTTAATGCTTCATTGAGGCTGAAGCTTTGCCTTTTGAACTTGATATAAAGTAACAATTAATTATTATCACTTGCAAATATATTTTTAATTGCAGATTAATATCCACATTGGCGTGTTGCTCGAAACCGGGGCAGGAATATTTCTGCTGACTGATATGTTGTCGCCATACTAACAAGCCAAAAGCGGTTATATTTTGAGGCAAGTAGTTCAGTCAACTAATATTATAATCTCCGGTGCGTCCAACCAGGCAGTAGTCGGAATAGAAAGCCGACAATGCGCCAGCGTTTGGTTACATAAACCACGCTTCTTTTATTTTCAATGGCGTTATAAATCTGCAGAACAGCTTTTTCTACCGATGCTACCCAAAATAAATTTTCTCCGGCGGCCATGGCTGTATCGACAAAACCCGGGCGAATATCTGTTACATGAATAGGCAGCTTTGTGTTCTTCGCCTTTTGGCGCAAGCCTTCCAGGTAATTTATTTGATATGCTTTTGATGCAAAGTAAGCGGGAGCCTGCCTGCTGCCGCGGATACCAGCTATTGAAGTGATAGCCGCAAACTGGCCAAATGCCTGTTTCTGAAAAAAGTTAAAAGTCCAGTCTGCAACAGCCGTAAAGCCCGCTACGTTTAGGGCGTTAATATCCTGTTCAACTTTACTATCGAGTTCCGGGTTGATTTTTCCGGTGCCCGAGCTTAGCACCAATAAATCCAGCCCGCCAAGTTCATCCGTCAATTGTTTTAGTTGTTGTGGAACAGAGGCGATATCGGTAACATCAAAAACCGAGACTATAAATTGTTGAGGATTGGTGGCCTGCAGATTCAGCAGCAATTGGTCGCGGCGGCCGGTTATACCAACCTTGTAGCCGTTTTGGGCCAATAAAACAGCAAGTTGATAGCCAATACCTGATGATGCGCCGACTACAATTGCTTTTTTCATTTTTTGTTGTTAAAAACTATTCTTCCGAATAAACACTGCTAACCCGGTCCCGCAGATTATAACTTGAGGCCATTACCTCACCATACGCGCCGGCGGTACGCACAGCAATCAAATCACCGCGGAAAGACTCCGGCAGTTCCACATCTTTTTGAAAACAATCGGTACTTTCACATATCGGCCCAACCACGTCATATTTTATCAAGTCCTGAGTCAACTCTTTTCCGACTTCAGACTTCCGACTTCCGACTTCCGACTCCCCCCGACTAATATTCTCTATCAAATGGTACGCCTGGTAAAGCATCGGCCTTATCAGTTCGGTCATACCGGCATCCAGTACTAAAAAATTCTTCTTTTGGCCGTTTTTAACATACAACACTCTCGATATCAGCGTGGCGCACTGCCCAACCAAAGCCCTGCCCAGTTCAAAGTGAACCTCCTGTCCCGGACGAACATTTAAGAACTGTTTAAATACTTTAAAGTAGCTTTCAAAATCGCTAAAGCCGTTGGTGTCCGGGTGATGGTAGTCAATTCCAAGTCCACCGCCGGTGTTCAGCACTTTTACAGCAAAGCCATGATCTTCAAACCAGTCCTGTATTTCATTTATGCGGTTACAAAGGTTCTTGTAAACTTCCATATCCGTTATTTGCGAACCGATGTGAAAGTGTATGCCTAAAAATTGCAGGTTAGGGCATTTACGCAGCGCATCGGCAACTTCGGGCAGTTGCCAGGTGTTGATGCCGAATTTATTTTCATCGAGCCCCGTTGTTATAAAATGATGGGTATGCGCATCAACATTCGGGTTTATACGGATGGCTATTTTGGCCACTTTGCTTTTAGCCCTTGCCAGCTCGTCAATCACAAATAATTCCTGAACAGACTCCGCATTAAAGCAAAAAATATCCTCATCAAGCGCAAGGTTAATCTCCTTGTCCGATTTTCCTACACCGGCAAACACCACTTTTTCCTTGCCAAAACCATGGGCAATGGCGGCTTTAACCTCGTTGCCGCTCACACAATCGGCCCCAAAACCATAGGCCTTTATCATATCAAGCACCCGGGGGTTAAAGTTTGCCTTCATGGCGTAATGCACATGAAAACCATGCTTTGACGATGCCGCACGGCAAGCATCTAAAGTGTTGCGCAAAACATCGAGGTGATAATAATAGAAAGGCGTTTCTAATTGCCGAAAACGGGATATGGTATTTGTATTGAACATTGTCTGAACCTTGATTCGCTTAATTAAAAGATTACTTGATCATCGGTACATTTGATAATTCGGAACTGAAAATCCGAAATCGAACATCCGAAATCCGAAATCAAAAAAGCCTGTTATGTAAACTTCTTAATATTTCTGTTTTATCGCCGGTACTTACCAGTAACGACATATTATGGTCACTGCCACCGTAGGATATCATCCTGATTGGGATGTGTTTTACGGCTTCCAGTACGCGGGCAGCGTAGCCATGTTTTTCGGCGCCAAAATCGCCCACTACGCAAATAATGGTTTGGTTCTTATCTATGTCGACCGAACCAAACTTCAGCAACTCTTTGGTAATGTCATCCAGGTACGTGGTGTCATCAATAGTTAAAGATACAGCCACTTCGGATGTAGTAATCATGTCGATAGATGTTTTATACCGCTCAAAGACTTCGAAAATGCGGCGTAAAAAGCCGTGCGCCAGCAGCATCCTGCTTGACTGTATTTTTATGGCGATGATATCGTCTTTTGCTGCAATGGATTTAATGCCATCTTTTTCGCTGGCATCGGATATTAAAGTGCCTTGTGCTTCAGGCTCCATGGTATTCAACAGCCTAACCGGAATCTTGTATTTTTGCGCCGGGAAAACACTTTGCGGGTGCAATATCTTCGCACCGAAATAGGCAAGTTCCGCAGCTTCGTCAAACGACAAGTGAGCAATTGGTTTAGTACCTTTTACAATCCGTGGATCGTTGTTGTGCATACCGTCAATATCGGTCCAAATTTGAACCTCTTCGCTGCGTATGCCCGCCCCTATCAGCGACGCAGTGTAATCGCTGCCACCGCGGCGCAGGTTATCAATTTCGCCAAAGCTGTTGCGGCAAATATACCCTTGGGTAATAAACAGTTTATTATCGGGGTGTTTATCCAACAATGGCGTAAGGTGCGAAGTGATATAGTCGACGATAGGCTCGCTGTCTTCGTCGGTCTTCATAAAGTCAAGCGCAGGCAGTAAAACCGATGGCACGCCGATTTCTTTAAGGTAAACGTGGTATAAAGTTGTCGAAAGCAGTTCGCCCTGCGCCAGTATTATTTTCTGTTCGATATTGGTAAACAAGTCGTTTGCCAGGCCGCTTAATAGCGCAAAATGGTAGTCAACCACTTCACGGCCTTGCTGCAGGTATTCGGGTTTGGCAAAAAGCTCTTTTATAAAATCTTCGTATTTGCTTTTTAACGCAGCGATAAGGCTGGCCGCTTTAGTCTTATCCCCTTCAAGATACGCATTGCCAATTTCAACCAGGCTATTGGTAGTACCAGATACTGCGGATAACACCACAATCTGCCGCTCAGCCGGATTGATAATATCCAGCAGCTTTTTCATTCTTTCGGGACTGCCAACAGATGTTCCGCCAAATTTTAAAACCTTCATTTTTTGTTCCTCTTCATTCAAAACATGCAACATTTATTGCACTAATTTTGAGGCGCTAAAATTAGGATTTTAAACGGTTGATAGCTAATGATGGGCAAATAAAATTTGGAACAGATTGGCAAAGATTTGTGACAACCAAAGAAAATATCGGGAATGGCTTATTTATTTAGCTTTCGCGGCTTTTACCTTAACCGAACGAGCCGGTTCCGGGCTTCCTGTACGCTTCCCATCAATAAACTTCTTCACCTTGCCCGAAAAAAGTAAAAAACAACCTATTGCCAGCATAACGGCGCCGTTGGTTACGTAATACGTACGGGTATTTAAACGAAATATACTGCCGGGCAACAAAAATACTTTTTGCAGCTGGCTCCAGCCTAAAAGGTCGTACAGTTTTAAAATATAAATTAGTACAAAAATAAAAACGGAGTTCAGCCAAAACCAATTGCGTTTCAGTGATATCCGCCATGATATGACATAAGCCACAATTGCTCCAACCAAAGCCGCCTGTGCTACAATTTTCATATCGAGGTTAGTCCTCGGCACATCATTTATCCTTGCCTCTACCGGCAAAAAAATCAAAAAGTTGAAATCGTACAAAAAGGCAACGGTTTGAAATCCAAAGATGAATAGCCAAAATCCTATAAAATGGATTACCATCAATCTTACATTAATTTTTGAGCCAGAACTTTCCATCGCTATAATTAGGTTTATGCAATAATAAGGGTTTGACGGGAAATTTATAACCAAAAATTATATTTATGCTATTACAAACCATTTTCTTAAATTTTATAGCTTTGGGCATGAACAAAAAACTGACCATTTACCTGCTGATTTTTGCTTTTGCACATTTATCATCTTTATCAATAGCCCAAAAAACTGTTGTACCAGCGCCGCTTTCACAACTGCAACAGCAATTCGTCGATTTGCGCTTCGGCATGTTCATCCATTTTAATATCCCGACCTATATGGACCAGGATTGGCCTGATCCGGATGCATCACCGGCCATATTTAACCCAACGAAACTCAACTGCGACCAATGGGCCAAAGCCGCCAAATCGGCCAATATGAGCTATGGTTGCTTAACTACCAAACACCACAGCGGTTTTTGTATCTGGGATACCAAAACTACCGACTATAACGTAATGAACAGCCCGCTTAAAAAGGATGTGGTACGTGAGTTTACAGACGCTTTCCGTAAAAACGGGCTAAAAGTAATGCTGTATTATTCCATTTTGGATACACACCACCGCCTGCGCCCAAATATGATAACGCGTAAGCATATTGAAATGGTAAAGGCACAGATAACTGAGTTATTAAGCAACTACGGCGAGGTATCTGCACTGATAATTGATGGATGGGACGCGCCATGGTCGCGCATAAGTTATGACGATATCCCATTTGAGGATATTTACAAATTGGTAAAATCGTTACAGCCAAATTGTGTGCTGATGGATTTAAACGGCGCCAAATACCCTGCAGAAGGTTTGTACTACAGCGACATAAAAACTTATGAGATGGGCGCCGGGCAGCGTGTATCAAAAGATGGCAATAACATGCCGGCGTTAGCTTGTTTACCCATCCAAAAAGCATGGTTTTGGAAAAAAGCTTTCCCAACCGAACCTGTTAAGGATGCTGCAAAGCTTGTGAATGAAACTTTAATCCCATTGAACAATGTGGATTGCAATTTCATACTGAATGTTGCGCCAAACCGCGACGGTTTGTTTGATGACAATGCCTTAGCCGGACTTAAAGAGATCGGCAAATTGTGGCACAACGAAGGAGCCCTAAAGAAACTGCCAGAACTTGATGCCCCAATCATTTCGTCGAACATCGCCAAAAAACAACCATCAAGTTCAAGTTGGGCCGACGACAGCAATATTATGGACCAGGCAAATGACGATGACTTTACCACCTCATGGATATCAAACCCCACAGTCGACAAGCCATGGTATGAAATTGATTTTACCAGCGACCGCGCTTTCAACACCATCAGCATTGCCGAAGAGAAAGCCAACATCACTAAATACAAGCTGGAATATTATGAAAATAGCACCTGGAAACCTTTGTTCGACGGCGAAAACGGCAAACGCGTAAAAATAAACCGCTTTAACCGGGTTTACGGCAGCAAAGTGCGTATCTGGGTAAAAAAATCGGACCACCAGGCTTCAATCGCCGAGTTTGGAGTTTATGACGAACAAAGGTAGGCTGGTGAGTGCTGAGTAGAAAATGGTGAAAAACAGGTACAAATAGCCCATAAATTCACCACATTTTCAATTCGACAAATCACTAACTCAAACCTGTCTACAGCTTTACTAACCCTTTGCTGATGCAATTGCCGGCCGGTAAGTTTGTTGAAGGACACTTTGGACTATGGGCTGGGACATAGTAAAAGCAGTAATTATCCCAATTATGGCAAGGATTTTGTTTAATTCATTGGTGAGGGGGCCGCTTAAAGTGGCTCGATAAACTGATACCTTTAATATCAATGAAGAATGGCCCATCACCGGCTATGTGGTGGCACAGTAAGCCGCCTCCAGACGACAAGGGAATAAATTGACCTGTTTATATGACCGAAAAATCGAACAAAATAAGGATACTTACGGCGCTGGTTTTTTGCAGTATATTTTTCGCTGGGGCTATATTTTATCCGCATATCGACGCATATTTAAGGAACGTTAACTACCTGCTTACCGCCTTTTTTATGCTGGTAGTTTTTATTTGCATAGTGGTCTTTTTTATAAAAAGTGTCAGGAGGGTTGTCAAAAAACGTAAACAATTAACTTTTTCAATAGCTATGCCTGCGTTGATTTATACGACTACCATGCTTTTATGCTACTTTTTACCAAATTCAGAATCGTTAAAAAGTGAAGTCGTAATAGCAGCTTACTATAAGGGCACGCAAAACCAGGCCGATTTGCGGTTCAGAAAAAATCACACTTTCGACCTGCATTGGTCAGCAACATTTGGCTATAATGAATGGTTTACGGGAACTTATACTCAAAGACGCGACACGCTGTTTTTAACTTATGCAGATACTACGAATAAAAGAATAGGCAAAGTGATTCTAAAAAAAGACGGCGAGCTAGTCACCCTTGATAAACGGACGGATAGCTCCTATTTTGCTCCGTTCAAAATCTATAAGGAACAAGCCAAATCCAAATAGGCTATCTATTGCGCCCAAACCTTGTTCTCAACGGTTATTCTTACACTCAGCATGGCTGCATTTAAAACAGTAAATATTATAGCTGTATAGTAAAGATGAAATACCAGTGGGATAAAGGCGATCTCGCAAACCACCTCCATGTAATTAGGATGTTTTAAGAATTTATAAGGGCCGCGTTTAACGGGATAAACACCAGGAATACGGTAAATCTTCGTGTTCCAGTACTTACCTAATGACGATAATGCCCAAAACTTAAACAGCAAAACCGATAAGAATATTCCCAGGAAAAGCCAGCTGATTTCCGTACCTCCACGTAACTTATATTCTGTAATTATAGATACGATGAACAGCGTGTGCATAGCTATCATAAACGGGTAATGACTTTGCCCATATTGAACAGCCCCCTGCGATAGCAGCCATTTCTCATTCCGCCGGGCTATCAGCAGTTCAGACAAGCGTTGGAGTATCAGAAAAGATATGAAGATGGTGAAGTACATTTTTAGTTGATTGGGTTGGATTGAGTTAATTAGGTTAATATGTGCAGCGTCTTTCTCACTTCCAGACTTTACTGAATTTCCGGACTTCAACTCACCTTCAGCAACACCATTTCGCTGGAAAAACCCGGGCCCATAGAAAGCATCAGCCCATAACCTTCCTCAAATCCTTCCCGCATAAATTTCTCCAGCACATACAATACCGTAGCACTCGACATATTACCGTAGTTATTCATCACCTCGCGGGTGGTTTTTAAAAAATCGCCCTCAATTCCTAATGTATCCTGGTAAGCATCCAGCACCTTTTTACCTCCCGGGTGAAATATAAAATTTTTAATGTCCTCAATTTTTAAGTGCTGTTTCGACAAAAATTCATCGATATCACCTTTTATGTGTTCATGGATAAATGCTGGTATATCTTTTGAAAATAATACCTTAAAACCTGTGTCCTGGAAATCCCAGCCCATTACCTCCAATGAGTCGTAATACAATTTGCTGGACGATGCAACATAGGTCGCCGTACTATTGTTACGGTGGTTATCGCCTTTGATAATACAAGCCGCAATTCCATCCGAAAAGAGGCTCGAACCGATAAAATTACTTTTACTGTAATCACTCTTGATAAGCGTTAAGGAACAAAGTTCGACAGCAACAAGCAGCACAATAGCATCCGGATTTGCCTTTGCCACCGTATTTGCCTTTGCCATGCCCGATACGCCACCTCCACAACCAAGGCCCCACAATGGCGAACGGTTTACATGCGGGTTAAGCCGCATTTTATTAATTATCATCCCATCCAGACTGGGTGTGGCGAGACCTGTGGTTGATACAAAAAGTATATCGGTAATGTCTTCTTTGTTGATACCTGCTTTTGCTAAACAATCTTCGGTGGCCTGTACAGAATAATCAAGCGCGATTTGTATGTATTCGTTGTTTCTTTCCTGAAAAGTATTCGGTTTGGAGTAAAAACTAAGCGGTTTGCAAAAGTTGCGGTATTTTATTTCGGTATTGTCAAAAGCGAAAATTAACCGGTTGGCCTCGGGGAAATTCTTCGAAAACATATCAAGCGCCTGCTGTTTAGCATCGTTTTGGTCGGTTTTATATGGTAAGTCGATTTTTGATACTGCTGCTATAAAGGGCATGATTGTTTGAGTAGATGTATATTTATATACTTATACATACATACGTATCCATTTGTGTGCCAGTTGCCCAAAATGCAGAAAATAAAAATTATTGCATTGAAATTACTCACTTAATAACATATCCAATAGTAAAGGCCGCATAACTAAAATTAGCGGCCACAACGTTGTAACTTCCCGTAAGGCGTATATGCCCTATCTCGAAACCGGCCCTGCCCATAAAGCCCAATTTGATAGCGCCGTAGCCCGATGTGTAAATACTGTCGCCGCTGTAATCTTCATAAATATAGTGCCTGGTGTAAAGACCCGCGCCTAAACCTATAAAGGGATTGACCGTGCTTTTCGATAAATAGAAATCGCCCGTCAATATGGTGGAACCGAAAAACGAAAACAGTTCATCGTTTGATTGGGCCTGGTAACCCAAAAAGGCGCCTTCAAGTCTTAGTCCCACAGCAAAGTTATCCGTTATGTAATAATGAGGCTCAACCGCAAACATAACACCCGATTTAACGCCAAAACCCTCCGTAGGAATGGCATACCCTCCGTTAATATCGGCTTTAACTGTACCTTCAAACTTTTGGGCTTGTGCCCATAACGCACAACAACAAAGCAGTGCTAAAAAAAAGAACTTTTTCATGATTGGTTACGGTTGAAAATTGTGATTGCGTATAAATTTAATAAAATAGTTAAACTATTAACTATCAGACGGTAAAATCGTGATTAACGTAACAGACAATAAAAAACCCGCGAAGTTTAACAACCTCGCAGGTAAAATATATTTTGATGATTATCGCCTGTTACTTTACCAATACAGCAAACTTATTTTCGTAATCCATCAATTGGGTCTTTATCTTTTTGCTCAATTCTGCTTCGCCATTATTCTTCGCTGTATCAGCCATTCCATTTAGTAATTGTACACCAATTTGAACGGTGCGCTGGTCAAGCCCGGCATTGTTGTCTTTTAATAATTGATAATTATAATCCAACTGATCGGTTATAAAATCATCGACGCTTTTCACATATTTTGTACCGAGGGCTTTATCACCAAGGCTGTATGCCGTTTCACCCAGGAAAAATTTGTGAGCTGCAGTGTCAATATCCGGGTTAATATCCGGCATTTCTTTATCAAATTTATGGATGGTATTTAGCGCCAGATCACGGTGCCCATCTTTGATAAGCCCGATTGCAAGATCGTTAAATGTACGCTCAATGTTCAGGTAAAATTGCGTTAGTGCAACATCATCCAGGTATTTTGCCTTTTTATAGTTGCCGAACTTAAACTTGTTTACCACGTTGTCGTACATCACCAAACTATTTGTTTTTGAAAGCTGGCTGGCCGGGTCGCTGTTATCAGGTTTAAATGGTATTAAGTGATAAACAAACCCTTCTTTGTATAAATACGGCTGCAAACCGAACATATTCTCGGGCCCCATTGTAGTGGTAAAACAAATGGGGCGTTCCCAGTTGTTGTGGGCCATTATGTCGAGCATGGCCAGGTTATCCTTAGTTACATAGTTTCCAGAAAACTTCCACTCCATGGTATCGGCCAACTTGCCTTTTTGTTGTGCAGTTATTACGCCATTTTTAAGCACATCGGCAGCATTAACGGTTAATTTAAAATTTTTGGTTGGCAGGTAGTTCATTACGTCCCCGCTTTGGAAAGTAATTTTGGCGCGGCTATCGTCTGAAGTGATAAAATCAAAAACCTCTTTAACCTCAACCGACCCCGGTATTTTTGCATCATTAAAATAAATCACATCGCGCGTGCCAGCTTTATACTTTTCGTAAGGCAGTGTAACAGGCAACGGCGCCGATTGATTCATTTTCTTCTGCATCTGGTGTATATACCAGTCCCCGCTAAACAAGCTCATGCAAACAATGCGCACATCCGGGCGTATGCCTTCAACCTCCTGATCGTACCATAACGAGTAGGTGTCGTTATCGCCATTGGTAAACAGGATGGCGTTTTTAGGGCACGATATTAAATAGTTATAGGCCATGTCATGCGGAATGGTTTTAGTCGAGCGGTCGTGGCCGCCCCATTCTTTGAAAGCCAGCAAAACCGGCACTGTTAGCATACAGATTGCAAATGAGCCGATGGTCGCAATCCTTAGACTTATTTTTTTACGGGCAAATTCAATAAGGGCAATCACTCCCAGGCCAATCCATATGGCAAAAGCGTAAAATGAGCCAACATACGAGTAATCGCGTTCGCGGGGCTGTACGGCGTTTTGGTTAACATACAGTACGATAGCTATCCCGGTGAAAAAGAAAAGCAGTGCTATTACAAGTGCATCGCGCTTGCTGCGTTTAAAGTGATAGGCGGCACCAAGCAGGCCCAGTATAAATGGCAGGGCATACAAAGGCGCATAGTCAGTACCCTGTGTTATCGATTTTGGCAGATGTTTCCCTCCATCGAAAATACCGCTCGTCCAATTGCCATTTACAGCTATCGAGCTTTGCTGACCATCGAACTGGTTGTATCTTCCTACAAAGTTCCACAGAAAATAGCGGAAGTACATCTGGTAAATTTGCCAGCTGAACATCCATTTCAGGTTATCGCCAAATGCAGGTGCCTGGCCTTCACCCAATTGCAGCCATTGCTTATAAAATTGCTGGTTTTGCGCAAAATACGGGTCCGATTCGGTGCTCCACATCCGCGGTAAAACGCTGGTATGGTCGTACACATAGTCAAGTTTTTTACCTGCGCTTTCATATTTATTCTTTCCCTTTTGGTAGACGTTGCCGCCTTCTTTTTCGTCGATAATTTTCGCATCGAAATAAGGGCCGGTTAACAATGGTGTTTCGCCGTACTGGATGCGGTTGAGATAGCTGTAAAGCGTAAAAGCGTTGTCTGGGTGCGAATTATTTAAATCGGTATTTGCAGAGGCCCTTATAGGTATGTACACAAACGAGCTGTAGCCGAAGTAAATAAAAGCGATACATACCAGTGCCAGATTTAACATCGGTTTTTTCTTACGGGCGCTGAACCAAATCCCACCGGCAATTAGTGCAATTAGGAGCAAGCAAAATACTGCTGCCCCACTGCCAAATCCCATTTCCAGTGTATTTACAAAAAAGAAATCGGCCCAGGCGGCAAAGTAGACTGTGTAGCCGCGGATACCAAATTGCACAAGACCCAATATGACAATACTTATTAAAAATGCTACAATGCCACGCTTAATAGTGATATTGTTGTACCTGCGGAAATAATAAACCATTGCCAGGGCCGGGATGGTTAACAGGTTTAATAAATGAATGCCAATAGAAAGGCCAACTATATAGGCGATGAGTACTATCCATTTATCAGCACCATTTTTATCGGCATTGGCGTCCCATTTTAGTATAGCCCAAAATACGATTGCAGTACACAATGACGACAGTGCAAATACGATTGTCTCCACAGCCGAAAACCAGAATGTATCGGTATAAGTAAATGCGAGCGCGCCGACAAGGCCAGCAGCCATAATCATGTACAATTGCGGTGTCCCGGTCTCCTCTCCCCTCTTTACCAGCAGCTTCTTGGCCAGTGCGGTTATCGTCCAAAATAAAAACATAATAGTTGCGCCGCTTGCCAGTGCCGACATGAGGTTGGTAAAGTAAGGCACTTTTGCGTTGTTACCGAATGACAATAAGGAAAACGCCTTACCCAGCATAGCAAATAGCGGGTAGCCCGGCTGGTGCGAAACCTGCAGACGGTAAGCACACGAAATAAATTCGCCGCAATCCCAAAAACTAACGGATGGCTCGAGGGTAAGGATGTAGGTGGCAGATGCTATTGCAAAGCAGAGCCAGCCTAAAAGGTTGTTGATTTTTTTGTAATGCATGTAGGTGAGGTGTAAAGTGGTTTCAAATTTTAGTTGATTCAGTTAGAGTTAGATTGAGTTAGCAACGGTTTTTAATTCTTTTCATCGATTAATAAACCATTCACCACACCAATTTCCGCCTAATTTTTTAATCCTAATTGAAATTTAACACCTGTTAACATACTTTAACAAAATCCGGGAGGAATTTAACATTTCCAGACAACTGAGCTTATTTTTTTATGGACAGCTGAAAAACAAATAGTTAGCTATATTTCAAGAGAAAATTTTATAATTTTACTTATCTATCAATTAAAAACATCATGAAGAAAATCATTACCACAATCATGTGCCTCGCTGCGCTTGTAAGTCTGGCCAACGCGCAAACCTGCGACCAGTTTGTCAGCAACGGGAACGGTAAAAAGGTTGTTTACTCAAATTTTGATGCTAAGGGCAATAAACAGGGGAGCGTAAGCTACTCATCGGTAAAAAAGGACGGTTCTACGCTTAGTTATCATAACGAGGTAACGGACAAAAACGGCAAAGCCATTGGCAACGCCGATTTTGACATTAGCTGCAATGGCTCCGCACTTAAAATCGATATGAAATCTTTTATCCCGGCCTCATCGGCAAAGCAATTTAATGGTATGCAAATGCAGGGGGACGGCAAATATCTTACCTATCCGCTCAATCTTAAGGTTGGAGATAAGCTTGAGGATGGCGACGCTACCATAATTGTAATGAATAATGGCAGTAAGTTTTCGGAGATTCAGATAGCAATGACAAACAGGACAGTTGAAGCCGGTGAACAGGTACAAACAGCAGCGGGTGCGTTTGATTGTTTTAAAATAAGCTACGAATCGCTGTTTAAGGCAAAAATAATGGGGATTGGGATACCGATAAATTTAAAAGTTACTGAGTGGTTTTCGCCAAAAATAGGTCGCTTTGTAAAATCTGAAACCTACAGGAAAGATAAGCTTGTGGGCAGCATGGTGCTTGAATCGATCAATTAAGCCTGTTTTTTTTCTGATTCCTGTTGATTAAGCTTCTCAATTTTAGTGTCGATTAATTGGGCCGATTGTTTAAGTTTATGGAAATAAGGATTTGCCTGGTGATCGCTCCCGGTCATTGTTAAATGATTAAGAATTTCGGCAATTCTTTCCTTTGATCGCTGGAATTTATTTAAATCGGCCATAAACCAAATTATTTAATCATTCCCTTTTACGCAGCGGGTTGCGCAACAGTTGCAAAAGGTTTTCCACAAAATTAAGTTTACTAACATTGTTACATATTAGTTACAATTATGCCTTCAAGGGCATGTTTAAAAATTAAAAAAGCCGGCTATGATGCCGGCTTTTTCATTTCAATAAATATTTTCAACCAGGTTATTCGTTTTCAATAGCTGAAAAGGCTTCCAGCAAAACATTCCATTTGTGGTTTTTATCAAGCTCCCAAATGCGCACGTAATTGTAGTTACTTAATATGCTGCCTTTTTTTATCCGGGCTTTGCCATAGGTATAAGCCAAATCGTTACTGGTTGACCGGCCCGCATTTACAGTTTGTGCGCTAATGGTGATAGCTTCATTGCTAAGAAACTTCATCACCTGTTCACGACCGGTCAGCGGATCGAAGCCGGGGAAATAGAAATGGCCTTCGAGGCTTAGAAATTCCTTATAAGTACCAATGGTCGAAATTGTTAATGAATGATTAAACAGCTCATCAGTAGCCAGTATAATCTTTTTTCCACCAAACGGGTCTTTGCTTGGCGCAACCCTCTTCTCAGGCTCCGGGCTCCTGAAATCGGTTAAATTTTCTTTATCCGGCTCGGGGTGTTGTATACCAAGATCAATTAGCAGTTTGAATTTACCTTCAGCGTCAACCCGCCACAACGAAACGTAATCGCCATAGACTTTGTCGTCATCGCCTTTTCCGTTCTGATAAACGTAAGGGCCTGCCGTAAATGCAAGGTCGCCATTGCCTGATATGCGGGCAAAACTCGGAGTCCAGCTTAGCGAGCCTGATTGTTTATCAATATTGCTATAAAATTCGTTTATGTTAACCGCATCCGGTTTAAAAACTATGCCTTCAGGGTCGGCAACAGCCAAAAAACCACCTTTTATACCTTTGCGTTCAACCAGTTTATTAAAGCTTTTTTCAGCTTCTATAACTTTGTTTACATCAACAGGTTCAGTAGTTTGTGCAATTGATACTTTATTGAGGCCAATTAAAACTATGGCGGCGAGTATTATTTTTTTCATTGTTGTGTGCAGATATTGTAGGGCAAATTTATAATAATTTATCAGGCGGCCTTTACTAAACCAAAGCTTACTTATTGATTTAGTAAATTTTGCTACCGCTTAACGGACATGTAACGCAATTTTTTGAATTAAATTTTACTCCAGTTTGTACCTTCTTTACTATCATTTAACTGGAAGCCTATTTGCTGCAAGCCGTTTCGTATTTTGTCAGACGTTGCATAATCATGACTGGCCTTTGCCTCATTCCTTATCGAAACTACAAGGTTCATCAATTTTGGTAAATCATCGTTAGCGGCTGTTTCATTTTTTAATCCAAGTACATCAAGTACAAAAGTATTCATCAAATGTTTTAGCTGATCTAAATTTCCAGCATCAATTTTCATTTTGCCGTCGTGCACCGAATTGATAATGCGCGATGCTTCAAAAAGTTCGGCAATTAGCACAGGGCTGTTGAAATCATCATTCATTGCAGCATAGCATCTTTCAAGTAGTGGTCGTATCTCAATCTCGGTGGTTGCCGATGCTTTTAAACCTTCAAGCAGGCCGAAAGCATTCATCATGCGCTTAAAACCCTTTTCCGATGCTTCCATTGCTTCGTTCCCAAAATCCAGGGTACTGCGGTAGTGCGCCTGCAGCATAAAGAACCGAACCGTCATGGGGCTATACCCTTTTTTAAGAATATTATTGTTCCCCGAAATCAGTTCATGCGGTAAAAAGCTGTTACCCAATGATTTGGACATCTTTTGGCCATTTACGGTGAGCATATTTGTGTGCAGCCAGTATTTTGCCGGGTTTTGGCCGCAAGCTGCAACATTCTGTGCTATTTCGTTGGTATGGTGGGTTGGCGCCAAATCAAGCCCGCCACCATGTATATCAAACTGGTGGCCCAAATATTTACCGCTCATCGCCGAGCATTCCAAATGCCAGCCCGGGAAACCAACTCCCCATGGCGACGGCCATTTCATAAGGTGCTCGGGTTTAGCTTTTATCCAAAGGGCAAAATCAAGCTTGCCATGTTTTTCGTCCTGGCCGCCAAGTGTACGGGTGTTTACCAGCAGGTCTTCCAGATTGCGGCCATTTAATATGCCGTAGTCCTGTGTTTTATTATATTTTTCAACATCAAAATATATCGAGCCATCAACCTCGTAAGCATATCCATTGGCTAATATCTCCTTCACCATCTCAATTTGCTCAATAATGTGCCCGGTTGCTGTCGGCTCAATGCTGGGTGGCAAAGTATTAAATATCTGCATTACCTCATGAAAACCTACCGTGTACTTCTGCACAATCTCCATTGGCTCTAACTGGGCCAGTTTTGCTTTTTTCGATATTTTGTCCTCGCCTTCATCTCCGGCGTCGCCCTCCAGGTGGCCTGCATCGGTAATGTTGCGCACGTAACGCACTTTATAGCCCAGTTGGGTAAGGTAACGGAATATAAGGTCGAAAGAAATGTAGGTGCGGGTGTTTCCCATGTGCGCGTCACTGTAAACGGTGGGCCCGCAAACATACATGCCCACATGCGGTGGATTAAGCGGCTCGAATTTCTCTTTTTTACGCGTTAAAGTATTGTAAACAAACAAATTTTGTTCCATGAGGGCAAATATAGTAATTGGAGTTTAGAGAATAGTGATTAGAGATTGGTGATTAGCCGTTAGTTTAGGAAAGTGACAGGAAATTAGCAGTTGAAGAACAGAGGCCGGAGGATTTTTCCTAATCTCTGATCTCCAACCGCTGATCTCTTTCACCTACTTCTTCAGTCCAATTTCCCTCAGTCGCTCATCAAGGTATTCGCCGGCAGTAATATTTTCATACTGTTTAGGATGGTTTTCATCAATACACTGCGGAAGGCAGTTTAAATCCATCCCGGCCTTCGGGTGAAGAAAAAACGGCACCGAATAGCGCGAATTTTTCATCAGTTCGCGCGGCGGATTTACCACCCTGTGTGTGGTTGATTTCAGCTTATTATTAGTTAAACGCTGCAGCATATCACCCACATTAACTACCAGGTCCTCGCCATAGGCTTTAACGGGGAACCATTTGTTATCCCGTGTCAGCAGCTCCAATCCGTCGGCGCTGGCGCCGATAAGCAGCGTAATCAGGTTTATATCTTCATGCGCACCTGCACGCACCGCGTCATCCGGTAAGGCATCGGGATTAGTTATAGGGAAATAATGCAGCGTACGCAATATTGAGTTGCCATTGTGCACCTTATCATCAAAATAGTTCTCGGGCAACCCCAGGTAAACAGATATCGCCCTTAATAAATGCTGACCGGCCCATTCTAATTTTTTATAAACTTCTAAAGTAGTGTCGTTAAATGATGGCAGTTCCTCAACTACAAGATTGGCCGGGTATTCGTCTTTTACAGGGTCGTTGTCTGTTACAGTCTGGCCAATCTGCCAAAACTCCTTTAAATCAGGGGCGGTAAACCCTTTGGCTGTTTCTTTTTGCTTACCGGTATAACCACGCTGGCCTGCAAGGCCGGGCACTTCGTACTTCGCTTTTATATCATCGGGTAACGCAAAAAGCGCTTTTACATCCTCATAAAGTTTATCTATCAGCTGCTTATCCATTCCGTGGTTGGTTATGGTTACAAAGCCGGTCTCGTTAAAAGCCTTGCCAATATCGTCCGAAAATTGCTTACGCTGGGCACCGCTTCCGTTTATATATAAATTTAAATCAAGTCTTGGGATGTTTACCATTTTGCACTGTTTAATTGTTTCGCAAAACTATTTAAATAAAAAATAGTTATAAAGAAAATGTGGAAATAGAGAGCCAGCCATATATCCATCCCTAATCTGACAATTTTAATAAATACCAATAAAGACGCTTTACCTTTTAGGTTATTGCCTGTCTGAACATTTATACCCTATTTAAAACGTTACGCCGGGCATTTATAAATACCTGGCAAAAATTATTAAAATCATGAAAAAAATAAACAAGATATGGGGAACCGGCCTATTGGCTTTGCTACTATTTATAGCAGTCCCCAAACATAGCAAGGCACAAGGAGATGAGTATATTTCGGACCAGGAATTTTACGACGACCTTGATCCCGACGGCACCTGGGTAAGCGACCCACAGTATGGTAACGTATGGGTGCCAAATGTAGATGAAGACTTCAGGCCTTATGCCACACGCGGGCACTGGGTAGTAACAGAATATGGTAACACTTGGGTGTCAGACTATCGCTGGGGATGGGCGACATTCCACTACGGCCGCTGGCGTTATGATGATTATTATGGCTGGGAATGGATACCTGGCCACGAGTGGGCACCAGCTTGGGTAAGTTGGAGGCACGGTCGCGGTTATTATGGTTGGGCCCCGCTGCAACCAGGGATAACTATTAGTATTTCTTTGGGCCGCAATTACCATGTGCCCGATCATTATTGGGTATGTGCACCCGAAGCTTATATCAACAGGCCTAATATTTCCAACTATTATGTTCCGCCGACCAGGTCAGTGACCATTATACGCAATACAACTATCATTAATAATACATACATTAATAATAACACCACGTATATTGCCGGCCCCCGTCCGCGTGAGATACAGCGTTACACACACCAGGCGCCGCAGATTTACAAAATCAATAACGACAGGCGGCCAGGCGCTGTTCGGGTTGAAAACAATATTGTAAACATTTACCGGCCTGCTGTTAACAAAGCACCAAACGCGCGGCCAGCCCGTGTAATTGATGCAAACGCATATCGAAGGGAAAACCCTGCCCAGGCAATTGCACGCCGCGACAGGGGCGCGCCTACATATAACCGCGCAAATGCTCAACGGCTTGCCCAGGTTGCAAGGAACCCGCAACCAGACAATAAGGTTGTACGTGTAAACCCTGCAGTTAACCGCCCGGCCCAGCCTGCCAACAGGCCAAACCCTGCGGTGGAACGCCAGCAACAGGCACAGCAAAAACAACAAGAACAGCAGAAAAATCAGCAGCAGCCTCAGCAAAAACAGCAGCAGTTGGAACAAGCTCGTCAGCAGCAGCCTCAGCAAAAACAGCAACAGTTGGAACAGGCTCGGCAGCAACAGACCCAGCAGAAACAACAACAGTTGGAACAGGCACGTCAACAGCAAACCCAGGAAAAACAGCAGAAGTTAGAACAGGCCCGTCAGCAGCAGACTCAGCAGAAACAACAACAGTTGGAACAGGCTCGTCAGCAACAGACCCAGCAAAAACAACAGCAGTTGGAACAGGCCCGTCAACAGCAGACTCAGCAAAAACAGCAGCAGCTTGAACAGGCCCGTCAACAGCAGACTCAGCAAAAACAACAGCAGTTGGAACAAGCCCGTCAGCAGCAGACTCAGCAAAAACAGCAGCAGTTGGAGCAGGCACGTCAACAGCAGACCCAGCAAAAGCAGCAGCAGTTGGAACAGGCTCGTCAACAGCAGGCTCAGCAAAAACAACAGCAGCTGGAGCAGGCGCGTCAACAGCAGGCTCAGCAAAAACAACAGCAACTGGAGCAGGCCCGTCAACAGCAGGCTCAGCAAAAACAACAGCAGCTGGAGCAGGCCCGTCAACAGCAGGCTCAGCAAAAACAGGCGCAATTGACTCAGCAAAGACAACAACAAGCTGCGCAAAAACAAGCGCAGCAGGCGCAACAACGCCAGCAGCAGTTAGAAAAACAACGTCAGCAGCCAAAGCCACGGACAAATCAGCCCCAACACGAATAACAATTGCCGCTGTTAATTAATTTATAATAAAAAACAGCACCTGTAGTTATAATTGAATTACAGGTGCTATTTTTATACCCTAACTAATTTCAATGAACCGGTTTTCTACTTCGCTTTTTAAATACGTTACCACAGCACTAACTGTAATCCTGGTTACTGTTGCGGGTATTAAATACTACACCGCTCCCTTTGCTGCTAACAATTCTTCGCACATTGTTTTTATCGAAAACTCCTGGGATGAAGCACTGAAGCAGGCTGCGGCAAAAAATAAATATATTTTTGTTGATGCATACGCTACCTGGTGCGGCCCCTGCAAAATGCTTAAAGAGCAAACCTTTACTGATGATAAAGCCGCAGCCTTTTACAACGCCAATTTTATAAATGTAGCCATTGATATGGAAAAAGGCCGCGGGCCCGAGCTTGCTCAGCAATGGCAGTTAAGGGCCTACCCCACTATGATCATATTCAACCCGAAAGGAAAGCCCGTCTTAGGCACAGTGGGCTTTATAAAAGCAAGCGAACTGATAAGGTTTGGCCGCGAGGCATTAAAAAAATAAACCGGGCACTTGCGGCGCCCGGCTTAATGATTAGATCAAATAAAATTATTGAGAGTTAGTGAACTATAAAACTTCCTACTAGTAAGGCAAGTACCTGGCTCATTGATAACGGTTCGTCAAATGCAGCAGTTGCTGTCGCAACTGATGTTGCCCCTCCATTTGCACCTTTAAGCGTAGTAACGTCTACCCCACCCTGGATCACATTTTGTTCACCATCGTAATTTCCGTTAACAAGGGCAATCCCGGTGTCGTTACCTAACGTTGCTGTGCTGGTTATCCAAGGGGTTAACCCGCGTATCTGGCGGATAGCCGATGCGTGGCGCGCCTCAACAGCATGTATTGATAGTGCAGCGGTTAAAACCACTCTGTTACTTTCACCTGTAAGGTACTGCGCCTGGCCTTTATATGCACGCACGCCGGTATCTTCAAAGGCTTGCGCAACAGCCAAAAATGTTTGATAGTTGGTTAAAACGTCCTTAAACGGGCCGTTACCCGAGCCATTGCCAGCGGTTAGGTCGAACGTTGGCACTGCTGCCGGTGTCCCCCCTAGTGACTTAATTACAGTAGTTAAAAAGGCAACGTGATTATTTTCGTCTTTTGTAACCTGGTTAAAATAATAACTGGCTGCCTGCGCAGGTATTAGCGCTGTTCCTTTAGCAGAACCTGCATTATAAAATGTAGATTCCAGGTATTCAAGGGTAAGGGCATAGTTTAGTATTTCGAGCACGGTAGGCTTCGCCCCCGATTGTGCATAAGCTTTTTGAAACATCGTCCCGACAGCAAACGGCAGTGCGGCCGCAGCCACCTTGGTGCCAAAGCTTGTAATATTTTTGATCACGCTACGACGATCACTTAAACGGCCGTAAACTTCAGGATCTACTTTTTCTACTTCTTCTATTATGTTAAATAAATTCATGATATTTTTGGATTAAGCGGTGTAACCGTAATTTTTTGCGCTAACTTTTGATTTAAGAAATGTGTTTGCTATTGGCAGAACGGCCTTAATTTCTGTTGATGCATTTAAGCTGTTTGTTGTATCTACAACATCGCTTCCGGCAAAATTTCCGGGAGCGATTAAATTGCGGATCAATGCTGCATGCCGCGCTTCAACCGAAACAATCTTTCCGGCAATCGTTAAATAGTCCGGGTTTGATATCAGGTACCCGGCACCATCATAAGCCTGCACACCTAAATCCTCAAATGCCATTGCAGCGCCTAAAACAGACGAACGGCTGCTAAAATCGATCTTTCTAAAATCAGGCGTTAATGCTTTTATTGCGTTAGGCCCTAACGCCGCTTTGAAAAATTCACGGTGCAAAATTTCGTGATCGCGAATTTCTGTCAATAAAGTTCTTTCACTGTCACTTATGCCCGAATAAGGCGTTAATATAACCTGAGTATAAAACGCTGCCTCCAATTGCTCTAATGCGTATGCATAATTCAATATTCCGTCATCGCCCGAACCTATGTCCACACCGGCGGTTGGGCTATAATCGTGGTAATAGTTTTTGTGGCATGCCGCGGTGGCTAGTAACCCTACAGATGCCGCACCCACGCCGGCATAGCGCAAAAACGACCTCCTAGCCATGTTTGCGTTTTCTACTTTTTCCAGTTCTTCTGTTTTCATAGTGATGTAAATGTTTAATTATTTGATATTGATGTTTTTGGTAGTTACGTAGCTTTAGTAAGATTTGGTTTTTAACTTTTAATTATAAAACACTCGCTTCAGGAATATCAATTTTTTATACAGAAAACCTTACGTAACAAGATTTTGTTCCATATTAAAAATTTAATTAACACAACATTTACGACTATTCTAAAAGTTTTAGCTTGTACGGTTACCGACGTGCAACATTTAATTGAAGAAAACTATTTAAACCAATAGCTGTTAGATGATGATTGACTAAAAAACAGAAGGGATAAAAAAAGGCCGAAAAACTCTCGCAGTTTGTCGGCCCTACATCTACCTATGAAAAACAACCCTTTTGGAAGGGCACTAACATTAACTCAAAAGCAATGCCAGTTTATATATTTGCTTTGTACGCTCAAATATTTTAAATGTTTCCAATAGGGAAATAAAACGAGCAATTAATTACCCAATATGTAGTATTTTTTTACTCAGGGCATAAAGCGTAGAATTTACAACGAGATATTATTTATTAACAAGTTAAATCTAAAGCTATTATCACGAAACCATAACCAATTAACGTTGTTACACTCATATGGATTACAATGTTTATTTATTAGCCACCGATCCCAATAACCCCTGCAGGGATATTATCCATTCTCGCGACACACGTTTAAAAATTAGGGTATTTTGCCTCAGTGAAGAGCAATTTAATCCGGATAGCAACGAAATACAACTATACGGTTACGCCCAAAAAAAACTATATGCCTTTGAAACCATAAACATCGTAGCAGAAGACGCACTCGACGTGGTAAGTGCCATCCAATGGTATGCTGAGTATATAGACTTCCCCGAAATGGAAATATTGCCCGACGACCCCAGGCCGGGACAGCATGTTGCGATGTAAAAGCTAAATAAAAGGGCATAATTCAGGCCGAATCGCGTTAAATTCAACCTCTTTAAAAGTTAATTTCATATTAATTGCGCTGTAAATCAACCTGCTACTTTTTATTTTAAATTATTTTTTGAAGAATAAGCTATACATCCTATATTTGCATTCCCAAAACGGAGGAAGCACGAGGCTTCAAAGTTTAAGCAAAGGGAGTTTAGCTCAGCTGGTTCAGAGCATCTGCCTTACAAGCAGAGGGTCACTGGTTCGAACCCAGTAACTCCCACAAAATGGAGAACAAATACCTCCGAAACCCTGTAAATCACTTGATTTACAGGGTTTTTTGTTTAAACCCATATCAATTCTAACCAATTCTTTTCAATGTTTATGATACCAAAGTGAGTACCAAATTTTGGTTTGTACTTTTGTGGTACTCTAAAACGCTGCATCTAATTGATTTACAATGGTATAACACCATAAAAATCAATAAAAATAGAGGCGTTTTAGCGCTGTTTGATACGGTATTTGGAGTACCAAAAATGCTTCAAATCCAACTGTAAACAAATCGTGTCAAAAACAATTGAAGAAATGAAAGCAACAAACAAATTTGGAATCCACTTCAAAATCAGGAGTGAACGTGTTAAAGAAGGTAAAGCACCTGTCTTTGTAGGAATCGCTGTCGACGGCGACAAGGCCTATATGGCCTTAAAAAACTGTCAGGCCGAACTTATCCATTGGGATACCGCCAAAGGATGCGGAAAATCAACTACCAAACAAGGGCGGCAAATCAACAATTACCTGGATGAAATCCGGATAATCATAAAAAACCACTATAAAGAACTCGAATTGAGTGGCGCAAGGATAACTTTAGAGGCCATTAAAAACGCTTTCTTAGGAAATGTGGATGAAGATAAGCCCATCACATTTGCGCAGCTTATAGCTTACCACAATGAGCAAGGCGTAACATTACTCGCTGCCGGCACGATGCGACATTATTTGGTCACCCAGCGTTACCTGATCAAGTTCTTTCAACAAAAATTTAATAAACCCGATGTTAATCTAACAATTCTTGATTATAAATTCATTTCAGACTTTGAATTGTTTCTTTACAACCATAAGCCAAAAGACCATCAAAAACCGATGGACACCAATGGCGTACTAAAGCACATTGTCAGGCTAAAGAAAATGACTAACCTCGCCGTAAAATTAAAATGGCTTCCCTCCGACCCTTTCCAAGGCTTCAAAATGACAAAAAAACGGGTGGATAAGGACTTCCTTTCTGAATTTGAATTAAAGGCAATTGAAGAAAAGAAATTTGAGGTTGAGCGACTATCAATGGTTAGGGACCTTTTCGTTTTTGCCTGCTATACCGGTCTTTCATATGTGGATATGGCTAATTTGGAAAACAACCATATTGTAAAAGGAATTGATGGGGAGAATTGGATACACACGAACAGGCAAAAAACATCTATCCCGGTTAACACCCCAATTTTGCCCAAGGCACAAGCAATAATCAACCGATATCGTAATAATGTTCGGGCTGAAGAAAAAGGAACAGTGTTCCCAGTAATCTCAAACCAAAAAGTAAATAGCTATCTGAAAGAAATAGCAGACCTCTGCGGCGTGCGCAAAAACCTCACCTTCCATGTCGCACGTCATACTTTTGCTACAACAATAACCTTATCTAATGGTGTTCCAATCGAAACCGTCAGCCGGATGCTTGGGCACAATAAACTTTCTACGACACAAATTTATGCCCGTGTGCTGGAGAAAAAAGTTAGTGAAGACATGGCTGAATTAAGGAATAAGTTGAGTCACTGTATTTAAACATATGGATGTTATTAAATCAGCTCCAGTATACAAAATGACTGAAACTCCTCGTGTCGCTGGTTCCGCAATTGCAGCAACCTGAGACAGAAAAATGCGGGGACATTCCAGGATTGTCACTGCCCTAGTTTGTGCAAAGGTATTCGGTTGCAGCCTTGGTGCGGATATACAGCATCTGATGGATAAAACTTAAATCAGAATTAATCGTCTGCGGAAACAAGACAAATAATTATTGGCATTAAAACTCTTAAATTTAAAAATCATGAATAACGATCAAATCATCATATACCAGAATCCGGGAAATTCAACCAATATTGAAGTTCAATTAAAGGACGAATCTGTATGGTTAAATCAAAGGCAGATGTCCGAATTATTTCAAAAAGATTCGGATACAATCGGCTTGCATATCAGGAACATCTACAATGAAGGCGAATTAGAGGAAAAGTCAACTACCGAGGAATCCTCGGTAGTTCAGGAAGAAGGAAAAAGAAAAGTTACCAGAAAGGTAAAAAAATACAACCTCGACGTAATCATATCTGTCGGATACAGAGTAAAATCCCCGGGCGGCACAAAGTTTCGTATCTGGGCCAATAAAGTCCTGAAAGACTACCTGGTGAAGGGTTATGCCATTAACGAACAGAAATTAAAAGATCAGGCAGAAAAGTTCAATGAATTAAAACAAACGGTCACTCTTTTAAGCAATGTACTCAGAAATAAAGAACTGAGCTCCGAGGAAGCAACTGGCTTGTTAAATGTCATTACCGATTATAGCTATGCATTAGACATCCTGGACCAGTACGATCACCAGGCATTAGTGCTGGAAGGTACGACAGATCAACAGTTATTCGTGGCCACTTATGCCGAAGCAATGCAAGCCATTAAAGACCTGAAAGACAAATTCGGTGGCAGCACTTTATTTGGCAATGAAAAAGACGATTCTTTTAAAGGCTCAATTGGTACGATTTATCAATCGTTCAGCGGCGTAGAATTTTACCCGACAATTGAAGAAAAGGCTGCTAATCTTCTATATTTTGTTGTAAAAAACCATTCCTTTTCCGACGGAAATAAGCGCATTGCAGCTTACTTGTTCGTGTGGTTTCTGGAACGAAACCGGGTACTTTACAGAGTTGACGGAACAAAGCGCATTGCGGATAATGCGCTGGTAGCGCTTACGCTGATGATCGCTGAAAGTAAGCCCGAAGAAAAAGACATTATGGTAAAAGTGGTAGTCAATCTTATCAATTCAAAGAACTGATAAGCCATTACACAATATTATTTCTTCGTCGAGTTCACCAAAAAGCAAATTGAATGTTTTTCTGAAATCCTATACAATGTAGCCTGCAGCCACTCCAGTTTGAGGGGCCAGCAGGCCACTAGGAGATAGCCCCACAAGACAGCGGTAAAAATGTGGACCCTGACGATGTGGTGCCTCCAATCTGATATTTACCTATTGCGTGGTAAGCGAAAGTAACTTGGCTGGTAAACGCTATCATCCGTCACCTGCACCCGGTGATCCTGGATTATATCGTGGCCGGTAACCGCAAATATTTTGCACGGCTTATCAGGTCTAATAATTTTAATCGATTCCGATGATCGTGACTGTTCCCGTTGGGTTATTAGGGTCGGCCCATGCAACAGGAGTTAACGGCAGCACAAACCACCATCCACCGCCAAAGGGCATTACCGTTACGCCTGAAATATTTTGTCCCCATTGCTGTCCGGCTGATGTTAAACCGGTGACTGTTATTTGAAGGGGTATCATGAACTTGTACGGAATGAAAGAAACGATGTCCGGGCAATTTATAGCGGTGGCTATCTTTAATACACCAAAAGGTGCAATGGCAGGCCAGGTAAATTGGGTAAAAGTAAAAGGCCCGTAAGCGTTAACAACATTCACAGTTTGTGTTAGCAAGCCGGGATGTTGATTTGTTCCTGCTGTTAAAGTAATCACAGACCCGTTGGCTGGGCTATTCACCACTGTAGAGCCATTTGCATTTACCGTACCTACGCCATCATTAATTGTTACCAGCTGTGCCTGTGTATTCCAGGCTAGGGTAGCCTGGTTAGGCCCTGTCTGCGGTATTATCAGTTGCGGCGATATGGTAAAGCTGTTAAAGGTAACAGGCTCAAACGCCAGTACAATTGGCGGATTATTAGTTATAGTTACCGGGTAGTCATTTCCAAACCCCGTTACTGTAAGCGTACAGGGCAGGCTGGTAACGCCGATGGGGGGATCATATACCGCGGAGCCGGAAAGGTTTTGCAACGACGGTCCATTTGTTACTGCAGGAGTAAAATTTACACTCAAAGCGTTGGTGATCGCCCAATTGAACGTAATAGCATCGCCAACCCAAAGCCCTGAACCAGGAGTTGCACTAAGGGTAACTGTAACGTTGTTTATACTGATAACAGCGGTCGACGTGTTAAAATTTTCGTGGGTGCTGCCGTATGCATACAGCGTAAATGTTGTGGGCGCCGTTATGGGGCCAACCGAAACGCTTCCTTTGACATGTGTATTGCCGCCGGTATTTAAAGGCGGAATAGTTACCCCGCTATTGGCAATAATTGCAATGTTTTCGGTAAACTGGTTACAGGCCCAAACCAGGTTAACGGTGCCACCCAAATCAATATTCGTTTGTCCGTTTACGCCGAAGTTAATAACCTGTGCATTGGCCACAGATACCGCCCACTGTGCCGATAAAATAACCCCATCGCCATAGGCATATAAAGTATAAACCGTGGTAGAATTAGGCTTTACATTGAGCGAGCCTGACGATGCCAACTGCTTGTCGCTAATTGGGGTGATAACGCAATAAGTTATTTTTTCGCATTGCCAGCTAAGCGCGGTAAGTCCACCGGGGGTGATATTGGCAGGCTGCGAATTAAACGAAATAATACTGGCAACAGCAGCGTCGATATTTACATTCAGCGATTTTGGAAAACTGGTCGCGTCGCCAAAAGTAACCACTACGTCTACATCAGCCGAAGGTACAGCAGTGCTGTTTGTCAGCGTTACATTTTGAAGAGTAAACTGCCAAATATCGCCGGCGTTCATTTGAACATCATTGCCCGAAACTGCGGTAGCATCAAACTCTCCTGACGTGAACTGTGAGGCGCGGAAATTCCATAAGCTTGCTTGCGCAGCAACCGGCGTTATGCTGTTTAAACTATTCGCGGGGGCCAGCACGGGAGGAAGCGTAATCGCTATCTCATTTACAGATAAGCTGTCCTGACCGGTGTTTTCAACCGTTACCACCAGGTTGGCATAGCTGGATTGATCGGGGTTGGTTGAGATATAAACCGTGCCCGGATTGATGGTGATATTTAACGATGCATTGGTAGTTGTTGATTTGCTCATGGTGTATAAGGTTTTAAATTTTAGTTTTTTTGCTTTTCAATGCAGTAAACCATTCAGCATTTTCAGTCCATCATTTAGCTTTCCAAGCCCGCCATAGGGCGGAGGGTACAGGATAATTGTCCCTGTTTGATCATTAGGGTCCGCCCATTCGAACGTTACGGAGGGTCCCGTCACTGGCCAGGGCAAAACCAAAAAAAGGCATGGATCTTCGTCACAAGCGGCCATTGCCAGGTAACCAGGGGGAATAGTGCCCATAGCGATCACGCCCGTAAACGTTGCCAGGTACCCGCCGTCGAGTCCTTGTTTTAAATTAGCCATCGGCCCCGGATCTGGTATGCTGAATTGTAGTCCGGTAGGCCCTGCATTAAAAGCATTAAAAGTATAAGGGCCGTAGGTGTTGGCAATGGTGACCTGCTGCGTTTGCTGGTCGGGGTATTCATTTGACCCAATTGTTAAAGTATAAACTGTTCCGTTGGGTGGGTTATTTAATACAGCGCTGCTCACAGCCGATTGGGCGCCTAAACCGTTATCGATGGATACAGATTGAGCCTGCGTATCCCATTGTAAGGTACCTGAGCTGGACCCGGAGTCGGGGTTGATCACTGCCGGCGATATGGTAAAGCCGGTTAAAACTATAGGTTGGACGTTTAGCACAACCGGCAAGATTTGATTTAGGGCCGGTACGTTATTAATAAAGCCTGAAACGGTAAGTAGATAAGTTATTCCAGACGATGGATTCACAACCGCCGAACCTGAAAGGTTTTGCAGCGAGGGGCCGTTTGGAATTGCAGGTGATACACTTACTGCTGATGCGCTTTCAATATTCCATGTTAGCGTTACATTGTCACCGCCCCATACATCTGTAGTCGGACTGGAAGACATGGTATAAACCAAATCGTTTATAGTGATATTGGGATTTCGCAGATCAAAATTATCTTTCGTATTTCCGTATGCCGTAAACGTAAATATTACCGGCTCAACTATGGGCCCTACCGTTATCAATATTCATATCGACGCGCACCACAAGTTTAAAGCATTATGAAATCAAGACATCTCAATTCCGATGCGGATATAATACAATATTGTATTATATTTCAATTATTAGAATATTATAGTACTAAATTATAAACAAATTACTGATCGGGGCGACCATTTTTTTACCGTTGTAGCATCAAAAAACCCAAGCGCGCCTCTGTTAATATATACCCATCCACTGCCACGGGTAAACATTTTTCAAAAATTAAAAAATAACAGTCAGCTGACTAAACATAACCGATTGGATATCGGTAACTTTAATACATGGTTCTTTAGGAAAACATTTTAATTCAGAATGTAATCATTGTCAAAGCATCACCATACTTTAGTGAAAAATTTCTATGAAAAAAATAAGTAATGCTTGGTTTTTAGTGTTGGGTATATTAATATGCCATTTTGCAAAGGCACAAACATTGGCTGGTAAACCTTACCGGGACGCTCATCGGCCACAGGTACATTTTTCTCCTAAAGCGCATTGGACCAACGACCCAAACGGTATGGTATATTATAAAGGCACCTACCATTTGTTCTTTCAATATTATCCAAAAGATATTATTTGGGGGCCGATGCACTGGGGGCATGCCACAAGCAAGGATTTGATGCATTGGAAGGAATTGCCCATTGCGCTATACCCCGATAGTTTGGGTTACATCTTTTCGGGCAGCGCAGTAGTCGATTCCAATAATACCAGCGGGTTCGGCAAGGATGGTAAAGTTCCTTTAGTTGCCATTTTTACACACCACGACCCAAAAGGAGAGAAAGAAGGTAAAAATAATTTTCAAAATGAAAGTCTTGCCTATAGTTTAGACGAAGGCAATACATGGACAAAATACAACGGTAACCCGGTTTTGAAAAACCCTGGAATTAAGGACTTCCGCGACCCAAAAGTAACGTGGTATGGCAAAGAGAAAAAGTGGGTGATGACCTTGGCAACGCTCGATCATATCACATTCTATTCGTCTCCTAACCTGAAAGACTGGAAAAAAGAAAGTGAATTTGGTAAAGAAATTGGTGCCCACGGCGGAGTATGGGAATGCCCTGATTTGTTTCCGTTAAAATTAAATGGCAAAACTTATTGGGTATTGATAGTAAACCTTAATCCGGGCGGGCCTAATGGGGGATCGGCTACGCAATACTTTATCGGTGAATTTGATGGCAATAAGTTTACCACAATGGATAATGACATTCGCTGGGCTGATTACGGCCCCGATGAATATGCGGGCATTACGTGGAGCAATACCGGCAGCCGTAAAATATTTTTAGGCTGGATGAGCAATTGGCAATATGCCAACCAGGTACCCACTGAAAAATGGCGCAATGCAATGACCATCCCCAAAGAACTTGGGCTAAGACAGGTAGATGGTAAAATATTGTTAACATCTAATCCCGTGAGAGAGTTAGCGAACATTGAGCGCGCGCCTATGGATATAAATAATAGCCTGTTAACAGGAAAGAGCGCTAAACGTATCCCGGATCAATTCATCCTGAAATTCAATATCAACAAGATCAATGATTATTCGGTAATACTTTCAAATAATGTAGGGGAGAAATTGATTATCGGCTACGACAACACTAAAAAACAATATTATATAGACAGGGCAAAATCAGGAAAAATTGATTTCAATGCGGAATTTGCCAAAACAGCGTTTGCACCCCGGTTAACCAGCAATACATCGTCATCAAATATTGAATTGGTAATTGATGTATCATCAGTTGAATTGTTTGCAGACAATGGATTAACTGCGATGACGAGTATCTTTTTCCCGCACAAGACCTTTACTCAATTGCAGATCCAAAATAACAGGGGGGCGATTATTAGAAACTTGAAATTATTGCCATTAAAATCAATTTGGCAAAAGACAGGGCATTAATTTACCGCCGACAAATGAGCATTATTTTACCTGCACTAATTGTTTCAATATTTGAATTTTTGCATCATTCCTGTTGGTCGTAGCTGGGTGCTGATTTTTAAATACTTCCTTACACCATGCGATTATTTTATTGTCAGGGTATCGAATAGCCTGGCCATTTAACCATTTAATGGCTTCTTTTTTTCCGCTGAGTTTTTCTATCGCCAACGCTGTTACAAGATCGTTGGCAGGCAGAAAATTAATAACACCGTTCTCCATTTCAGGTTTAAAATCAATGATCTTATGTAAAAGCGCCGATGCCTCCTTATTCTTTCCCGTTTGCAGATAACAGCTATAGGTCATCCAATCTTCCAGGCGTTCGTCTGTATTTACGTCATATGGTTTGCCGGCACCTAAATTCTGCGGCCATTTTCTTGCAGCATCAATATAGGCTAATGCCGGGGTATATTTTTTGGCAGCCATATTATCAACTGCCAGCATTAATTGGGCCTGGTGATATAATTCGCGACCAATAGTTGCTCCCTCAAACGGCAGAATGTTAATATTAGCCAATAAATCAGCACATTCTTTATAGCGTTTATCCAGCAATAACACCTTCGCGTTAAGTATGCCTATTATATAATTATCGGGGTGACCGCGGTAAAAAGGTTGAATTACATTTAACGCATCCTGTACTTGCCGATGGGCTACATAGTATTCGCATAGTAGCTTGGTGTAACGCCATTCCACAGGCTCAAGGCTTACCGCCTTCTTGAGGTCGGTTAGTTCGGTAGCTCCCGTTACCGTAGCGGCGCGTGCAGCATAAAAGGGCGCGAATTGCGGTTCGTTTCCACATTCGGCAAATAGCTTTCTGCTTTCCTCAATTCGGTTCCTGTCGCGATATAAAAGCGCGAGGTAATATTTGGGTTTCCAGTTAGTACTTTGATTTTTAGCCCAAACCAACACGGCTTCGTCTTCAGATCTGAAAGGAAATACAAAAGCCGGTGATGCGTTATTCGCTTTATCTAAACCCGCCGAAAATGGTTTACCCTGTTTATCCTGTAAAAACGCCAGCCAATACTCTACCAAAGCATTTTGCGGGGCCATCTGCAAAACTTTCTCGCATTCGTCATAGCACCCGATATTGTAATAGCCCATGGCCAGTTCCAGGTAAGTTTCCACAGGAAGTTCGTCGCGGACCATTGAATTAAACCTGTTTTTGCTTTCTTCGGACGGATGCAGTAAATATTTTTCGAACTGTGCGAAATGGTTCAGCGGATCGAACGACAATATCGTATCCAGTACATTTTCTGCATCAGTCTTTTTGTTTTTATAACGATAAACAATCGCCTCGGTTTGCAAGGCTGCCACATCAAACCGGTTAAAATCAAGTGCTTTTGCGGCAAAATGGCTTGCCTTATCCCAGTTTTTTTCCTTTAAATACAGCCTGGCTAAGCCGTTGCAGGCGGCGCTCCTGTAATCCATTGATAAAGCGGCAATGTCAAACCCGTCCCTGGCATCGATAGTGTTACCCAACTGCGCGTTTACAACTCCATAATAATAGTTGGCGGCACCATCGTAAGTATTGATACTGAGCGCTTTTTTTGCCAGTTGCAATGCTTCATTGTAATTCATATTACGATATTTCAGTTCGGCCATTTTTATAATAGCAGGAAGGAAATCGGGATCTTTATCAAGGGCTGCCGTTAACTTAATTTCTGCCTGGGGATACATCTTTCCATCCGCAAGTTCCTGCCCCTGCACATATAAGCCATAAGCAGAGTTCCAGTTAAAATCTTTTGGCATATCAAGCGGGCGGCTTAAATTATATGCGTCCGGATCCGACTTATAAATTAGCTTGTCACCTCCTAACGTAATGACCAGGTTCCCGGGTGCTGTATTCATTTTAACAGAATCGATAAAAGTGTTAAGCGGCCTTAGTTCAACTTTTTTTGAATAGACTATTTTATCGCCCTGTTTTACCTCAAGCGTTTCGTCCAATTTCTGAACAGGGTTGAAATACACCTTTAACCAGCCGTTTTCATATCTTACATTTAAAGCGCCATAGTTATTGGCTTCAACAAACCCTTTTGTGTTTAACACCGGGTACCAATATTCGGTCCATGTATCGGTGGCGCCAGGTACAAAGCTTTTATGTTTAAAGGGGGTAAAGGTGCTTTTTTCGGCTGTTTGATTAAACAACCTGCCCGACTGGATCTCGGAATATTGCCCGTCGGTATCGGTTAACAGCTTTTCCCATATCATTCCCTGTTGCGACAGGCCCCAAATCCATATTTTTTTGCCCGCCTTATCTTCATGACCACCATACCGCGCCATGCCAAAATTGTCGTCGTGCCAGTAAGCCCCAAAAAAATCGGTGTACTTTCCAAAAACGTGGTACGATTTGTAGCCCCCGAAATCATTGTTTTTATACCACGAAACGTTTTTGCCATTTTGTTTATTGACAGGCCAATCGCCATGCTCTCCCTGGTGGCCCAGGAAGCCCGTTCCCGGGAAAATGTATTCTAAATTTCCGTCTACCTTTATACCGGTGTTCATCCAATGATAATATGGTTCTGCTACCACGTTTGAATTATACCAGAATGATTTGGTGGTAAAATAAGCCTTATCTGCAGGCAGATTTATTTCCATTGTCCAAGTCGTTCTGGTGAGTAAATCAAGAACTTTAATAATGCAGCTTACGCTCCCGTCGTCATTTTTACGGGTCAGATAGTCCACGGGAGTAACAGTATTTGGCGTATGTCCAATTATGCCATAGTTTGGCTCAATTCCGCCGCTTGTCCATGGTCCGCGCATCGCTATGTCGCGAAATTTGATAACGTGATTGTAATATATGAGCGATTTGCCAGTAGATTTTTCGATAGCCGACCATATTTTACCCCCTATCTGGGGCGTTATCATCAATTTAAGATACTTATTCTCCAGCTCAACCACTTTCCATTCTTTCTGAACCGGCTTATCGGTAAAACCATCATACCTGAAATAAGGATAAATATTGGTATTTACCGGTATCGGGTTAGGGTCTGAAAAAGGATAGGTGGTAAAACTTTTGTTATACTCCTTTATCACCGCACCTTCCTGCGCATAGGAATTTACCACAGCTGTTACCACCAGGGAAATGATCAGAAATACTTTTTTCATGCCAAAGAAATATTTAAAACGTATGTTAAAAATTTAAGGAGAGCTTATTTGTTTTAAGGTTTGAACTCAATTTATGGTCCTAACTATTACGAAAATAAGCTATACTTAAGCTCATACCAATTAAAGCATTAGCATTTGACCGCACAAACGTTTGCGTTATAACTATTTAACTGAAATGGGGTTTAAAAAAAAGGTACCGGCGATTTATGCGCCAGTAACCATTTACAAACTGCGGTGAGTGGCTGTGCTGTAAATAAGCGGGTTTTGCTCGTCGTTATTCAGCAAATCGCCAACTTTTAACTTTTCAATGGCCTCGTCGCTAAGGATGTTTTGTATGCCGTTAAATGTATTGCCATCGGGCATGTAAGCGCATGTCATAGCCCTGCGCGAGCCGGGCGTCATGTTTGCGTGGGCGCCGTGAATGGTAAGGCCGTTATGGAAAGAGCAACTTCCTGCTTTCATTGGAGCCGCAACCGATGGCGACGTTTTAAATGAGGGATAAAAATTAAATATTGAATCCATATTTCTGCCAATCCCGGGGTTTTCAAAACTGGTTTCCTTATGCGAACCCGGGATAAAGAAAAGGCAACCGTTCTCAAAAGTAGCATCATCCAGCGCTACCCATATCGACAAGGCCTTACGGTCGGAAAACGACCAGAACGGGGTATCAAGGTGCCACGATGTGGGGTTTGCCCATGGCTTTTTAAACAGGGCCTGGTCGTGCCAAATTCTTATCCCGTCAACCTGTGCCAGCGTAGCCGCCATCTCCCCTATTGCCGGGTTAAACATCAGTTCCTTAACTTTTTCGTTAGTCTGCCATAGGTTTATCAGCTGATCAAAAACCTTGGCCAGGTATTCCGAATCTTTATTGATCCCATCATCTTCGCCTATTTTGCCAGCCCTCCCGGGAATTTTCTGTCCGTTTCTTTCATCAACTGCAGTTGCTACCGCTTCGCGCCATAATTTAAGTTCGGCGCTGTTTAGGAAATCTTCAATAATTACATAGCCGTTTTCCTGGTAAAAATCAACCTGTGCTGGTGTTATCGTAGTATTCATAAATAAATTGGTTTGGTATAAATAATTGGTTAAAACAAACCTAAACAACCGGCGCCGTTTTTCACTTTAACAAAAACAGCAAATATTTATACTTTTTGATATTTGAGTTGATATATTTGACAGTATCATCGCAAATTTTGAAGCACATCTATAATTTGCAGCCAATTACCTTTAACCTATTTGACAAACCATTTTAAATTAATTACGCGTAAATGCAGAATTATCGCAAATACATTAATGTAGGCAATACCGAAAAGGAATGGGGCTTTTTTGTCACCACAGTTGGCTCTGCCAGGGTGCCTCCTAACAAAAACTATCCCAACAACCGTGAACACCCAATGGACCATTCTTTTACCTGGGACAAAGGAAGGATTTTGGACGGCTACTATATTGTATTTATCACCCGGGGCGAGGGCGTACTTGAATCAGCAAAAACCAAGGCCCGCACAATTAAGGCCGGCACCTGTTTTTTCCTGTTTCCCGGCGTTTGGCACCGGTATAAACCACACCCTCAATCGGGCTGGGAAGAATATTGGGTTGGCTTTAACGGTAGTTACCCCGACCAACTGATGAAAAACGGGACGTTTACTGCCGATAATCCGTTTATTGATGCAGGCATGAACGAGGAGTTGCTGCAACTGTTTCACACGCTTATAAAAACTGTTGCAGCAGCCGAACCGGGTTACCGGCAAATGATTACCGGTACTACCCTGCAGATATTGGGCCTGCTAAACGCGGTTTGTAAATACCATGCTTATGCCACTGACAACCAAAGCAAGCTGATTTCAAAAGCCAAGTTCCTGCTGCAGGAATCAATAGAAAAACCCGTTAACCTGGAAGAAATGGTAAAAGAACTGCCGATGGGCTATTCAAAATTCAGGAAAATCTTCAAACAAGTTACCGGTCTGTCACCCAATCAGTACCAGCTTGATTTACGGTTAGATAAAGCAAAAGAGTTACTTACATCAACCAACCTCACCATCAACGAAATTGCATGGCAAACCGGGTTTGACTCGATATTCTATTTCTCGCGTTTGTTTAAAAAGAAAAATGGTGTCCCTCCAAAAGAGTTCAGAAGGCTGAATACAACGTTTTTGTAAGAAACTATTTTGGCGGATCAAAAAGATCCCGCTTAATACCAGCGAAAAACCTGCAACTACAGTACGTTATGCAATAAAAATTGGAGAAAGCCTTTCATACGCTTATCTTTAAACATCATTGATACTTTGCGGGAGGCAGCAAATGACAGATTTCCGATTCATTCCTATCACGCCACATCCGCTGCTAAGCCCATACGTTGCAAAAATACACGTATTTGAAAGCAGCGGCCGTCTTCCCGCGGAGGATAGAAAACTGATCGTCCCAAATGCAAATTTCAAATTAACGCTTACTTATCGTAACGGTATCGTAGCCGGCATCGGCGACAAAACATTTATCCAGGGCGAAAATAAACTAAGCTTAACCGGCCTCATCGATTCGCCTGTTATGCTTGACGCCCAGCAAGATGCGCAGACCGGCACAATCATCATCGAATTCAATCCGCTTGGAGCGTATCGTTTTTTTCATTTATCATATGCCGAAGTTAAAAATCAAATTATTGAACTGCCGGAGCTGATCGGTAAATACGCAGAAGAACTTCAATCGCGGCTTGTTGATGCAAATTCAATAACGCTGAAATTGCAGCTCCTGCAAAACTTCCTGATCAAGCAACTGGAGAAAACCGTGGCCGACCCGATTTATGATTATTGCATCGATAGGATATCGGGCACCGCCGGCGTTCTGAGCGTTGCACAACTTGAAAAAGAAACCGGTTACAGCTCGCGCTGGCTCCATGCAAAATTTTCGGAACACCTGGGCACCGGGCCAAAAAACCTTTCGGAAATAGTCCGGTTCAAACAATTTTACGGGGCATTCTCGGCCGGGGCCAATTATCAGCGCCTAAAGGAGCATATTTACCATCATTATCACGACCAGTCTCATTTCATAAGGGCATTTAAAAGGTTCACCGGATCGACCCCAACCGATCTTCAAAACAGCATGAACGAACTCGCCACCAAACACTATACGAGCTGACTTCCGATTTGTACAATACCTGAAGTTGCAATCACCCCATCTTTGTTTTAAAAAATAAATAAGATGGAAAAGAACGATTTTAACAGCAGTATTTCTGCAAACATTAGTGCCGACGAGGCGACCAAAAAGATTAGCAATGTACCCGGCTGGTGGCGAATAACCTTTAGCGGAAGTTCCGAAAAACAAAATGATCAGTTTGTAGTAAAGATGGGCGGAGACTCATTCTTCGACTTTACCGTAGCAGAACTGATTCCCGGTGAAAGGGTTGTTTGGCTAATTACCGATTGTAATATGCCCTGGTATGCCAACAAAAAAGAATGGGCCGACACTAAAATAATTTTTGATGTTACTGAAACTGATGGTGTAACCACTGTGGACTTTACGCATGAAGGCCTTACGCCCGAAGTTGAGTGTTACAAAGACTGCGCACCAGGCTGGACCCACTGGATAAAAACAAGCTTATTGTCTTATTTTACTACAGGAGAAGGCGTTTTTCGTGCACCAACAATTTAATGCGAACAGAAAGGCTTAGCCCCCTATAGCAGGCAGCGTTTAGAAACTTTGAAGCTTAATAATACCCGCCCTTTTAAAATTTCAATGTTGCCGGCAAATATTTAGCTACAAGATCCTCGTAATAAGGTCGCAGCTTATTCCAGTCCGGAATTTCGGGACTTTTTGAATAAAGATCATAGGGATTGAACAGCGCAACCGATTTAAATAAACGGTGATCGTCCGCTGTCATCAGGTGGCTGTAAGCGTTTTCCCGGTGTTGTGGGTAAAATGAGTGGTAACGAAGCATATAAAGCGCCTCTTCCGGGAGATAAGGCTTCATCATGTGATAAATATACTCATCGTGCCCCCAGGTCATGTGCACATTATCCAAACCACAATTGGGTTCGTACACGCCATATTTGGTATTGAAGTGCGGATCGCAATGATCTGCGTTATCTGTAAAATATTCAGAGAAAACAATTTTCTCGGAAAAAGCGCAGCCCACAGGATAGCTGTCTCCTACTACTGCCCATTGCGGCTGACCAAACAGGCAAAGCACTTTCCCAAGGTCGTGGAACAAGCCGGTAAGCACCATCCAGTCGGGGCGACCATCAGCCCGGATAGCTTCGGAGGTTTGGAGCAGATGTTGAAACTGATCAAGGTCGGTATCAGGATCTGAATCGTCAACCAATTGATTTAAAAAATCAAACGCATCCCAAACCGACATCTCCTTTTTGTCGAATTTTAAATATTGCTCTTTTTTCTGCAGCACAAAATCATAGGTCTGGTTAATATGCTGTAAACGGTAAAATTCTCTAACGGTATCTTTGAGCGTAGCTTCATAGTTGCGATACGCCGCCGTATCCCGCCCAGCTGCTATAGCGTCCGCATCAGGATAACGGACTAACAGATCATCTTCCCATTCATCAACAGATGCCAACGGGTTTTGATCCTGTGCTTGTGTGATCTTGCTCATGATATTTAATAAATAGGATAATTGGTTTCGTAGTAAGCCTACTATCAAATTTCTTAATAAAAAGGAGCGTTTCTCATGGATTAGCCAGATTTATTTACGTAAACGTTTACATTTTAAATCAACAGGATTACGATATGCAGCATTGCTGTTAGACCAGGTGCAAATTAGATTGTCGCTAAGTCACGAAACGTTCCGATGGAACGTAAAACCTCTTCGTGAATTTTCTACCGACGAAGTGCTCCTATGGAGCACACTAGAGCTTCGTCCCTTAGGGACGTTTGGTCGGTAGAAAAATATTAATGAATTGATAGTGTGTTCCGTTAGGAACACCTGGTGATATGCGACAATTTTGATTTACCCATGTTAGCCATTCCAGGCTGGTCACGTCAAACTTGTTGAATCCCTTAAAATTAGCCGAGACGGCAAAACCAAATGCTGGTTTTCCAATTGGATGTATTTGTAGGTTAGGTATTCGATAAGCAGTTCCGCAGCCTTTTGGCCCATCTCAAACGCAGGTTGTTGAATAGTGGTCAATGCAGGATTGAGGATGCCGGCGGTAAGCTGGGTGGTAAAGCAGGCTATTTTTATATCGGCAGGAATTTTTAAGCCGAGCAGCTGACAAGCTGTATAGGCGTCAGTCGAAAGGTGCTCAACCGTCAATAAAAGCCCATCCGGCCGGGCCTTCAACAGGTGATCTCGGATCATAGCAATGTTATCGTCTGAATGTTCATTCGCGCAATGAATAATGTCCGGTAATCCAGGTTTGCTATGATTATCGATCAAGGCTTGCCGATAGCCCTCTTCCCTAGCAGAAAAGATTGAGACACCTCCCCGCACTGTTATCAACGAGATCTTTTTACAGCCATTATCCAGTAAATGGCAGGTCGCGTTATATGCGCTTTCGAAATCATCAGTTTTTACGCTTGCAGCGTTAATTTCTTTAAAATCGCGGTCAAAAAAAAGTATAGGAATACCTTTCCGTTTGAGGGCATTAAAATGATCGCCATTGCGCGTGTTACTTGCAACGGAAATTAAAACCCCATCAACACGGCCATTCGTCAATTCATTGATAACCGAGATTTCGCGCTCATAGCTATCGTGTGTCATGCAGATGAGTACCCGGTATTTTTTCTTGTCGGCCACACTTTCGATCCCATTGATAACCTGGGTAAAAAAACTATCCCCTATTTCAGGAACAACGATGGCCAGCGTGTAAGTTTTATGACTCCTGAGACTGCTGGCCTGGGTATTCACCACATAGTTTAAACGGGCCGCAGCTTCCTTAACCCTGGCTTTGGTTTGATCGCTAACCTCATAACTATCTTTAAGCGCCCTCGACACTGTAGCAATCGACAAGTTCAGCTCCTTCGCAAGCATTTTCATATTGATCTTGCGATCATTAGACTCATCGTTCATGTTCATCTTTTGTGGACGTAACTAAATAGAAGTTTATTTCGAGTGAAGCATATTGTGTATACTCCCCGGTTCGAACAAATCTTGAATATTTATATAACTAAACCAAAAAATACCGGGCTTTTTTGTTGAACGCCTGTTTCTGCCAGCGCGATCAGCTGTTAACCATGCGATTTAACAAAATCTCAAAATGTATCAAACGCCGTACTAAGTTATTTATAAAACGGTTCGGTTTTTACCCGGCGGGAATCAAAAGCGAACAGCGGGCTGTTCGCTTTTATTACATAACAAATTATATTTTTTATGTAATTTACTGGCAATCAAACAAGTGTGCAACTTGGAACGATAATTGAAAATATTGAACATAATTGAGATCTTATTTTTTTCATATCAGCCTGTTTGACCTGGCCTCGGTGGGAACCCTGTTCGCGGGGCTTACGCTTGCGCTGCTTTTAGGATTCGCAAAAAGGGTTGGCCAAACAGCGAACCTGTTTTTAAGTTCAGCCCTGGTCGTAATCGCATTGAAGACTGGAGGGCTCACCACGTTTTTTTTACCAGCACTGGGACCGCTGTTGTATTTTTATGTACGGCAGCTAACATGCCCCGACCGGCAATTCCGCCCGAAAGATATGCTGCATTTCTCCTTCCTGTTTATTGGATATTGGATGCCGGCCTGGCTGGTTATGATTTCGGTTATCATCTACCTGTACCTGTCGTACCGGCTTATAGAGAATTTTTATAACCGCCTGCGACCGATACTGATGGACAGGCCGCGTTTTGCTTTCAGGCGTCTGGAAAGGGCGTTAGTTTTGCTCGGCTTGCTTTGCGCGTTATCGGCGTTTAGCGATACTTTTAGTTTGGCAGTTGCTTTTGTACTGATTGGAATGGCTGCGGAAGCGATACTCAAATTGGATGCCGGTTCGCAACTGGCAATGCCAATAACCAGCAGATCGGATGCAAGAGAAAAAAGCCGGAGACTAAAGGAAGCCGTGGCGGCAAACCGCCTCTACGAGGATGCCGAACTGACATTGACCACATTGGCGGTGAAACTGCAAATTCATCCGCATGATTTGTCGCGGATCATTAATATGGGGCTGGAAAAGAACTTCAGCGATTTTATTAATGAATTCCGGGTTCGTGAAATTGCCCGGAAAATGCAGGACCCAGCTTACGACCAGCTCACACTGCTGGGTATCGCCTATGAATCGGGGTTTAATTCTAAAACCACTTTTAACCGGGTTTTTAAAGAGATGCCCGGTAAAACACCGGTGGAATATAAAAACAGCTTGAAAAAAGAGGTGCCAATTGATAAGTTGGCACCCCGGTTACTAATACGGCCGGTAATATTGCGTTCGGAAAGCCCGCCAAATTGGGCTCCCGGAACATTAAAACGCAATATCATGATTAGAAATTACCTTAAGATCGCATACCGCCAGCTGCTCAGACAAAAGATGTATGCAGCGATCAAGATCGGCGGATTTGCCCTGGGCATCGCTGCCTGTTTGTTGATAGGATTGTATATCCGCGATGAAACAAATTTCGATCGCACGTACCCGGATGCGGACCGAATTTACCGTGTTGCAGGCGATGGCAACTGGGACAGAGGTTTCGACTGGCCGGCGCCAATGGCCAAAGCAATTAAGAATGATTTCCCCGAAGTAGTACACTCGGGGCGTATAAACGCCGCTGGCAACCTGGAGCTGCGCCGCGCCGACCAGGCGCAAAACACTTTCGAGCAAGGCTTTGTTTATGCTGATCAATCGTTCCTCGATGCTTTGCAATTACCAATGGTATTCGGTAGCGGGAAAACGGCTTTAAAAGAGCCGTTAACCATGGTGATCACCAAAACAATGGCCGATAAGTACTATCATGGCCAGAACCCGGTGGGCCAGGTGATGTACCTTGATAATGATAAGGCTCACCCACATCGTATCAGCGCTGTGATGGCCGACATTCCTACGACCTCGCATTTACACCAGTTCAATTTTTTCCTGACCCTGGCCGGGATGGAATTTGGCAGCGGCGAGCAAAATAACTGGGGTTGGTACAACTACCGTATTTACGTTAAACTAAAAGCCGGCGTAAATGCGGCAGCATTTGAGAAAAAACTTACCGCTGACCTTGTAAAGAATTATTTACTGCCTGAATCGCTCAGGGAGGGTAGAAAAGACGCCGAAAAAGAGGTTAAAGGAATTTCCCTGCACCTGCAACCGGTAACAGACGTTAATCTTTATTCGTACGATTTGCCGGATGGATTTCCGCACGGCGATATCCGTTTTATCTGGCTGTTTGGGGCAATCGCCCTATTTATTTTGGTAATTGCCTGTATCAATTTTATCAATCTATCTACAGCCAAATCGGCTAACCGGGCTAAGGAAGTCGGCCTGAGAAAAGTGGTTGGGTCGTCCCGCGGCAGCCTTATTAACCAGTTTCTGACAGAATCCATGGTTTACAGCCTTATTTCGTTTGTACTGGGGTTGTTCATCGCCTGGCTCGTATTACCTTATTTCAATACGCTCGCCTCAAAATCGCTAATAATGCCCTGGGGCGAGTGGTGGCTGGTGCCTTGTGTCCTGGTTTCGGCTGTGATAGTTGGTACATTTGCCGGGATATATCCCGCGCTTTATCTGTCGTCCTTCAGACCGGCACAGGTTCTTAAAGGATCGATAGCAAATGGCAGTAAAAGCCCATTGCTGCGCAACGGCCTGGTAGTCTTCCAGTTTGCGACGTCTATTATATTGATCATCAGCACGATAGTTATTTACACCCAAACACACTTTATCCTGAACCGTAAACCAGGTTTTGATAAAGACCAGGTAATGGTGTTGCAAGGCACAAATACACTTGGCGATGCTAATATAAAGACCCTTAAAAACGAACTGTCTAAGATGGCGTCGATCAAAAGCGTTTCCATCAGCGACTATCTGCCGATAGAAAACAGCAAACGTAATCAGAATGCTTTCTTTAACGAGGGGCGTGAAAAACTGGATGCCAGTGTAGGCGGTCAAATATGGCAGGTTGACGACACCTACCTGAAAACTCTGGGCATCAAAATGGTTGAAGGCCGGAATTTTTCGTACGACCGGGCTGACGACACGGCGGGGAAAACAGTTGTCATTAATCAATTGATGGCCAAACAACTGAACCTGGTAAACCCAGTGGGCAAACGCATCAGCAATGGTAATACCTTTACAGTTATCGGGGTGGTGCAGGATTTCAACTTTAATTCCATGCGCGGCGATATCGATCCGCTGGTATTTCACTTTGGTATAAGCCCATCGATGATGACTGTAAAGTTCAGTGGGTCGAATGTGCAAAATATCGTTGTGGGCGTTTCGGCCGTTTGGAAAAGGTTCTCGCCCAATCAACCGATACGTTACGATTTCCTGGATGAGCAATTTGCCGGCATGTATGCCGATGTATTACGCACGGGAAACATCTTTACCACCTTCGCAGTGCTGGCCATAATTATCGCCTGTTTGGGACTTTTCGCGCTTTCAGCGTTCATGGCCGAGCAACGCAGCAAGGAGATCGGTATTCGCAAGGTATTAGGCGCCAGTGTGCAGGGCATAACCACATTGCTGTCGGTAGATTTTGTAAAGCTGGTGTTGCTGGCTATTCTTATTGCATCGCCCGTTGCCTGGTGGGGCATGCAAAAGTGGCTCCAGGATTTCGCTTCTTCTTATAGAATTTCTATCAGTTGGTGGATGTTTGCAGCAGCCGGACTGGGCGCTATTTTGATAGCACTTATAACGGTGAGCTTTCAGTCGGTTAGGGCTGCATTGGCTAACCCGGTCAAGAGCCTTCGCTCAGAGTAGTGTTTGAACCCGACGGCTTCAACGAAAAAAGCCTTCAGATTGATTTCTGGAGGCTTTATTGTTTTTAATAGTCATACCACACGATTGTTCGAAGCTGGGAGACTTCGGACGGCGGAGAAAACAATTTTGAATTCAATTGGTTTAGTTTAACAACTACCTCATTAAAATGGATTTTAACCATCATGTTAAGTTTGTGATTGACCTTACAACTTGCCCGGTTCATAATCAAAAAGCGGTAATTGGGATTAGCAGTAATAATATAACATTCAAATGTTGTTGTGCTGATTTTGAAATTACCTGTTTGCAAACCCTAATTAAGTTATTTGAATCGGATAGTGAACACATGAAGAAGTACGGTAAGAAGGGAAAATATCCTGTTTAGCAATATTTTGTTCCTTTTCTATTTCCCTTATTTATGTTTTCATCAATAGAAATTTCAGATGAAATGGCGGAATTCACCGAATTTGAAATATTTAAGGCCCACTGTTCCAGCTGTCTGTAGTTTACAACTACATAAAATCGAACAAACTGGCTATATCGACATTCTGATTCCAGGTAGGCATAGTTGGCAGCGCCGGAATATCATAATCTTCGCCTAAGTAAACCAAACCAGCCACAACCGGATTTTGAGGAATGTAATCTATCCGCAAAAACAGACTGCATCAAGGACATGAACAAGTCAAAGAAAAGAGAGCTGCGTATTATTTATGATATAGCCTCTTTTTGTTTAATATGCAATCTTACAGCAATGCTGATATCAAGTCTTATTGAAAGAAATGTCAAACTAAATTTGTGTGCTGACAACCCTCAATATATCATTGGGTATATTTTATTTCCAGGTTGGCAAAGTCATTCGTCAATCCATCGGAATACAAGCCGAATAGGCCATCCTGCCGGTCACTAAGCATGGTCACGGTTAGTGACGGAGTTGCCGAGTGGTTTACGTATACAGTTAGCTGCTTTCCCTTGATCGCTATGGTTGCATGGAACCAGTCGTCCATTTCGGGCACCGGGGTTACTTTGTTTTCATATACGCCGGGGTGTTCTTTCCGCAGGCGCGAAAAATCGTTGTCGGGTATATGCATATAAGCAACCGACCATTTATGCCTGCTGGTATCAGCGTGCTTAAAATTAAACGGGCGGAAGTAAAGTATGTCGCAGGTAGTAGTGTCGGTTCCATGGAAGGCTATACCCAGGAAGCTTTGCAGGAAAATATTTTTTCCGCGTAAGTCGATATCGATGGTACCTTGTTTGAAATCGATCCCTTTGATCCAAACAATCCCTTTGGTGGTGATAGCCCCCTTTTTATTGTCCTCCAGTATTTTAGTTTGATGTGACGGGACAGTTACTATCCTGTCATCTTTTAATAATTGTTGCAGGTTATATTTTTGTACCTGGGCATCTGCCGTTAATACGGTGATGGAAGTAAGTACAAACAAAAGCGTTAAAAGTAACTGCGTCTTTTTTTTCATACCCGAATTTTTAGACGAAGATACCTGTTGCCATTTGTTTATGCTATTCAATCACATTCAAGTTCATGTCAAGTTGCAGATATAGGTAACAGATAGCCTATGATCAGGCATAAATTTTTAACTACGGCAGTAACTTTTCCAGTTTATCATCTAATTCTTTTCCACGCAGATTCCTGGCTATAATAATTCCGTTCTCATCAATCAGGAAATTGTTTGGTATCGCGTTGACGCCGTATATCAATGTGGCCTGGTTTTTATCGCCGCGCAAGTCACTAACATTCTCCCAGGTCAACTGATCCTTTTTTACAGCAGCTAACCATTGGCTTTTACTTTCATCCATCGACACACCAAGGATAGCAAAGCCTTTGGCCTTAAAGCGGGCGTACGTTAGCGCCAGGTTGGGGTTTTCTTCACGGCAGGGCCCGCACCAGGAAGCCCAGAAATCGAGTAATACATATTTGCCTTTCACCTGTGATAGCTTAACTGCCTTTCCTGCCGTATTCATTTGTTCGAAATCGGCGTAATGATCCCCCACCTTCAGGTCCCTGTTTAACAGCAGGTAATCATTAATCTCGTGGCCATAGCGGGTGGCCTTCATTTCCGGTGCCAGGTTTTGATAAAGCGCCCGGGTAGTTTCCTTCCCCCAGGTGGTGGCATAAATGTTCAGCATATTAACTGCAACAAGGGAACCTGGATTTTTTCGCACCCAGTCCTTTTCTACTTCTTTTCCCTGGTCTTCGAAAGATTTGATCCGGGATAGCAAGGTTTTTCTTAGGGTACTGTCTTTTGTCTTAGCGAAGATCCGTTCAAGGCTGTCTGCTGCTTCACCGTAGGGTTTTCGCAACCGGTCCAGCCGCCTGTCTTCATCTTCGGTGGCCGAGCCGCTGATAAACCCTTTTTTGAATTCGCCAGCCTTGACGGTTATGCTTATAATGGTATTCTCTAGCCAAAAATGTACATAGTTGGTATATTTCGTAGTATGCAGGTATACCGGCGCCGCCTTTTCGGTAATACGGCCGGTCATGCTGAATTTGCCTCCCAATACCCGGCAGGAGTCTATTTCTTTGTCCGGTGTAGCCGTGCGCAGATAAAGCCAGGTGCTGTCGGGTAAGCCGGTAACCGTTCCGTTGATCCGGTAGCCGGGTTCAGGCAGGGTAAACGCAAAGGCGGATAAGATACAGGCAGCCAAAAGGAAAGTAATATGTTTCATTGTTTCGGTTGGATGATTTGTTTCAAAATTACATGGCAGAACCATAGCATTTTTGATAATTAGACCGGGTGGCCTATATTTTCGACGGGGCATGCATCCGGAGTTTTAGTCGAAAAAATGAGGGTCTTGGTCGAAAAAGGGAACGCGACCATTCCCGGCTTGGCGGATATTACTTATTTTGCACCATGAAGGCGAGCCACTTTACTATTAACCGGAAATATTTCCGGATGGAATTCGGCTTTATTTTTTTTCTTTCGTTCGCCATAACCCTCATCAGCGACCTGGAATACAGCGCCTACGTACAACATAATATTTCCAAATTTAGTGACGACTTTGGCTACAGGGTGGTGACTGAATCACTGGCATTGATCTGTTACGGGATATATTACTGGGGGTTTTTAAAAGTTTACGTGTTCAGGCGCAGTTTATTGGGGGTTATCCTCTGCAGCCTCGCTTTTGTTATCCTCGACCATATATTTGATAAATATGTCACCAATTGGATACTGGCCCATACCGACTTTATTTCACAGGCATTCCGCAAACGTGCGCTGGATGAACTGAGCGATCCGCGGATAGTTTTTACTTTCAATTACGCGCTGATCTCGGCCATTTTCCCGCTGACCGGACTGGCTTTCGTGGTGCGGTCCTTCAGCCAGGATAATGAGCTGAAAACGCTTAAGGAACAGCAACTGGTTTCGGAGCTTAACTACCTCAAGGCCCAGCTCCACCCGCATTTCTTTTTCAATACCATCAATAACATTTATGGGCTGGCACTTAAACAATCCACTGACACCGCACCAATGGTGGCCCGCCTGGGTGAAATGATGAGGTATATCCTTTACGAGGCCGACCAGGAAACGGTGCCCCTATCCCGCGAAATTGCTTTTTTATCGGGTTATATCGAAGTGGAGAAAATACGCCACCAGAAGGGCACAAATATCCAATTTGATGTGCAGGGCATCCTGCCGGAATATCGTATTGAGCCGTTGTTATTACTTCCATTTATTGAGAATGCATTTAAGCACGGCCTGGAAGAGGAAACCGGGAACGGATTTGTGCATATTGTGATCTGCCAGACAGATGAAGACCTCACGCTCCAGGTAAGCAACAGCATCCCCGAAACTGCAAAGGGAAAGGCAGTAGCGGGAATAGGCATTAAGAATGTGCGTAAACGACTGGATATTTTATACCCGGGCGGTTATCGGCTGGAAATGAACGATGCACCCGGCACTTATGAGGTAACTTTAATCCTGCCCAACATATGATTAAATGTATCATTATTGACGACGAGCCACTGGCGCTTGAGGTACTGGAGCATTTCATCAACCGCACGCCACAATTGGAATTAGTGGCCAAATGTGCTAATGCTATTGAGGCTTTTAAGGCGCTGCATGACCAGCAGGTTGACCTGATGTTCCTGGATATTAAAATGCCCGGCATTAGCGGACTGGATTTTGTCGCTTCCCTGAAAAACCCGCCTGCTATTATATTTACGACCGCCTTTGCAGAACATGCCGTTAAAGGTTTCGAACTGGATGCCGTGGATTACCTGCTTAAACCCATTACCTACGAACGGTTTGAGAAAAGCATTAATAAAATGCTGAAGGTATGGCAACCCGAAAAGGAAGCGCCTAAAGACTACACCTACTTTAAGGTATCGGGGCGGTTAGTCAAAATTCAGCATGCAGAGCTGCTGTATGCGCAGTCGGTTAAGGATTATATTTTAATATGTACCAAAACCGGCAACCACCTGGTGCATATGACTATGAAATATTTAAGTGAACTGATGCCTTCGCCGGCATTTCTGCGGGTGCACCGCTCCTACCTGGTTAACCGTTCGCTGATTAACCTGGTGGATAAAAACAGCATACTGGTTGGTAATGAACGGATACCTGTTGGTGAAAACTATAGGGATAATTTGGAAAAGATTGGATGATTGTGCGGTTTGAATGGTGTAGGCAAAGATGCAAGCATAGTGGTTCTTAGTCCGGAAACTTTGAACAGCTGATAAGATTGTTGTTAAAACTGATAGCAATCCCGGATACTGAAGCCCGTTCCTTAGCGTACAAGTGAAATTGGCCCCGATACTTTACTGATCTTACCGCTCGTGTCCGTCGTATTCAATATGTAGTAGTACGTACCTTCAGGTAATTGTTTTCCGTTTAAATTTCCATCCCATTTATTCCCTTCGTTTTTTGATTCAAACACTTGCCGACCGTATCGGTTAAAGACCTGGAGATGGAAATTTGTGATATTGCTGACGGTAACGGCAAAATTATCATTAATTCCATCGCCATTGGGCGTAAAGACATTGGGAATAAACATCGTGTTGCTGATGTCGCCATCGACGCTAATAGTTAAAATTCCTTTAGTCTCCGAACTACTGCAAGCTGTGCTTTGATAGGCAGTAAGCGTAATTTTATAGGAGCCGTTTTGCGTATACTCATGACTTGGATTAGCCTCGGCAGATCTACTTCCATCACCAAAGTCCCACAAATAGCTATCGGCATTAACCGACTCATTTACAAACTGAACGGTGGCGGGATTTTTAACATTTGCCGGGAGAGACAGACTTGTAGTAAAAATCGACTCCGGGCGATTGAGAAAAGGCATTATCGTTATGGCTGCCGCAGCACTAGCCGGGCATAAACCATCGTAGGCTGTCAAAGTATAAGTACCTGCCTGACTTGCATTATTGACAGGAATGGTTACAATAGATTGTTTAGACGCGAAATTATCAGGACCGTTCCATAAATAGGTCAGGCCTTGACTAAATATGGAACTTAATATCAATGTGTCCCCAATGCAGAACAGCTTTTTATTAACACTAATATTCGGTTTAACATTGTTTTGTGGTGAATTATCTGTGATAACGAAGCTTGTAGTAGCTGTCGCCAGGCAATTTGATCCCGTGCCGGCATAAAGTTTTACTGTTTTATTACCGGATGTATTATAATGCACTGTAAAATTCCGGTTTGCATCGGCTGATTGTAATACGCCATCACCAAAATCCCATCTTAGATTTTGATAACTTAAATTTGAGCAAGTGAAAGTATAAGTACGATCGGACGTGCAACCGGCGTTTATCGAGGTATACGTTATAGCTGGATCAGCCGGGGCAAACTGCCCGGTGCCTGACTTGCCATTCTCATCGGTGAAAGAAAGTGTAAATCCGATATTTGAAATAATTCCAGGTACTACGGCATAATCAACATTTACCGCTAAGGCATAATAATGGCCCTGTATCATATCTACATATTTTAATCGCCCATTCTGCCCTTGACCGCATATAGAAGGCTCGGAAATATCATTCTCGGTAAAAGAAAGCCCAATGGGATTTACCTGGCCATTACCGCAGAATACGGGTGACCAACCCATACAACGGATTACACTGGCAGCATTGGCGTTTGTGCAGTCGGGGGAAGCGCCAAGATCGTAAAGTAGAAATATATGATAGGAAGGCACGGACTGAGGAGTAATATTAAAAGCTAATGTCCCGCTATTTGCGGCCTTCCACTTAAACCAAAAACCGCCATATTCGCCGTGCGTTATACATGTCCCCTTCTCGCTGGCAGCGTTTGCGGTCAAACTTGCGTAAGAATCTAATACGGTATCTTCTTTTAATCCCCTGGTGATTGTATAATCTGCGGTAGTACATAGGAAAGCTGCCCTTGCACAGGTAACGGGGGCGTCGGCGGCTGGCACACTATTGATACATAGCTTAAAACTGCCAGTCTGATTATTTGATCCGGTAACCAATATATAATAGGTAACTTTTCTTTGTATTTGATCACTAAAAAAAGTAGTCACATTATTTGTAGTACTGCTGGTTCCTGCAACGGTGTCGCCGCTGCAATTCGCAAGCAACAATTTCAATTTAGGCGTGGCTAACGTTCCGCCGGCACCTTTACCGTTTATAGTCACATAAACACCGGTTGTATCGGCAGTAAACTTGAACCAGGTCTGACCGTTTTGGCTTGGTGCTGCATTTGAATATTGAGCACTATCAGAACAGGAATTTTTTAAATTTGTTAATGGAATAGCTTCCTGACAGTTATAGCCGGTTTGGGCTTTAACAATTTGATATGCCACCAGCAAGATGATGATTCCTATTATTTTTTTCAATATTTGAATGCGAATTATTTAGAATAATAATTAACAACTAAAAATTAATTTAAAGCCGGATGGCTATTAAATATCGTGTAAATGCGATTTAAGAAATTTACATTTTTAGTAATAACTTCCGCGTCATCAATTTGATCCGACAAAAGACCTAATCTTTGATTATTACCCTATTTTCCCTAAAAAAGGGCTGAATTAGCTTAATTCATTTTGCCCAGGCTTGTAGCTATTAAAGATAATGATTTAGACCCTAAATCATTGATTTCTTCAGCGAATTTCCATTTATCAGGCGAAAATATTTCCGGGAGCTTCGAAATTTTATTCCTTCGTAGAACTTAGACTTCACCCCGCTCAATTGCCGCGGAGGCTGTTACTTTTTGTCTTGATAGGAGACTATATACCTGTTACACCATGAGGAAATTATTTATTCATAAAATCTCGCAATGAGGGATGTGTAAATGTCTTCCAAAGTAGTAATATCCAAAAGCATACATTTAGAACCGTACCAAATGTGAGTAATGTACTTGCACTCGGCCAATGCAGAATTTTAAATAGGGCTCCAAATAGCCCCAATATGGAGCCGAAAATAAAGAACAAGAAAATATATTTTGTTTTCATCTATTACTTTTTAGACTTAGGTTTAGTCTTTGGCTTATCTTCTTTATCAGTTTTAGGCGGCGTAACACTCGCTTTCATAATGCTATGAAAGATGTTTGAAGCCTCTTGTGGTGTTTTGTTGTGTGACATATTCAAAGTTAACTATAAGATTGCAAAAACGGCACGAGACTTTCTCGATTTTGAACCAACACTACTATCTGTTCTCATCTTAATAGTAATGTATTTTATCAGCTGTTCGTAGGCGTCTACGGACTATTATGCCTGTAGTTTGCAACAACGGCAGGATTTTCAAATTCCGGCCCCCTATTACTTATTCTTCGCCTGCCATTCCGCATACTTCTGTTTTAAAAACTGGTAGCCGTCTTTTACATATTCGGGCGATGAAACTGTGAAGTGGTCGCCGGGGTAATAGGCAAACTGGAATTTTGAATTTAGTTTTTTCATTTCACCATCAAGCAGCACTACCGCATAGTTTAACAGGAAATTATCCTGTTTGCCTACCGAGATGCGCAGTTTGCCGTCCAGGTCGGGTTTAATCTGTTCCCAATTGGTGCGCAGGTATAACGAGATGTCGTAATTTTTCCAGTACGAAACCACAGCGGTATCTATCTCGCCGGTTGCGTAGTTGCAAAGCTGCTGTGGCGCTCCGTCGACCCCTTTTTTGCTGAAGACAAAGTTAAACGAGTGCATTTGTTCGCCGCGGTATACCGCGTTTTCAGCCAGGTAAATGTCCTTCATGGTAACCCATGGGAAAAAACCGGCAACGGTAGCAACTGAATTAAGCGTGCTGTCTTTACCATAAAACATATTTTTATCGGTGTAGAGGTTAATCTTTTGAAAGCTCCTGAAATCAACCGGGTCGGGTGAGCTTGACCAAGTGCCGTCAAATACCTTTGGGTAATGCGTTTGCAGCCAGGCTACCGTCCAGCCGCCGCTGCTGTGGCCAGTCAACAATTTGGCGCCATTGCAGCGGAATTGTTTTTCCAGTGCGGGGATAAACTCTGTTGTTAACGCGTCGCCCCATGGGCCATTGTTGTCGCTGTTGGCGTAAACACTGTGCCCGCCTGAGCAGTTTCCATCCAGGTAAACCGTAATTACGGGGATGGTGTCAATCGGCGCGCCCGGCGTTTCCGAACCAGAATAGCGGTGATAGTTGCCACCATAACCTGAGACCCTGAAAAGCACCGGGAATTTCCGGTTAGGGTCCGAATTATATTCCTTGGGCAAAATAACCGCAGCATCAACTGTCACCGGCCTGCCCTGCGATTTGGTGAGCAATGCCGATGGCACCCTTAACTCTTTAACAACCGCCGTCTCCTTAAATTCAGGTGCAAGGATAACCTTGTCTGCTAATAGATGATATACCAATTTAGTATTTTTGTCGATATCGACCTTTATCGGTTCGCTGTATATGTTCCCCGGGCTTTCGGCTATGGCTCGACCGCCTAAGTTTTTGTCCCATATTACTTCAGCGTAATAAGGCCCGCGCTGGATGTCGGAAAGGGCGGCAGGGTAGCTATTGGCTTCATCATTTATTTTTACAGTGCCACCGGGTTTTATATTTTTCACATGTACCGAAAAGTAGGCCGTTTTGCCGAACCCCACCATGCCGCCCGTCGGCGCCTTGTCTTTCGACAGGTACAAAACAACATAGCCGGTAAAAGGCTGGCTGGCCCCGGGAGAAACGTAGCTTACCTCGAACTGTTGCGCAAACGCACCAGTAATAACTGACGAAACAAGTAAAAGGCTTGATAAGATTTTTTTCATTTTCTATTGAATTTTTGATAGCAGGTTGATTGGGGTTAAATTTAGGAAATTATTGGTTTGGAGGGGATAAATAGTTTTCTTGGGTAACGGGAAAGACTATAAGTGTAGAGGTTTGGACTTGGGGAAGTTTTGGACGGCCAGGTGAAATAGTTCAAGACCTGGCATCGGTGCACGAAGGCTTCCACCTCCCCAGGCTTGGCCGGATACCCGAGAAGGGTGCCAGCGGGGCTGCTCGCCTTTGTAACTATTCGTTTTCAATCAGTTAGGGCTGCCCCAGCCAAGCAAGGAGCTTTCACTCATAATGCGAAGCTACAGCGTATCGTACAATTGAGTGTGCCCGTTTACAACCAACCAAATTTTTCTATCAGCCTTTCCTTTTGATTGCGTGCAACAGGTATATTTTTATCGTTCGAAAGGGTGAGGTAATTACCTTCACCGCGCACATACTTTTTAATATGATCCAGGTTGACCAGGTATTGGCGGTGTACCCTTAAAAAATTCCGTTCTTCTAATACCTCCTGTATGTCGCCCAGGGTTTTGGCTACGGTATGCTGCTGGCCGCCAAGCATAGTAAAGCGGGTATAATTATTGTCCGATTCGCAATAGATCACATTTTTTATCTCTACAAAAGTCACCCCGTTTTGAAAAGGCAAGGCTATTTTATCGGGAAACGCTTTTTCTCCGCCCTGCAATTGCTGTTTAAGCAGGCTAAGCTGCTGTTTATCGGGCCATTTGCGTTGCTCGGCCTTTTCTACGGCTGCTTTCAGGTCTTTCCCGTCAATAGGTTTGAGCAGGTAATCCAATGCGCTAAAGCGGAATGCTTTAACTGCAAACTGATCATAAGCAGTTACAAAAACAAGGCTAAAATTAATTTGGCCTATTTTTTCCAATAGCTGAAACCCGTTCATTACCGGCATTTCGATATCAAGGAACACCAGGTCGGGCAGTAGTCCGGTTATTTTTAAAAGGCCTTCCTGGCTATCGGTACATTCGGCTACTACCTGTATCTGCGGGCAATACATTTTTAGCTGCAAGGCCAATAGCTTTACGCAATCAGGTTCATCATCTATAATAATAGCTTTAAGCATTGTGGTATCTGTAAATTTTCTCTTTGATGTCGCGATATCTAAATTATTTAAGATGTAAGATCAACCTATGCCTAAAAGCCGCTCGGGCGCTGCGGCCTGTGCCTCGATTAAAGCCTGTGGCAAAGTATTAGAAAACTGCCGGAAATCCTTAACCAGGTGCTGGTAGTCGTGGTACCCGGCTTGAATAGCTACGCTTAGCCAACTGCTGTCGGGTTCACGGTCCTTAATTTGGTAAGCATGGTAAAAGCGGTTAATGCGGGCATACAGTTTTGGGGTGATGCCTGTTTGCTGCATAAACCGGCGCTCAAACTGGCTAACAGATAAGCAAGACAGGCCGGCCATTCTCTTTATTTCAAAATCAACCGGCTTTTCTGTAATTACCCGCATCACCTTATCGATAGGATAAAAATCAGCGTTTAAATTGCGAATCCTTTGCCCAATATATTCCTCAACAATTTGTACTATCCCTTCGTAGCTGGTCGAGTTTGCCATACGTTCATGCAAGCGGTTTATTTGTGGCAGGACGGTTTCGGCATCAATACGCTCGTCAATAAATTCGGTAAGCGGCAGGCGTAAAAATTTAGCTAAAGCGCCGGGCTGGAAATTAACAGCAAACATCAGGTAATGCGGCGAAAGATGAAAATCGAACCTCGACACCTGCGAACCATTGATGGCAGTTTTGGCAAACGTTTTTGAGGTGCCGGTTTTGGAATCAAACGCAGTTATCCCGCCCCGTAAGTAAAACACCAGGCTGTGTTGCGTATTTGCAGGAAAAGGTTTTACCGGCGGCGGCGCATTGCTATCAAAAACAAAATGCAGCAAAAGGTAATCCTTTACAAATGTTTTTAAATGTGGTGCTGGTGGTATTACGCTGTGAATCATTTTTTATTTGATCGATAACGAGTTTTATTATAATTTAAACAGGTATTTGAATGGTTACTTTTGTCCCGGTGGCGTTGTTCATACTATCCTTCATATCAGTAATGGTAACATCTGCCTTCATCTCATACAGCTGATTTATTATATTTATCCGTTCGGAGGTCATTTTTAATCCGAACGATTTTTGCCGGGTAGCCGATTTGCTTTTGTACGCTGCTGCCAATTCACGCCCGACACCGTCGTCCATAATTTCAATATGTAACAGGTGTTCTGATGGCTGCGTTACAGCTATCTTAATATTCCCGCCTTCTTTTTTATGCATTAAACCGTGCCATATAGCATTTTCTACATACGGCTGTAGTAAAAGGGGTGGGATGTCGGTGTATTGCTGATCTATTGCCGGGTCTACATTAATTTCATACCGTACCTTGTTCTTAAAACGCATGGCCTCCAGCTCAATATAAAGGCGCAGCGTTTCCAGTTCTTTTTGCAGGGTTACTTTTTCCGATTGTGAGTTTTCCAGTACCAGCCTGATGAGCTGCGAAAAAATGGTTAGATATTCGGATGCTGTTTGCGAATCATTTTCGAGTGTATAAAGCTTAATGGAGTTAAGGCAGTTGAATATAAAATGGGGGTTCATTTGTGCGCGCAGTGCCGTCATTTCGGTTTCTGCTATTTTTTGCTCAAACTCGGTTTGTACCTGTTTTATTTTTTGCGCTTCGCTGATATTGTTTTGTATTTGAAGCTCCCGAACCTTTTTATCCAGCTCACTTTCTAACTGCATTGCATAGGTTTTTTGCAGGGTGTTTTTCTCTGTCAAAACCAGCTTTGCACGGTAGGATAAAGCAAATGAAAAGCAAATGGCTTCAATGGTTAAGCCCAATATCAAAAATCCGGGAACAAAAACGAGTATGAGAAATAATTCGGTGTTTCGGGATGGCACCAAACCAAAAATACCTGTTATGGGGATACACCAAAGCAACAACAGGCTGAGCAAGCCACCAAACAGGAACCATTTTACGGGGTCTTTACTTAATGCAGTTAGCGCCAGTAAAATAAGGTGCATGATGATTATCGGCAAGAGGGATAAAACCAATGAATAATAATTGGGATTAAAAATGAACCACCCCCAATGTACTTGCAGAAATTCGATAACTATTTGTAAAATGGCAATGGTTAATAGCACTTTTACAGCTATCCATGTCTTTTTAAAATGTACAGGCAGTTTTAACATGCTCCCGATAAAAAGTGTGTAGAGTACCGGAATCAGAAAAAGGTAGCAGGAAAAAATGATATCTCTTACCAGGGTAGGAAAGAACATCAGCTGAAGCCTGATATCTATCCAAAATAACGCTGTAAGCAAGGCAGCAAAAGTGTAGCCAATGTAATATATAAAGGAAGTATCACGGTATAAATAATACTGGTAGAGTGCATAAATGCCAATGAAAAGCAAGCAGCCCGTTAATACGGCAAGCAGCAGGAACAGGTAACGGCTTAAGTAGTTGCCAACAGCAGCATCATTTGCCGACAGGTATGGCGTTTTAAGGTAAATGCCTGCGTTCATCAGTTGCTCTTTCCTGTCCTCGTTCCGTGCCCAATAGGTAACTGTGGAGTGTGGCAATATTTTTATCTGCAGCCCGAATTGATTGATGAGCGGAACATTTGCCTGGAAAGCGCCGCCAACCACAATAAGCTGTTTATTGTTATATAAGCGCGAAAAATAATGGGCGCCTACATCCACGCGTAAATCAACAGTATCTGTTAATGATATATTACTGATGATAAACTTATGCCATTGGATGATAAGCGGCCTCGACGAGAATTTCTCCTGCCTGTATTCCATTTTAAATGGACCGAACACCTGCCTTTTTGCTTCAGTAAAGGTTAGTGGCTTATCTGACGTTTCCTCAAAAAACAAACTTTTGTCGGCAATATCCAGTGATTGTTTCCATTTAGGCTGCCCATTTAATACGATGGTATCCTGCGCCGCAAGCCGTAAACATATAGCGGTGAACAGGAATAAGAAAAACAGGATTCGGCGCATACGGAAACTTATAGTATTTAAACTTACTTAAAGCAAACTGCATTACCTAAACCGATTGGTGAATAGCCGGAATTTTGAGGGAACGGCGAAAAACAGCGCCCGGTTGCCCATCCCTAACAGATAATACCGCTAACTCATCAAACCCGCCTTTCACCATAACGTATTTTTTAATTTATGCCGTATGGCTGAATTTTAACCCTGTAAACACCTAACACAACTTAAAAATGAAATCTGTAAACCTTAAAATCTTTATCGCCACAGCAGGGCTTATGGTACTTGCGGCTGCTTACGCAAAAGCACAGCCGCCTGCAGGTAAGTACAACACTACAAATTACCCCGAGGACAGGAAAGCCATTGAGGCATTAAACACACAGCAAGATAACTCGCAGTATTTAAACGATGACTATATCGCAGTAGGACCTGAAGGCAAAGTGTCCTATGGTTTCGAAGAATGGAAAAAAGGGTTTAATGATAATAATTTCACTTTTAAATCGGTAAAGCTTGTACCCGGCACCTATATTCTGCGCATATATAACGGCGATGCGGCAGTAAAGAGCCTGGTAGCCGATGTTGTATTCTCTACTCCCAAAGGAGATGTCGCAATCACCGTAATCCGCACAGAAACCTACATTAAAGAAAATGGCAAGTGGTATTTTGTAAGCGGCCAGGGGACTAAAAAGGCCACCGACGAAGAGAAGGAAAAATTGGGGACAAAAGTTTTAGAGAAAAACTAAACACCAACCCTATGAGATACGGCAAAACGTTAGCAATTGCTGGTTTGTACAGCAACCTGTTTTTCCTGTTCATTTTTACTTTAATGCATTTTATCCGCCCGGATAAAAGCATCGCCGGCAGCTTTGTGAGCGAATACGCGGTAGGTAACTATGGCTGGCTGATGACGCTTGGCTTCTTTTGTCTCGCAACAGGCTCGCTATGCCTGCTCATCGGTTTATTAAACAGCATTAAAGCATCTAAAACCGCCATTGTTACTTTATGTATTTGGTGTACCGGCGCTTTCCTTTTTTCAATATTCACTACCGACCTGCCGGGCACGCCACCAACACCGCAGGGCTTAATTCATGGCTTTTCGGCGCTAATTGCCTTAGTGAACCTGGGTATCTCTATGCTTGCCTGGGGTTTTACTTTTACCAGGAATGATAACTGGCTTACTGTGGCAAAAACATCATGGGTGTTCGGCGGGTTGGGCATTGCTATGTTCATTGTTTTCCTCTTCAGCCCGCCCTCATTAAGGGGGCTCACCGAAAGAATACTGATAGTTTGGGATGTAAGCTGGCTGGTACTGGTTAGCAGGCAACTTTATATTAATTCAATTTAAAAATCAAATATGATAACCCCCGAAAATTTCAGATTAAGATTCAGGCTTTTTGTTTTGGTGTTGCTGCTCTCCATAACCGGCGGCAACGTATTTAGCCAAAGTCCCAATTATCAAATTTATGCTTTAAAATTTGCTTCGCTTAATTTCAAAGTGCCTATTGCGGCTATGGCTGTTGGCTCGGCAAGTAAAGACAGCACCGGTGTATGCTATATGATTTATTTATTGAAAGGCGATAATGGCAAACTGATATTGGTTGATGCCGGGTTTACCGAACCAATTAAACCTTATCCCTCGCAGGCATTTACTTACATCCGGCCCGATTCCATGCTGATGAAAATAAACATCAACCCAAGGGATATTACCGACGTGATTATAACCCACCCGCACTGGGACCATATTGGCGGTATCGATCTTTTTCCAAATGCCATGGTTTGGATGCAAAAAGAAGACTTTAACTATTTTGTTGGTGCCGCATGGCAAAAAGGAGAAGACCCGAATAACGGATTTAACCCGATAGATGTAAACAAAATAATTGAAAAGAATTTAACGGGGAAACTCAACCTGGTAAAAGGTGACAGTGTTGAGATCACCCCTGGGGTTCGCGTGTTTATTGGGTCAAAACACACTTTTGAGTGCCAATATGTATTGGTAGTTTCAGGGGCTGCTAAGGTAATTATCGCGTCAGATAATAGCTATTTATACTACAACCTTGCTAATTTATTGTCGATTCCGATAACGTTGGACCAAAAGGCTTATCTACAAAATCTAAAAAGGATGAGGGGCATGGTAAAAAATATCGACCTAATTCTTCCCGGTCACGACCCGCTGGTATTTTCAAAGTTTCCGAAAGTAACGGACGGTGTGGTGAAAATAAAATAAAATATGCCGATTTTTTACCACCATAACTGCTTGCTTTTAAGTCATTTTTGAAATAAAACACCAAACCCGTCATGGAAAAAACCTATCAAAATGTGAGCTACTTTGTAGTCGTAATTTTAGCCTTTGTTATCTGGGGCTTTTACCGAACTTATTTCGGCCTGTTTCCTTCTTTTAATGGTATAACCACCGTGCAGCACTTTCATGGGTTCATGATGTTAAGCTGGTTTGCCATGCTTATTGTTCAGCCATTTTTAATCCGCTACAAAAAGTATCAACTGCACCGCAATTTGGGCAAGGTATCCTATGTGCTGGTGCCGTTGCTGTTACTCTCTGTTTTTTTAGTTACCAAAGGCCAGTTTCAGCGTTTGGCGCCCACCATCCCGAAAGAACAGAACATTGCCGGCCTGGCATTGAACCTGCCCGATATTTTCGCTTTCGGCGCTTTGTACATATTGGCCCTGGTTTATAAAAAGAACAGTGCTTACCACATGCGCTATATGATAGCTACGGCCTTTTTAATGCTGGGCCCCGGCGTAGGCAGGGCAATGATCATTTACGGCGGGGTACCGTTTCCGCTGGCGATTGAATACTCGCTGCTATTAACAGATGCGTTGGCAATAGGATTTATTATTTATGACGCAATCAATAAAAGGCCATATAAACCTTACCTGGTTACCCTTGGTATTTTGGTTGCTATGCATTTGATCTGGCAGTTTCAGCTATCTGCACCATGGCAGGCATTTGCCGGCAAATTTTCGCAATTGTTTTTTTGACCAATTATTATAAACCCAATAACATGACACATTCAGACCCAAAACAAAATCCGCTTAACCTGAAAATAATCGGTGTGATGACCGCTTATTACCTGGTTAGCCTTTACTACTTCAGTACCATTACATCTAATTATTTCATTATTTATCCTTCGTTTTCTAAGATTAATGAGCATTATGATGAGTATATGGGTGTGTTTAATGCCTCGGCAAGAATTTTGATGATTTATTCTTCTGTCGCGTTGGTGTTCATATCCGTTTTGATGCTTTGGTTTCGGCCCGGCGCATTTCCACGGCAGGTAATTTGGGTTACTATCGTGCTGAGTGCTGTGTCCGTTTGTGCAACGTTGTTTGTTATACTGCCAATTCAATTATCGCTATGGATAAAAGGTTTTGATGCGACGCTTTACCAGCACTTGCTAAGCGTCAGTTTAAACTTCCAGATCATACCTTCTTTAATGCAGGTTTTAATGGGATTATGGTTGCTGAACAGGTATTTAAGCGATATAAAATTGCTGAGCCGCTGGGTGTTTATCTTGTTTTTTAGTCTCACCTTTTGGACGATAAATTATGATGCCTTAGTAAGTTTCTCATTATACACTCCTGTTGGCGCAAAAGACTGGCTTGCTTTCAGGGAGGCTATCGTGCCAACAAAATTTATCTGGATGCTCATCCTGGCTTTCGTCCCAATGCTGTTAACAATCCCTATGTTTTGGTTGCGGCCAAAAAGCATCCCTAAATGGCTGGTCGGCATTTACGGGCTTACTATTTTTTGGATATTCTTTATCAGCTTTATTTATATAGCAAAAGATTTGCAGGGCTATCTGACACACAATTACTCGCGCGCCAAAATTGAAGAACTCATTAACAGCGATTTTCAATACCGGGGATTGCCTGCAATGGTATTAACTTTAATTGCCGCGTGGATGTTTATAAAAGTGGGGCAACAGAAAATTGCCGGCGAAAGTATATCTCAAACAAAAACCAGATAAATGCATGCGCGTAATTTACTGGACGTGGTTAAAAAATTAACCTACCTTTAAGCTAATGGTATTACTGGAATTTGCACCAAGCCCAGCCTTATCCGAATTTGTACGGGTGTACAGGATCGTGCATTTTGTATTTGACGATATTACTAAGATACCATTCAAGGCCTATCCGCCAAAGCCAGAGCACTGTTTAAGTTTTTACCCGCGGGATACCGAACGTGTTGAATTTGCCAATAGCGACAAAAAGGTAAGCAATTTAAACGCGGTTATTATTGGCCAGCAAACCGAAGTAACTAACCGTTATGTAGGTAAGGATTTTTTAGTTTTCCAGGTGGTGTTTAGTCCGGGGGCATTATATCGCTTAACGGGAATACCGTCAAACGAACTTAACAACGGTTATATAGATGCCGAAGCTATTTTTTGCAATGGCATACCCGAGGTAAACGCCAAGCTTAATGATGCGAGGGGGTACCCGGAGATGGTAACGGTAGTTGAGTGTTTTCTGGCCGCGCAAATAAAACGGTGTACAAGAGATTTTCACCGTATGGATGGGCTCAGTAATATGATGTTGCGGACAAAGGAAAATATGAGTATAGAATGGCTTGCCGGTGAAGCTTGTTTGAGCCTGCGGCAGTACGAACGGAAGTTTATAGAACGTATGGGCGCTTCGCCTAGGTATTTTAACAAAGTGATCCGTTTTGAAAATGCTTTCCGGATGAAAAATATGTACCCGCACTTAAGCTGGTTTACCATTGCTATTGAATGCGGGTATTACGATTACCAGCATTTGGTAAAAGATTACCAGGCATTCACACAGAAAACGCCGGCCGACTTTCACGCGCTCGACCTTAAATCGCCGGAAAGAGAATTTGGGGAGGCCGACACTTATTAAAATGTCGTTTTTTTACCACTAAACAGGTATCGTTTACTCCCATATTTGCCTCACTATCAATCACAATTTAATTAAAAACCATGCAAAGAAGAAACTTTTTATTGGCAGGGGCAGTAGGTATCCCGGCTTTAGCTATCGGCCAAAAAACCGGGTTCAGGAAACCGCGCCTTAGAAAAGGTTTTGTAGTGAAAGCTAATGAGAGCCGCTTTAACGAAAAGACGGTACTAAGCGGCAATTGCCCTAATGATATTAAGGTTTCCACAAAAGACACCGATGGCGACCTGTCAGCCTTTACTTACACAGGTAATGTAAAAGGTGGGCCGCCATTACATGTTCACCCTTTCCAGGACGAAATATTTTTTATTTTGGAGGGGGATTTCCTGTTCCAGGTAGGAGAAGAAAAACATAATCTTACCGCCGGCGATACCATATTTTTGCCTAGAGATGTTCCGCATACTTTTGCGCAATTATCAGATAAGGGCAGGGTTTTCTTCTTTTTTCAACCATCGGGTAAAATGGAAGATTTTTTCAGGGCTGCCGGAGATAGCAAAGCAAACCTCAATCCCAAACTATTTGATGACCATGATATTCATGTTGTTGGCCCCCCGTTAAAGTATGATTAGTTTAATTTGCCTGCAGTTAATGTCTTCGCGCTAAACGTTTCAAATCAATTGAACGAGAATTCGAAAGCTTGCCCATGTTGCCGCGTTTTTTCTTCGCTACCGCTCCAGCCTTGTGGTTCGCTGATAGGTAGCCACAAGACGTGCGTCTTGTGGTAGCGAAAAAGCAAAACTCTTGCGGCAGCGGGGGAAATACCCTATGTATTTGCACACAGGAGACAAAGGCTCCATACCCGTTTGCGTCTATGCATAGACGCCTTTTCAAGCGAAGTACTTGAGCATACGTGCATATAAATATTATCCGGCTCTTATATCAAACGATGTACCACCGCCAATTTCACCAACGCTGTAGTATTCTTCACATTATACTTTGCAATCATATTTTTGCGATGTGAATCTATCGTGGTTACATCAACAAACAAGCTGCCGGCAATTTCCTGGGTGGTAAAGCCGTCTGCTATCAGTTCTAAAATTTCGCGCTCGCGGCGGGTGAGCGGGGGGAAGTCCGGGTGGTCGGGTTTGCGCATGGCCAGGGCGGCAGAACGGCTAAAGACGTTTTTCCCTTTTACCGCATTTTCAATGGCTTCGATGATTTCCTGCTTCGGCGCGTCCTTCAGCAGGTAGCCACTGGCGCCGCTGTTCATCATTTTTTTGATAATGCCTGGCTGATTGTTGGTGCTTAGTGCCAAAATATGGATGGCCGGGTATCTCTTTTTAACCTCGGCGCACAGTTCTATACCATTGGCATCTGGCAGGTTGATATCCATCAAAATAACATCGGGCTGGTTGTTTTTTAGCAGGCTGTAAAGGTCGGTTGCTGTGGCGCAACTGGCCATGCATGTGATGTTTTGCTCGTTAGCCAATATGAAATTTATACCTGCAATAACCAGCGGATGGTCTTCAACCAAAATTATATTTATCATACCGGTACTTCTATGTAAACATGTGTTCCTTTGTTTTTAACGCTCTGTATATCAATCTTCCCGTTTAAAAAACCGACCCGGCTTAGCAGGCTTTTGTAGCCTATCCCTGTGGATTCGGGCAGCGTTTCTACATCAAAACCTTTACCATTGTCTTCTACGGTGAGGTTCAACTCGTTGCCTTTAACAATCAACTGCACCATACCAGTTGATGCGCCGGCGTGCTTAATTACGTTGTTAACCAGTTCCTGTGCCATACGGTAAACGGTTATTTTAACGGTATTGTCAAACTCCACATTCTGCGTGCCGAAGCTTTGGTAAGTTACATTTAGCGCGCCACTGTTGGTAATTTGCTGACAATAATCTGCCAGGGCCTCATCAAAAGTTAATTTCAACAGCGTTTCGGGCATCATATTGTGCACCACGCGGCGGAGTTCGGTAATGGATTGGTCGAGCATTTCCATGGTTCGCTCAAAGGCAAGTACATTTTCCTGTGTTAGTATAAAGTTCTGTTTCATGCTGCTTAATGAAAATTTTGCGCCTGATAGTATGCCGCCAAGTCCATCGTGAAGGTCTTTGGCGATTCGTTTACGTTCTTCCTCCTGGCTGCGTAACATAGTTTCGGTTGCTAATAGTTTTTGTTCCTGTTCCAGTTCGGTTATGCGCTGTTGCTTCACCTTGTCCTCAACGGCTAATAACCTGTTTTTTTGGCGATAATACCGGTAATACAAATAGCCTATCAATCCAACTATTATAACCGAGCCGCCAAACACCCAACTAATTATCTTTTGTTGTGTTATAGTTAATTTTTGAATATTTTGCTCCTCGTGGAGGCTTTTTATCTCCGACTCCTTTTTGCTTACCGCGTATTGTACTTGCAGTTCCTGGTTGTATTTTAATATTTTGCCCGATACTTCCACGTTCCGCAGGGAGTCGCTGATGCCGCGTTGTTTGTTATAGGTTGGCAAATCGCCGGTGGCAAGGGCGATATCGCTTAGCAGCAGGTGTACATCAGCATTATTGATTTTATTAACGGTAAAAATGGTAACTGCCTGCCGGGCATAGTAACCGGCCGGGTTGTAATCCTTGAGCTTAAAATAATATAACGATAAAAAATAGTTGCCAAGCCCAACCCCTTTTACATCCTTTGTTTTTGCAGACAACAATAGCATTTCTTCCGCATTTGCTTTTGCAGCGGTCAGTTTATTTGTTGCCAATAAAATGCTGCTCATACTACCCAGGGCATTTATGGCGTTCGACTCATCGTTCAACCTTTTAGCCAGCTCATATTGCTGTTCAATAAGCACCATAGCAGTATCTGTGCGGTTCATTTTTGCCAACACGCTGCCTAAATTGGCATAGGCCACGAGCAGGGCGTCGTTGTTTTTGGTGGCACGGCTAAAGGCGATTGCTTTAATGCCATAAGCATATGCCTTTTCCGGCATTTCGAGCGATGAATAAATGGCCAGCACATTGCCGTAAACTGTGGCCAGGTTGGCGCTGTCGCTTTTTGTTTTTAGCTGTTCGTACAGGTTGATGGCCTGTTGAAAATATTCGAGGGTTTTAATCCTGTTGCCAAGGTCGTCGTAAATGGAGGCCGTATTATTATACGCGGCTGCCAGCAGGCGTAGTTTGTTTATCTTTTTTGCGAGATCGATAGCCTGCAGGCAAAGTTTAAGCGCAGCCGGGTATTTCGCCTGGTTCTCCAGCACCTCCGTCATACAGGCGAGGTAGCGCATCTTGCCGATATTATAGCCTATTTTAATACTCAACTTGTTACCGGCCTCATAATAATAAACAGCCGAATCTGGGTTGTTGGCTTCATAGTTTACACCTAAATTGAATAACCTGTCGGCTTTCTGGCGTTCGTCCACATTTTCCGACAGCTGTTTGAGCAGCAGGTTGCGCTGCTGTTTCCAGTTTTCCTGCCCATAAACCCTAACGCTGCATGAAATAAATAATACGATAAATAAAGTATTAATAGCAATAGGTTTTTTGGATAAGATATTTTGTAAAATGTTGTGCATTAAGCATTTTTAAATATTAATATAAAGGTGAGTAATATTTCTGTGATAAAATTCCCTATATATAGGGATATGTTATGAGTGGCGTGCAAAATAGATTTGGTAAACTAAAATCAAGTTCACCCAACATGAAAAATCTAATCACCTGCACAGCCATAATTGCCTTAAGCGGAACTGCGCTATTTTGTAAAGCGCAAATAGTTGATCCTAAGACAGTCGCAAAAAATTCCACCGAAAATACGGTAAACAGTAATATCCAAAGTAGTATTGACGATGGCGTGGGTAAAACTGCCGGCGCTATAAAAGGATTGTTTAAAAAGAAAAAGAAACCGGATAACGCGGTTGCCGCAACCCCGACACCCCAAGCCAGTACGAGCACCCCTGCTGTAAGCACGAACGTGAGGCGCGCCGACTCATCAGCTGCATTTAAGCCTTACCAGAACTATGATTTTATTGCGGGCGAGCAAATACTTTTTGAAGACCATTTTACCGACGACCAAAACGGCGAGTTCCCGGCACACTGGAAATTGCTTAAAGGACAGGCAGTTTTAAATAAAGTTGGCGACAAACCATCATTACTGTTAACTGAGGGCAACTACGCCGAAGTTGCGCCACGTATGAAAACCGACCACTACTTATCGGGAGAGTTTACCGTTGAGTTTGATTTCATATTTAAAAAAGCCGCCGACGGCACCTTTAGCGATGCGCCGGGCGTGGAATTTTATTATAAGGATGTGGCTGCCGGCTATGACTGGCCTTTCCGCGTGGTGTTTGGAATTGGCGATGTAAAGATTGGTGAACTCACCAAAACCTACCCCGAAGATTTATTGAACGGGTTTGAAAACAAATGGCACCATGCCGCTATGGTATATAAAAATGGCCAAATGAAGGCTTACGTCGACCAGTTCCGCGTTTGTGTTAATCCTAACCTTGAAAACAAGCCTTTCAGGTTATTATTTGACGGCGGGGGAAGCGAGAGTGCACCTATAATATTTTCAACCGTAAAAATTGCCAACGGCGGCGGCATGAATATGATAGGCAAGAAATTTACCGATGCAAAAATAGTTACCCACGGCATCAATTTCGATATCGATAAATCGACCATTAAGCCTGAAAGCATGGGCACGCTGAATGGCATTGTTCAGATATTAAAAGACAATCCCGAGTTGAAATTTGAGGTTGATGGGCATACAGATAATTCGGGCGGTGCAGGCCATAACCTTGCCTTGTCGCAACAACGAGCAGCGGCTGTAAAGGCACAACTGGTAAAAATGGGTGTCGAAGAATCGCGCCTTAGTACCAAAGGCCTGGGCGATACCAAGCCGCTAAGCGATAATGCCACCATTGAGGGTAAAGCCAATAACCGCCGGGTTGAGTTTGTAAAAATGTAATTATTCCTGCTGGTAAAAGGATTGTAATGAAAAAATTTAAATACTTTATTCCCATAGCCGCAATTGTTATGCTAAGTTCCTTTGCAGCCTTCGATGTATTGTCGACGGTACATCTTACCAAAGAACAGTTTAGCGACAGGCTACTGGCCGAGATGAAAAGCGAAGAGCCAGGCTCGTTTTTAAATATTTCGACATACGAAGCCGGGAAATTTGGACTGGATGTTACGTTCGACCAGTTTAAAGCCGTTGGTACAGCAAATTATAAAACCACCTTGCTGCAATCTAAAGCGGAGATTATGCAAACAATACAATCGCCGTACTTTCAACAGCAATGGGAGGCCTGGATAACCAGTCAAAAATGGTTTAAAGCCAATAATATCCACGAGTTGGCAGCCGATAATGTAGGAAATACTTTATCAGCTGTGCTGGACGAAAGCAAAACTAAGGACGACATGGTGGAGGACGTAAACAGCATAAAAAACAGCGCTGCTGATAATATCACCGATGCCGATAATCGCCTGAAGGAAAAAGGTATCCCGCCGGGAGCTATAAAAAGGATAAAGGACGAAAAGCAAAAAGCGGTAAGTATCCTCATAGCTATTAAAATAGTTGAGGCTAAGGAACCCGCTGGCGATGAAATCTTTAAAGCGGCCTATGTTAGCTATAAACATACCCAGGATGTACTGGACGAAATTGACGGAATAAACGTACAGCTAAACAGCATTAACGAAGACATGAAGCTATGGTCGGCAGGTGCATCGGCAGAACATAAAAAAATAACACTGGCGGATAAACAAAGATACGAGGCGGAAAAACTAATGTACACGCAGGTGTTTGACAAAAAGAAGGTTAGCAATGCCGCCTTTGAAATAGCCTATGTCGACTTTGTGCGCGAGAAGAAAATACAGGAAGAAATGGCCAATTTAAAGGATGAGGACGTGCAGGCCCGTAAAAATTTGCGTAATCCTTATTTACATCTGAAACCTATATTACAGCAATTTTTATCGCTTACCGATGGTATGGATTTTAAAGCCACGCTGAAAGACAACGGCAAATACAAAATATTTGCAAACCTGGCCTTTGAGAGCAAGAGTTATGCCTGGAAGTTTTATTTCCGCCGTGGCGAGGCGTTTACCGGCTCGGCCAGGGAGATTGTTAAACAATGGATAACCGAACTGAAATGAAAAAAATCATAATAGCCTTATTAATGACGATGCCGGGTTTGCTGCCTGCGCAGCAGTTAAGCATTACTGCGACAGTAAAGCATGCGCAAAACGTGGTTTTCCCTAACGAGGTGTTGCCGGTAACCGTACAGGTAAAAGAAAATGGCAAACCTCTAAAAATTTTGCCCGATGCAATTTTTGTAAACGGCGTTGCCAATGGCAATAGTGAATTTGGTACCATAACCCAATCAGCCGCAGGTATTTATAAATACAATGCCCCGGCTGCAATGCCAGCCAAACCGGGTATTGCCATATCGGCAAGTATAAAAAACGCTAAAGGCGAGAAAATTATCGCGGTAAAAAATATCTATGTTATTGCCACCAAATGGCTGCTGCGTACCGATGAGTTTACCCAACACCTGTGTGCCGGTGCAAACGGAACGGTTGCTTATACTATGGAGCAGGTAGATTCGGCGCCGTTCGAACTTGGCGATGACCTGTATGTAAAAGTATCGGCAGAGGCGCCAAAACGCCGGCCAATGGAAATAAATGATGTAAGCAGTTGCCACCCAGAGATATTCAAGTATGAAGTTTTACCCGGCAAAGGCGAATTACTTGCAATAACAAGCGGCAGACTGATTATAAGCGCAATTGGCAATATAACTTTTAATTTAAACGGCAAGCTATCGACATCTGATATCGGGATGAAAGTGTATTTGGGTGGCGAGTTGAGCAAAAGCAACAGTTTTGAACCGGACCAGGAAAACGAAACCATACCTTTTAATATTACAACATCACCTTTAAATTTGATGAGGCCCGTCGGCTTTGAAAATACCGTACGGCATTGGGAAGGTGTGGTGGATGAAAATACAAATCCCAACATACAACCAGCGGTGAATTTAAAAGTAAAGCATACGGATTCATTGTATCCGTTTAATTAGCAGATCCAAAATCTATAATATTCCGGCAAACGCTGTCTTCTTAACAGGAAACATTCTGTGTTGATTATTGAGTATTTTTTAATTTTGTTTTATTAAAACGGCTTTATGTTTACAGTATAGGGCATCATTTCCCCCGTTGTTCGTAGTTTATAAATAAAACTATTATCTTCGAAGTCGCTGATATATACAAATTAAAACACCTGATAATGAGGATGTTTCACAGCGTTCCGGGTGTTCCGCGTGTAAAAATGGAACGCTTTGGGGGCAGCGGTAGTTATACAGCCTGGGTGACTATAACCGACATTTTCAACCAGGTGTCTGTATCTATGACCCGCAGTTTTTCAATATAATTTAAAGATTTGTTTGTTGTTTAAATCTGCATGCCATATCGGATATTGGCATGCAGATTTTTCATTTTTTACTCGTTTGAGTTATGACAAACGCTGAAGTATATCAACCGCCCAAACCCGAAAGATGCAATCCATTATAAAACGGGGATATACCACTATCTATCTGCGCACTGGAGACAGAGTCTCCAGGCATATTGGTTCGTAGACGCAGTCTACAGCGGGCATTTCCCTAACGCCAGTTATAAATTATCATTTTGCCATTTGTAACGCGCCGTTCATCCAAAAACGAAGCTCGGCGCTCAACGGCTCGGCAGTACCTTTAAAGTAGCGCTGCAAAAATTTTTCAGAATCCGGTTCAAGAAAGGCATTTGAGCCATTGCCGTGTTTCTTATAGTAAATGCGGTAATTGAAGTGATCGTAGATATCCAGCACATGCGTGGTGTATGCCAGCGCCAGTTTGCGGTTACCCTCTATGATTACCAAATTTTCGTCATTATCGTAAGAGGCTTTGTGCCCGAGGTTATGGCTGCCGGTTATGACTTTGCAATTCTTCGAGAACGGGTCTATCACCATCACTTTGTCATGAATAATGGCAAATCCAGCGCTCAGTATCTCTTTGATCCAGCCTTCCGGCATAACGGTCCCGTCAAAAGCCTCTGCAGCTTCAACGCGGCTATCCTCTTTGGCAGACTGTCCTTTTACCCGCTTGGGCGGCACCTCATCAACCAGTTCATAATAAAAACTTTCCGAAGCGGAATCATTGGTAACCATTCCCCGGACGAACAGGTCCTTTTTTACTTTAACCGCATCCGCCACCCAGTTGGCGATAGAAGGCGAACCCGGGTAAAAAGCCAGGAACAGAATGGCTTGCTCGGCAGACTTGATGGCTTCTATCACACTAGCCATATCTACAGGCCGCGCTTCATTTGTGTGCTGACTTGAACGCGCTTTGGGCGTATTCGGAGAAAACCAGCTTTGTGCTTTCAGGCCGTCTATAGTCAGCGTTTCTCCTCGGCTGTTCCAATCCCTGAATACGCTGCCCTGAAGATCGGTTTTTTTGTGGCCCGCCGCAATCGTATCATCCTTGAGTTGATTCCAGTATGCACGGTAGCGTTCAGCAAGCCCCTGATCGTCAATCACCATTGTGTTGTTGGTTTGGGTGCAAAGCCCTGTCGGTGTCCAGTTAGTCGAACCGAATAGTACGGCCCGGGCTACGCCATGATCGTCTTCGTATACCAGAAATTTATTGTGCCCGATATGACCGTTCGGCATTACCCTGGCATAATGATCCGCATGAGATGCGATCAGCGACTGCCGCGCTGCATCATTCGCGTCGACGGTTAGTGTGTTATCGACGGTCTTGCCCTTTCGGTTAACATGAGTGCCGCCTGCCGGGTCGGGTTCCTTTGCAACGGAATTGGAAAGCACGACGCTGAGGCGGCTTCCGAGGCCGCAAAGGCCTTCTACAAGCTGCTTGTCGTGCAGCTCATACAAGCCGGCATATATCTTACCGGATACTTTCGCCCGTCCCAGGAATTCCGTCAGCGCTTCAATCATATCGCCAGAAAGGCTATCCCGAAGCTCATTTGCACCGGGATATTCGGCAACAATATCGCCGAGCTTACGGCTGTCATGAGTTTTCTTTAGATAATTCGCCACACGTTGGGTTGAAATGATGCCCCGGTTGAAGTACGCTTTCATTTTATTACCAACATCTGGTGAAATGGTAACCGGCGCGGTCAGCAGCGCATCAAAGGTGGTCATTGGCTTGAAGTTACCGGGCACACCTTCCATGGGAACGATCTTATAAGTGAACGTCCGGTTGCCGGTTCTTTCTGCCTCCAGTCGCGCGTAGACATCCTTCCAATAGAATTTCTGGATCGGAAACTTTTCGGAGGACTTGTCTCCGGGATCGATCGTGTTCCGAAAAACCGCCTTGTTCGGCAGCGCTTCCTCTTTGTCTTTATTGTCTATACGGTAAATGGCGAACCCGACGCAGCCGACAGGCTTTTCGCCGAAACTCCAGGCGATGGTGATGACATCGTTATTGGAAAAAGCAAAGGCGTTCTTATTCATGTGATTTGAGGTTACGGTTTAAGGATCAGGCTGCATCAGCATACTGATTATCAGTATCAAATATAGCAAGATACTTCTCATTTGCAACAGATATTTAAAATAAACAGGGGATGGCTTAACCCCGCTGTCTGAAGTTTGTAAATAGGACTATTATAACCATAGTCTATAACTACATAAACATGCTACATCTATCCAAATTAGCATTAATTTGAAAATCGCGCAAAACTAAAATACCTGAAAATGAGCGTGTTTCATAGCGTTCCGGGTGTTCCGCGTGTAAAAATGGAACGCTTTGTGGGCGGCGGTATCACCAAATGTAATCAGAAACCGGTTAATACATTCCTCCAGCCATTTCATCTGTTTTTATCTGCATTATTGTACATAGCCAGACCCATGGCAGGCGCCGCAGGTTTCGGGGACGCGGCGGCTGTTTGCAACCCTGTTATTGCCATAGTAGGTGTACTCTGTTACGTTATGATATGTTTTGCCGGTGCCGCTGCAAGCACCGCACATACGCCTTATCGGCGATGCCTGGGTTTGCCCGCCTGATCTTCTTCCGGGGGTTGGTGACGGGTTGTTTGTATATTCCTGTTGGTTTGTACTTGCTTTCATTTTGTCGTACGCAGCCATATATTCCTTTGAAAGGTAAAACACAGCGGGGCCCAAATCAACATCTTTTGAATATATTTCATTATTCCATTTCGATGCGCTCTTGTTTTTGCCATCATAAGCCGGCCTAAATTCACAAACCACAAATTTTTGATAAGTTGGCAGTGCTTTACCTATGCCACCATCTAAATAGCCGTTAAAGATACCTTCAATTTTTTCGTTAAAATCTTTCGGATAAAAAACGGCACTTGACTCCAGCGTATTATGCGTATAGCTTACCTTGAACTTTCCAAGCTCATAGGTGCCGTCAACAACCGGCCCCTCGCCATCTATCAGCATATCACCATCGCCCAAAAACACCTTGTTTTTAAACTTGCCTTCCATAATGCGTATGTGAGGAATGTTGTTGCTGATGGATGCCAAAACCTTGCGGCCGTGCCCATCGGTACAGTTGCCGGATACGCAACTGTCTGTTGCCAGTTTGGTTACATCATACTCACCATCAAATTTTGGCCCCCAATTTTTCACCGTGATCATATTATTCGAAACTGTTAAATGCTGCGATTGCAGATAGGTATGCAATGGATGGGTAATTGGATCGTATGCCGGTTTTATGACGCTTGTTTTATCAAACAGCCCTATTGTAAGCAGGAAGAAATATTCACTGGGATCACCCCGTTCGCTTTTGCGTAGTTGGGCCACTTTAACACCGTCGTAATACAAATATGCCAAGTTTACAAACATGCTTTCATCGTCGTATTTATCCTCCTTTTTTACCTGTTCAAATTTCCATTTGCTGCCATAGTCGGGCATGTTTACAAATGCCGATAAAACAACATCTATATCTTCCTTTGGCATCATATAATAGGCCATAAAATAGCTCCTGCCATTTGCTTTACAATAATTTACATAATTGGCCTGTGCATATAGTTTTGGTGCTGCAGTCACGTTATACATGACTGAATAAAGGCTGCTTTCGTTTTCAGAACCTTTAATAGTTTCAAAATTGGAAGTGGCTTTTGATACGAGGTCGGCAATAGCACCCTGTATCTCTTTGATTTTCGCGGCTTCGGGACTTGTTGTCTTTACCGGTTCCGTTGCCGCGGCGGTAGTTTTTGCCGGAGCATTCACCGTATTGTCAAATAAGCCAATGGAAAACGCAAAAGATTTTGCCGTCAAATCATCCCGAAGTTGACCTACCCTTGCCCCGTTATAATACAGATAGGAGATATTTACGGCGTTGCTGTTACCTTTCACCGCTTCTATTTTCCATTTATCTCCCAATTTTGGAATATCCGTTATTGCCGCTTTCGCGACCACTATATCTTTCGGATCAGTGTAATAAGCCATGTAAAAACTCCGCTTGCTGTTGTTTACATAGGTTATATAATAATTTTGGGCATACATTTTTGGTTCGGCTGTTGCCGTATACATAACAAACGTTTCCTCTTTGGTGACCTCGGCGCCGCGCATTCCCTCAAAATTATTTTCTGCTTTTGTTAAAAGATAAACTACAGTGTTTTGTATTTCTTTTGCCTTTGCCGCATCAGCCACAGGAGTGTTTTGTGCAAAACCGGCGATGGGCAATATTGCCGCCAATAGTTGTAATAACAATTTTTTCATAGCTCTAAATTTATTAGGGTAAAAAATTTAAGCGGTTTTTAACCAGCGCACCTATGTTAAACAGTAATAAAAATTTGAATAATCTTTATGTTAAAGATACCCGGACATTTTAAGGCTATCAATACCGGCGATTGGGTAGATATTTATAAGTAGTAGCCCGGCGGTTCAGCGGTACATTTATCCAAACTTACATTGATTTGGAAATCGCTTAAAATTAAAACACCTGAAAATGAGCATGTTTCACAGTGTTCCGGGTGTTCCGCGTGTAAAAATGGAACGCTTTGCGGGCAGATTATTTGGTAATGTCAGCGGGACGCTGACTGGTTGTTTGGGTTCAAGCGGGACGCGTGAACCGGCGTAGGGAGTGCCACAAGACGTGAGTCTTGCGGCAGCGAAAAAGCGGCCGCAGCGGAAGCGTCAGCGAAAAAGACAATACTCCCGGACGGCGTAAAGCAGAAAAAAACCGATATACTATTTCTTGCTTTTGTTAATGATCTTATAAATGTCCAGTCTCCGGTCTTTGAGGTTTCTGACCGCTCCGAAGTTATGGAGCTCCTTTAGTAAATCCACATCAACATCGGCAATCAGTGTAGTTTCCGTATTAGGTGTAGCTTCGGCCTTTATACCATTAGTTGGGAAGGAAAAATCGGAAGGCGTAAAAACTGCCGACTGTGCATATTGTATATCCATGTTATGGACTTTGGGCAGGTTGCCTACGCTGCCGGCTATGGCCACATAGCACTCATTTTCAATAGCCCTGGCCTGCGCGCAACTCCTAACACGGGTATAGCCGTTTTGAGTGTCAGTCATGAAAGGCACAAACAGGATTTGCATACCTTGTTCTGCCAAAAGACGGGGCAGCTCCGGAAACTCCACATCGTAACAAATCAATATCCCAATTTTACCGCAGTCTGTGTCATAGGTGGCAATTTGATCTCCGCCAACCATTCCCCATGCGCTTTGTTCGGCCGGCGTTAAATGAATTTTCCGGTACATTTCGTACGAACCGTCCCTGCGGCAAAGGTAGCCCACATTTTGCAGCACCCCATTTTCAAGGTACGGCATGCTGCCGGTTATAATATTAATATTATAACTAATGGCATACTCCATAAACTTGTCGCGCAATGGGATGGTAAAATTTGCTATTTCGCGCATTGCCCCGGCTCCGCTTAAGTGGTTATAGGCCGTCATCAACGGCGCATTAAACAGCTCCGGAAATAACACAAAATCGCTTTGGTAGTCGCTGATCACATCAACGAAAAATTCGATCTGCTCGCATAACGACTCCATGTTTTCGAAAGGCCGCATTTGCCATTGAACCAGGCCCAACCGTACAATAGATTTTTTGGAGTTGATATGCGCAGCTTCTTCGTTATAATAAATATTGTTCCATTCAAGCAATGACGCATATTCAAGCGACTGCGTATCTCCGGGTAAATAGCCCTTTAATATCTTTCGTACGTGAAAATCATTAGCCAATTGAAATGATAACGTAGGATCGTGGATTTCTTTACCCTTTACTTTTTCGAGATAGGCTTTAGGTGTAAGCTTATCAGCATAGTCCTTATATTTTGGGATGCGGCCCCCTGCGATTATCGCCCGCAGGTTATGCCGTTCGCAAATTTCTTTACGGGCATCATATAACCTCCGCCCGATACGCATGCCCCGGTGGTCGGGATGTACAAAAAAATCAATCCCATATAATACATCTCCATCTTCGTCGTGCGTTGAAAAGGTATAGTTGCCGGTTATTTGAGCATAAGTATGGTTATCGCCAAATTTATCGTAATCCACTATCAGCGAGAGGGCGCAGCCGGCAATGGCACCGTTCACTAAAATACATATCTGGCCTTCAGGAAATATGCTGACAAGTTGGGTAATATGTTCTTCGCCCCAATAGGATGCGCCTTCCCATTCTGAGTAGGCTTCTATCATTGAAGCTTTCAGGCCCAAATAATCATCCTTGGTGAGGGTACGTAACTCTATTTTAAGATCCTCGTTCTTAACTTCTTTTTCCATTTTCATGATCGTCCCTTTCTGCATCAACAAATGTAAAAACGCAGGTTAGGATTTAAAAGTAAAAAAAAAGCATCCCCCCGTTAAGGAGAATGCCCACAATAATTTCTATAGGTATTAAGCTATTTGTACGTTTACTGCGTTAGGTCCCTTACGGCCCTCTTCAACATCAAAGTTAACAACGTTGTTCTCGCGAATGTTGTCAACCAGGCCGCTGGAATGAACAAAAATTTCGCTTCCGCCATTGCTGGGTGTAATAAATCCGAAACCTTTTGTCTCATTAAAAAATTTTACTGTTCCTTGTTGCATTATATAATATATTAATAAGTGTGCAAGGTACGAATAATATATGGGCTATTTTCCTTTTGGTGAAAATATTTAACGGATATTTAATACACCTCGGTGGCTGTAATTGAAACTCCGGAATTTAAAACAAATAGTCAACATCAATAATCTGATCCGGGCAGGAATGGCCAAACGCGCCGGGATAAACCTCACCTAACCTGGTGCTGGTATCCGGGCAGGCCAAAGAGGTGGGCAATTGCCACGCCTGCTAAGTAGCCATTATGCATGCGCGCTTTCGTCCCCAACAACATCCCACTCCATTGATTTGCACGCGTAGGGATTGCTTTCCCGAAACAAATGGGGACAGGCTGTTCCCCGCAATGACACAAAAAGAGAGGCTCCGCTGTAAATCGCTCGAAATTTAAACACCTGAAAATGAGCATATTTCACAGCGTTCCGGGTGTTCCGCGTGCGAAAAATGGAACGCTTTGCGGGCGTGTAATCTGCAAGGCACCTCTTGTGTCCGCTACCGGGTAGCCCGTTTTGCCGGCTGATGTTTACTTATCCCGGGCAAATCACCCGGACTTTTACAGGTTTGTTATTTGTCCCTATCCCCTCCTCAATTTGTCACTTTTACATAGCGTAAAATCCTGGATGTCTTCGATATTTGTATTGTCAATCAAATCAAAACAACTTAAATAAGGTATTATGAAAAGAGTATTTAAAGGATCTGAAGTCCTGAAACCGGTGTTAATAATTGCAATGCTTTTGTTTACCGTATTCCAGTCGAAAGGGCAACAGGGAAAACCTGCCGACAGTGGTTACGTACCTGTCAATGGCACTAAAATTTATTATGAAGTATATGGTGATGGTAAGCCGCTGGTTTTGCTGCATGGCGCTTTTATGAACATTGCGATGAACTGGGGGCAATTGATACCCGAATTATCAAAAACAAGAAAAGTTATTGCCATTGAAATGCGGGGCCATGGGCATACTCCGTTTTCGGAAGGAAAATTAGACCTGGGCACCATGGCAAGTGATGTGGAAGGTGTGATGGATCACTTAAAAGTCGACAGTGCTGATGTTGTGGGCTATAGCATGGGTGGTTCCATTGCTTACCAATTGACCATAAAAAGCCCTAAACGGGTAAAAAAATTAGTGATCATTTCTTCTACTTATAAAAGTACAGGTTGGGCGCCCGTGGTAGCTAATGCATTTAAAGGTATGAAGCCGGAAATGTTTGCGAACAGCCCGATGAAAGAGGCATATGATGCTGTGGCGCCTGACAAAACAAAATGGACAAAGTTTATAGACCAGATGCTTGCTTTTTTAGCGACCCAATTCGACATGGGCGATAGCAATATTGCGAAAATCACCTCGCCGGTATTGATCATCTCGGGCGACAATGATGGCCTGGATAAAGTTGAGCTGGCGAAAACCTATCAATTACTGGGAGGCGGCGTATCTGCTGATATGGCACCGATGCCGAAATCGCATTTGGCCGTTGTTCCTTCGCAGAGTCATGTGGGCCTGATGATGCAAACCAGCATAATACAAGGTTACCTGGATGGCTTTTTAAAGTAAGTATCACCGTTTATTTGAAGTCGTAAAATTAGGAACTTTAAAAATCATACCGATGAGAAAAGTAATGTTCGCGATGAATATCAGCATTGACGGCTGTTACGCGCATACCCATTTCACCCCGAAGGAGGACCTCATGAACTATTTTACCGGGCTCATGCACGATACGGGTGTGATCGTGTATGGCCGTAAAACGTACGAGTTAATGGTTCCTTTTTGGCCGGAAGTCGCAAAAAAACGGACCGACAGGCCCTGCGATATTGCCTTTGCTGATGCCATGACCCCGATTGAAAAAATTGTCCTTTCGCGCACGCTCAAAACTGCCGGGGAAAATACAAGAGTAGTCAGCGAAGATCCCGAAGGCCTGATCCGCGAATTAAAACAGCAACCCGGAAAGAAAATCGCCTCCAGCAGCACCAGCCTGCTCCCGAATATTCTGGAGGCTGGTCTGATAGATGAACTTTATCTGATCGTCCATCCAATCCTGGTGGGAGAAAACAAACGCCTATTTGATAATTTCCTTGCTCCGGAAAAACTCAACTTTCAGCTGGAGTATACCCAGGTATTTAATTCAGGAGCGATTGCGCTGCATTATCAAAAAGTTGAAGGGTAAACTTATTTTGGACGGGATTCTACTCAAACCAAAAAGTGTAACATTCTGATTATAAACAAATTACGAAAAAACTACCAAAAAGCATTAATTCTGAAATAATTAATTATCAATCACTTACATTTGGACAAAACTCAAACACACTAATAATCAACATGTTCCATAATGTTCAGGGTGTTCCGCAAAAAAATGGAACGCTTTGAAGCCGGTTAAATACCTCCATCTATCTCATTTCCTTTCCTCATTTCGCCTACAAAATCCCGCAATACGGCTACAAGTACCCGCCGGCGTCTGCAGACCTTTGCCATATCATTAATTAAAACATAAAATCATGGAACATCAAAATGATAATTCAACTACCGGCAAAGTTTGGTTCATTACGGGCGCTTCGCGCGGTTTCGGCCGCGTTTGGGCTGAAGCGGCGCTGAAACGCGGCGACAAAGTCGCAGCCACAGCCCGCAAGCTGGACAGCATCGCCGGCCTGAAAGAAATGTATGGCGAGAACGTGCTGCCCCTGGAACTTGACGTGACTAACCACGACCAGGTAAACTCGGCTGTTACACAGGCGCACGCCCACTTCGGCAGGTTAGATGTGGTGCTTAATAATGCAGGATATTCGCTGGTGGGCACCATTGAGGAGGCCAGCGCAGATGAGGTACGGGCGATGTATGAAACCAACGTTTTAGGTCCGGTTGCTGTTATCCAGGAGGCCTTACCGCTTTTAAGGAAGCAGGGTTATGGCCATATCCTCGGGACATCCAGCAATCTCGGCCATGTGGTATTACCTGTCATCGGCTATTACTGTTCTTCAAAATGGGCATTCGAGGCCATACACGAAAGTTTAGCATTAGAAGTTAAAGCCCTCGGAATTAAAGTGACCACTATTGAGCCGGGTGCATATGCAACCGAGTTCGGCAGCCAGGAATCCTTAAAATTTGCAGCAGGCCTTGATGTTTACGGGGACTATAAAGCGCAATTTTTTAGCGGATTAAGAGGAATGGAAAGAGGCGACCCTAATGCCACACCTGAAGCGCTATTTAAAGTAGTTGATGCGGAAAACCCGCCTTTGCGGATTAATTTGGGCAGTAATAATTTGCCGTGGGTGCGCACCGCCTATGCCGAAAGGCTGGCGACCTGGGAAGAATGGGATAGTGTTGCCGTAGCAGCGCAAGGCGCTTCAAAGTAATCTTTTGGTAAATAAACCAATATAACCGGCAATGCCGGTTATAATTACTTTAAATTTAAATATGAAAAAGGAAGAGATAGTGCATGTTAGAATGGAATCGTTATCAGATGTGCACCGGGCGTTTGGTTTGCCTGCGCCGGCGCACCCGTTAATCAGCCTGATAAACGGTGCAGCTACCCGGGTAGTGCAAAGCAGCCTGCCACGTTCGCACGTACTAAATTTCTATAAAATTTCCTATAAACCAAACCTGGCCGGCAGGTTAAAATATGGCCAGGCTTATTATGACTTTAATGAAGGAGGCTTGTTATTTGCAGCGCCTAACCAGGTTATTGGCAACCACGCAAACAATGAGGCAGAAGCATGTTCCCAATTTGCCCCGCTGATACATCCCGACTTTTTTGGGAATTATCCGTTAGCAAAAAAAATAAAGCAATATGGCTTTTTCTCGTACGCAACAAACGAAACATTGCACCTGTCGGACAAAGAAAAGGAAACTATCATTTCTATTTTTAAGATAATTGATGACGAGTTAAACAGCAGGATAGATGATTTTAGCCAGGATGTAATTATCTCTCAAATAGAACTACTGCTGAACTATGCAAACCGGTTTTACAAGCGCCAGTTTATTACCCGCAAGGCAGTAAGCAGCGACCTGCTGCAAAAGCTGGAAGAAATTTTAGACGGATATTTCAATACTGAACAATCATTAAGCCAGGGTATCCCGACCGTTCAGTATTTAGCGGAAAAGCTGAACATATCGCCGAGTTATTTAAGCGATATGCTGCGTGCGCTCACCGGGCAAAATGCCCAACAGCATATTCACCATAAATTAATAGAAAAAGCAAAAGAAAGGTTATCAACCACCAGTTTATCGGTAAGTGAAGTGGCATACGAATTGGGCTTTGAACATCCGCAATCATTTAGTAAATTGTTCAAAACAAAGACAAACCTTTCTCCATTGGAATTCAGGCGATCTTTTAACTAATATGGCGACAGATTCATTCAAAATAACCATCCATATGGTTTCAAGTCTTGATGGTTATATTGCCAAAAAAGACAACAGCGTTTCGTGGTTTGAGACCGCCGACAGCTATGAGCAGGGGGTTAGCGTTTCGGAACAGGAAGCGACCGAGTTTCTAAGAACGATTGACTGCTACCTAATGGGTTCCCGCACTTACGAACTTGCTTTGGAACTTTCAAAATCGTACGGCTGGGCCTACGGAGACACACCGACTATTGTTTTAACGCACCGGACACTGCCCGTTGAACGGCAGAATATAGAAATTTATTCGGGCGACCTGCACAAACTGGTGAATGAGCGGTTAAAACCAAACTACAAAAACGTTTGGCTGGTAGGCGGCGCCGCCCTTGTCAAAGATTTCATCCGTTTAAATTTAGCCGACGAAATAAGACAGTCAATCCTGCCCATCATTTTGGGTGACGGGACCTCGTTTTTTGACCATATAGGACAGGAACAAGCACTACACCTAAAAGACCTGAAGGCGTACAAGAACGGGATGGTGGAACTGTGCTACGAAATAAGAAAATAATCGCACCGAACTGTATTGATACTACCCATTCCACACACACCGGCTACACGGATGCGGCCACGCTCCTGCTGCAGCAATTAAAAATAGTTGGATAGCTATTGCTTGTTTCGATTTTTTTTTGCGTAATTTTAGTATAGTCAATATCAACGGGTTAAATAACCGGATAAAGGCAAACTATTAAACCATTTGCAACGTTAGTTGTTTTTGTAACCCTAATTAAGATCAGTTTTTAACTTAAATAATTAGTCATGAGCCAAGTCAGTGAAATAAAATGTCCCGTTTGCGAAAAGTGGAGCAACTCGACAGGTAAAATGGATGAAAGATGCCCTAATTGCAACACACAATACAATGCGGGACGCCTGCAATATGTGGAAGAAAACAGGGTAAACGCCATCAGGATGAAGGAAAACAGTTACTTCGTTATAAAGGACACTGATGACCCTATTATGCAAATGTTTAAGCAGTTTGTAAACTGGCTGCGGTGGGCTACATTTTATGGAATATCGGTAATTTATGTTGCTATCGCCCTTATGATAATTGTGTTTGGTTTGGCAATGGTTTAAGATTAGTTTTTTCGACAACCCTCTTTACGCGCTGTCGCGTGCAAGTATTGGTAAACAAGACAATAAAACCCCTTAGCGGTAAACTAAGGGGTTTCTTATTGCACCTGCCTTTCTTGTTCTCTAACCCTCTATTCTTTAACACTGATTGGAGGAACCTTTTTATCCAGTATCATTTTATTAAGGGCAGGGATGTCGTTGTTTATCACCTGGTTTAGTTTGGCCAATTGCACGTCGCACAAACTGGCTAGTTCGGTAAACGTTTCTTTTGCCTGCTTGCTTGGCGGGTTTTCTCCGCTGTTTGCCACGCCATACAACCCGGCAAGCTTATCGTTTAAGCGGATAGGATAATTGAGTACATCCTGACCACTTTTGGCTTTTGTTTGATAAAGCGCTTCTTCAATAGCTGTTAGTTTTTTGTTGATCGTATCAGCTAAAGTTTTTATCTCTTTTGTAGCCGGCTTGTCTGTCCTCGCTGCAAAATCACCTGTCTGAGTTCTTAAAGTGCGAATATTTTTAATAGCCTTTTGCACTTCGTTGTACTTGTCCCTTACCTGTAATAAAAACCCAACCTTGTCATCGTAATCAGCGGTTGTCAGGTCGTATTGCGGGTTTGACTTAATAACAAACGGAACATCTACCGAATCTTTCTCCAACCGAAAACGGGCTGAATAGGTGCCCGGCGCCGCCTTAACCTGCCCGACACCACCATTCCATAAAATCATCCCGTCTATCTTTTCGCCTGCCGGGTAAAGCATATCCCAAACAAACCGGTTTAGCCCCGGATTAAAGTCAAGTTTGTCTTTCTCTTCCTTCGCTTTGCGGCTAAAGGTTTTGATCGGCTTATTCTGTTTATCAAATATCGTCACTGATACATTTGACGAGTCGGTTACATGTTTTAAATAGTAATTAAATACTACGCCTTTTATAGGGTTTGCTCCAGCGTTATGTAACACTGTTTTACCGCGCACATACCCGTAATCATCCCCTCTTTGCCTGTAACTGTCATTAACCGCAAATACTTTTAAATCTGTGGCGGGCAATTCATCAGCCTTTTGCTGGATTAAGCTTAAGTCATCAATTACCCAAAAAGCCCGTCCTTGCGTAGCAACAATCAGGTCGTTGTTTTTTATAGTCAGGTCAGTTACAGGTACCTCAGGAAGGTTTAGCTGAAATTTCTTCCAGTTGTCGCCACCGTCATAGCTAATATACATCCCATATTCTGTGCCTGCATACAATAAGCCGGGCCGTTTCTTATCTGCTCGCAGTGCTCTTGTAAAATGCATACTGTTTATACCTTTTGTAATTAGTTTCCAGCTGCTGCCGTAGTCTTCGGTTTTAAAAATGTAAGGTGTAAAATCATCCAGTTTATATTTGGTGCCTACAAAATAAGCTGTTCCTTTATTAAACGGATCGGTTTCCACGCAATTCCACATCATCCATTTTCCGGCGGCCGGGGGGGTAACATTTTTCCAGTTTTTGCCTCCATCCCGGCTAACGTTGATCAGGCCGTCATCGCTGCCCGTCCATAACAGGTCCTTTTCAAGAGCCGACTCGGCAGCAGTAAAAATGGTACAATAATATTCAACCGATGTATTGTCTTTGGTGATTGGCCCGCCGCTTGGCCCCTGCTTTGACTTATCGTTGGTAGTTAAATCCGGGCTGATCATTTCCCAGCTTTGGCCCTGGTTTTCTGTTACAAACAAGTGATTCCCGGCCGTATACAACCTTTTAGGATTGTTGGGAGAAAAGAAGATCGGAAAATTCCATTGAAAACGATATTTCAGCACATCAGCGCCCGCCCCCATCGGGTTATCAGGCCAAACATTAATAGCCCGGTTCTCGCCGGTTTTATGATCGAGCCTCGAAATGTAGCCCCCATAGTTACCGCCATACACTATATCAGGATTTAAAGGATCGGCCACAACATAACCGCTTTCGGCACCGGCAGTTGCCTCCCAGTCGTTGTCGGTGATACCTGCTGGACTGCCCGAGCTGCTCCTTATCCTTATAGTAGAATTATCCTGTTGCGCACCAAGTATTCGGTAAGGAAATGAATTATCTGTTGTTACCCTGTAGATTTGTGCTGTAGGTTGATTGTTTAGCGTGCTCCATGAGTTAGCCGCATCAAAACTTATCTGTGCGCCACCGTCATCTGCAACAATCATTCTCCGGTTGTCTTCCGGGTCTATCCATAAATCATGGTGGTCGCCGTGCGGCGTGTCCATGCTTTTAAAAGTTTTACCGCCGTCAGTACTGCGCATAAACTCCACATTGGGGCAATAAACAAGGTTTTCATTTGCAGGGTCAACAATAACTTTATTGTAGTACCAGGCCCGCTGCCTGATGTTATTGTCGCTGCTGGTTAATACCCAGCTTTCGCCGCCATCCTCACTCATAAATAAACCGCCTTTAGCGTTTTCTATAAGCGTATACAATTTATCGGTATTACTGGGTGCAACAGCTATACTTACTATGCCCCAAACGCCCTTCGGCAATCCTTTTTTTGATGATATGTTTTTCCATGTCTCCCCGCCATCGATGCTTTTATACAAGCCGCTGCCCTCGCCCCCGCTTTCCATACTATAAGGTGTCCGCCGCACCGTCCACGTACCGGCATATAAAATGGATGGGTTACCCGGATCGAGCGTTAAGTCGGAACAGCCTGTGTTGTTGTTTACAAACAAGGTCCGGCGCCAGGTTTTTCCACCATCAGTTGTTTTATATACACCCCGTTCGTCGTTCGGCCCAAACAGGTGCCCCATTGATGCAACCCATACTTTATCAGGATCGAGCGGATCGATTACAATTTTCACAATATGGCGGGCATCTTTAAGGCCCAAATTAAACCAACTGCGGCCTCCATCATTACTGCGCCATAAACCGTGCAACCCTTCTGATACGTTTCCGCGAAGCGTATTTTCGCCTTCGCCAACATATACAATAGCCTCATTGCTTGGGGCTACGGCAACAGAACCAATTGTGCCGCCGAAATACTTGTCTGAAATATTTTTCCAGTTAGCGCCGCCGTCTATAGATTTCCAAACGCCGCCCCCCGTTGCGCCAAAGTAAAAAGTATTTTTACTCTTATAACTCCCGGCCGCGGCACCGCTGCGCCCGCCGCGGAAAGGGCCTATCTCCCGGTATTTGGTAGTTGAATAATAAATAGAATCAGTTGTTTTTTGTTGCGGAATTGTTTTGCTTTTTTGCTGCCCAAAAGACGCAATTACAGTCAGGAGAAACGTTGCTGTAATTAGTGTTGCTTTTTTAAACATGGTTGTTATGATTATTTTTTGCTGATTAAGGGTTTATTACCGAAAGCGATAAATTAAAATTCAAGTCTGTAGTAAATCTGGATAAATGGCATTTTTATCGGTGCCACTAAAATCACCTTCAAATTAGGGTTATTTTTAAAAAATACCTACTAAGTAATTTAAAAATCCCAAATCATAATAATCAACAAAAAAAGCACCGATCGCGGGTGCTTTTTTTACTTAATCTTCAATTAATTAACCAACTAAATCTCAATCATGATTAATTGTCTTTACTAAAGCTGTTTTACCAGCTTTTATTTAAACGGATGCCGTTATGTACCTCACCTGGTTTTGCAAATTAAAAATTCTTATAACTTTAACGTGAGTTTTAACTCAACCTTAAAGACTAAGTCTCAACAATCAAACAATTTGTAATACCCATCAAATTCGTTTTAGCTTCAAATGGCACTAAGGGCCGCATTTTCAATTTGCTTAATATAATCATGAAACCTGTCCTCAGCTTCAACATATCTTTCCAACAGCGTTAATTGATTTTGCGTCCTTACCAGGTTATGGCCTTCGTATTGGGTATGGTAATAAATATCGCCATTCAAAAAATCGGCTAAAAAGCGGATGGCTTGCATATATATCATGAATTTGCCCGAGTAAATGAACAGGTCTTTTTCCGCGGCAGTTAAAGTCCCTCCCATTTCTGCCATGTAACCTTTGTATACAGCAACAAAGTAATCGTCGTTTATCTTCACTTTGCTCAAGTCCTGCTCCTCTTCATTTGCAGGTGAAAGATAAGTGCGCATCATATCGCCAACATCGCTAATAAAATAGCCGGGCATTACCGTGTCAAGATCAATTACGCAAAGGCCGCAATTGTTATCGTCAAACAGTATGTTATTAATTTTTGTATCGTGATGAATAACCCGCTTAGGTATCTTTTTCTCATCCACTAATTGCTTATACACACCGGCAATATCGATATTAGCCTCAATCTGCAAAATTTCGGCAGCCGCACTCTTCAGTCTTTCTTCACCCGCATTAGCCAATGCCGTTTTAAATTGTTCAACCCGTAGTGTCAGGTTATGGAAATCGGTCAGCGTATATTTTAATTTTTCCGGGTCAAAATCCTTCAGCAGCCTGGTGAATTTTCCAAATTGCCTGGCGGCCTCATACGCTTGTTTATCCTCCTCAATAAAATCAACCGTATGCGAATTTTTAATAAATGGCGACAGCCGGTAGTAGTTGTTCCCATCTTCGGCTAAATACATACCACTTACGGTTGGCAACGGGGCCGCAAAAAGATATTCGGGGGCTGTTTGCTTCAGGTAGTTTTCTAAGCTCACCAAATTGTTGGCAATATCCTGCGGCGTCTTAAATACATTTTTATTAATGCGTTGCAAAATGTATTGGTGGCCATTGCCCGAAACCTTCCAGGTATAATTAATTAAACCGGAACCAAAAGGTGTTGTATTGTAATTAGCGGGTGTCAAGCCGAAAGCGTTTAGGATATTATCCATCATAAGGGGTTACAAAAACTCAAATTTAGTCAATAGCTAATTTATAATGGTGCGCAAACGTTTGCCCGTTTTTTATTTGCTTTTAAATCCGGTCATACTGCTGTTTTCAACAAGCTGCGATTCGATGATAATTTTATAATATGCTGTCTGCTCAGTAACCCCCTGGTGCTTTTGAGCGAGCAGGTCGAGTAATATGTCGGCAGCTTTTTGGCCTTGCAGGTATGGGAATTGCTCAACAGAAGCGGCAGGGATACTTTCCATATAATTAATAAGCGGCAAATTAGCATAACTCACAAATTCAAGGTCTTCGTTTATTTTCAATTTCAAATTTGTTGCGTGTTTAATAGCAAAAAGTGCCACATAGTCGTTAAACGTTACAATTGCGGTGGGTTTCCGCTTACTGGCCAGTAGTTCATCCAGCGCTGCCTGCGTACTAGTCTCTGTCAGGTCACACGATACAATTAGTGATGGGTCGAACTTCAGGCGGTTCTTGATCATGGCCTTAATATAGCCTTCTTTTCTTTCCCCGCTGGCAGACAGCGTAGCCGGACCGTTTATCATCCCGATGGAACGGTGCCCCTTTTTTAACAGGTAACTTACCGCGTCGATTGTGCCTATTTCCATATTGCATGCCACATAATGAATGTTTTGCATCGCAGGGATACGGTCAAAGAATACAATGGGGATATCGTATTGCCTTAGGTTTTCGAAATGCTGGTACGACGATGTGTTTTTGCTAACTGAAACCAGGAGCCCGTCGACCCGATGATTTTTCATTTTTTCCACCAGTTGTTTTTCTTTTTGCTCATCGTCGTGCGACTGGGCCAGTAAAACGGTATAGTTTCGTTTATAGGCACAATCCTCTATAGCACTAATAGCCGATGAAAAAAACGCTTCGGAAAGCTCGGGTAATATTACGCCAATAGTAAGGGTACGGCCCTGTTGTAAAAATATTGCCGTTTGGTTGGGTTCGTAATTCAGCTCGCTGGCCAGCTTTTTTACCTTTTGGCGCGTAGTTAACCCGATGCTCGGATGATCGTGCAGCGCCCTGGAAACCGTTGATATGGATATTTTTAATAACTGGGCAATTTCCTTTATAGTAGCTGGCTTTGATCGCATTGACTGAAGGGTTTAATAATTACCGGAAATAAATATAAAATTACCGTTTTTTAATAACGACGGTAAATAAACGACATTTTTTTCAAACGTTTGCGCCAGTTAGTTTCTGTAAATCAATTAACAGGCAAAAAAAATTAATCAAACGTTTGCGTGATAAAAAGTAAATTTCACCCGGTGATAATGCTTAATTTCAAAAATTAAATAGCGCTGCCAACCATAATCAACTAACTGATAATATTAAATATGACTACTGTAAAACCCACTCCGGAACAGTGGGGAGTTCTAAATGGCCAGGATGTTTACCTGTATCGTTTGCAAAATTCAAACGGTATTAAGGTTGATATTACCAATTTCGGCGCAACCGTCATCGCAATTTCCACACCCGACAGGAAAGGCAATTTCGCTGACATTGCTTTTGGATTTGATGATTTAGATGGCTATGTAAATGATGGTCACTTTGTTGGCTCTATTGTCGGCCGCTATGCAAACCGGATAAACGGTGGCTTGGTCGAGCTTGATGGAAAGTTTCATCAGCTAACTGTTAAACCGGGTGGCTACCACCATCACGGCGGCGCAATAGGGTTCAATAAAAAGGTGTGGAGATCAACCCCGATTATAAATGATGGTTGCCCGGGGGTCGAGATGGAATACCTGAGCCCGGATGGCGAAGAGGGCTTCCCCGGAAATTTATTGGCGAAAGTAACCTATACTTTAAATAACGAAAACCAGCTTATAGTTGATTTTTTAGCAAAAACCGATAGCACAACCCTGCTTAATTTAACCCAACATACTTATTTTAACCTGGCGGGGCATGCAAGCGGCAGTATACTTGGGCACGAGTTGATGATGCCCTTAGACAATTATTTGCCTGTAAATAAAAACCAGGTGCCACACGGTGAAATAGCGCCTGTTGATGGCACCCCTTTTGATTTTAAGAGCCCCAAAGCCATTGGTAAAGATATTAACGCCAACGACGAACAGCTAAATTTAAGCGACGGGTATGACCACAGCTGGGTAATTAAAACAAAAAACTCGGGCGAGCTCAAGCTGGCAGCGAAGGTAACAGAACCAGTCAGCGGTCGTGTTTTGACGGTTTATACAACCGAACCGGCAGTTCACCTGTATCCGGGTAATGCTTTGGATGGCGCGGTTGGTAAAGGCGGGGCCGTATATAACCGCCGAAGTGGGTTTTGCCTTGAAACGCAGCAATATCCCGATTCGCCTAATCAACCTCATTTTCCAAACACCGTTTTAAGGGAAGGTGAAGTATTTAAAAGCAAAACCATTTTTGAATTCGGCATAACCAGCAATTAAAAACAACTAAAACTAATAACTAACATATGGAAAGAAGAGAATTTATAAGAGCCGGGGCAATAGCGGCCGCAGGATTTACAATTTTACCATCAGGCAGCCTCTTTGCAAATTCGGCCAGCGGCAAGGTGCGTTTAGGCTACATAGGTGTGGGAGCACGTGGTATGAGCCATATAGCAGAAGGCTTATTACGTGATGATGTTGAAATTGTAGCTATTTGCGATATCCAGGAACGTTCGTTAAAAAGATGCCGCGAGTATATCGCAAAAAAAGGCAAACCTGCTGCTGTTGAATATACAGGCGGCCTGGATGCATATAAAAAATTGCTCGACAGGAAAGACATTGATGCCGTAATTATTGCCACGCCATGGCAGTTTCATCACCCGCAATCTATCGACGCGATGAAAGCCGGTAAGTATGTCGGCTGCGAAGTAATAGCCGGCTTAACCGTTGAAGAGCACTGGGACATTGTGCACACCTCGGAAAAAACAGGCATCCCTTACATGACGCTGGAAAACGTGTGTTATCGCCGCGATGTAATGGCGGCTTTAAACATGTCGAGACAGGGTTTGTTTGGCGAACTGGTACACGTTGAAGGCGGCTACCAGCATAACCTGCGCAACGTACTTTTTAACGGCCCCGATGGCGTTACTTTCGGCCCGGATGCTACCAGCGAGGCACAATGGCGCACCCAGTTTAATATCGACCTCGACGGCGACCTTTACCCGACCCACGGCGCCGGGCCATGCATGCATTATATTGATATTAACGCCGGCAACCGCTTTACCAGCCTGTCGTCATTCAGCTCAAAAGCAAGAGGGCTAGCCGCTTATGTGGAGGAAAAAGCACCCGGAAATAAAAACGCAAAAATCAAATACAAAGAAGGCGATGTGGTGCAAACCATGATCAATTGCGCCAATGGCGAAACAGTATTATTGACGCATGACACCCATTTGCCCCGTCCCTATTCATTAGGTTTCAGGGTACAGGGAACAAAAGGCTTATGGATGGATGTAAATCAAAGTATTTATATCGACCATAAATCGAAAGAAGACGACAGCTGGGACCCTGCACAACAATGGTTTGAAAAATATGACCACCCGCTTTGGAAAAAGTATGAAACTTTTGCAGCAGGCGCAGGTCATGGCGGTATGGATTGGTTTGTTTTTAACGCCTTTGTTGAATCGGTGAAACAAAAGAAACAAACGCCTATTGATGTTTATGATTCAGTGACCATGAGTGTGATAGCGCCGCTGTCAACAAAATCAATAAAAGAGGGAAATGCCGTACAGGAATTCCCTGATTTTACAAAAGGCAAATGGAAGGATCGCAAAAACACATTCGCGCTTGATAACAGCGGCTTTTAATAGGCTACAGTAAAGAATTGAGTTCAGTTGATTGATTGCTACCCAGTGTAGCAACACCCGGAGGGGGAGCCCTCCGGGATTTTTTTTGCTTTTATTTAAAAAAGTCCGTCTCATAGCATCTATGAGGCGGCTTTTTATGTAAGGATTTGATAGTGCAATTACTTTTTTTTCTATAGAGATAGTGGCCACAATACACTAAGTCATTTTACACCACCTACAAATCTTCTCCGGGATGCATTCGCATCCACGAACAAACGTTTGCGTGACATTTATTCCTCAGCCAGCTATCCACCTCCGGCTACCTGCCTGCAAACAACCAACCACATGCCCATTTATAGCCATCTATAGCCCAAAAACGCAACTTTAATAATAACTGTCAAACAAACGTTTGCGCTTAGTTAGCGGGGGCATTTATTAGGCATTCACTTCACACCTTCCTACCTTGACATCGAATTAGCCCCCAGCTAGTTTATGTTATTCAACAATTTTATAAACCAAATTAATACACTATGAACAAATTTTACAAGAGACAAGCTTTTTTAACCGGCTTGTTGTTAATGTTCTCAATAATGGCCTTTGCCCAGGTAAGGGTTACAGGCATTGTTAAGGACACCGAGGGGCAAATAATGCCCGGGGTTACGGTTGCCGTAACCGGTACAACAAATGCAGTAAGCACCACTACCGATGGTAAATTCTCCATTGATGCGCCTGCAAAAGGCACACTAAGGTTCTCATTTTTAGGCTACGAAACAAAAACCGTAGAGATTGATGGTAAAACCAACATTGAAGTTGTTTTATCAACATCGTCAAAAGCGTTAAATGAGGTTGTGGTCGTTGGTTATGGTACTCAGAAAAAAGTAAATGTATCAGGTGCAGTAAACACAGTTAATACTAAACAACTTACAAGCAGACCAGTCACGTCCTTGACAAATGCACTGGAAGGTGTTGTGCCTGGATTAACCGTTATTTCCCGCCCCGGCGATGTGGGTGGTGATATAGGTTCAATCAACGTTCGCGGCCGTGGAAACCTGGGCGCTTCCAGCCCGCTTTTTGTTGTCGATGGCGTACCTGTAACCTCAGGCGATTTTGCCCGCATCAACCCAAATGATGTAGAGAGCATATCCATCTTAAAAGACGCCTCTGCATCATCGATCTATGGATCGCGCGCGGCTTATGGTGTTATGCTGGTGACTACCAAAAAAGGCAAATCAGGGCAGATGACCATTAATTACAATGCGTACTATGGTGCCCAAAAAGCTACTGTATTACCTAATTGGCTTGGCGCTTATGATTACGCCACTTTACGCAATGAAGCTGCTACAAATGCTGGAAAAACCCCTATATTCTCTGCTGATGCACTCCAAAAAATAAAAGATCATTCAGATCCTGATCATTATCCCGATAATAACTGGTATGCTCTTACTTTAAGAAAATCAGCCCCTATAACAGAGCATGAAATAAATATTTCAGGTGGTGGTACAACCCGGTATTTTTTAGGCGGATCATATTTTGACCAGAACTCATTGTTACCTGATAAGGCTTTGCAGCGATATTCCTTCCGGTCAAATACTGAATCGCAGGTTAGCGAAAAATTTAAAATAAGCTCAAATGTTTCCTACATCCGCGATGGTTTAAATAACGATGCCGGCAATGTTAGTTTTACAACCCTTAACCGCGAAGTGCCTTTAATGGTAAATAAACAAAGCAACGGCCAATGGGGAAGTATTAACGGCGGACAGGTTGACGGCACTTTAGCCGCAGGCAACCCATTACGCACGCTGGCAGAAGGAGGGAGAAACTCTTATACCACGAACCGGTTTATAGGATCAATAAACGGTGATTATACGCCGATAAAAGGATTGGATATAAACGGACTGGTATCGTACAACACCTATAACTCGGTAAGTTCAACATTTACCAGCACTGTTGACCCTGTCCTGAATTTCAATACCGGCGCCCCCATAAGTGGTACGGGTGTAAGCCCTAACCAACTGGATGAAGCATGGGATAGCAACAGTAAACTGTTAACCCAGGCGACTGCCAGTTATGAAAAAAATATCGGCAAACATTATGCAAAACTATTGGCCGGTGCTTCGTACGAAAGATATAAAGACCGTAACATAGAAGTTGTACGCAAAAACTTCGTCACCAACGACCTTAACTCAATAAATGCAGGTTCTGCTGATCCTTTAAACACGGCAAGCTATGGCGGTATTAATGAAAACGCTTTCGAGTCGGTATTTGGCAGGTTTAACTACTCGTATAACAACCGGTATTTATTTGAAGCAAGTATGCGTATTGATGCGTCTTCGCAATTTGCGCCGGGACACCGCTCAGGAGCCTACCCGTCATTTTCTGCAGCCTGGCGGGTTTCGCAGGAAGACTTCATGAAGAATATACTATGGCTGTCTGAATTAAAACTCCGCGGTTCATGGGGTAAGCTTGGTAACATCAGCAATGTAGGCAACTATGATTTTTACGACGGTTTAAATACCGGTACCGCAGCTATTTTGGACGAAAGTAAACAGGATGGTGTTTGGCCTGGTAAACTTTCAAACCCCACCCTGTCATGGGAAAAAGTTAACATGACAAACGTTGGTTTGGATGCAGGCCTTTTCAATAATAAAATAACCTTGCAGGTTGATGCCTTCAACAGGATGACAAATGGCATTTTACTTGTAAACCCATCATTACCCGATGAGGCCGGGCTGGATGCCTCAGTAAGCCCTTCTGTTAACCTTGCCAAGGTGCAGAATAAAGGTTTTGAATTATCTCTTAATTACAATAACCAAATAGGCGACCTTAAATTTTCGGTTGGCGGAAACTTCAGCCGGATATGGAACAAAATTGTTAACCTTGGGGGCCAGGGCGACCAGGTAAATGGTTATTACGTAAATCGTGTTGGTGCAGCTATTGGCTCCTTCTACATGTGGCAAGCCGATGGATTGTTTACTTCGGCGGCCGATGTTGCAAGCCACGCCACCCAATCAACCAGTACTAAAGCGGGCGATATAAAATATGTCGACCAAAATGGTGACAAGAAGATTGACGGTAACGACCGTGTAATTGTAGGTAATGACGTACCGTATATTACCTACGGGGTTAATCTTAGTGCAAACTACAAAAACTTCGATTTTTCACTATTGGGGCAAGGCGTGGGCGATGTAAAAGTATACTTGGAAAATGAAGCATCACAGGCATTTTTTAACGGCGCCGGCGTAAAAGCTTATGTCTTAGACCGCTGGACCCCATCAAACCCCAACCCCAATGCCGCATATCCACGTGTTTTATCATCAGCAGATAATACGCAGAACTTAAAACAATCAAGTTTCTGGCTATTTAATGCCGATTATTTCAGGGTTAAGTCTTTAACATTAGGATACAGTATTCCTAAATCATTACTTGAAAGGATACATGTAAGGGGGCTTAGGATTTATGCTTCAAGCAATAACCCATTCACTATCAGGGGTGATAAAAGACTAAAGGATTTTGACCCGGAAGCTGCTTCACAACGCGCTTCTTACCCGCAGTTAAAAACCTATTCATTCGGAGTAAATCTAACCCTTTAATAAACTGTTTAATTAAAGTTTTATGAAAAAGATATTATATACATCATTTATAATTTTTGCACTGTACCCATTCAGCAGTTGCAAAAAATCACTCGACCTTGTGCCACAGGACCAGGTTTCGAGTGCAACCTTTTGGACATCGGCAAACGACGCACGGCTTGAACTTAATGGTTGCTACACTTATTTTAGTGTCAATAATAATTTTACAACAGGCTACTATTATGCTTATGACGATGGCGGGTCTGACAATGCTTTTGCCCAATATCCATGGGAAAGCAACGCTACCTCAATTAGCGCCGGCAACGTTGACGCGACGCTCGACCAGGGCTATAAAACCCGGTACTCGTTTATCCGCAGGTTTAATTACTTTTTGGACAATATAGACAAGGCGCCAATGGACGCTACGCTCAAAAAAAGGTTTATTGCCGAAGCCCGGGTGTTAAGAGCTTACGCGTATTTTGAACTCGCTCGTATTTTCGGCCCTGTTCCGCTACTTAAAAATAGCTACGTTGACCCATTGACAACGGCTGTTGCTCCTACCCCCGAGGCTGATGTAATTGCTTTTGTATTGTCAGAACTGCAAAGCGCAGCAACCGATCTGCCTGCAACCTATGCGGGCGGTATTAATAATGAAACAGGCAGGGTTACTACAGGTGCTGCCTGGGCCATAATAGCAAGAGTTCAGTTACAATATGGTAAATGGGCTGATGCTGTCGCCAGTTCGCAGAAAGTTATGGGTATGGGATATGAATTGTTCAGAAAATCAACAATAACTGCTGATGACATGAAAGATGATTACTCAAGCTTTGTAACCTTTGCCGATGATAACGACAAACAAAAGTTTTATAAGGGCCTTGCCAGCTATGAACAACAATTTTGGGCTGCTAATGAGCAAAGCAGCAAAGAAATAATAATGGCCTCCCAAAATGTAAGCAATTCATCATACGAGTTTGGAAATGGATTAAGGACCTTATTCCCTCCGTCTGACTTGGGCGGATGGAGTTCGATAACACCAACCCAGGAACTGGTAGATGCTTACTGGGATAGGAGCGGAAATATGTTTACGCCGCCGACAGCAAGTGCAAGGGCCACAACTTACAACAATGGCAGTCCTAACGCAGCTTACGTATCTGAATTTAAGAACCGTGACACACGTTTATATGCCAGTATACTGTTCCCGTCAAGCCCATGGGGCGCTTTTAACACCGGCTATGCTTTTACGTGGGGAAAAGGCGGCAATAACAATAGCAAAACAGGCTATAACTTCCGAAAACTGGTTGACCCTGCCTATACAACTGCCGATTGGGATGGCGCGCAGGATTTTGCAATAATAAGATATGCGGAAATACTGCTGACTTATGCAGAAGCTAAAAATGAATTAAGCGGCCCTGACCCTTCAATTTATGCTGCACTTAACGATATACGCGACCGTGCCGGGATGCCCGCAGTTTCACAAACTTTAAACAATACAAAGGAAACTTTGCGCGATGTGATACATAACGAGCGCCGTATAGAATTGGCTGCCGAAGGACAGCGTTTCTTTGACATAAGGCGCTGGAACGTTGCGAAAGACGTGATGAAAAATATTTATGACATCACCAATAATATTGTACAGGAACGCAGCTGGCAATCAAAATTTGTACTGTTACCGTATCCTCAAAGCGCGCTTGATCATAACCCTAAGTTAAAGCCGGCGCAGACAGCTAAGGGTTATTAAACAAAATTGGTCTACTCTTTAAAATGTCAAGAAAACAAAAAGGAGTAGTGCTGAGAAAAATATTTCGGGGATGAGATCCTGAGATTTAGTTGATTAGTGGCATCCCGGCGTAGTCGGGGTGCTTTTTTAAGGAACCGATCAGGGGTAATTTTATTACCGTTTGCCAGGCCGCATCCCCCATTTGCCAAATCGCTATAATCAAAGTACAATGGGACTTATCTTTGCTGTTAATTTATTGCATATTTATAAAATCAGAGTTTACATATTCTATAATGAAAAAAATATTCCTTTCGTTCCTGCTGATTGCTTTTTGTGCCCTGCAGGGCATTTGCCAATCGAAACACACATTTGCGATAACCGACGGTGCTTTTCAGTATGACGGAAAGCCTGTTCAGATTCACTCGGGCGAGATGCATTTTGCCCGTATCCCTAAAGAATATTGGCGCCACCGCTTAAAAATGCTAAGGGCCATGGGAATGAACACTGTTGCCACCTACGTATTTTGGAATCATCATGAAACCAGCCCCGGTGTTTGGGATTTTAAAACCGGTAACCGCGATATCCGTGAGTTTGTAAAAACTGCACAGCAGGAAGGCTTAATGGTTATATTAAGACCCGGCCCCTATGCGTGTGCCGAATGGGAGTTTGGCGGCTACCCCTGGTGGCTGCAAAACGACAAGAATATGGTTATCCGCAGCAAGAACCAGAATTTTTTAGACTCTTGCAAAACTTACATCAATCAGCTGGTTAACCAGGTTAAGGACTTGCAAATTACTCACGGTGGCCCTATCATAATGGTACAGGCCGAAAATGAGTTTGGATCGTATGTTGCGCAGCGGAAAGATGTACCGCTTGCCGACCATAAGATTTACAGCGCTGCGATAAAGGACATGCTGTTAAACGCTGGAGTTGATGTTCCGTTGTTTACATCAGACGGCGACTGGCTTTTTGAGGGCGGTACCATAAAAGGGGCTATGCCAACTGCTAATGGCGAAACTAATATCAAAAACCTTAAAAAGCTGATAAACCAGTATAACAGCGGCAAAGGCCCCTACATGGTGGCCGAATATTATCCCGGCTGGCTTGACCACTGGGGCGAAAAGTTTGAAAAGGTGCCCGAGGATTCAGTAATTAAAGATTTGGAAGCATTTTTAAAGGATACTGTTTCATTCAATATTTATATGGTACACGGCGGCACTAACTTTGGGTTTACCAGCGGCGCCAATTACGATAAAGAGCATCCAATCCAGCCTGACATAACAAGTTATGATTATGATGCACCGATTAGTGAAGCCGGTTGGGCCACATCCAAATTTATGGCAATCCGTAACTTGATGAAGAAAAACGTTTCTTACTCAATCCCAGAGGTGCCAGCGCAAATTCCGGTTGTACAGCTCCCTGTGATCAAACTAACAGCATCTGCCAACGTGTTGGAGATTGCAAAGAAACAGCAACCAGTACTAAGCGATACCCCACAAACGTTCGAAAACCTTAACCAGGGGCATGGTTATGTTTTATACAGCCGCAAATTCACACAGCCAATAAGCGGCACATTGCATTTGGAAGGGTTAAGAGATTACGCTACCATATATGTAAACGGCCAACGGATTGGCGAGCTTAACAGGCAGGGGAACAACTTTAGCTGTGCAATTGAAATTCCATTTAATGGCCGGTTAGATATTTTAGTTGAGAACCTCGGCCGGATAAATTACGGCAGCGAGATTATTCATAACCTGAAAGGCATTATCAGCCCGGTTAAAATTGACGATCATGAAATAACCGGCAGCTGGCAAATGTACAAGCTCCCAATGGATAAAGTTCCGGCTTTAACTTCTGGAAACGATAATACAGCAGGCAGCCCTACACTATACCAGGGAACATTTAACGTAAACACAATTGGCGATACCTTTTTAGATATGAAAACCTGGGGAAAGGGTATTGTATTTATTAATGGCATTAACATTGGCCGTTATTGGAAAATTGGCCCGCAGCAAACATTGTATCTCCCAAGCTGCTGGTTGAAAAAAGGATCGAACAGTATTGTTGTTTTAGACCAGTTGAATGATAAAAAGCAAACAGAAGTTATATCGGTAAAAACGCCGGTGCTGGATGCACCTATAGGCAAGTAGCATTAGTAACTATTTAATAAGTAAAAAAGGTGATTGGTTTATTCAATCACCTTTTTTGTTGCAAGTTTATTTAACTTTTCAACAAGGTATTGACAGTTGTTGTTTTTTACTTATATTTATTTCTTATTAATAAAACCTAAAACAAAACCTGTCACCAATGAAGAAAAACCAACACTTTATTCTCGCCAATAATTGCTTTTCAGCCGGTGTTTTTATCCGAACGCCACTTAATATTTCGTAATTGCCCGTTCTTTTACCGCAATTGAGGTAATTGAATAGCACGCATTAAAAATTTTCAAATGAACAAAACACCGCTGTTATAATACAGCCGATATACTCAAACTTAACCTAGTACCTATTAATCTTAAATCACTAAACAAATCATGAAAAAAGCCAGGATTCTGATGGTCGTTTTATTCCTTTTGGGAATATGCGCCTTATTGAAATGCACAACTAACACTCAACCACCAGCCGCAGACGGTGACGAAAAAACATCGAGGGAAAGGGGCGAATTCCCTGACTTTGGCGCCATGATACCCGTGGCCCAGTTTCTTAAACAATACCCGGGTCACAAAATATTTAAGCTTAGCCAGGACTATCCAAAACAATTGCCCGGCGAAGATAAAATCCCGGCTTTTTTTAAGATGCCTTTTGATGATAAAAGCAAATGGATGGACTGGTTGCTTGCAGCAAGGGACTATTGTTTTGAAGGAATGATTGATGCAGACTTTGTTGCCCAGGATAACAAAAAGCGCGATTGGTACCATATGCCGTGGTTACACTACGGCCCGCTTGCATCCGAAGGTTTTAGTGGGCTTGCCAAAGAAGCGCCTATAAGCCCTTACCAATTGGCTCCGGAGCAAAAGCACCCCGGCCAGGTATATGCTTTGGGTTTTTACAATGATTTTGCCGGTCACACTTTATATAAAATGTGGAACACATCGACTGACCCTGACCCGTTTGTAACCCAGGGGCCAAAAGGCGGCTTCCCTGAAGGAACTGTAATATTCAAGTTTCTTTACACTGAACTGGATTCGCTCGATGTACCCTATCTTAAAAACCCATATACCAGGCTTGCCTACATAACCCCAACTTTTAAAGACAGCACCAACCGCATAATAAAAACCATGAACCTTATCCAGATGGATATTATGGTTAAGGATAAAAGGGCCGACAAATACGGTACCGGGTGGATTTTTGGAAACTTTTGCTACAACGGCAACCTGAACAAAGGCAAAACCATGAAAGACAGGGTGGCAAATCTTGTACCTGTTGGTATTCAGTTTGGTAACGACCCCGGGTATAAAACCAACTGGATAAACCCCTACCCTGTTGTTAAAACCATGATTAATGACACGCTAAAAGAGACCTTTATTAATGCATCGGCAGATTTGCCTCCGCAGCACCTTGGCTGGGGCGGCAGGCTTGACGGCCCGGTTGATTTAAATACAGCCTCGTGTATGTCGTGCCATGCAACGGGCGAATTTCCACAGATAGCTGCGCTGGTACCTGCACAGGCATTTATCGGCGATACTTTGGCCAATGGCTCCATGAAGTACCTCACCCAAACCGATGCGCCCGCTTGGAAAAAATATTATTACAACTTCAAATGCGGCACCGCTTACGATCCTAAAAAGGCCACGTCAACCGACTTTTCATTACAGGTTTCGCTGGCGCTGGAATATTACTGGCAATGGAAAAACACGCTGATGGGCGGCTACTATTCGCATCAATACGCCGGTATACAGCACATGGCCATACGTGGCGGCATACCATTTAAACAAGTTAAAATGATTAAGAAGCGGGGCAAGAAACAGAAAGTGGATTCACTAACCCAAACACAGGATGGTTTTTAACTTGAAAAATCTTTAAAAAGAAAACATTATGCAAAACTCCATATCATTTTTCCTGAATGGTGAAAATGTGGTTATCAAAGAGCCAAATGTCGACACCCTGCTGATTGATTACCTGCGCTCGCCAGATGTGCATTTAGCCGGCCCAAAAAAGCCGTGCGGGCAGGGCGGTTGCGGCGGCTGTACCGTTATTCTATCGCATTGGAACAGCAAGGATAAGAAAGCAGAGCACCGGGCCATCAACTCATGCCTTCGCCCTTTGGCATCGCTCGATGGTATGGTGGTTACAACGGTTGAAGGTACCGGTGCTGCCCGGCACCCCAACCCCGAATACCTTACACATACACAAACATCAAGCCGGGGTGGCGGTTCGGCTGAATTGCCCTTGCCGGAAGCTGTAGTCGAGGCTTTCGAGCAGGCACAGGACAAACGTGAGCAGGTGCTTGCCGAAGTGCAAAAAGCATTAAAGCGCACCGCGGTACCGAAACTGTTGTTGCAAACAGACGTACCGGAACACCCATCGGAATTAACGCACATGGGCATGAACCCCGTCGCTCACCGCCTGGCCATAAACAATGGCACTCAGTGCGGGTACTGTACGGTTGGTTTTGTAATGAATATGTCGGAGTTTATTGCCAACAACCCTAAAGCAACGCAGAAGGAAATTGAGGACATTTTTGACGGCAATATTTGCCGCTGTACCGGCTATCGTCCTATTTTGACGGGGATGAAAACCTTCGCATCCGACTGGACAAAAAAGGATGAAGAAGAGCGCATGAAATGCCTGGGAGATGATGCAGTCCGATCGCAATTGCCCGCATCCTCGATAGTAATCCCGTTCCCAAATGCAGCGAAAAGCGACATGCGCGGTGCGTCAATCCAAACACCCAACCGTACATGGACAACGCCAACAAGCGTCGCCGACCTGTTGGCTGCCTTAAGCAAACACAAGGGCAATAAACATTACATTGTACACGCAAACACCGGATATGGCATATACAAAGATGAGTTTTTGGATGCCGAGCATATCATCGATATCCGGTTGGTACCTGAGTTGAACGCTCCGCCTTTAATAACTGAAAAAGGCCTTAAGATTTCTTCGGGCACCACCTATAGCGATGTTATAGCGATTTATGAAAAGGCTATAACAAAGTATCGGGAAAACATCCCGGCAGGCCGCGATATCGAAACTACCCCCTGGGGTGCTGCCCAATTTATGGCAAAACGCACCGCGGGCCGTATTGTGCGCAACGCCGGCTCCATAGGCGGTAATACAATGCTGGTTTTAAAGCATATAGCAGCTGGAACCGGTGACCCTTTTCCTTCGGATATGCTTACGGCGCTTGCAGCTATCGATACTGTGATTGATTATATCGATCCTGAGGAGAGTGGTAGCTTCAAAAGCAATACAGTTGATGAGCTTTCAGCTATGGTTATTAAACAGCCGGAACTTGCCAATCGCATAATTTTGGTCTCGTATTCGATACCATTTGGCGACAAAAACGATGTGGTGCTTGCCCAAAAAGTTGCCCTTCGCGATGTTAATGCGCACAGTATTGTAAACTCGGCCAGTTTGATACAGCTTGGCCGTTCATTAAAGGTAACCGCCGTTCATTTAACGTTCGGAGGTTTAGCGCCATACCCGTGGCGGGCCGTTGAAACCGAAAAACTGATACTCGGTAGCGTATTGTCGCTCGATATGGTTCCTGCCATAATCCGCAAACTTACCGAAGAGGTTGAGGCCGTAATGGCCCACTGGGCGAAGCGGATGAAAGGGCTGCCTGATGAGGGCTTTACAGAATCTTACAGGGTTCAGCTGGCGACTTCTTTCCTTTACAAAGCAATAGTTAAAGCACTACTTGAACAAGGTGCATTTATACCACCCAATATCCGTTCAGTTGGCAAGATTACCTGGGGCCATTGGCCGGTTAGCAACGGACTGCAATACTATGAGCCTTTAAATTTCAGGGCGCCGCTATCCAAACCGTACGTTAAATTTACTGCCGTTGAGCAGGCACAGGGCCAACTGCATTATACCCACGAATTATCTGTACCGGTAAATACCATAAACGGGTCTTTAGTTCAAAGCAAAAGGGCGCTTGCTAATTATCATTTTACTATACCCGGCGATAAGGCCCCGGTAACCTCAGACCAATTGCGTAAACATCTTTCTGAGAAGTTCCCGGGCTTTATCGATTTGGTTACCAGCGAGGTATTCAAAAACGGTAGCATGAACATGCAGGGCATGGGCTCAGACCAGCCGATATTTGCACCTGAACAAGTCGAATATGTGGGGCAGTCAATTGCCCTGGTTGGCGCAAATAGCGAGCAAAACGCAGCCACAATTGCCGACTATGTTACCAATAACTGCGTGGGCTACACGCCTGTAAAAATTGCCGAAGCGGCCAAAAACTGGTGGAATAAACCTGTAATAGGCCTTGACGATGCTATTAAACACAACAGCATTTTTCCTGACTACCCAACAACGGCCAGCTTTAACTCCCACATTTGGCAAATTACCAGGCCGGGCAGCAATTTAACCTGGGTGATTGACAAAAACCCATTGGATAAAACCATCACCAACAACCCGGTGGTAGTAAATGGCAATGTATGCCAGGTTGTAGGCTCAACACAGGCAACAGGAGGGCAAGTACATTTTTATATGGAAACCCAGGCAGCCATTGCCGAACCTGCCGACGGCGGCAGGATGATTATTAAAGCATCAACCCAAAGTCCATCGACCATTCATGGCACAATTGCGCAGGTATTGGGCGTGCAATACAACAGCATTGATGTGCAGGTACCACCCGTAGGCGGTGGCTTTGGCGGAAAAACGGAGCCGGCAAGGTTTGTTGCTGCGGCTGCGGCTGTTGCTGCAAAAGCTTTAAAGCGCCCGGTTAGGCTGGTCCTTACCCGCGAACAAGATACCGGCATGATTGGAAAACGCCACGCCTATTATGCACAATACCAAATTGCAATTGATAAAGGCGAAACCACACCGGGCAACAAAGGCATAATACAGGGGCTTGTTAATAAAATGTATGGCGATGGCGGTGCGTTTTATGATTGCTCGTTCATTGTATCAAATTGCATTATTACCCGTGGGGACAATGCTTATCAAATCCCAAATTTCCAGGCGCAAATTGATGTTTGCCGGACCAACACGGCACCCAGCACTGCAATGCGCGCTTTTGGTGATGTGCAGGGCAAAGTAATGCTGGAAAACGCCATTGACGATGGCGCATACTCCGTAGGTATGACTGCCGAAGAAGTGCGGGAGAAAAACCTGTATGTACGCGGAGATGTTACTCCTTTTGGCCAGCCCCTCACCTATTGCTATATGAAAGAGGTTTGGGCTTACCTGAAAAAGGTAAGTAACTACGATGTTAAAGTGGCAGAAGTTGCGCGGTTTAACGCCGAAAATAAATGGCGTAAACGCGGCATAAGCATGGTGCCTGTTAAATACGGCTCAGGATATAACCTTACCATGCTGGAGCAGGCAGGTGCGTTTCTGTCGATATTCCAGGGCGATGGCAGTATACTGGTGCACCAGGGCGGCGTTGAAATGGGCCAGGGCCTGTTAACAACAGTACGGCAAGTTGCATCGTACATTTTAAACGTGCCTATGACGCTGATTGAGGTAGAAAGCCCTAAAACCAGTATTATCCCTAACCCTACCAGCACAGGCGCATCAACCGGTACCACCTACAGCGCCGAAGCAGTAAAACGGGTTTGCGAAATAATGCGATCCCGTATAACCGAGTTTGGCTATGATATGCTAAAAACTCAAGGCAACGACTGGTGTGTAGACCAGGGTATTGATTTTTGGAACCACGGTGTACTTGGCTGGAAGGCAAAACCAACGAGCAAAAAGGCAAGATCCCCGCTTATTTGGCAAAATTTAATTGCCATGGCTTACCAAAACCGGGTAAACCTGATAGCCAGCTTATCCATACCAATATCTGGCGGCGAAACCCCTGTACCTAACCTTACCTACAAGCCCATTGACCAGCAGCCCGACATACCAGGCTATACCTGTGATAAAAACGGGAGGCCCGGCGCTTTTGATTCGTTCAGCGGGTTCACCTACTCTGCTGCCTGTACGGTGGCCGAAGTGGATATTTTAACCGGGGAATCGAAAATAATAAGCACCGATATTATGTACGACGCCGGCTGGAGCATGAACCCGGCCATCGACATAGGCCAGGTTGAAGGGGCTTTTATCCAGGGGCTGGGTTATGTGATGTCGGAAAAGCTGGTGTTTGAGCCGGAAGGTGTTGACGAAGGACGCTTGAATACATTAAACACGTGGACCTACAAACCACCTGCAACAACCAGCATACCGTTAGAGCTGAACGTCCACCTTTTCCCGAGGAATTTAGCCGCCGACGTTCCGGAAAGCCCAAATGACATTTTATCGGCAAAAGAAATCGGGGAGCCGCCACTGGTGCTTGGCGTAACTGCATTCTTTGCTGTTAAAGCAGCCGTGCGGGCATCAAGGGTTGAACGCGGTCTTTCAGGTCTGTTCCGGCTGGATGCACCGGCTACGGTGCAGGAAGTACGGTCGGCCTGCGAAGTTGATGAAGCAAGTTTTTAATTACCAAACATGCCCTAATTGTCACCATCTATATAACAATGAGCCAGGTTCGCCTGGCTTTTTTGTTTTGACTGGATTGTAAACCACTTAGCATTTGCTCAAAGTCCTTAGCCCACGTCATTCATCGACAATTCCAGAATGACAGCCGTCGCCAGTCGCCAATAAAATTCATCTTTTACCATTTCCTCAGCCCCAACAGCTTCTCCCCTAACTCACTTAACTCTGCTACGGGGTTTTGTTTTTCCCTTTTCAACGGGTCGCCGGGAAAAGCATAGCCTTCCATGGCGTCGCGGCTTTGCCAGCTGTTGATGCGCCATTGCCGAAGTTCTTCATTGCCTTCCTGCGCCGGCATCATAGCAATATATTGTGCAATCCGTACTTTATTGCCGCTGGTGTTGGGGCGTATGCCATGCGGTTCCAGGCTGTTAAATATCAACAGGTCGCCGGCTTCCAGTTTTACCTTTACAATTTCAAAACCTGTGGTGTCGGGCTTGTAGTGGTCGCGGTCTTCGGGCTGGGTTAATTTCCAGGTATCGTAGGTGCGGTATAGCTCGGGTATGCATTGAAAACCACCCATGTTTTCGTCGGTTTGGTCGGCAAGGGCCAGTACGCCCTGTACATTCTGTGGCTTAGTTTCGGGATCGTAATCCCAGTGAATAAACCCTTTTTATTCAAAACCCGGGCGCAGCGGGAAATTCAGATTCGCCCTGTCTATCGTCGCCCATAACTTTTCCGTTCCCCAAACGTCGGCAAAAGCAGCATGTACTTTGGGATACTGGCGGTTATCCCACATATATTGGTGATTATATATCTCCACCATACCGGTGTTATTCAACTCCTTCATCTGCATTTCTACATTTGGGCGTTTGTACCAGCTTTCTATATCATCGGGGTTTTTACCTTCGTATTCCCAAAGGTAGTCGGCCATTCTTTTGGCCTGCTCCTTTGGCACCGCATTTTTTATTACCACGTAGCCGTTATCAACCCAAAATTTCCAGTCTTCTTCGCTCAATACCCGGAGTGGTTCCCCATTGCTGCGGTCGTTTAATTTTATTTGGCTCGATTTTGCGGTTGAAGGGTTACCCGGTATCTCCTTGTGCGCATTCATTGTTTCTACCTGCATAGTTTTAATTGGTTTGATAATCCAAAGGTACAGTGCTGTTTATGGCTGATTGATCTATACATTAACCAAAATTTGCTCTGCATTAACATTTTTATTAAGTTTGATAAAGCCATAACAACAATATAGCATGAATGAGATACAGCTGGAAAAAGTAGATTTTGAGCCCGGCAAATCATTTAAGCTGTTTTCGCCAAGGTTGCGCAATACTTTTTTATGGCACTATCACCCAGAGTTTGAGCTGGTATATGTTGAGGCCGATGCGGGTATACGCCATGTAGGCACTCATATTTCAACCTATACCCAAAGTGACCTGGTATTTATTGGCGGCAACCTGCCCCACCTTAATTTTGATTACCGGTTGCGGAGCGATTACCACCAGATAGTAATACAACTGCGTACAGATTTTTTGGGAACTGCAGTTGGCCTCGCACCCGAGTTTTCGCTAATCAGCAAATTATTTAAGGCAGCTGAATATGGAATAGCATTTAGCGGCGAAACAAAAAAAGTCGTGGCACAAAAGCTGAAGGAGTTAAGCAGTCTAAGTTCGCTTGACCAACTGTTGCAACTCATTAATATATTCCAACAGCTGGCCTGCTCAACCGAAACTGAGAAGTTAAATGACAACCTGACCAGCAAGAACTTTATTTTAAAAGATAAGATAAGGATGGGCGCCATTTATGAATATATAGATGCCAATTACCACAAAAAGCCCGATGTTAACGTAGTGGCGCAAAAAGTAAACTTAACCACACCCGCCTTTTGCCGCTATTTTAAAAGGCAGAATAACATGACGTTTACCGAATTTGTAAACCAATACCGCGTTGAGCGGGCAAAAAACCTGCTGATGCAAAACCACAACGTAAGCGAAACTTGCTACGCAATAGGTTTCGACAGCATTTCGTACTTTAACAAACTGTTTAAGCAAATTACCGGCGAAAATCCTTCGGATTTCAGGCGCAGCCGTTATGCCGGCATTTCACAATTATAACTCGTTTTTAGGGTTCTTTTGTATCTGCATTGACTCATGTAAACCAGCTGAATTATAGCGTGTTTTGGGGAATTAAAATCTCATTTTGAGAATATTTTCCAAATTAATTATAATGAAAATCACATTAACCACCATTCAATTTCATTCAAAAAAAGGCATTTCTAAAGTAAATGGGGCAATACTATGCTATTTGCGCCAATCGGTATAAGTTTTGTGTAAGAATACTTATAACGCAACAACTATTATCAATTAAGCAAACAATTGATTAAAACATAAACCGGTTAAAATCAAGGCAAACATTTAGCAATCATGAAAAAAACAAAACTATTAACTGTGGGCATGTTCACCGCATCTTCGTTCGTAGCAACAAGCTTAATTGTAAACCCTAATGTGTGGTTTATGGTTGCAGCAAGTGCGGTAATAGGCTACAGTATAATTGTTAAAAACCGCAAACAAGTGCAGCTTCAAAAAGCTTAACGCTAAAATCTTAGTTTATCCTAATTAACTATTAACTGTAAATTTGGTTAATCAAACCTGTTTAAATTATTTAACAGGTTTTTTACTTTTCCGTAACATTTGCTTACCAACATCCGTTGAACAACGTTTAGCGGATTTTTCTTGTCGCGAGTTTAAATTCACATAGTACTAAAATAACCTATTCACAACAAAAATATGAAGAGAATTAAGCAACTCTTTTTTGCCTGCCTTACCGTTGGCTTGTTCACATTTCAGTCGCCTGCGAAAGCCGATGGGCATAGTGGCCCCGCTGATGACAGTAAAACCAGCAACAAAACGACAAACAATAGCGATACGGGTACAAGTGCCCCAGTCAACAATAATATAGCATTTTTAATTGTAGTTGGCGTGGCTATCGGCGGTAAAATACTCTCCGATAAAATAAAATCGGTAAGGCAATAACGTTGATAAACCCCTTGCTATAACATAATTCGCGGTTTTTGGAGTTTAAATTCCTCCTAAAAAATAAAGCCACCCCTTATGGATGGCCTCATCAAAAATTTATTCTACCTTATTGATCATGGCACTTATTTGGTCAGCTCTGTTTCGTATAAAACATCGCCTTTGTAATTAATGGCTTTCACATTTAAGCGTTTTGCATCTATAGAAAAATACATAAACCCATGTTCTGAAGCCTGGAATTTGCTGTAAGGTAGACCGGATGTTACAGGGGTTAGCTCAGAACCCGCCCCCGAAATAAAAAGGTGGGTAACGCCTTCCGGCTTTAAGTGTTGTAACGAATGTTCGTGACCGGTCAGGTAAACATCAACCTTATAATCTTCAAATGTTTTTGTTAGTGCCTTGCGCATGGTGAGGGTATCCGAATTATTGATACGCGGGCCAACAGTATAATGCGGATGATGGCCGATTACAATTTTCCATTTCACATCGGCCGATGCATTGCCCAGGGTTTCGTGCAGCCATTTCATTTGCGTTTCAACCTGGGCTGCCTTTGCTTCGTGCAGAAAAGGGTCGGTATCAATCATTACCAAAAGCGCTTTTCCTGTTCCCATCCCTTTGTTCAGCGTAATTTCCTTTGAATAATAAAGCGACTCGAGGTTCCACCGACGGCTTATTTTACTGTAACGGATTTGGGCGTCAACATCTGAGTGGTAGTCATGGTTGCCCATCACGGGGTACCAATCGCATTGCAGGGAATGGGCGGTATAAATATTTTCGAAGGAGTAATGCCACAGCGGGTCGAACTCGCTTACCACGCCTTTAGGGTAAAAGTTATCCCCTACCGAAACCACAAAATCATTTGCATGGGCAGCTCCCCAAAAACCCATTTGTTTGGCAACCGCTACCTGGTCGTATTCGCCGTTGCGGCCCCAGTCGCCAAGCGCCATAAAATGCAGGGCGTAGTCGTCTTTTATTGCCGGTAAAAGCGTCAGGTCTTCGCTTTCAAAATGGGTTACCCTGTCGCCTGCAAATGCTGCCAGCGGGGTTATTAATGATGCGCCTATAGCGGTTAGGGCGGTATTACGTACAAAGTCTCTGCGTTTCATATCAAAACTTAATTAACCTGGCCGGCTATCAGCCATAATATTTAATCCGGGCAAATTAAAGCCTAAATATTGATTTTAAAAGCGCTGAAATATTCTTAATCCTTTAGTAATTAAAACTTAACAATAGCACATATATAGCCACCAAAGCGCACGTTAACTACACCTTTATCTAATAGTTACTTAACACCTGTAAACATACAGCTCCACTACAAACACTCTACAGGTGGTTATTAAACAGGGCTACATGCGTTAGCGGCCATTTTTGTTTTTAATTTTACCGTAACCAATTACCACTAATTACCATGTCGATATTAACGCGGTTAGCCAAAGCCACCAATTTATTTCTTATATGCCTGTTATTAACAGCAGCTGCAACAGTTAGCGCACAAAACAAAAAGCCTAAGTTTAAGGTGATAGCCTTTTACACCGCACAGGAAGACAAGGCCCACATCAGCTTTGTGCACGAGGCTAACCCATGGTTCGCGAAAATGGCAACCAAATACAATTTTGTTTACGACTCTACCAAAAACTGGAACAACCTTAACCCGGAGTTTTTAAAAGATTACCAGGTGGTGTTGTTTTTAGATACCCGGCCCGACGTGCCTGCCCAGCGCGAAGCCTTTGAAAAATACATGAAAAACGGCGGCGCCTGGATGGGCTTCCACTTTGCCGCGTTTGCGCTCACCCCATCAAAATTTAACCAGGACTGGGACTGGTACCACAACGAGTTCCTTGGCTCAGGGCAATACGTGAGCAATATCTGGCGACCATCACCGGCGGTGATGGATATCGATAACAAATTCGGCGCAACCAAACATCTGCCCAAAACCTTCCACACCGCACCCAACGAATGGTACCGCTGGGAACACGACCTGCGCCAAAACCCCGACATCAGGATACTGGCGTCTATCGATTCTGCCAGCTTCCCGCTTGGTACAGGCCCAAAACAATCCGAAATATGGCACAGCGGCTTTTACCCCGCAGTGTGGACCAACACCAAATACCGCATGATATACATGAACATGGGCCACAACGATATGGACTATGAGCACAAGTATAATAATACCGATAAAACCTTATCGTACACCTTTGCCAATGAAATGGAATCGAAGATGATTTTGGATGCGCTGATGTGGTTGGGTGGTAGAGATTAGTTAATTGGAGATTAATAATAAATCACGTCATTGCGAGGAACGAAGCAACCTCTAAACTATGCAGACCAACGAACCTTCGACTTTGTGGATTGGAAGCGGCCGCATGCTCCACACAATCTTACCGTTCCGTGATCGTCCTATGTAGAGGTTGCTTCGTTCCTCGCAATGACGCGCGTAGAGTCCTAATCTCTAATCAACTAACCTCTAATCAACTAGTTATTCAACCAATATGTAAACTTAAACACCAATCCCCGATTCTTAACGAAGAATGGCCTGGGCAGGTAGTTATCCGTATAAACAATAAAGAAATCGGAGGCCGGGCGGTAGCGCCATTGCAGGCGGGTGTTGATGTTGATGTTTTTGCCCTGCTCGTTATATTGGAAAAAGCCGGTGAGGTAAAACTTGTTGGTCATGGTAACATCAACCCTTGGGCCAACCAGCCAGAATGACTTTTGCCCCCAGGGCTGCGGCAGTTGCAGGTTGTTGTAGGTGGTGGCCATCTGGATATTTACATACGGCTGAAAACGGTAACCCACATCGTTTGCCAGGCTGAATTTCTTCCCGCCGTCGTAGTAGCCGCCATAATCCAGCGTAAAATCATAGGTAAACAAGCTTTGGGGCACCGAAAAGAAGGAGATCTCGGCGTTGTTCCAGTGACTTTGCTGACCTATGGGTAAAAAGTTACCGGTGTAGTTGGTTGGGTCGTAAGGGGCTAACAGTCGTACATAATCGTGTTCAACCAGGGCGGTTAGTATACTTTTGCTTCTGAAGGTTACCTGGTACGATAGAAAGGCACGGTTATCAGTCGGCTTAAACCCGCCATCGTAATAATCAGTTAAGTTAAGCGTAGGGCCGTGACTTAGGATGATGCCCTCTTTCGGGAAAAACAGGCGGCTGATGTAAGGGTTAAACTTTATGTATCCCTGCCTTGGCACATAACCAACACCCGCATCATAATTAGCGCCAACTACCTCGTACTGGCCGCCTACCGTCCAATACTTATTGGCGAATTGCAGGTTGCCCGCCTGTGTATAATCATGCCCTTTTTTATTGGGACTGAATGATTTTAATACCAGCGCCTTGCCTGTGAACAAATTATCGGCCGATGCCAGGTTGTATTCGATACCGAAATTGGTATTATATTTTGAATTAGCCCCGGTTGTTGCCGCACCGGGCGGATAATTGAACGATTCCTTGTTAACCAGCATAAAGCCAATGTTTGAGCGGGCAAAAACCTTGCGCTGCAGGGCAATCATGGTAAAATTTTGGGCAGGCACGCGGTTATCGTCATTGCTATTGGTTTGCATATCCATAACACCAATGCGCCAGTTACGGTCGAGTTTGCCGCTCAGCCTTGCACCGGCAATGATGTTTGATGTTAAACCTATCCTGCGTGAAAAAAACGGGCGGATAGACGCGTAGCCGAAGTTGTTGAACTGGTCGCCATTCTCTAAAAAAAACTGGCGGGTTTCGGGGTAAAACAGTTCATAACGGCTCAGGTTGGTTACCTGCTTATCCGCATCAACCTGCGAAAAATCGGGATGCACAGTCAGGTCGAGGTTCAGTGCCGATGATATGGCAATCTTGGCATCGCCGCCTGCTTCAACATGTACGGCCGTATTCTTATGGTTTTGATAGTCTTTGCTGATACCTGTGAGCACATAAGGGATCAATGAGATATTCTGCCCTGCTTCGGGTGGTGGTGTATCCCATACCAATGTACCAGTATACGCCAGCGATGCCGTAGGAAATTGGCGCGGCACAGGCGTCCAGCTTGATTTTTCGGTAGTCTTCAAATCATTGCGGCTGAAATTTATACCCCATTCTGATATCCCCTTTTTATAGCGGATAGATTTAAAAGGTATGGACGCTTCAAAAATGTATTTATCAGGGTAATCCTTAACCGCCGACTCCCATTTATTTGTCCAGTTTAAATCAACCTTGCCACCCTCGTACATGGTGCCGTCCCACTCCGCCCCTACGGCATTTGCACCAAAGCTAAAGCCATTGGTAAGGTCGTTATAGGTATCCATAAAGAAAATAAAGTTGTCGTTCTTCTGAAAAGCGAAGTCACGCTTTAACGATTCAACCATACTTTGGCCGGGTAAAGCTTTATAGCAGGTGGCTTCAATGTAAATGTTTTTATCATCGTAAGCCATCCGTACTTCGGTGGGAACTTTTGACACGCTGGTATCCATCGGCAGCACCATCCTGAAGTTTTTGGCAACCTCGGCGTCCTGCCAGACTTGCTCGTCAATAATGCCATCAATTTTAACCGGCGAGGTTACCCGGTGGATATGATATTGGTAGTTGCTATTCTTCTTTTGAGCTAAAATATGCAGGCTAAACAGGCAGCAAATGAGTAAAAGTGAGAGCTTCAAATTATGGTGGTTTTAGTAATTATATAATCGATTATACATATATTTCCCTGATATTACCCCTGTTTCCATCATTTTTGATACAAATTGAATATATTCAGGTTCATTCTGGTACAACTACAGGCCAAAATCGTCCAAAATAAGTGCAATCACACCGTAAATGTTGGTAAATAGACCATTGTTAGTTATTTTCAGTTAAAAAGTGTTAATTTTTGAAAAATAGTTGCGAAAAAATTAGTCTCGTAATTCTATAGATTATATCTTTGCATTAATTATTATTTTCGTCCTAACCAATTAGTTCTTTATGATGAATAATGAGGTCAGTTACTACAAAAAAGAGTGAGCGCCCGCTTCCTCTTTTTTTGTTTTATAGCCATTTTAAATCCCGGTTTAACCCATCCGGCAGGTCCCCTTCCAGGTCTGAATTATACTCCCGCAACATCACCCCGCCCATAGCATTGCCTTTAGCACTTACCAATTGCCTTACGTTTTTCATAAAACCGATGTAAATTATGTTTTAAATTTTGAGCCTTATCCTTTTCTTCTCCAGCACCCCGGTAATTAATATCACAATGAATGATATGGCAAACGACCGGATAATGCCACCTGTGCCCTCATCTAAAAATTCAGGATACCTGAAATGAACCAGCGACATGAGGCCCACCAAAAGGTAAGGTATCAAATAACAGGTTAGCGTGCTGGTGCCGGCAGGCTTGATAATTTTAAACCAGTCTTGTTTGCCTTTAACATCAACCAAAAATATAATCAGCTCGAACAATAATACCCCTATCCCGGTGCAAAGGTATATCCATGAGGGTGTGGAGTGAATTTTTGATATGCCATGAGTATAAGGGCGCACAATAAAGCCAAGCACAATTAAAGCTGCACCCAGCGCCGTAAATGTTGGCCATAGCCATTTGTAGCTGCCTTTGGCTATTATTTTTGAATACAGCAACGATACTACCACCCCAAACATCATCAGCGCAGCGCACGACCCATCCTTAATTACCCATATGCTCAACCGGTAAATTTTATCCTTGAAAACCAGGAACACATCGCCATGCGAAATAAGATTGACTATAACCAGCGCAACCAATGCAACAACCAGCCAGGCGAAGTTGCCTTTTACCAGCAGGTATGTACCGGCACAAACCAGGTAGGCCCAGCCAATAAGGCCCAATATGCCCCACCATGATGGCTCCAACCAGCGGGTACCAGTTCCTTCTTCGGCATTGCCTTTATATAAAATGCCGAGAATAATCAATATCGCAATGCCAAGGCCCATTAGTCCGTAGCGTTTGGCTTTGGCCATGGTTTCGGGGTAATCAAGCCAGATTAAAAAGAAGCTGGCGGTGAGCAAAAGTTCCCATACGGCATGGGGCAGCAGCGCCTGGCTACTGTACTCTTCCATATTTACATGGAAAAAACCCATCACTATAAGGGCAAACGAGCGCAAAAGAATATAGCCAGCAATTTCCCCAAAATTAGCTTTTTCGAGCCGCCGGCCTATTGCCAGCGGAATTGACAAACCTGCGATAAACAAAAACAGCGGAAAAATGGTATCAGCAAAGTGCATCCCGTCTTCCCAGCCCTTTACATGGTCAATCCATTGGGGTACATGGCTAACGCCGCTGAGGTCGTTAACAAAAATCATGAAAAACATATTGATTGCCCGGAGCACGTCGATAGATAAGAGGCGTTTTGGCTGAAGCATTGTAAAGGGTTTTTAACCAGGTTTGTATAAATTGATTTAAATATAAGGGCTATTATTTTATTTTTCGTGTATCGTTTCTGTTATAATTACATAAGGAGGTATATCTTTTTAAAAAACATTAATAACATGGGCGATGGGCAGATTTTTGTAGAGGAGTTGTAGTATGTAAGGTTAGAGGTTATTTAACCACGGATATTGCAGAGAAGTCGCTGAGTGAGGAAGAAAAAAATGTGAACAGCGATTATACTATCTGGAAATAAACAGCCAGTTGTTATTAGTTTATGCGCCAAAGCGTTAACTTGTAAGATTAAACCTGCGGGCGCCTGATGGACTGGCTAAGCAAAGGGCAAAACAAGTGCGGATCCTCAATAATAAATATTGAACGACAAAAAATTTAAGAAAATACCTCAACCCCGATCAATTTAAGATTGACCGAATCAGGCGTTGACCTGCCGCACCAAAAAAGCATAGGAAATACATCCCGGTAATTTAAACAATTACCAACTTAACAAGGTTTAGTACACAAAAACCAAAGGCAAGCCACTGAAAGACCTAAAGGACTAAAAGCACTGCAAATTGTGAGTTTGCTTACACAGGTAGATAGAGAGTAAAAGGCGCACCCTGGCGGGCAGGCCCTTTACTTGTATTTTATATTACCAACGGCTACCACCGCCGCCACCGCCACGGTTGTTATCCCTTGAGTAGCCGCCGCCACCGCCACTACCACCACGGTTGCCACCGCCGCCGCCATAGCCACCACCGCCACCGCGGTTGCCACCATAACCGCCGCCGCCGCCGCCTCTGCGATCGTCGCGTTTCTTTTCTTCAGCCTGGCTAACTGCAATTGACCTGCCTTTAACATCAGCGCCGTTTAAGCCGGTGATGGCTTTCTGAGCAGCCTCATCGTCTGGCATTTCAACAAAGCCGAAACCCTTGCTTCTGCCGGTTTCCCTGTCACTAATTAATTTAACGGTGCTAACTTCACCATAGGCTTCGAAAAGCTCTTTTAAATCGGCTTCCTCTAATGAGAAAGGAAGACTTCCTACGAATATGTTCATCAAAATTTAATTTATTACGGGCGAGTCTACTTTTTGCTCACCACCTTTTATTAACATCAAATATAGTAATAGATATTTTATACTTACTGCAACTATTTACAAATACACGCAACTTATTTTAAAAATACATTAAATAACCTGTTTTATTTGATAGGTTTTGTCGTTCAACTTAAACATTGCCCCTGCTTTTTGCCCTAAAAGCTTTGTTCCAATGGGCGATGCGGGCGAAACAGCAAAATATTTTCCGTCATCAACCATTAATATCCCCGCGCTAACGGCAATGTAAAAATTACCATTATCAGTTATCACAACGCTCCCGGTGTCGGCTTTATCAGAAACAGTGTTTGGGTTAATTTTGTTTAGGGCAACCTTTAATTTGTTTGCTTCATTTAGCTGCTTCATGTTGCGGTCGGTTTCCTGCTGCATCATTTCGCGCCCGGTTTCGTATTTATCGCCGGCACTGCTCTTTGTATCGTCGGTTGATGCCTTTTGTGCCTCGTTAATTGCCAGCTGGGCAGCTTCCATGCTTTTTTGTACATAACTTAAGCATTGATTATATAGTTGTTGTTTGAGTTGGCTCATTTTTTTGACGTAGTGAAAGCCGGAAAGATAGCGTTTTTGTTTAGAAGAGACTGTAAAATACGAAAGCCCCCTTGCACTCGCTGCTTGGGGGCTTTCAACCTAAACCTTATCACAATTATAAATGCGAGAATGCATTTATACACCCTAATAACGCAATTAGGGCCTTAGTGTTTTATTAAAATTAAAAAACTTACGTTTTTATGATAATTTAGCTAAAACCCGCTTAAACTACTGTTAAGTCAACAGTCTTTAGTCGAAAGTCATTGGTCGAATTCTTGTCTTTTCTGACTTAGAACTCAAGACTTTCGACTTGAGACTAACCGTTAATTTGTGATTGACGCGCAACTAAAGGTAACAGGCAAAAAACTTTAAGGTGTGGATGATGTGCGCTGCCCAATAACTCCACTCGTGGCCACCCGCATTTTCAACATATTGATGCAGCATGCCTTCATTATCCATTTTTTTGTGGAGGGCTCGGTTATAATTGATCAGCAAGTCGCCGACGCCGCAATCAAACCTTACCGGCGGCAACTGTTTGCGATATTTTAAAAACGTTTCAAAAACATCTTCGTCGGTAATATTGTCCTGCGCGTAATGCTTTAGCGATTCTTCAACAAAAAACTTTATTTGCGGCAGGCTGGTCATTGATGAGTGCCCGGCAATGGCCCTGAATTTATGGCCATACTTTGCGCCAATACGCAATGCACCGAAACCACCCATTGACAATCCTGCAATAAACAATGGCGATTGCTTATTTGCACCCCTTATTGTTTCAATTATTGCGTCAGGTACATCTTCGGCTATCCATTTTTCAAAGTTGTAACCATCGATCGGTAAAAATGCCGATCCATCGCCCCACATTCCGTCGGACGGCATGGCTATTATCATAGGCGGCAACTGACCTTTTTCGATAAGTTCATGGGCATTAATATGAACGCCTGAACTTAAAGGCCAGCTCCAGGCACTGCCATAAACACCATGTAAAAGTATAACGATGGGTAAAGTATCATTAGGCCCGGTACCGGGTGGAACGTAAACGCAAATATCACCCCGGCCTTTTAGGTTTGGGGTTTTTACTGTTATAAACCGGAGATTATTACTTTCGTATGCCGGATTCGATATCTCTAAAGTTTTAAATCGGGGCATTGGCGTAATAGTTTCCGGCCTGGTACGAAATATGACCATTGTATTTTGAGCTGTAAGGTTGTTTTTAATGCAGATGTATTCTCCGCTTCCAGGCTGTAACGTATAGTTTAGGCAATTTGCTACAATTGTCAATAAAACAATTAAGCGGCATCCAAATAAAGCAACAACATAAAACGAACGCGCAAAAGAAAGGTTAATTTTTAGTTTAAAAAATGAAGATATAGCCTATTTGCTGGGGGATATTATTCATTATCATATCATTTACGCTGTCTGTCAACAACTATCTTAACCTTTAATGATAAAATTTACCATTTTTATAATAAGTTCGGCATTGTTTAACCGGGGCCTGATATTTACTTTCACCTTGCCAATAAACATCCTAAATGAAAGCTAATTCATTAATAAGCGCGCTGTTGCTGAGCATTTTAACTATCAGTACTGCCAGCGCGTTTCAGAAGAAACCACCCGTTAACCACGAAGAAATAATATACCACATTTTTCAACGCAGTTTTTACGACAGTAATGGCGATTTACACGGCGACCTTAACGGGATACACCAAAAATTGGATTACCTGCAAAAGCTGGGCGTTACAGCGGTATTGCTTACGCCGCTGTACGAGTCGGTGTTTTATCACAACTATTTCTCGAGCGATTTTAAGAAGATAGATCCCCGGTATGGGACGTTAGCCGATTACCTGGCGCTGGTAAAAGACCTGCACCACCGTGGCATGAAATTTTATATGGATATGGAAACCCAGTATGTAACCGAAGACCATATTTGGTGGAAGGATGGGATAAACAACCCCACATCGAAATACAGCGACTATATTATTTACGACGATAAAGAGCATACCAAACCCACCAGCATTGTGTTTGGTGTAAATGGCCTGCTGGGTTACGACAGCGTTTACCGCAAAATAACCACCGTAAACCTAAACAGCCCTAAAGTACTGGATTACAATTACGGGCTTTTTAAATACTGGATGGATCCCAACGGAGATGGCAAATTTGATGATGGCGTGGATGGCTTCAGGCTTGACCATATGATGGACGATCTTGACGGCAAACACCTGATGCCCCATTTGTTTGATACCTTTTGGAACCCGCTGATAAACAAGTTACGCGTAGTAAACCCCACAATAAAAATTATTGCCGAACAGGCCCAGTGGCTAAGCCTCGGGCTTGATTACCTGGATCACGGTAGTGTCGACAGGGTATTTGCATTCCGGCTGGCTTATTCAATTCGGGCTTTCAGCAAAAAAATGCTGACAGAAAATGCTGACTCAACCTTTTTGGCAACGCCTGCAAATAAGCAGCAAATAGTATTTATTGAGAACCACGACACGCCGCGTTTCAGTTTTGGTGTAAAAGGCGATGTGGACAAACTAAAAATTGGCGCCGCACTCAACCTGCTGATGGGTGGCGTACCATCCATTTACTACGGTCAGGAATTAGGGATGACGGGTAACAGCGCAACATTCGGCGCAACCGATGCTAATGAACTGCCCGACCGCGAAGCTTTTGAATGGTATAAAACCGACCAGGGCAAGGGCATGGCTTACTGGTATAAACAAAAAGGGCCGCATAAAGACTCGTTTAACAGTGATAAGCCCAATGACGGTGTGTCGTTAGAAGAGGAGCAAAACGCCCCTAATTCACTGTGGAACTTTTATCGTCAAATAATAGCCATCCGCAAGGCCAACCCGGTAATTTCAACCGGAACTTATAAAACACTGGCTAATGATAATGAGCACTTATTCAGCTTTATGCGGTATACCGGTAATAAACAATTTATAGTAGCAGTTAACCTTTCAGATAAACCGGTAACTGCAAACATCATTCGCGGGTTGGGCAATAAGCTTAAGATAGTTTATGGTAAGGTAATGCCGGTTAGCAATAGCAGTTCGATGGCGGTGAGTTTGCCGGCGTATGGAGTTGGAGTGTGGGCAGATTAATCTTACTGTATCGCTTGTATCGGTATAATGGACGCCACAGTGATACAGCAATACAAACAAGAGATATATCAATATAAAGAGTTATCAATATATAATTATTATAAATGCTTTTATAATTAATACCAGCTGTATCGCTTGTATCACTGTAGTGAATCAACTGGCGATACAGCAATACAAACAAAGGAGTATAGCTATATCAATAGAAAGAGTTATTAATATATAATTATTATAAACCCTTTTATACTTAATACAATCTATATATTTCTTAATGAAAATAACAGTTAACTACTTGATTGTTCTGTATCACTATATTGTTCAATACACCGATACACGCGATACAACCTGCTTATTAAAACAACGCCCAGCTTATCTGCATCGGTCGATATAACATAAGCATGATACCCAAACCTTCTATTATTTATATCCAACCCGTTTGATTGTTCTGTATCACCAGATTGCTCAATACACCGATACAAGCGATACAACGATGCCCTGTCCTCTTTTCCCCTTGTAATTGTCGTGCCCGCACCCCGCATGGGTTAAATACCTGGCATACATTTGTAGTATAAAAATCAAACAAAAAACTACGATGAGAAAATTAAGATTACAGATGCAACTATCGCTCGATGGCTTTGTTGCAGGCCCAAACGGCGAAATGGACTGGATGACATGGAACTGGGGCGATGACATAAAAGCCTACGTTAATGCCATAACCGACCCTATCGATACCATTCTTTTAGGCGGCCACATGCCCGAAGGTTTCGTAGGTCACTGGAAAAATGTAGCAGCAAACCCGGAAGATGAGGGTAATGCATTTGGCAAAAAGATGTACGATACCCACAAAGTGGTTTTCACAAAAACGATGACAGAATCAAAATGGGAAAACACCGTGCTTGCCAAAGGCGATATTGTGGAAGAGGTAAACAATTTAAAAAACCAGCAAGGCAGCGACATTATTACCTATGGCGGCGCAGGCTTTGCATCGAGCCTTATAAAGCACAATTTGATTGATGAATACCAATTGTTCATCAACCCAACAATAATCGGCAGTGGCATGGCTATTTTTAAAGATGTTGCAGAAAAACTCAATTTAAAACTAGTGAAAGCTACACCGTTTAACTGCGGCGTTGTGGCGTTGATGTATGAAAAATAGAGGCAAGAAGTTGAGAATCAAGAAGTCAAGAATCAAGAGCCAAGATAAAAAGACTATAGTGGTGATGCGAAGCCTATTTCTCCAGATGAATTCTGCAGGCGACACCTTAAGAAAAGGTTATCCCGATTGCGTCACAGACGCAGCGATTGTGTAATACAGCAAACTTAATGCGATAAGTTTCTTGATTCTTGACTTCTTGATTCTTGACTCTTGCTATCTTGATTCTTGCCTTCTTGACTCTTGCTTCTCTCCTCAAGCTACGCTCTTATCATCAGTTTCGTGGAAGCTTCGCATAAATTTTTTGCGGTAATTAAGCGGGCTGAGGTGCATTTTCACCTTAAACATTTTATAAAAGTGCGATACGTCACCAAAGCCGCTTTCAAAGGCAATTTCGGATATAGGTTTATCGGTTTGCACTAATTGTTGTGTAGCATAATTAAGGCGGTACTCAATTATGGTTTCCATAAAGGTTTTGCGGGTAATTTTTTTAAAGTATTTGCAGAATGCGTTGGTAGTCATATTGGCAATGCCGGCTGCGGCGTCTAATGATACCTGCTGCCTGAAGTTTTCAACCAAATAGGCAAATACGGGGTTAATACGTTCCTGCTCGGCGAGTGTACGCTCACCTATCACCTGGTTTTGGTCAAGCTGGACATATTCAGACGATTGCGCTAATCGTTGCAAAGCTTCCAGCAGGCCTATCAGCAATTTGAAGGCATTTTGTTCATCACTTAATGCCAACAGGCTTTGGCTGACAATTTTTTGGGTATCACCATGAAAACTGATGCCGCTACCACTTTTTTGAAAGAGGCGTTTGATGTGCTGCAATTCATTCTTATCGAAAAAATCATCACCTAAAAAAGCACCGTCAAATTGAATTACAATAGCGCTTCCCTTGTTTTCTGTGTGGTTGCCGTGCTCCAGTTTCCAGCAATGGGGCAGATTGGGGCCTAAGAGCACTAAATCGCCGGCGGTAAAGTTTTGCATGTGGCTGCCAACGTAGCGTTTGCCCGTGCCTTCAAGAATGTAAGTGAGTTCGTACTCGGGATGAAAGTGATACGGCGCATCAAAGCCAACACTATCGAACTTCCGGAAGAGGAACGACTGGCCGTTTGCCGGCTGCAGTATCTCGTACGAAGCCTTTATCATAGTATATTTTAATAATTTATTATGATAGATTAAATGTACGGATAAAATAATCCATTATTATTCCATTTAAACCATTTTTTTCAGAAAAAAGTATAATTTACTTTGAGAATAAACCAATTTGCCACAATGAGTACCATAACATTGCCATCGCTCGACGATATTAAGACAGTACCCCAAGACAATATTGATGAATTCCGGAAAAAGGGACACACACTTGTAACGGGTGTACTTTCTGAAGAAGAAATTGCCGTGTACCGCCCAGTTATAGTAGGTGCAGCCGACCGTTATAATACAGAAAAACGTAAACTGGAAGACCGCGATACCTATGGCAAAGCATTTTTGCAGATCATGAACCTGTGGCAAAATGATGAAGATACGCGCAGGTTTGTGTTAGCCAAACGGATGGCGAAAATTGCTGCTGACCTGATGGGGGTGGAAAATGTACGAATTTACCACGACCAAGCCCTTTTTAAAGAACCGGGTGGCGGCCCAACCCCATGGCACCAGGATCAATACTATTGGCCAATAGACACCTTTAATACCATAACCATGTGGATGCCGCTGGTTGATATTGATGTTGATATGGGCATGCTTACTTTTGCGTCGGGCTCATATACCGAAGGATCTATTTTTAACTACGAGATTTCGGATGAATCGGAGAGTGCTTTTGCCGATTATGTGACAGAACACAAGTTCCCGATAAGCCGCGCCAATACCATGAAGGCCGGAGATGCTACCTGGCACCGTGGATTTACCATGCATCATGCCAACGGCAATAATTCAAACAAAATGCGCGAGGTTATGACCATTATTTACGTAGCCGACGGCGCCCGTGTGACACCTCACAAAAACAACTGGCAAAAAAACGATCATGAAAAGTGGCTGATGGGTGTGCCCATTGGCTCAGAGATTGATTCGGAGCTGAACCCGAAGCTACTATAGGGAATAGAGTCAAGAATCAAGAGGTCAAGAATCAAGATAAACGACTGTATTGTTTTAGTCTTAGCTCTTGCTTCTTGGATCTTGGCTCTTGATTCTTAACTTCCTGATTCTTTTTTTAATTATATCTCCCTTTACGCTGCGGGTCTTCCAAAAACCAGGAAAGGAATACTTTTTGTTCTGTGCGTGCCGAATGTATTGGCGCCAGTGCCTTTAAATACCTGTCGTCGTAATAAATAAAGTGTTCAAAGCCAAGGCTGAGGTTCTCAGCTATCCTAAACGTAACCCGGGGCTTTAATATGCTGATGTAGTTATTGCCCGGCGCACCGTAGTAGGTATGCATTAAAAAGTAGTAGTATACCATCGATACGCTTGCATATTTACCAAAGTTAATAGTGCTCTCTACCTTGGCTTCAATTCCATCGTTATAAGTGTAGTCTCTAACCTGAGAAGTGTCGGGACCAAAACGGGTGCTATTGCCGGCTAAAGGCACAAGCGCAAAGTGGGCGTTGGTGTAAAGCATCACATTTTTACTGATAGGGTATTTTGTAAACACGCCGCCGCCAACACCAAGGGCGCCTAACTCAAAGGTTTTATTATCCCAGTAATCATCATACTGGAAAGCGCCATACATTACCGATAGCTTGCCAATGTTGGTATTATTACCAACTAAAATACCATAGCCCGTCAAATTATCCAGAAATTTACGGCCCGAGCCAAAGCTAAATTCGGTACGCAGGCGGAAAAAATCGAAAGGTTTGCGGTAGATGTCTTCGAACGGATTACCGTAATCAAGTTGAACATTCAGCAATATCTCCGTTGGCCCTGTGCCAAATACAGTGCTATTCTGATCGTTTATTTTGTGCACACCCGAAAATATGGTGATGTTAAGCGGTTCCTTTTGATAAACTTCGGTGTTGGTATGCCTGAAGGACTTTCCCTGTAATAACCGGTTTAAGCCTCTCACCGGGTCAACTAACCCGGCGGCAATTTCGCGAAACACCCTGTTACCGCCTCGGGTGCGATCGTCCAAAATATTGGAGCTCAGCCGGTAAAACATTTCGCCTAAAAGTGCGCCGTTTAATGTGGTGTTGATGAGGTCGTTGTATGAGGGGCGCGTTGTCTCACCAAAATATTCCCACATTAAACTGCCACCAATACCATAAGGTATTGATTGGAAATATCCATATCCCTGCGACCTTGCGGCATTAAAATACATCGACCCGGTGTAAGGGTGGCCAATAAAGTTAATACCAAAGCGGTCCGCATCCCATTCCCATCCTTTATTAAAATTATAGTTCCAGGTTGAGGGGCCGACATGCGAGAAATCTTCGCCCAGAGCGCGGTCGAGACCGTTGGTAAACACGTTGATGCCCAAAACTTCAATCGCCGGTTTCCAAAAAGGATACTTGGGGTTAAATTTAATATCATCATTTAATAAATCGCCATATTTGTTACGCACGGTGGTATCAATTAAGGGACTTTTCTTTGGTTGGGTGGCGGCAGAGTCGGAAAGCTGGTTTACTTTGGCAGCTTTAATCTGTTTTAATTGCTCTTTGGGGTCGCCTTTGCCGGGCTTAATGGTGTCAATAGGCGTTACCTGGGCCAACGCACCAGTGCAAAAGGAAAGCAACAGGCCTAAAATAAAAACCGGTGCTTTAGGGGGTAGAATGTAAAGTGTCTTCATAGATATGACAGTATACTGTCATATCTATAACTATTATAATATCAAACTGTTTTACTTGTTAACAAATCGTTAACCGTACGATATTTTCCATACAAGTTAACAAATAATTATTCTAAAATATTCCGCGGCTTGCCCCGCCGTCAACCTGAATGGTAGTACCGCTAATGTAAGCAGCCTGTTCAGAGGCAAGGAAAGTAACCAGCGCTGCCAGTTCTTCGGGTTTACCAATACGGCCAAGCGGAATATTTTTAGCTTTTTCAGCAAGAGCCTGTTCGGGGTCGATGCCTTGCGGAATAGTATGTTTTAGCCGATCTGTTAATATCATACCAGGCGCAACATTGTTTACCGTGATGTTGTACGGGCCAAATTCATCAGCCATTAATTTTGCCATACCCACAACACCCATGCGCATAGCTGTTGAAAGCACCGAACTTGCCAATACCGCCTTTACCGAGCCGCTGATGATATTTATAATGCGTCCACTGCCTGTTTTCTGCATATGTGGCAATACCAGCCTGCTGGTGCGGGCAAAGCTAAGCAGGTTAAGCTCAAAAGCTTTTTGCCATGCATCGTCGTCAAAATTCTCAAATTTATTAAAAGGCGGGCCACCCGCATTATTCAACAAAATATCTATCCGGCCAAATTTGGCGGCAGCCTGTGCAATAAACTCTTCAACAGCTTCTCCATTCGAAACATCAACAGGCATAGCGATAACTTCGCCGCCGGTTATTCCGTGTATTTCAGCGGCCGTTTTAGCCAGCTCATTTTCATCACGCGAGCCAATGATAATCTTCGCTCCTTCGGCAGATAAAGAAGTTGCTATTGCCTTGCCCAAGCCTTTGCTGGCAGCAAGCACAATGGCGACTTTGTTGGTGAGGTTTAAATTCATTTTTGTTGTTGTAAGGTTTGAACGTTGTAAAGTTGAAACGTTATAAATTCAAAACTACTTGCAGGAGGCTCTTTCTTTCGGGCTTTACTGACTTTTCCGACTTTCGGACTTAGCCGTCCTCTTCTCCATACTGAGCAAAAATGCAGGCAGCAGGGTAAGGTTACTGATCATCGATACGAATAAAGTTATCGAAATCAGGATACCGATAGCCTGGGTTCCGCCAAAGGTAGATGCCGCAAATACGCCAAAGCCAAAGAATAAAATAATAGCAATATAAATCATGCTGATGCCGGTTTCGCGGATGGTATCAGATACAATGGCCGATATGCTTTTGTTGGTGCTTCTCAACTCCTGTCTGTAGCGGGTGATAAAATAAATCGTCTGATCAGAAGATATACCCATGGCAATGCTAAAAATCAGGATGCTTGATGGCTTTAAAGGGATACCGAAAAAACCCATTAAACCTGCGGTAATAACCAGCGGTATTAAGTTTGGCAATAACGATATAGCTATCATTTTTATCCCCCTGAACAACACCCACATCACTCCTGCAATTAAAAGAATAGCCAGGGCAAGGCTCTCGTACAGGTTTTTAACCATATAGTTGGCGCCCTTTATAAATATAATGCTCGAACCAGTAAGTTCGACATGGTATTTTTTAGGATTGAATATGGAGTCGATGCCTGGCTGAAGATCCTTTAACACAACATTCATCTTCTTTGAGCCGATATCAACCATTTCGAAAGTTACGCGGGTATATTGACGGGTGCTGTCCAAATAGGTTTTCAGCATGTCATTACTTTTGCCAGAGTTACCGGCGTAGCTTAATATAAACCCCTGCTCGAGGCCGCTGGGTAAGCGGTAATAGTTGGGGTTGCCGCCATAAAACGACTGGGTTAAAAACTTCAAACCCTGTGTTAATGATAACGAACGGCTAAACTCGGGCTTTGATGATATCAACTTTTCCAGCCTTTCAACCTTGCGGATCACAGCATTGTTCAATACCCCATTTTTGCGTTTGGTATCAATACTCACCTCAAGCGGTAAAACACCTTTAAAATTGGCCTCAAAAAAGCGCAGATCTTTTACCGTGTTGTTGCTTTTAGGCAAATCGTCAACCACGTAGCTATTAACGTTTATTAGGGTTATCCCAAAAATACAAACAAGTATCAACACTACAGTTACACCGTAAATTGCTTTGCGGTGGTTATGAACTACATAGTCCAGCTTGTTTAAAAGGCCCTGAATTACCGGGCGATCCTTTATTTTACTTTGGCGCTCTTTAGGGTTTGGCAGGTAGCTGAAAATAATAGGCACCAGTATAATGCTTAATATAAATGTTACCATTACGCTTGCCGACGCCACCATGCCAAATTGCACCAGCAATTCGCTATTGGTAAAGCAAAGCACGCCAAAACCTATAGCAGTGGTAATATTTGCCACAAACGTGGTAACACCGGCCTTTGCAATAGTAGTGTGCAGGGCTTGCATTTTATTACCGGTGTGGTTGTATTCGTAGTAATATTTATTAAGGATAAAGATACTGTTAGGTATACCGATAATTACCACCAGCGAGGGCATTATGCCGGTCAGGATGGTAATTTCATAATGCATAAGCACCAGCGTACCTAAACTACAGGTTACACCCAACAAAACCACTACCACCGGAAAAAACACCGCATAAAACGAGCGGAATATCAGCACAAGGATACTTATCGTAATCAGCAGTGATAGGCCCAGGAACAACACAAATTCGTTCTTTATTAAATCGCCGGCGACAGTACGTATCAACGGCAAGCCTGAATAATGTACCTGTATATTATGCTTTTGTTCAAATTGCTGCCCCGCTTTTAAAATCGCTTTCAAAATAGGGACACGCTTAGGGGTGTTGATTATTTTGCCATCGAAACTTATGGCCATTAAAGTCGACCGGCCGTCCTCGCTCAACACAAGCCCTTTATAAAACGGCAGCGAAAGGAATTTCTGTTTAACGCTATCTGCTCCTTCATCAGTAGTAATTAACGCCGGAGATAAAGGCTTCAGAACATATTTATGCTGAACAGTATCCTTTACCACATCGAACACATTACCCACCGAAATAACGCCGTTAATGCCTTCTATTGCTTTAATATCATTGGCTATTTTGTGCCAGTCGTTATAAACATCTTTATCAAATATCTTTGGCGATTGAAAGCCCATCACCATCGAAGTTGCGTCTTGGCCAAAAAGCTTTTTAAACTGGTTATAGCGGATATAGGCTGAGTCGGTCACCGGCAACACTTTGCCGCCGTTGAAAGTTATGCGTACCTTACTTGCATGGTAGCCCATAAAAAGGCAGCCCAATATAACGACGACCAATACGGCCAATCGATTTTTCAGGATGAAGTCAGCAAGTTTTTTCCAGGTCATTATTCACTGATGATTTTCAGGTGGGCAAAACTACGAGATTATGTGCAGATTTGTAGTTTGAATTTGAAGATGTGAAACTTTGATGATTTGGGGAATCGGAAATTTGAGAATAGATAAGAACGTGACATGAAAAAACTAATACGTAGCTTTGGTTATGCATTTAAAGGAGTGGCTTATGCAACCACAAGCCAGCTAAATTTCCGCATCCATTTGGTGGCGACGGTGTTAGCAACAATTGCAGGCTTCATCCTTCATATCAGTTCGGGCGAATGGCAATGGGTAATGCTTTGCGTCACCATAGTACTGGTTACCGAGATATTTAACACCATGATTGAAACGCTGGTTGACCTGGTTTCGCCAGGTTTTAACGAAAAGGCCGGCCGTGTAAAAGATATGGCCGCCGGGGCAGTAGTAATTGCGGCAACCTTTGCCCTGGTAACCGGGTTAATCATCTTCCTCCCTAAAATATTACTGCTTTTTAACCATGCTGCATAAAACCCGCGGCATAGTGTTTAAAACTACCGACTATGGCGAAAGCAGCGTAGTGGTACAGGTATTTACCGAAAAATTCGGGCTACAGTCGTACATTGTAAATGGGGCTAAAAAGCCAAAAGCAAAAATAGCACGAAATATGCTGCAGCCGCTGCACCTGCTTGATATGGTAGTTTATCATAAAGAAACCGGCAATGTACAGCGTATAAAAGAGGTTAAAAACTCGCCGCAGCTGCAGTCTATACCTTACGATGTGATAAAAAGCAGCCTGGCCATGTTTCTAAACGAGATATTGTATAAGGCGGTTAAACAACAATCGGCAGACGAAAATATGTTTGATTTTGTTTTTAGTGCGATTGAATGGCTGGACCACCAGACCGATGGAATTGCCAACTTTCACTTGCTATTTTTAGTACGCCTTACCCGTTACCTCGGCTTTTACCCGGACCGCTACCTGGCAGGCGAGGCCGACTATTTCGATCTAAAAAACGGGACATTCAGCCGCTTTAAGCCTGACAGCGTTTTATACCTTTCACCACCCCATACGCAAAACTTTACCATGTTGCTGCAAGGCACCTTTGAAAATATTGCCGGTATAAAACTAAACAACGACGAGCGCCGATACCTCATCAATAAATTGCTTGACTATTATGCCCTGCACATTGAGGGATTTGGGAATATAAAATCGCACGAGGTACTGGAAGAGGTGCTGGGATAGGGTTGAATTACGATTTACGAATTACGCTTTTAGATTTGTTCTATTGCTAGTCTTCTAAAAATCGTAATTCGTAAATCTAAATTCGTAAATCTATTAATACTTCACCGTCGAGCCATCCCTTATCTCGTCTGATGCATGCAGCACCACTTGGTCGCCGGGTTTAATGTTGCCATAAACTTCAATTTTGCCATCGGCTTCGAGGCCTTTCTTCACATCCACCCATTCGGCTTTATGGTTGGTTACCCGTACTACAAATACTCTTTCTGTTGAAGTAGCTACCGCTGTTTTTGGCAGGATAATGGTACTGTCTCTTGACGGTAGCGGAACATTTACTTCGGCGAACATGTGGGGTAATAGTTTTTTATTTTTGTTGTACACATCCATTTCCAAACGTTCGGAGCGTAACTTTTCGTCCAGCGCACCAGCCAGGCGTTGTATTTTGGCTGTAAATTTTTGGTTATGGAGTGCCTGTATAGTAAAAGTAACTTCGTTTTTATTGGTTAAGCCGCCAGTATACCTTTCAGGTACCGATACCACCAGGCGTAACCTTGTCTGATCCTGCAAAACAAAAAGCGGGTCGGTGCCTTTGCCGCCCGGGCCTACATAGGCGCCCAAATTTACATTGCGGGCGGTGATGATGCCATCAAACGGCGCCCGTATCTCCAGATATGCAACACTTGCGCCAACCTCTTTATAGGCCGATTTAGCGGCTTCCACATTAGCCAGGTCAGAGTTTTTCTTGGCTTCAGCTTGTTCCAAATCGTTTTGCGATACAGTACCGGGTGTTTTGCTGGTATTCAGCAAACGGTCGTAAGTGGCTTTACTGGCATAATAAATGGCCTCCTGCTGTTTGATACGCGATTGTGCGCCGGCCAGCTGCGAGTTTATTTCGGGGGCCTCCAAGGAAGCCAGCAATTGCCCGGTATGCACTTGCGAGCCTATATCAACCTGCAGCTTTTTAACGTAGCTGTTTACCTTTGCATAAAGATCAACCTGTTGGTAAGGCAACAACTCTCCGGGAACAGCAATGGTTGAGCTTAACATGCCCCTTTCAACCGGGATAAGTTTAACAGTCGGGGTTTCAACAGCGTCTTCCTGCTGCATGGCTTCGGCCTGTTCCGCCTGCTGCTTTTTATCGGGGCCGCATGACGACAGCAAACCTGCGCATATAAAAAGTGCCAATAAGGCAAGTTTTGATTTATTTTGTTGAATGTTCATGATGGTGCAAAGGGACATAAAATTTACTTTCTTTATCTTCAGGATCTAACGAAACAGAATCGGTTGAGGCATTGCCCTGTACCCAGGCAAATACAAGCGGCAGTATCAGTAACGCAGCAAAGGTTGATGCCAGCAGCCCGCCTATTACGGCGCGGCCCAGCGGCGAAGTCTGGTCTCCACCCTCACCCAGGCCCGAAGCCATCGGTATCATACCTACAATCATCGCCAAACTGGTCATTAATATAGGCCGTATACGTAGCGCAGAGGCCTCACGGGCCGATTTGAGCGCGTCGCCATTGTGTTTCCGCAATTCCTCGGCATTAGTTATTAGCAACACAGCGTTTGATATGGATACGCCTACCGACATAATCATCCCCATATACGATTGCAGGTTTAACGTTGCCCCGGTTAATTTTACCAGCAGCAACGAGCCGAACAATACCGCAGGCACCGTTGACAAAACTACCAGCGACATTTTAAACGACTGGAAATTAGCCGCCAGCATCAGGAATATTACGATAATGGCCACCAATAAGCCTGTTTGCAGGCTGTCTAACGTTTCGGTTAATGTTTGTGTAAGACCGCGTAGTTCTATACTTAGTCCGCGCGGTGGTTTGCCTAATTCTTTAATAGCCTTATTTACATCGTTGGTGGCAGTACCTAAATCTTTTTTGTGGATATTGGCAGTTACCGACAATGTTGGCACAGAACCAATGTTGTCGTTTTCACCGTAGGTAGTGTCAACCTTAAAATCGGCAACATCACCCAACACCGGGCGCGACTGGCCGCTCAGAATTGGAATTTCGCGAATATCGTCGATACTGGCCATTTGAAATTCGGGGATCTGTACCTGCACCAAATAGCTTAGACCAGCCTTTTCATCAATCCAGTTGTTCTTTTCGGTAAATCGCGACGATGAGGTTGAGGCCGTTAAGGTTCGCGATATTTCGTTCAAGCTTACACCCAATTCGGCAGCACGTACACGGTCGATGTTTACCGAAATGGAGGGGTATTTATAGGATTGAGCTATTTGTACATCGCGCAGATAATCAATTTCGCCAAGTTTTGTTATTACCTTTTTGGCATATTCAACGTTTTGTTTTTTGTTTTTGCCGGTCAACGCAATCTCGATTGGCGTAGGCGATCCCTGGCTCAAAATCTTATCGGTAAGTTCAATAGGCTCAAACGATATTTTAATTTCCGGCAGCTCCTTTTTCATAGCCTTACGGAAGCGTTCCTTCAAATCGTCAAGGTTTTCTTTATAATCTTCCACAAGGCTAACCTGCATTACCGCCTCCTGCGGGCCAGCCATAAACAAGTAAATGGGGTTTGTTGAGAAAGATGAAGGGTGCGAACCCACCATCGTGGATGTTATCTCGATATTTTGCTTTCCCACCAGGTTTTGTAAAACCTTCAGCGCTTTAATGGTGCTTGCCTCTGTACGTTCCAGCCGGGTACCGTCGGCGCCTCGCAGTCTCACCTGGAAAGTGCCCGAGTTAACTTTAGGCAACACATCGTGCCCAATCAAACTAAATAATAAAAACGCCAGCCCAAACGCAACAACAACATAACCGAGAACAATAATTTTGCGGTTAGGCATCATCCTGTCCATAAAACGCAGGTAGCGTAACCTGAATTTGTCGAAACGGGTGAGTTTGTGACCATTGCCTGCAGTTGCATTTTTTATCGCCAGTTCCTTTTGCTCCCATGGTTCACCCTCGTCTTCCAGCGCAAAGCCATCGGCGTGGCTTTTATCCTCGTGGGTATTTTTCATTACCCAATTGGCCATTATCGGCACAAATGTTTGCGCCAACAGGTATGATACAATCATTGAAAAGCCGATAGCCAGCGACAGCGGCAGGAATAAGGCCCCGGGTATACCGCTCATTGTAAACGCAGGCGCAAAAACGGCCAGGATACAAAACAGGATCAGCAATTTTGGGAAGGCAATCTCCTTACACGCATCCCAAATGGCCAAGGCCTTTGGCTTGCCCATGTCAAAATGCTGGTGAATATTCTCTATGGTAACCGTCGACTCATCCACCAAAATACCGATGGCAAGCGAAAGCCCGCTCAGTGTCATGATATTTATGGTTTGATGGAACAGGTAAAGAAAGAATATACTGGAGATAACACAGGTTGGGATGGTTAGTATCACAATCAGTGCACCCCTTCTGTCGCCCAAAAACAGCAGCACCATTAAACCGGTTAGCACCGCACCAATTGCGCCCTCTTCGGCCAAACTTTTCACAGCGTTTATAACATATACCGATTGGTCGAATACAAAGGTAAGCTTCACATCAGGCGGCAGCAGGGATTGAAAACGCGGAATTGCCTTTTTCAGGTTTTGTACCACGTCCCAGGTTGAGGCGGATGCAGCTTTGGTGATAGGTAGATAAACCGAGCGTTTGCCGTTTATTAATGCATAGCCTGTGGTAATATCAGCGCCGTCTTCAACCGTCGCCACATCGTGCATAAAAACTGTTTGCACGCCATTTTTAAATAGCGGAATATTCCCGAAATCTTCAACTTTTTTAATTGTGGTGTTGGCTGGAGTAAGGTAGTTTAAATCGCCCATACGTACGTTACCAGCTGGGGTATTCTGGTTATTGTCACGCAAAGCCTGTACAATCTGGTCGGGCGTTAAATTGTGTGAGCGCAGTAATTGAGGATCGATTTTTATAACTATGGTACGCTGGTTACCGCCGAACGGGGCCGGCGCAACCAGTCCGGGAACGGTGGTAAACTGCGAGCGCACATAAACTCCCGCAAAATCAAGCAGTTCGTTGTTAGTTCGGGTAGGGCTGCTTAATACCAGTTGACCTACCGGGAGTGTAGACGCATCAAACCTTAAAATAAACGGCGGTTGCGAGCCTTGCGGAAAGCCAGTTTGCGCACGATTGGTATAACTGGTCACCTCGGCGGCGGCCTGAGCCATGTTTGTGCCTTCGTAAAAAGTTACTTTTATAAGGGTAAGTCCTTGTATATTTTTTGTTTCGATGCTTTTCACACCCGACACAAACAGCAACAGGTTAACATACTGCTTACCGAAGTACGACTCCATTTGGTTGGGTGTAAAGCCACCGTAAGGGTGCGATACATAAATTACCGGCAGGTTTAAGTCCGGAAAAATATCGATCTTAATATTGCGAACAGCGTTTATACCAAAGAAAAACAACCCGGCCACTATCACCAGTATAGTTATTGGTTTTTGCAGCGCGCCTTTTATCATTCCCATTATTACTCTTTTATATTAAAAGTTATTTATAAAGATCCCGAAATCGCCGGTTGCGGCGGCTTTGTATAATACAGCCTGCCATACGTTGTTGCGGGCTATGTAGTTATCAACCTCGGCCCGGTTTAAAACGTAAAGCGCCTGTGTAAAGTCGACTATGTTCGACAGCCCGTTTTTATACAGCGTTAATTTCTGGTGATAGGCGTCAGTTGCTGCCCGCACTTCTTCAGGCACCTCATGATAATTTTTCAGGGCATTACTAATACGGGTTTCGGCCAGTACCAATTGTGCACTTAGCTGTTTACTCACCAAATCGTACTCATCTTTATATTGCGCCGATGTATATTGCTGCGATTTGACCTGGTAATGCACCCGGAAAGGGTTGGTTATATTCCAGATCATACCTACACCAACCAAATAGTTTGAGCGTGTAGGCTCCACCCCTGCGCCATAGCTGCCGGTGTAGTCGCTTTGATTGGTTCCATAATCCCACTTAAAACCCGAACCACGTCCCTGGTAAGTTCCGAAAAAGCTAAACGTTGGGTAGCTAAAGGTGTTATAATATTTAGCCAGTTCATTGCTTACATTAACGCGGTTTTGATAAAACTGTAACAGCGGGTGGTTTTCATTAGTCACTTGCGATTGTGGGTCGGCATTGGCGGGGGCTTTGGTAACGAAGGCGCTGTCGAGCACAAAATCCTGTGGTGGTACGCCAAGGTATTGTGCCAGCAGGTTACTTTGCTCCTGCTCGGTTTGCTGCGTATTGGTAAGCGCAATGCGCGCGTTTGATACCTCGGCGTTGGCCTGCGATGAATCAACTCCTGCATTCAATCCATTTTTTACCCGGGCAACAACTACTTTTTGCAGCTCGATAGCCCGGTTAAGGTTATCCTGCTGCGCCTTGCTTAGCTGTTGTGCTGCAAGCAGATTTAAATAGGTGCCGGCCACACGTATTTCGTGTTGAAACTGTTCCTGTACTAAGTCGCTTTCATCACGCGACACTGCTGAACGCTGTACTTTAACTTTCTCTTTCGCTTTTCCGAAAGAAAAGAAATCCCAGCTCACATTGGCTAGGTAAAGTGCGCCAAAAGCTGCGTTCCAGTTTTGATGCTGCAACGCCGGGCCCGATGACGCCACGCTAAAACCACGGAAACCATATAAGGGGCCGTTTTGGCCGTTCACGGTACCGTAATCCCGCTGGGCAGACAAATTTACGTCGGGCAGTTGCTCGGCTTTGGTTTCAGTAAGGAATGCTTTTGATGCATTAAGCTGGTTTGCTTTTGCCTTTATTGTACCATAGTTTGCCAGCGCCAGTTGTTCGGCATCTTTAATGGTTAGTACTTTTTGGGCTTGCGCTTCCGAAAAAATGAAAACACTCAAAAAACCAAGGGTGAAATATTTTGACAAGGTGTTTAACATCTGTGTAAAATTGACACGACAAAAGTATAACTCGAATCTATATGAAAAAAATGAATTAATTTTGTGACAATCATTAATATTATTAATAATGAATATAGCTCTTCACCATTTTCGATTGATAGATACTATTTCAAAAGACGGAACCTTAACCAAAGCGGCAAACACTTTACATTTAACACAGTCCGCGTTAAGCCACCAGTTAAAGGAATTAGAAAAAGAGCTTGAAGTTGAGATATTTAGCCGCCAGGGTAAAAGGCTGCACTTAACCGACCAGGGGCACCGTTTTTTGCGTACATCTGAAAAAATTCTGGCCGAAATTAAGTCGCTGGAAGAAGACATTAATAATTATAAAAACGGAAAAACCGGCAACCTGAGCATCAGCATGCAATGTTATACGGCCTACCATTGGCTGCCCGGCATTATAAAGTATTACAAGAAACAATGGCCGGACATCAACATCCAGATATTAAGTGATGCCACCCGCCGGCCGCTTGAATACCTGATGAACGGCGACCTCGATATCGGTATTATCCGTACCCAGATGGTGAATACCAAAATACGTTATGAACCTATTTTTGAGGACAGGTTGGTGGCCGTTATTTGTGGCGACCACCATTTAGCGAAAAAGGAGGTCATCGAGATTGCAGATTTTCATGGTGAGGAACTAATATTGCCGCTATACGATCCGTCGTACCAGGACACACCGATAATAGAATCGCTGATACAGAGCCAGCATGTAAAGCCTAAAACGCTGCACCGCATCCATTATACCGATGCAACCATCGAAATGGTTAATGCAGGCCTTGGCATCACCGTTATGGCCGATTGGATTGTTGAACCATACCTTGCGGGCCGCAATATAGTTGTGAAGCCTTTGCACCACAGCGTGGCCCGCCGCGCCTGGTTTGCGGCTACCTGCAAGCAAACACCGGCCATTCAGAATTTTCTGGAATGCCTTAAGCTGTATTTCTCAGGCGCTGATATGGACGTGGAAGAAACCGAAAAGAAGCAAATAGTAAACGAGCATGCCATTAAAAAACATGCCGGAGTTTTGATTGACGCGATGACGGTTAATAGGATACAGGATATCAGGAATTATCAGTATTAGGGATTGGAGATCAGAGGTTAGTTGCAAAAATATCAAGGTCGTCATTGCGAGGAACGATCCGCCAGCTGGCGGACTATATAGGACATTCAAAGTACACAATGTTTGTGGGAACCTAAATGCAGTTGATAGGTCTCCACAATATTATTGCTCCGCTGATTTGCATGTGCAGAGGTTGCTTCGTTCCTCGCAATGACGATGTAGGATATTTAAGAATTGAATTGATGAAAAAACTTGCGATAATATTTCTTCTTTATTCCACTTCCCTCTTCGCCCAATCCCCCGCAAAACCATTCCCCCTACATCAAAAATATTTCCGTGGCACAATCAAGCCAAACCATATCACCCAAAGCCAATTGGATAATACGGTAAAAACATTTTACACTCAATGGAAAGCCCGCTTCATCAAACACACACCGGGTAAAGCTGAAGATTTTGTCTGGTTCGAGAATAAAGACAAAAAGCAATGTGTTTCCGAAGGGCAAGGTTACGGGATGATTATCGTGGCGTTGATGGCTGGTTACGATGCCGGTGCTAAGATCACTTACGATAATTTGTTTTACTATGTTAAAGCACATCCAACCGGTAAAAGCAAACATTTAATGGCCTGGGCGCAATATAGTAGTGGCAAAAGTACGGATAACACGTCTGCAAGCGACGGCGATATTGATATTGCCTATTCACTTTTATTGGCAAATAAACAATGGGGCAGCAAAGGCAAAATAAATTATCTGGCCGAGGCAAAAGCTATGATTAACGCAATTATGCAGTACGAAATCAATCATCAAACCTGGTCGGTTTTGTTGAGCGATGGTATAGAAGCAGAGAGCAAGGATTATTTTGCAACCCGCTCGTCTGATTTTATGCCTGCGCACTTTAAGGCTTTTAAAGATGCAACCGGTGATGCGCGCTGGGACAAAGTTGTGAATGCTGGTTATAAACTTTTTACAGCGTTGGAGGATAGATACAGCCCGGATGCCGGGTTGATACCCGATTTCATCGTCAACCTAAATAAAAAACCAAAACCCGCCCTGCCAAACTTTTTAGAATCACCCTATGATGGCCTTTACAACTACAACGCCTGCCGCGACCCATGGCGCATAGGTACCGACTACCTCCTAACCGGCGACAAACGCGCCAAACACATCGCCGATAAAATAAACCGATGGATCAGGAGTACAACTAATAATGACACCTACAATCTGTCCGCCGGTTATACGTTAGCAGGTAACGATATCAAACACCGGTATTTTGAGGCACTAAGCTTCGTGGCGCCATTTGCTGTTTCGGCTATGGTGGATAGTAAAAACCAGCTTTGGCTAAACAAGGTATGGGATTATTTGGTAGCTTTTAAACTTAAGGATTACGATTATTACGACAACAGCATAAAGCTGATGGATATGATAATTGTATCTGGGAATTATTAGGCGGCCTCAAGCTAATTATTCATAGCCCTACTGATAGGTTTTTGAGAAAATAAAAGTAACCAAATTGGTTACTTTGTGTATATTTGTTTAAACGATATTATGAGATGAACATTTACAATCGTAGTTCATTGGTTTCATTTTACGAAAAACACACTGATTGCAAAGAGACATTGGAAAACTGGTACCATGATGTTAAAACAAAATCATGGAGGAAACCCGGGGACATTACTAAAGATTTCAATACGTCAAGGACAATAAAAAATGACCGGGTGATATTTGGAATCAATTATAATGATTACCGATTGATTGCTGAAGTAAATTATCAAAAGGGATGGATTTTTATCAAATTTATTGGAACACACGCAGAATACGACAAAATAGACCCAACTACTATTGATTTATTTAAACTTAAAAAGAAGAATTAGGAGTAATTAACGGATTATGCAACTCAAAATAGTTAAAACAAAAAAAGACTACGAGAAGTCGTTAGAAAGATTTGAAGAAATCTTTCAGGCTAAAAATGGGTCTGCGGAAAGCGATGAGGCAGATGTACTTGCACTCTTAATTAAAGAGTATGAAGATAGACACTTTGTTATAGATGTACCGAACCCAATTGAAGCCATTAAATACAGGATGGAACAGCAAGGTTTGACAAATAAAGACCTTGCCCAAATATTAGGTTTCAAAAGCCGCGTAAGCGACATATTTAAAAAGAATAGAAAATTAAACCTGGGGATGGTGAGGAAACTTTATCATGAATTAAACATTCCGTTAGAAACTTTGGTGAGAGAATATTAAATAGGTTTAATGCTCCATCGTTCCATCCGCAACATATAACCCACTTTTCAGAGCAGCCTCAACGGTTCCCATCGCCGGGCCTTCGTACAAATATTCTCCGGCAAAAAAAATGGTGTTTTCAACGGGTTCATTCAATACTTTCCTGGCATCCGGGGTTCCAACTGTATCGTAGGCATAGCTACCGCGGGTAAATGGGTCAGCAGTCCAGTTGGCGATATTGAAGGCTACGAGTTTATCATTCAGTTCATTAATATCCCGTTTAAAAATATTGGCGATAGATTTGAGGGAAAGTTGCAATATTTCTTCGTCCGACGCATCTTTCTTTGCGGCAGCAGGCAAACCACCCAGCCAACCGGTTAAAACGGGGCTAAGTTGGGGCGCTTGTGTCCACCAGGTCGGTATTGCCTCGTTTGATAACACAAAACCCATATCCTTTAAGCTGACCCCAACCAGGTCTTCAGTTGCCTTATCCTCCCAAAAAGGTGTATCAAACTCAAGCAATACTTTTATTATTGAACCAAAGCCCATAGCGTTTATAGCATCTTGCTGCTTTTTGATTTCGGGGACAAATGTTATCGCACCTTGTTCATTTTTATCAGCTTGTAAAACACCCAAAGGCAACGCGATCAATATTTGTGATGCTTCATATTCGGTCTCATCGCTGGTTATTACTTTAACTTTTCCCGGCTGCCAGTGAATTTCTTTTACTATCGAGTTCAGGCATATTTCGGCGCCATGCGTTTTGCACTCGTCCTCCAGGTATTTTATCATTACACCATAACCGCCTTTAACCCGGTGCTGGGCCTCAAAATCTTCATTTTCCCACTCTTCCCGCAAAGCGAACGAACTGGCTTTTGCCGGGTCGGCGGTATCATAGCCAGATACAAAACCCGTTACCGCTGTTCTCAATTCTTCATTTGCATCGCCCGGAAATTCTTTTTCCAGGAAATCTTTTATGCTGATATCACTCTTTAGCCCGCCCAGTTTTTCAACTACTTTATCCCAGCCCCTAAATTCACCTTCCTGGCTGAATTTGCCGTTACTGTAATGCCACATTTCAGCATTTGCTGAATGATACGGGATATCAGCCTCATTTAATAGGTCGAGCGTAACAGGCAAATCGCCGTGCACAAACTCTGCGCCCAGCTCAGTATTTTTAAAAAACAGTTCGTGGTTAAGGGTATGGATGCGGCCACCACAACGGCTGCGGGCCTCAAGTACAGTTACTTTTTTGCCGGCTTTTGCTAAAATGCGGGCAGCCATTAAGCCTGTTGCACCTGCGCCAACGATGAGGATATGAGTGTTTTGCATTGTTATTATTAAGTGTGGTAAAGGATATTTTGTTTTAGCAAAAAACATCTCACCACCTCGCCCACTGCCCCAACTTCACATATTGTGATGGCGTTATCCCATTCAATTTTTTAAACGTTTCGTTAAAGGCCGATTTACTGGTAAAACCCACATCCATAGCGATACCAAAAATAGAATGATGGTCGAATTTGGGGTCGTCCAACCGTTTTTTTACTTCCTCAATCCTATAGTAATTAACTGCCTCGCTGAAAGTTTTGTCCAGGCGTTTATTGATAATTTTTGAAACAACGTTGGACTTCGCATCAGTTTTTTTGGCCAGCATATCTATCCGCAAATCGGGGTTCATAAATATCTTTTCTTGCTCAAAAAAATACAATATCCTGTTCAGCAGCTCTTCCTCGGTTTGCTGTTTTATATTGATGGATTTATATTTCTTATCGAAACCTGGCTTTAAAGTGTGCCAATCTGGCAATGCCTGGAAAGCTATGGTATAAATCAATCCACCTAAAGCCATGGCATAAATAAAATTGCCGTATACTGTGTAAAGACCGGTTATGCTGATATAAAAGATTATGCCCAGGAAAACAAGCGCAACTAAACTATAGGTAATGGTTAGCTTTTTAAGCCAGCGCAACCTTTGCTCAATCGGGAATTGAAACTGTTCTGCCGGACTTTTGACTGACTGCAGCATAAAGCGCCTTATCAGCAGAAAGTAAACCGTGAGGTGCACGAAATAAGTAACAAACCACATGGAGGTTTTCCAGTCCATGTGGCTTTTGCCTTCCATTACAGCATCGATAGTTAGTACCAAAATACGATCATCTACCGGGTTTTCCTGTCGCCAAATTACTGCCAGCGCCAAAAAGTAGGGCAAAAAATGCAACAAGTGCGTGTACCTGAATTTAAAATCTGCCGATATAACCGATAAAGTGTACAAGTAAAGCACCGGGCCCTGCAGCAGCAGCATGCCCCGGCCAAGGTTGGTTATGCCATGCCATTTTCGATAGAGATACGTTGCCTCGCAAAAGTTGCCGAATTGCACACAAAAGATAACCACCAATAACAGCATCAGCAATTGCCTTGCATTTTGATTGGCTGAGGGTCTTATAATTAATGATACCAAAAGAAATACACACTGCGACAGGAAGGCAATCAATAATATCGACCACAAGTTAAAATACATAGCTAAATAAGGGGTACGGTATTACAAATGTATACCTTTTTGCCGCACCTGCGCTTTAATTTGCCTGCAATTCAACCGCACGATATGAGAAAATATTATTTTGTATTGACGTAGTTCTTCAATTATTAATTCTGTGTAAAATCTCTGGCTTACTCAATAAACTTTACGAACAGACTTGGCATTAAAATCAGGCGCGCTCCTTATGGCATTAGCGGGTTTATAATTAAATACTTTTTCGTCAAAGCCCTGGTATTGAACAAGCCCGAAACTAATCAGCTTCTGATCGGCCAAACGCAAACCCGTTACACCTAGGAACTTGTTGAACGATGGCAATTTCACCTTGGTATAGTTACCTGCCGACGGCGAATAAAGCTCCACCTTTAAATCGGTACCAGTTGTATTTTCAAATGAAGCATGGTAATAGTCGAATGTTCCGGAAAATGAAGGAACAAAATTACTTAAGCTTGTCCCCGAAACATTGAACGTGGCATCAAAGGTCGGCACCGCATCGGGAATAGAAGGCCCTGTTGATACCTCTTCATATTCAAATCCCGACTTTAAATAGTAGGAATATAGTTCATATTCCTTAAAAGGCTCTTTAGGATACCTAAGTGTTAAACTACCTGTGTGTGTTTGCTGAACATCAAGCAAATAAGAATCGAAATGGACGATGTCGTTTTTGGCATACAATTGTAGGGCAATATCGCTCACAGGCCCTGCCAGCGTTTTTTCGGCCGGTATCTTGGTAACTTTACTGACATCAACATTAATACCAGCGGTTCCCAATGGGACGTCAAAGAAATTGTAAGTGTACTTGTTGTTTTTTAAAAGCTGAACGTATAATTTTTCGCCATTATCTATAAAAACATCCGGTTGAAAATTAACTGAATCAGCAATCGAAGAGGCTATCACTCCATACGCATTAGTGCTTATTAGAAGCTGGTCGAAACCGGATGTATTTTTTATATACGGCTTTATCGGCACTTTTGTCTGCTGGGGCAAAACGGAATAAAAGCTATTGTAGGTACTCCCCTTTTTTACCTGCAAATAACCTGTAATATTGGGTTTTGTGTTATCGAGAGGATTGATTATCACAAATACATTTAAACGGCTGCCCAGGTAAGGCGTTGCCGATACCAGCTTAAATTTAGTTGTACCCAGCACATATTTAGCTTGTCCAAGTATGCTGCCGTTCTCATCGGTAGCTACAAAATAAGCGCTGCTGCTATGGTTAAAATAATAGTCGTCAGGGTTAACATTAACATTTACCAACGTAGTTGTCTCGGCTGAAACATTTACATAGTTAAACGGTGCAAAAGTAACCTGCAGTGAGCCTGATTGTGTCGTAACCGCCACATTGTATTGGCTTAACGCCGCAATAGTAAGATTTTTAACAACCGACTGACCTGTGGTGGCCTCCTTAAAAATAATGTCGCCCTTCGCGCCGTCTTTCACATAGAGGTAGTAAAAACCGTTTTTTATGCCCATTTTATACTCTTTCCCATCGGGCTGCGCCTTAAATACCGGGGTTAAATTGGGCTGGATGAAACCCTGGCTTATGGTTATCAAACCGTCAGTAGTAGTAGCAATAAATGAAACCGCCTGTTTATTCTCCACACTGTAGCCCGTCAGCTTTGCATTAAAGCGGATAAATGTATCAGCAACCGCAGTCTGGTTTTTTGATGTGAGGGTAATGTTGTAGGTGCCTTTTTTAACAACTTTGCTATAGCTCACAATACTGGCTACATCGGTGCTGTCTTTAATCGTTGACAATACGGTGCCACCGGCATCGGTATTATCAATCTGAATAATAACTGACCCGCCCACTACATTTGTCCAGGTACTGTTTGTAAAAGTAGGGTAGGTTATATTTTGAATAGTTATTTCGGGCGTTACAGGAATAACCGGGTCCGGCTTTTTGTCAGATGGGCTGCATCCGTTCAATATCAATAGCAAAACAGGTATATATGATAAATATCTTTTCATTGTGCGATAGGTTAGCAGTCTTACTGAACGTTTGTTTTTGGGTGGAAGGGATACGATTGAATAACTACTTGTCCTTTCGAATTCGTTTTAAGGGAAGCGTCGAACTGGCTTTTTGCAACTACCGTTATATCCGCTTTGTAAACGTCTCCTTCAGTGCTGGTAAAAACCAACTGGCCGCTGGTGCTTCCCTTTACATACAAATAGGCATAACCATTGGCGTTACTTAGGTTAGCAACCGCTGCACCGGTCGGCTTAAATGTCGGGCTAACTGTTGTATCCAGCAAAGTCCTTTTAATCGTTATCACCCCATCGCTGGCGTCTACGTCCATCCCAATAACACCATCGGTGTTGATGTCAACTCCTGTTTTACTGGCGCTAAACCTAACATAGGGCGAAACCACGGCGTCATCAGCTGTGGCAAGGGTTATATCGTATTTACCTGCAAACAATTTCCATTGATAGGTTGACAATTTACCTAAATCAATAGTATGGGTTACTGACGATACGGTCATCGTATCGCTTGGGTATTTCGCATCGAAAGTAATTGTCGCGTTGCCGCCTAACACCTGTGCCCACGACGAGGAGGAATCTGTAGCAGCATCATTGCCGACGGCTTTGATGGAAATATTATAAGATGATTTTTGGATCGATATGTGCTCTTTGGAGCAACTAAAATATGCAAAGGCAATTACACAAAACGTTAAAATCTGTTTTTTCACTTGTGATGGTTTAGCACTGGTCTGACTAATATTATAATTGAGCTGCTAAAGTAGATTATTTTTTAACTAAAAGAATAGTTTTTTTTAAAATATTAAGGCCACGATAAATCGCAGCCTTATATTTCTATTTATCTCAATTAATTATTTGGTTCCCAGTCCCACCCACTGTTTCTCTAAATTCCAGCCCTCAACCAAAACTTTTGGCTGTACGCCACCTAATTTGGCTACCGGGGCGCTTACAGAAACTGTAATACTTTCGTGCGGGGCAAGGGTAAAGTAATTTGCCGACCAGTAGCTTGGCATAACTTCTTCGCCATTAGCCATTAGCTGAGGGCGCACAAAAAATGCCAGTTTGCCGGTGTTATTGGTGAGCTGCATTGTCCACTTGTTTTCTGCGGCGCCTTTTTCGGCACCCAACACCTTCACATCAACTTTGGTTGGGGCAAGGTTGTTTAATTCGGTAAGGTTGTTACCAGGCGCAAGCCAGTACACGTTATGTGACACTGTTTTACCTGCCGCGTTGGTTAAATTAAGCACTACAAAGCTTACGCCTTTTGCAGCAATAAGCGCTTCTTTTAGTTTGATGACCTCCTGTGTGCCTTCATCGGCAAAACCAATATGGCTTATGCTGAATGAGTTTAGTCTTTTGCTGTCGATATCAAAAATTTCGGCTTTAGCACTTAGTACGCCGGTCGCATGGTGCATCCGGTTTATTACAGCCGCAGTGGAGTCGTTTTGATTGAATTGGATATGTAATGGCTCCACTGCATTTTGCATAGCGTAGTAGCCTGCATTTGGCTCCAGGTACCAATCGTATATCTGCCAGACCACGCTTGGCAGGGCTGCATTCAGTTTCCAAAGCATTACGCCTCCGGTCTCAGTTAACTTATGGCCGGCTGCTTCGAATATACCCTGGTAACCAACGGCATTCATCAATTGCATCTTGTCCGAAAAGTTTACCATAGTTGCCGGCTGTCCATACCGTGTCACCATCTCGCTGATGTAATTGTCAAATTGCGCGGCTCCGGTGGCAGCATCGTGGTAACCCCAAGTGTTGTTAAGCGGGAAAGGCAATTTTGTGTCCCACACCAGGTTAGGGATAGTTTTAGCCAATGTAGTATAAGGCGGCTGCGATGGCAGGCCGGTTTCATCTTTAAATACCCAATCGCCGCCAACGTCCGCTTTCTTGTAGTACACTTTAGGGTCTTGCCAATTGTACGGGCCTCCACTATAAACACCCGATGCCTGATCGTCGGGCCAGGAGCCTTTCCAGCCGGCCGGCAGTTTGGCAAAGCCCGATGAGCTTGGGATGTAAGGGCGGGTGCCGTCAAGGTTAATGATTGCATCGCGCATGGCATCATATAATTCCTTGCGGGCGTGGCCTTCATTACCACCTGTCCACACCAATAAGCTCGGGTGGTTGCGGATGCGGTAAATAGTACTGGTAACGTTTTTTACAAATATATTTCCTTCCAGCGGCCAATCCGGTGAACCTTTAAATTCACCCTGGGTATCGCCGGTAACCCAAAAGTCCGACCATACCATTTCGCCATATTTATCGGCAGCGTTCCAAAATGCGTCAGGCGGGGTAACTCCCCCTCCCCAAATCCTCACCAAATTCACATTTGCGTTGCGGCAAAGGTGCATTTCATAATCATAACGGGCCGAATCGCGGTTTACCATCATATCAGGCACCCAGGCGCCGCCATTAAGGTGTACCCGTTTTCCATTTACAAAAAATTCGCGGCGCAAAAAATTGCCAACCATAGTGCCCTTTGAGCTTACCGTCCGTATGCCGAACACAAACGACGTGTCGTCTGCAATGCCATTGGCCGTAGTATATTGCAGGCGTATGCGGTAAAGGTTTGCCCTACCGTAGCCATTTGGCCACCATAAGTGCGGCTTTTGTATGGCCAACTGGCTTACTTTAGCTGCGTCAAGGCTAACATCGGCAGAGCCGCTTGCGTTAATATTCACGTTTTGCGAAAACTGAACAGGCAGTCCGGTAAAATTCTCGGGTTTTATTGTTACGGTTAGTTTGCCGTTTTGCGCCGTATCGCTGTGGTTTGATAGTGTTAAGTTTAATGATAGTTTGGCAACGCTTGTATCGGGCAGGTTTGCCAGGTCGGTTACCAATTTAGGCCGGCCAATAGTTACCGCGCCGGTTGTGCGCAGATAAACCGGTTGCCATATACCCATGTTACGGTCGCGCACTGGCGGAATCCAATCCCAGCCTACGGAGCAAAGCATGGTTACGTTTTTTCCGATATCCCCCGTAGGGCCACCATTTTCATAAAATGGCCCTAATGCTTTTAGTTGTTCTTTTGCGGGATAGCCCGGGTAATCCAGCGGATATATCTTAACTGCCAGCGCATTGTCGCCACCTGCATTTACTGCATTCGTTACATCCAGGTTATAATCAGCAAACATGCCTGCCATTTGGGCACTGTCGGCAATTTGTTTACCATTAACCCAAACCGCCGCACGGTAATTTATTCCCTTAAATATCAACTGGAAATGACGGCCCTTGTCGCCGGCAGGCACTTTAAATGTGGTTCGGTACCAATATGGTTTTTTCCATGGATTGGGGTCATTTGGTAAATGGCTGTATTGTTCAAGGTTGTATTCCTTATTAAACTGGTCGGATGCATCGGGGATCAGCATGTTATTTAACCCCTGGTATGGATCAGGATAAATATGATTGGCCACCAGCCCGGTAAGCACTGTCGATGGTACCTTAACAGGCATCCAATAAACCGGCGACTTGTATTGCGTTGTCGACAATTCCGGCCCGTCCGCTTTCACCAGCGATGACGACTGCAAATCGAAGTTTACAAGTTTAACCTGTTTAACACTTTGCGCCGATAACGAGCAAGGGATAACACCCGAAATAAGGGCAAACGCCACCAGGCGAACAATTTTTTTCATCATAGTTATTTTATGCCGGGGCAATTTATCCCCACAGGTTAAAAAAGGTAAATCAACGGCAGGTAAGTGTTTAAGCCGGTAAAATTTACAGGGGTAAATCTAACTAACTTAACCATGCGGTAAATTGTACTAATTTACCCTTTTATTATATTATTTTGAAATGGGGGCGCTTTTATCGCGCAATTTGGCGGTATTGTTTTTTAATACGATTAATGGCGTAAACCTGTCCCATCTTTTTGTAACGCCGGTTTGGTTCATAAGATCGCGGCCGGGGACTGAAAAGTTACCTAAAATTACATCCGGGTAACCGTCATTGTCCAAATCGGCTACTTCCATGGTTAACCACCTCCCTCTATCACTTATCGGGATTTCGTGGGCCTTAAATTGATTTGGCCTGGTTTGTTCGAGGTAAACAAAGCCTTGTTTTGGGTCGTCCTTAAAATCGGGAAAATATGCAATGGTGGCTATATCAAGGTCACCGTCGTGGTCAAAGTCGGCGGCCATAGCTTTAGTCGAACCGTCAATATGATAAAAGTAAGTTTGCTTAAACTGCCAGTCGCCAAGGTTGGTGAAAATATACACACCGTGGTAAGGTTTTAACACAGGTGACAGATCGCTGTTGTCGCCGCACGTGTATAATATGTCGGGTTTGCCATCGTGGTTAAAATCAGCCAGCTGAAAACTGCTGGAGCCATATATCGGCGGAAAATGTAATATGTTTTTTGTGATAAACCCGCCTTTTTTATTATTTAAAAATAGCCATATCCCTTCGTCGGCCTGGGCAAAAAGGCACATTAAATCAGGATAACCATCATTGTTAAAATCGCCGGTCACCATTTGTTCGCTGCCTGGCGCCGTCCTTATAACGGTTTTTTTATAACGATGATCTTTTTGTTGTGTAAACAGGTATAAACCACCAATGTTGCGGCCAAAACCGCAGGTTACGTAATCAAGCAGCCCGTCTCTATTAAAATCAGCCGATATGGTTTGCACCGGCCTTGGTAAACTATCGGCAACAACAACAGGATTGGCGGCACTTTTATCCAGGTTGATTGCTGTGACTGCTCCTTTTAATAGGTCATTGGGGTTAAGTATACCTATGCACGTAATTAAAGCAAGATTTTTATCAGTACCATTTGAATAGAAATTAGCGCCAACTGCCGGCGTTGGCATTTTTGCAACCAGCGATGCTTCAAGCTTTTCGTTCCAGCTGTAAAGATTATTGCGCATGTCGCCGCTGTACAACTTTTTATCGCCAGGGTTATAAGCAAGTAGGGTGGTATTGGCATCGTCTCCTTCAGCACGACTTACTTTTCCAGGCTTTTCAAGGCTAAAAATTGCCCAATCGCTAACTGAAGGCGATTTTGGACTTAACAGTTTTTCGGGCGCTTCTTTTTTATAAAAAGCTATAATATCTTCAAAATCAGCTGGTGCAATCGTCGAAAGCCGTGTAACGCCGTATTTTCCAAAAAACGATTCCAGCTTAAATTGTTTGGCCATTTCAGGCAGTACCCCGCTCACCCAGGTGTGCTTATCTATTAACGATGGTTCGGGATACTCGTGGCAGCTTTTGCAATAGATTTGGGATAGTTCCCGGCCATTGTCGACCTGCTTTTGTTCAACACTTCTTAAATCAATTACGCGTAAGCTCAGCAAAACAATGATAATAACCGCGACAGCAGGAACAAATAATAGCAAATACTTCACTTTCGGACTAAACAAATTACGCATGTTGCCTGCAAACAATACCGGATTACACCGGTGACACAAAAGCTTTATGAATAAGGCAATGTCTCACCAGGTTTTAAGATTGAGTTAAAAACTAATTATCGGGATACCTGCCAATCGGCAGATAGTATACCGCGGTTAAATATAGTAGCTACAGCTATATAACGAAGTAAGCTTTTGGATAGTTTTTTTAGGATAGCGAAATCTTTACAAAGTATCACGAATGTTACGTGCTTTTTTGCGTCAATTTATACCGGGGGTAACCGCCTTCCAACCCGCGTGTTTTTGCGCTATCTTAACAAAAAAGGCGGGACCAGGTTTTCAACCTTCGTCCCGCCTTTTTTTCCTCCCGGTGATCCCGATAAGCTATTTTTTAAAGTTATTCTGCAATATTATAAAGGGAAGTTTTTTGTCCCAGGTTTGCTTTAAGCCGGGCTGGAGATTATACCCGGTAGAAAAATTCCCGAGTACAACATCAGGTTTTCCATCATTATTAATATCGCCAACATCCATGCTTTTCCAGCGGCCGTATTTACTTACCGGCAAGGTATACGGTTTAAAACTGAAAGACTTATCCTGTTCAAAATAAATGCAACTCTCTGCCGGATTGTCTTTAAGATCAGCAAAAAAAGCGGTGGTAACTATATCCAATTTGCCGTCTGCATTAAAGTCGGCAGTAACAAATTTTGTACAACCATTAATGGGATAAAACCATTGCTGTTTGAAATTAAAGTCGCCGGTGTTTTTATACAGGTATAAACCATGATAAGGCTTCAATATCCGCGAATCGTTATAATTATAACCGCAACTATAAATAAGGTCGGGATTCCCATCGTGATCAATATCAGCCAGCTCAAAATCGGTCGACCCATATACCGGCGGAAAGCTCAATAACCGCTTTTGGGTAAAGCCGCCATGCTGATCGTTCAGAAACATTATCAACCCTTCGTCGCCACGGCCAAATAACACCATAAGGTCAGGCCATCCATCTTTATTAAAATCGCCGCTAACAGCCTTAACTGCGCCGGCTTTATCTGAGATATTTACCTGGGTTACGCTATGATCGGGGTTTTGTTTGAATAAATAAACCCCGCCTTTTGAGCCACCTTGCCCGCAAACCACCCAATCCATCAGCCCGTCTTTATTAAAATCGCCTTGCAGGGTTTGTACCGGTCGTGCCAATTCCGAAGCAAAAACAGTGGGTTTTAGCTTATCATCGTCTAGGTTAACACTCATTACTTTTCCGTTCGGAAAATCCACAGGATCCAACTGACCAATAGCTGCGAATTGACCGCTGGTAGCCCCCTTCTCATTTTTAACAAAGCTGGCATGTACCGCCGGCGATGGCAATATAACCGATTTGCTGAGTTTTAAATTGCTATCCCATTCCTGCAAGAGGTTCGAAACGCCATCTGACGTGTAAATTTTGTGGTTGTAAGGGTTTATGGCCGCCATAATAGTATAGGCCACATTAGGTTGCGCTTTAGGCTGTACAACGTTAAAGGCTGCCATGCCGCTCACAGCTGCAACGGGCGGCTTGGCGGCTGGCAACGAACCGGGCGCCATTTTTTGATAGTACGCAACTATGTTTTGCCATTCAAGTAATGTTAAACCCGATGTATCCCTTTTAAAATAGCCTCCAAGGTAAGCGGTCATACCCAGATACTTACCCATTGCAGGTAAGGTATGATATTTCCAAACATCTTTAGTAAGCGCGTTTACCGGTACCAGCGCGTGGCACTTTGTGCAGTTTATCTGCACGAGATTTTTACCGTCAACAATCGTATCGCCGGTTAGAGCGTACCTGTTATTACTGCCCCCCTGGTTTTTACAGCCGTTAAGTAAAACGCTGCCTGTAAAGGCAATTGTTAGTAAATATAAAGATGAAGTGAGCGTGTGAAATATATTACGCTTCATATTGATCAAGAGTATCCTGTTTTAATTGGTTAATTTTAATTTATTCCAAACAAATTCGGCCATCTGTTTTCCCTGTTGTGCACCCACCAGAGAGCTATTAAGGTAGTGTATACCACCGTAGTAGCGACTAAGGGCCGTTTCTTCGGCCGCTAACGAAAATGATTTAAAATGACGCTGCATACCTATGTATTTGATATCGCTTGTATCCTGAAATTCGAAGTTGTCGCCAAAAAGATGCGTAAGCATTACTGCCGAAGCTGCGCTTATGGTTGAGTGACCCGCGGTATACTCAGGGAACGGTGGGGTTTGCAGTAAAGGCAGCCAGTTGTGATCTATTTTCTCGTTGATATTGGTAACCGGACGAGCATAACTGTATTTATATTTCACTTCCCAGCAGCAAATAAAGGCATCATACAGGGCAATTGAGGTAAGCGCATACGCCAGCGCGGTTTTAACCCCGTCGGCATGTGTTTTTTTACAGGCAATTGTGGTTATCCCTATCCAGTGCCCCCCCGGCGTGATCTTTTTGTCGGCAAACATCAGGTGGCCATTGTGCTGTATAACAAACGGGTTATCGTCCCAAAACTTTGCTATTTCAATTTGCTCCTTAGTAAGGTTTTTATTGGTATTATAAACATCAGTGTATTGTTTTACAAAGGCGCTGTTTTTATCTTCGCTGTAAGGTGGAGGTGGCGGCGGCGAAAACAGGGTTGATGTATCGATTGCAAACGAATGGATAGTTCCCCAGCAAAACTCTACACCATCCATATAATCCGGAGGAGTTGGACGCCATTTGGCAGGACTATTTTCGCCCAGGTATTTGGGTTTGCCCCGGCTTTGCGGATAGCCGTCAGCCGCCGACCTTTTTAATACCAACTTTCCTATTTTCTCACCAAAATCAACAGATCGAGCATAGGTTGAGTCATCCAGGTTTTCTTTGTACATGGCGTACACCTTGTCTTCGTACTTCTTAAGGGTGTCAACCGAAAAGGTAATTTTGTGCGCTACTGTAAAAAATGCTTTGGTTGCAGCAAGGGCAAAGTTATATTGCTTGCCTTTTTGCGGCTCGGGTGGTTTACCAAAACCTTTAAGTTGCGTAATTATTGAGTTATATTTCGGGCTGGCATAACGCATAGCCTCGTACGATGCGAGGGCAGTGTAGCCATATATACGCGCAGCTACCGGCGGGGTAAATACATCGTAAATAATTACTTGGGTAAGCTGATCCTCGTTGTTGTGCAGCACGTCGGCATCACTCAACATAGCGGTTTTTTGTTGCTGCTTACAACTTGCGGCAACCAAAACGCCAATTAAAACGGCTAATATTTTAAAATGTCTCATAAAAGGTATTAATTAAGGGGGATATTCCGTACGTGGCCATAACTATCCGTTATGGTAACTGTTTCCATTGTTTTGTCAATACTAAAAAACCTGCCCGACTGCGACAGAAAAGATGTACCATTATAAAATTCCTGTTTCCCGGTTTGGCCGTTTTTATACTTAATAGTAGCAAACACGTCGAGTGGATTGAGTTGAACGGTCTTAACCGGCCTTTTTAACTCGAATATTTTCATCACGTCGCGGTTTTGCGTGGCCGCCAGTAAGTAGTTGCCTTTGGCGCCCCTTAATTTTACGAGCGCTTTGCCGTCGCCGGGAATGTAAACACCGCCTTGTTGCAAGGTTAGGGGCTTAAAGTGTCCTTTTCCATCGCCTTTAAGTATCAAGCCGTTAAAAGCATCATACCTGCCGGTAGAGACTTCGGTGCCAAAATCGTTACCACTAATGGCCACATCAAGATTTCCATCACCGTCAAAGTCGTCAACCACCATGCCGTTAAGCTGCGATATTTGCGCTTCTATCGGTAATGGCGTTATGGTAAATTTACCGTTGCCCTGGTTCTGCAAATAGCACGACTGCAAAATATTGGCTTTTAATCGTACGGCGCCTTTACGCATTTCCGGTGTAATTACCGAGTCGAACGTGGCGGTAGCAAACGACTTATAATTTTGGAATTTTACCCGCATACTAATCATCTGTTTCACTGCATCATCGCGCGTTTGGGCTGGGAATTCTTTCATTTCTCCGTCCTGATCTTTCAAAAAAACCGATGGAAATGCATCATAACTGCCATTATTATCAAAATCCTTGGCTGTAATATAAACCGGGTAATTATCTGTTGCCTTGTAAAAAGTATTTAGGCCTGTGTTGCCAACTATATAGTCTACTTTACCATCGTGGTTAAAATCACCGGCTGTAATTGAGTTCCACCAGCCTAGTTTGTCAGCGATACCTGTATTGGCCGTAACATTTTTAAATACACCGTGGTCATTTTTCAGGAACGTTATCGGCATCCATTCGCCTGTAAGTATCAAATCAGGCCATCCATCGTTGTCAAAATCACTAAATGTAGCATCGCAAACCATGCCGATATTTTTAAGATCCTTTGCAACCGACGCAGTAACGTCTGTAAATTTAAGGTGCCCGTCTTTACTGTCATTACGTAATATTATGCTCGAAACAGGTTTCGGATAACTCCATGGTTCCACGCGGCCCGATACAAACAAATCCAGCTTTCCGTCTTTATTATAATCAATAGCCTTCACACAAAGCTTACTGGTAAAATTTGGGGGCAGCGCGTCTGGTTGCAGCGTAAAGTTACCTTTCCCATCGTTTATATAAATCCGGTCCTGGTAATAGGCAGAATTTGGTGTCTTTTCGTAGCCCCCGCTGGCCACGTATAAATCAAGCTTGCCATCGCCATTGGCATCAAACAATAGCAACCCCTCGTCTTTAAATCGCTGGTTGGACTTTTGTTGTTCGGCTCCAAAAAGCGGCCGCTGTATAAATTTTCCATTTGCCTGCTGTAGTAATAGCTGGGCAGGAAACTCGGATGTGCCACCGACGACCATATCATCAAAACCATTACCGTCAACGTCGCCAACAGCCACGGCGGGTGTATATTGGGATAGTTTATGAGGGATAAGTTTTTGTATATTAAAATCGGCCAAATCTTCTTCCACATGTTTATAACTAACACCAACCGACTTAGTTACTTCACGGAATAATGAGCCATTGTTTTGTTCCGGGTGATTAAACGAATAATTATCGTGGGCGTTGGTAATATCAACTTTCAGTACCTGGTCGGTCTTAACATTGGTAATTGTTTGCTTTTTATTGTTTTGCCACCTTATTACCACCGAGTCGATAACAGAATCGCGCCCAAGTCCAAAATGTGCAATATTTTGTATAGTAGAAAGATAGCCCCTGTAAGGAGTATTTTCATATACCTGGTGCTTGCCATGTTCGTAGTAAATATCAGCCCAGGCGCCTATGCCGTTTATGTTTTGGGGGTCGCCTTTAAACTTTATTTGCAAATAATGGCTGTCTGCTTTATCCTTTTCGCGCGAGGTATTTTTATAAATGAACGCTTCGTCATCGATATTATTTATTACCATATCCATGTCGCCGTCATTATCCAAATCAGCGTATACCGCTCCGTTTGAAAACGAGGGTTGTGTTAAACCCCAATTCTTTGTAACATCGGTGAACTCGAGCTTGCCGCCATTCTTAAATGCATAGTTTGGAATTTTAACAATCGGAATCTGGTCGAGAATTTGTTTTTTGCTGGCAATCAGATACGCCTCAGCCCTGAACGTGGTAAAATCGTGGTCCGTTACATCACGGGGATAACCGTTTGTAATCACAATATCCCTGAAACCGTCGTTATCAAAATCTGTAATCAGGGGGCACCAGCTCCAATCGGTTTGGGCGGTACCACTTAAAAAAGAAGTTTCACTAAAAGCGGGATCGCCTATCGAGTCTTTTTGTCCTGGCCGCGGCCCCTGGTTTACCTGCAGTGTATTACGGTTATATTGAAACTGGTAGCCATAATAATCAAAATTTTGATACAACTGGTAGGTGTTTGAACCCATAAACATTTTGCGCCGGTAATTGTCTTCTGGGCTCATGTCAAGCTCAAAAACATCGGCTAGTCCATCGTTATTTATATCCTCAATATCCTGACCCATTGCGCTGTTGGCCGTGTGTTTAAAATACTGTTTTGATTTGTCGGTAAACGTACCGTCGTGGTTATTAATGTATAAAATGTTGTTGCTTAAAAAATCATTGGTAACATAAATATCTTTCCAGCCATCGCGGTTAATATCAACAATACTGGCTGCGTGCCCGTACCCTTCTATTAAAATGTTGGCCTGTTTTGAAACATCGTGATAAACGCCGTGTTTTAAAACAGGATCCCAATCATTACGGTACAGCCTGCCGGTACTCCTTCGTGAACCATCCTTCGCTATCGGCCTGAAACTACTTGTATTTTCATTGGGGGCCGCTTCGTTAACGGTCAGGTACATATCAAGATCACCATCATTATCATAATCAAAAAACGACGCCATGGTTGAGTGTACGTTTATATCAAGTCCGTATTCTTTCCCCATCTCTTTAAAATGAGGTACACCGTTTTTATCAATGCCCTGGTTTACGTAAAGCAGGTTACGCCGCTTTAACGAATCATTTAGCAGGGTATAACAAACATAAATATCCATTAAACCGTCGTTGTTTATATCAACTACAGCTACGCCTCTGCCCCAGCCATTTGAACCCTTCACACCAGCCTGTTCGGTAACATCATCAAACTTCATGTTCCCTTTGTTGAGGTACAATTTGTTCGATACCGCATTGCCTACAAAGTAAATATCCTGCAACCCATCGTTATTAAAATCGCCAATGCCAACGCCGCCACCGTTATATATATTAAGCTTATCTAAAGGGTTAATGGTATCGTTTTCAACAATGGTATTTGCAAAGGTTACTCCCGATACAGACGAAGGTATTTTTTCGAATAAAACATTGTGCTGTTTGCATGAAAAGAATAAAGCGGGTAAACAGCAAAAGAAAAAATAGCGGAAGAATCTCATGTTTAAATTATACGCTAATGTATAAAATAAAAAAGAGGTGAAGATATTATCTCCACCTCTTTTTTATAAAATATTAAAAATCAATTGTAACCAGGGTTTTGTTTGATTGCACCGTTGGTTAAGTTAATTTGTGAAATTGGAACAGGGAATAATTCACTTCTTCCTGCAACAAAATGAGCGCTGTTTAACAATGCAGAAGGGAAGTTTGGAACGTGAACTTCGTGGTTTAAGTAACCATTCAGCACACCAGCCATATAGCCAGATCCCATTGGGCCACCAAAGATACCATCCCAACGCTGTAAGTCGAAGAAACGGTGGCCTTCCATACCCAATTCAAGCCTGCGTTCAAATTGAACAGCTTTGCGGGCAAAATCTTTACCTTGGGTTGCAAAGCTCATAGCTGCATTGCTAGTTCCGCCGTTTACTCCGGCATAGGTGCCATAGTAACCAACTTTGTAATTAGCAGCAGGGATGTCTGTGAACCCGCCAGTAGAGTTGCCGTCATCTTTGTAGGTATGTACCCAGCCGGTTTTGTCGGCGGCACGATCCCTAACCCAGTTAACATAACCCTGTGCTTTATCTAAGCTACCAATTTCGATCTCAGCTTCAGCTGCCCAAAGCAATACATCGGCAAAACGGATAGCATTGTAACCGTTAGCAACCGACTGGTTTGGAGCCCAGCCTTCGTAAGCTTCGCTGGTTGATGCCTGCGCAGATTTATAGTAAGTGTTTTTGATAGGAACGTACGGACCGCCATCTGTTTGGTCACGAGCCCAAGAGGCGCCTGGCATAATTCCCCAATCAAGGTAAGGTATACCACGACGGCCAACTGACCAATCCAGACGTGGGTCAAGTGTACCTGCATAAGGTGTAAATGGCTTGTCAGAACCAACGTTTTGGTCATTGGCGATATCGCTGTCATTATAAGTATCTAACAATGGTAAACCAGTGGCAGCGTCAACTTTAAATGCGTTTGCGAAACTGAATGATGGCTGGAAGAAACCGCAGCAGGTAGCGGGACCGGCTGAAGGAAAATTCAGTGTACCACCAGAAGCACCGTTGTCGCCATTTGAGCCGTCATGTACTGATGCCTGGATGACAAAAACACCTTCAGAGTTGTTTTTTGTTGAAGCGTTAAAGTTATCAGCATAGTGAACAAGCGCGTACTTAGTGCCGCTTGAAGTAACGCCATTGGCTATCAGATCGTTTAAAAGCGGAAGCGCTTGTGCATATTTATGGTCGTACATGTACGCCTTTGCAAGAAATGCCTGGGCAGCGTATTTATTCACGCGGCCTTTTTCACTTTGCGTTGCAGGCAGGTCGGCCATTGCAGCAGTTAAATCTGCTTCAATTTTATCCCAAATCGGGCCGGGGTTACCAATGTTAAAGTTACCATTATCATAAGTAACTGTTTCATCTGCATAAGGTACGTTTCTCCAAAGTTTTGCCAGGTCAAATTCGTAAAAAGCCCGCAGGAACCTGCTTTCGGCAATTACTTCTTTGGCATAAGCTGGGGTAACTGATCCGTCTTTAACTAACGGCAGCTCGCGCAAAACGTCGTTAGCACGCTGAACGCCGTTAAACATTACACGCCATTTCGGGTCCAGGTAGTTATTACTTGAAGTTGCAATGTATGCTTCAATTTTACCTGCATCGGCTTGGTCATCCGGGGTAGAGCCTTTGTGTGCATCATCTGCCGCGACACTACCGTAAATCCAGTTGTCAGTACCTGTCATCCAGGTATTTCCAGGCTGCCCGCCGTAAGTTCCATCTAATAATGAATAGGCGCCGATTAATAGACCATCGACCCCGGCCTTATTGGCAAGGATGATGGTGTTCAATGATCCTGTTGGTGTCCTGTTAAGGTAGTCCTTGCACGAATAAGACAGTGCAAGTACCGCCATGGCACCCGGGATAATTAGTTTACTGTTAAATTTTTTCATAACTATATTTTTTTTTCTTAGCCGTTAAAATGATAAGTTAACACCAAAAATAAATTTCTTTTCGTTGTTTGGATAAGCACCAATATCAGTACCCAAACCGTTGCCGCCCACAACTAACAACTCAGGATCAAGTCCTTTGTATTTGGTAGCAGTGAACAGGTTAACGCCTTGTGCGTAAATATGCAGCTTATCAACCCCAAGCGCTTTAAGTTTTGCAGAATTAAAGGTATAACCCAAAGACAATGAACGCATTTTCAGGAACGAACCACCAGAAACATACCATGAGTTAACGGTACTGCTTGTTCCGAAACCGCCAACGGCCTGGGCCTTTGGTGTAGCTGCGTTAGGATTGCTTGGTGTCCATGAATTGAACAGCAAGTCGTTGCCCTTGTTTCCGGCGAATGTATCACCGAAATCAGTCCAGTATTTAGTGTAGTTATATATTTTGGCACCATACGAACCGTAAAGCACTGTTGACAGGTCGAAACCTTTCCAGCTTGCTCCTAAGTTAATACCGTAAGTAAATTTAGGGTTCGGGTTACCGATAAAATCCTGGTCGGCATCGGTAATAACACCATCGCCGTTAGTATCATGGTATTTAAAGTCCCCCAAAATTTCGCCGCCGCCGCTGCTGTTACCATTTTGGTAAACACTTCCGGCTTTGCCTGTTTTTGCAACGGCATTAGCATTTGCAGCGTCAATTTCAGCTTGTGAATTCCAATACCCGTCAACCACGTAGCCGTAGAACGAGCCGATTGGATGGCCAACCTGATTTCTAACAAGGGTAGTTTGGCGCTGTCCGTTATCACCGAAATAGTTGTTTTTAATATCGTTAGATATCTTATCAATATTACTCTTATAGGTTGTAATATTAGCACCGCCGTAGAAACTAACATCGCTGCCAATTTTGCCATGGTAAGTAGCCGAAATTTCAACACCCTTGTTCGACACCTGACCGACGTTTATAAACGGAGCAGAAGCACCACCTACCGTTGCAGGCAATGTTAACTGGAATAATAAATTCTTGCTCACTTTATTATACCATTCAACTGTTACGTCCAAATGGTTAAATAACGACATATCAACACCTACGTTGGTAATAACATCATTTTCCCAGGTGGTTTTCTTGTTACCTATTTGCGATGCAAAGAAACCGCCGGTAGCAGAATTGATGCCACCGCCAATTGCATAAGATCCTCCGCCAATTCCTGGCCTAAATGATGAATATGCATTACCACCACCTACACCTGCGTAAGTACCTAGTTCACCATAGCTTCCGCGCAATTTCAAGTCATTAATCCATGAAATGCCTTTCATGAAATTTTCCTGCGAAATCCGCCAAGCTAACGAAATTGATGGGAAGGTTCCGTACTGCCTGCCAGGATAAAATACCGATACACCATCGCGACGGATAGTGGCAGCCAATATGTACCTGTCGTTATAGATATAATCTAAACGGCCAAATAAAGATAATACTGATACTTCCTGACCAGGGCCAGCACCTGCAAGGATTGTAGATGCAGAACCGTTACCGATACTTACGTAAGCAGGGTCAAGTGAAAATAAATTGTTAACACTGGCATTTATATCCTGGTTAAAAATATCCCTTGCTTCGAAGCCACCAAATGCCTTAACACTGTGTTTGCCAAACACCTGGCTGTACTGAATAGTGTTAGTCCAGTTGTAACGGCTGCCGTAACCTGCGCCGGCCTGGTAACCGTTTGGCGAGTTATGGCTTTCACCACCGTAGTAAGGATTAACAATTGTATTGTTGTAGTAGTAGTTGTAGATACTTGTACCTATTTGCGTTTTAACTGTGAAATGCTTCAGGAAATCCACTTCGCCATAAGCCGAACCTACGATATTCCAGCCGCGGCTTAAATCCAAACCGTTTTGCGCCTGGCTTGCTACCGGGTTGATAGCGTTACCCAACTGGGTTAAACCATCATAAGTACCACCAAAGTTGCCTTTGATGTCATATACAGGGATCTGAGGCATCATGCGATAGCTGAAAGATATCGCGTTACCTTCACTTTGGTTACCACCGGGGATACCACCACCGCCTTGTGGACTTTCTTCAAAATAAACGCTCATCGTTTCGCCTATACGAACGTTGTTGCTTACTGAGAAGTTAGTATTAACACGGGCCTGGTACCTTTTATAGTAGGTATCAATTAATGTACCCTGTTGGTTAAGATAACCTAAGGAGAAATAATAATTGTTTTTTTCGTTTGCGCCGCTCAATGACACGGTGTGCGATTGTTGGGGTGCATTTTTAAATAATGCGTGGAACCAATCAGTACCAGCACCCTTTACAAATTTTTGTATCAGGTAATCATTGTTAGGGTTGTTAGGATCCAATACATATTTAGCCGGGTCAATAGCCGGGTTACCTTCATTTGCCTGTCCTTTAGGCGAATTTGGCACGTTTGAACCTGCCTGGTAGCCGTAATCGAAAAAATGACCGCCGTTGTCCTTAATTAAAAGGTTGTCTGGCTGAATCTGGCGTAACAACGCTTCGAAGTTATCAGCGCTTAACACGTTGAAAGGGTTACCGCCTAATGCAATCTGGTTACCGTAAAACGCATCATAAGTAAGCCTGGTTTTGCCTTGCTTACCTTTTTTGGTAGTAATTACCACAACACCGTTACCACCGGCAACGCCGTAAATAGCTGCAGAACCCGCATCCTTTAACACCGAAATTGATTCGATATCGTTAGGATTTAAGTCGCCCATACCTGTCCTTTGCACTCCGTCAATAACATACAACGGGTTAGTGTTGCCAAAGTTACCGATACCACGGATCAGCACGTTACCACTGGCGCCGGGAGCTCCCGATTGAACCACTGTAACACCTGCTGCTTGTCCTTGCAGTAACGATTCTGAGTTAGAGGTTGGAATAACCTTGGCCGCGGATACGTCAACAGATGCAACCGCACCCGAGATGTCCTTTTTACGCTGGCTTTGGTAACCTGTAACAATTACCTCGTTAAGGGTAGTGTTTGCAGGCTCTAATGAAATTGTAAGATACTGGTCGCCCCGAACAGTAACTTCTTTTGATTTGTAGGTAAGGTAACTTACAACAAGTACATTACCTGGCGCTAATGAGAGCGTGAACTCGCCATTAACATCAGTAACAGCGCCTGTGTTGGTGCCTTTAATCCTTACGGATGCACCAACCACCGGGAGTTTGTCATCGCTGCCGATAACTTTACCCGAGTGTTTTGTTTGCGCTGTAACTACCAATGAAGAAATCATGCAGCATAACAGCAGGCATAATGTTCTTCCCTTTAGGAGTAAACTTTTAAACATGAGATTGAGATTTAGTTGATTAATTTATTTGATTTTAAGATTGTTGTTCGGTATATATAGTGTTGTGAGATAAAACACGTTTGGAAACAGTGATAAAAGCAAAATTGACTTGGCCCTTACGGAAGGGGCCGGCTTTATTTATATGGCCGAAAAGAAAAAAATGTAAAAATTTTATCATGTATCGTACTTAATAAATATGAAAACTTATTGTTACTCAATTTTCCCGATGCATGCGAAAAACTGCCTGCATCGTTGCTTAATAAATGTTATAATAATATCAGGTTTCGTATAATTCTTTGATGGTGCAAAAAATCACATTGGCATTACACTAATGTAAATAGTGTGTACTGTTTACACAAGTGACATTATAAGAATTATAAATTAATTATTTTTAACCCTATAAATACTATACAAACACCATTAAAAAGCCATTTTGTTATAAATTCATTAAAAAAATGCCACTATAATTAATAAAATCAAAATGTAACATTTATGTTATACAGAACAATTATTTGAATATAATACAATTTAAGCCCTGTCGATCGCTTAAAACAGTATTGAAGCCTTTTTTTTGATAATAAAACCCCGGTATTTATAACCTTATTTTAACATCGCATTAATGTTAAAATTTCATCATTTTTTGTTAAAACCGTCATTTTAACAGTTATTTAAGCGTTTTTTTGACCTTTTTGCTCCTCACCCCGGGATAACAATTCGTTAACAAAAAGCCTGATAAAAGTAAAAAAAGCGCCCGGCTGTTGGTGCCGGGCGCTTCTCAAATCTGATGAAATTTTAACTTTTTTCTACCTTTTTGACCAATTTACCGAGGCCGATTGCACATTGCCCGAATTGGTACCAATCTGGACAATAAATTTCCCCGGTTCCCAATCATATGTTAATTTTTCATTATAAAATTTCAGGTCGGCAGTGGTGATATTGAATGATACAACTTTGCTCTCGCCGGGCTGTAAAAACACCTTTTTAAAATTTTTTAATTCCTTAACCGAGCGGCTAATACTGGCCACCGGATCGGCTATATAAAGTTGTACAACTTCTTCGCCGGCGTATTTACCGGTGTTGGTTACGGTAACCGTAGCTTTAACGGTAGTATTCCCAACCGGGTCGGTTTTGTCAAGCTGCACGCTACTGTAGCTAAACGTTGTATAGCTTAAGCCATAGCCAAATGGATACAGTGGATCGTTCGAAATATCAAGGTAGTCCGATTTAAATTTAGCACCTCCTGTACCGTCAAACGGCCGGCCTGTGTTTTTGTGTGCGTAATAAATAGGTATTTGCCCTACGCTGCGCGGAAATGTTGCGGTAATTTTGCCACCGGGGTTATAGTTGCCGAAAAGCACATCGGCAATTGCGTTACCAGCTTCAGTACCTGGCGCCCACGCGTCAAGTATCGCGGCAGCATGTTTATCTTCCCAGGTTAAGGTTAAAGGCCGGCCATTAAATAATACAATAACCAATGGCTTGCCGGTTTTTGATAATGCCTTTAGCAGATCCTTCTGACTTTCCGGAATATCAATATCAGCCCGGCTTGACGATTCGCCCGACATATTTGCCGACTCGCCAACCACTGCAACAACTACATCGGCTTTTTTTGCAGCTTCAACGGCCTCATCAATCATTTCCTGCGGTGTGCGTTTGTCTTTTTGCTCAGGGCCGGTTAATGCAAATGCACGGATACTTAAAAGCGAGTCATCCGTAATATTCGAACCTTTTGCATATAACACTTTTACGTTGTCGCCAACTAAATTCTTTATCCCCTCGGCAACACTTACCGATTTGTTGGGATCGCCGGCTATTACCCAGGTGCCCAGCATCTCCGAGTGGTTATCGGCCAGCGGGCCAACCAACGCAATTGTGCCCGATTTTTTCAGCGGCAGTGTTTCGCCCTGGTTTTTCAGTAACACAAACGAATGCTCAGCTATTTTCCGGGCGAACATGCGGGTATCATCATTAAATACATCTTGTTTTTCGCGGTCGGCGTTTATTGATTTATGTGGGTTGCTGAAAAGTCCTAGTTTGTATTTGGCTTCTAATACGCGGCGGCAGGCCAGATCAATTTCCTGCTGGGTTATTTTTCCTTCTTTTAATGATTTTTTCAATGTGGTTAGAAAGCCCTCGCCCACCATATCCATATCAAGGCCGGCTTTAACAGCCAGCGCCGATACAGTTTGTAAATCGCCAAGGCCGTGGTTAGTAACTTCGTTAAGCGCAGTATAATCCGACACCACAAAGCCTTTAAATCCCCATTGCTTGCGCAGCAAATCGGTAAGCAACCATTTGTTAACGGTGGCAGGCATGCCGTTTATAGTATTAAACGAACTCATGAAACTGCCTGCACCGGCATCAACAGCAGCTTTATATGGCGGCAGGTAATCCTGGTACATTTTTATAAGGCTCATGTCAACAGTATTGTATTCGCGGCCGGCTTCTGCGCCGCCATATAATGCAAAGTGCTTAACGCAGGCCATCACAGCGTCAGCATCTGTCATGCTTTTACCCTGGTAGCCACGCACCATTGCTTTGGCAACCTGCGAGCCATACCACGGATCCTCCCCCGAACCTTCCGAAATGCGGCCCCAGCGCGGGTCGCGGGCAATATCAACCATTGGTGAAAACACCCAATTTAATCCCTCGGCCGTTGCTTCCTTAGCGGCAGTACGGGCTGATTGCTCTATCAGGCCCATGTCCCAGGTTGCTGATACACCTAAAGGTATCGGAAAAATGGTGCGGTGCCCATGTATAACATCCAGCCCAAATATTAAAGGTATGTGCAGGCGCGAATTTTTCACAGCAACATCCTGGTACTTTAAAATATTTTCGGTACCCCAAACTCCAAATATTCCGCCAATCTCGCCGCGCTTCAATTTGTCTTCAATGCCTTTGCTCATGGTTGTACCCGTCGCCACGTTACCAGTAACTACCAAATTAAGCTGACCGATTTTCTCGTCGACCGTCATCTTGCTCATCAGTTTGGTAACAAAGGGCTCCATGCCAATGGTTACAGAGCCGGCATTGCCGTCTTTGTTTTGTGCCACGGCCTTATTAATTGGCGCAGCCGAAACAAAAAGCGCAATTGCTGCACATGCAGTTTTAAACGAAGAATATTTATTCATCTTTGCGGATTATAAAAGGTTATTATTGATTTACTTAAACCGCGGCAAATATTTTTAGATTAGTCCCGAAGCTTAAGCAGTATTTTAAAACAGTAATAATTGGTTTGTCACTATACGCCGATAGTGTATTTTTGACACAAGAGTAATATTATAATTTAAATAATCAAAGTATTTTTGTAGAATAGCGAAAATGTTGACCAAAGAAGAACTTGAAGAATATTGTAAAACCGCACGGGAGAGCTATCTGCCCCATATTTCAATCGATTGCGTGGTGTTCGGTTTTCACGAAGGGCTGCTGAAGGTTTTGCTGCTAACGGTTAAAAACGAAGGCGGCTGGTACTTGCCGGGCGGCTTTGTGCTTAAGGATGAACCGATAGAATTATCGGCCAACCGTATATTAAAGGAGCGCACCCGACTTGATGAAATATTTTTACAACAGTTTCATGTTTTTGGTGACCCACAGCGTTCAAAGCAACATTTTGACATGTATAAGGACATGCTGCCGCCTAAAGACAACTGGTTTACCAACCGTTTTTTGACCATCGGCTACTATGCATTGGTTGATTTTTGCGATGTTAACCCCTCGCCCGACCAATTTGCAGCCACATGCAGTTGGTGCGACTTAAATGACCTGCCCGAACTGAAACTCGACCACGCACTGATATTAAAAACTGCGTTGGATACCCTGCGGCTGCAGTTAAATTACCAGCCGATAGGTTATAACCTGATGCAAAAGGAATTTACGATGCCCGAATTGCAGAAGCTTTATGAAACCATTCTGGATAAAAAACTGGACCGCCGGAATTTTCAACGGCGAATGCTGGGATTTGGGATATTAAAGCGCTCGGAGAAACCGCGTAAAGGCGGTGCCCATAAGGCCCCCTATTTGTATTCGTTTGATTTGGAGAATTACGAGGCAGCGCTGAAAGAGGGCTTTAAAGGAGGGTGGTAATTTTGATTTCGGAATTTCGATTTCGGAATTTTTGAGCACGGAACACGGAATTATTTTTAATTGTTGGGCGTATTGCATACGCCTCTGGCACACATTGGTGTTCGAATCACCTCTTAAGGGTGATAAAACAACATCGTTTGCTTTTGTACTTTTGACGATAAATTATTGAAAATAAATAAGCTTTAACTGATGGCCTCATTTTACAAGCTGCTGATCCCGGTAATTTTACTGGGAAGCGTTGACTGCTTTGCCCAACCCTCACTGCCCGTACCGGTAAATTTACAGGCGACCTATGCCAAAGGAACACGGACTACAGGAGGTGCGCCAGGCAAAAATTATTGGCAAAACACAGCTGATTATACCATAGCGGTTAACTTCAACCCTGCCAATCGTAATTTGGAGGGAACGGTATCTGTTGATTATACAAACAATAGCCCCGACACCTTAAACGAACTTACGCTAAAGCTGTACCCCAACATTTATAAAAAAGATGCTATCCGCAATATGCCGGTTTCCGCAGCCGATTTGACCGATGGTGTGGAGATCAAAAAACTTGCTATCGACAAGAATGATCAGGACGCGTCCAGGTGGAGGATACTGGGCACCAACATGAATTTAAAAACCGCTGCAATACTTCCCGGGCGCAAAATACACCTCGACATTGCTTATTCCTACACGCTCAACAAAACATCGCACATCCGTACCGGGCAGGTCGACTCCGGGGCATTTTTTATTGCTTACTTTTTCCCGCGGATTGCCGTTTATGATGACATTGACGGCTGGAACCTGAACCCTTACCGCGGCAGCGAAGAGTTTTATAACGATTTTTGCCATTTTAACCTTTCGGTTACCGTACCCGGCGACTATAAAGTTTGGAGCACCGGCAATCTGAAAAATGCGGGCGACGTTTACGTGCCAAAAATTGCACAGCGCATTGATGATGCCGGTAAAAGCGATAAGGTAACCGATGTAATCACCGAAGCCGAACTTAGCGAGCAGATCACCACAAAAAATGCAACCAATACCTGGCAGTTTGAGGCCGACAGCGTAACCGACATGGCCTTTGCCATCAGCAATCATTATATCTGGAAGGCCAGCAGCCTCATTGTCGATCCAAAAACCGGCCGCCGTACGCGGGTGGATGCGGTGTTTAACCCGGCACATAAAGACTATTTTGAGGTGATAAACTACGCCCGGAAAACTGTTGAGGGCATGAGTTACACTTTCCCCAAATGGCCATACCCCTACCCTCATGAAACGGTGTTTGATGGGCTTGACCAGATGGAATACCCAATGATGGTAAATGATAACCCAACGCAAACAGCCGAAGACGGCATCGAACTAACTACACACGAGATTTTTCATACGATGTTCCCGTTTTATATGGGCACCAACGAAACAAAATACGGTTGGATGGACGAAGGTTGGGCAACCATGGGAGAGTGGACTATAAGCCCTCTAATTGATCCAAAAGTGGCCGATACTTTTGGTGTTGAGGCTTATGCACAAAGCGCAGGCACCGAAAACGATCAGCCCGTTATTTCCCTTACTACGCAGCTAAGCGGCATCAGCGGCTTTACCGGCTCGTACCCAAAACCGGGCCTGGGTTATTTGTATGTAAAAGACATGCTTGGCGACGCGTTGTTTACCAAAGCCCTGCATAATTACATACGCCTGTGGCACGGCAAACATCCAATGCCATTTGATTTTTTTAACAGCATGAATGCCGGTGCGGGCCAAAACCTAAACTGGTTTTGGAAAAGCTGGTTTATTGATGGCGGCATACCCGATTTGGCTATTACCAAAGTAAGCGACAACCAAAATCAATACTCAGTAACAATAACCAGGAAAGGCAGTAAACCTGTCCCGATTGACCTTACTATAAATTTCGCCGACGGCACAACGCAACACATTCATCAAAGCGTAAAATGCTGGGCAAACGGCGAAAAAACGTTTTTCGTAAACTTTACAGCAAAACGTAAAGTTAGTAAGCTGATTTTAGGCGGGATATATGACCCGGATTCGCATAAGGAGGATAATGTTTGGGTGGCGACACGATAAGGGTTAACCGCGTCACTTCCCTTTTAATCCATTAATTACGTTTTGAATCTTCTCATTATAGGCTTGGATACTATCCTTGTATTTATCGGTATCTTCGTCAACCGCTTTGTAGATAAAATTATAGCTCTTTATCCGGAGTTCACAATAGTATATCAGCGATCTGTTACGGGCATGCAGTTCGTCCGGAAGTTCCTGCCGGTCCAGATCATCCAGCATTTTTATCATTTCGTTCCAGTAATAAAGCCCCCTGTCTTTAATTTCCATCTTTAATGAATCTCTTGACGTGGTTTTAGGCATATGGTAAACTTCGAGCGCCATATTTTCCATCGACACAAAAGCTCTCATTTTAGCTTCGTATTTCGCCATGGTGTTTGGCACCCTGGTGCATACCATAAAGCTGCCAACAAGTACGGCCAACGCTACCCCCGCCACAGAGCCGAACTTTAGATCCGTTCTGTCTGGGTTTTTAAGGCTTGGATAAAATAAATATCCAATTGCAAAACCGCTTACCAGGCCACCTATATGGGCTGCATTATCTATGCCTGCCTTTACCCCATTTGCAAGGTTATATACAACGAAAACAAGTATGCTCGACATCATTGCCTTTCGCACCGATTTATCGATAATGTTGGTTGTAAGCAATGCCACGAAAACGCCGTACATGCCAAATATCGCCCCTGATGCGCCTGCACTTACTGTTTGTTCGTGCATCCATAAGCTAACGGTGCTGGCCGCAATGCCGGTCAGCAAATAGGCCGCCGCAAACCGCAACTTACCCAGATAGGGCTCCAGCAGCAAACCTATATACACCAGCGCGTACATATTGAACAACAAGTGCAAAATACCGATATGTAAAAAACAACAGGTAAGCAGCCGCCAGTATTCACCCTGCAAAGTTAACGAACGCAGATTTGCACCCCACTGCAGTAGACTCTCCGTATCAGGCAACATAAAATTGACACCGGATATTACCATCAGCGCAAACACTGCGATATTTAAATTGATAATTATCGGAGTTACAAAATATCCCTGAGTGGGCCAAAAAACAGAAAGCACACTGGTTAATTTTCCCTTGGTAGCGGTTGGGGGAGCGCCTGCAGATTCTGCTTCTTCCAAAGCAAGACTTTGTTTTAATTCGTCGTATTTCTGGTCGAGAGATTCGTCGGTCAATTGGGTCCTCAATTCTGCAAAGGCAGCTTCAAGGCTTTCAATATTTCTTTTGTTTTTCCCCCAGTCCATCATTTGGTTCCCGGTGCATTCACTTTTAAGCGCTGCATGGTCACCTTCAATATTTACTGTCACTTCCTCGGCCCAGGAGCTCATGGAGAATTTTGTATAGGCCACAAATCCATATTCGCTGGTGTGCCCGATATTCCAATTAAGCTGTTTCGCAGCCTCTAATAAAAGCACCAGGAAATGATTGCCCGAAAGCTCACCTGCCGGAAGCTCAGTTATGTATTTAGGGGAAAGTCCGAAAGCCATGTAATTAAAGTGTGATTTGTTACGGTAATTTGATAACAAGTATAGGTTTTGAATATATGATTTTTATTACAATTCAAAACTGCTAACGTAAAATATCAACAATGTAGTCGACTGGAAATAGACCGCGCTATCAAAGTCGGTTACTTTCCGATATCAATCATCCTCATTAATAGTCGATAGTATATCGTTATCATCTTATAACAGTTACCGAACCTGATACTTTATCTCTCCCATTTTTAAGGTCGATGATGTAATAATAGGTCCCGGTGGGCACCTGTTTTTGTTTGTATGTGCCGTCCCAAGGTTTTGCATATCCTACCGAATTATAAACGCTGTTACCGTAACGGCTAAATACGCTTACCCGGCAATTTGGATAGGTCCGTAACATGGGGATATCCCAGGTGTCGTTTATGCCGTCGCCATTTGGCGTAAATGTATTAACAACAACTATGGGCACGTCAATGATCATGGTAATTGCGTTCGATGTAACAACCTGTGTTGCTATACATTGGCCCGTAGTTGTTACCAAACAGGTAATAACATCGCCGTTAACCAGGTTATCAGCAGTAAATTCGGGACTGTTTGTACCTGCGTTTATATTGTTAACCTGCCATTGATAAGCAATATTTGTATTGTAAGAAGCCTGGGCTGTAAACACAACCGTTTGGTTTGGCGAACTGGTATTGTTAACTGCCGAAGACCTGATGGTTACCGAGTTGTTTATTAGCGGATGTATCGTTATTGCCGCTTCATTTGAGGTCGCAGTAGCCAGCGAACATAAGGCGCTGCTTGTTACTGTGCACGAAATTTTATCGCCGGTTTTAAATGAAGAACTGTTAAATATGCCGGCATTTATACCCACGTTTTGCCCGTTTATTTTCCACTGATAGGTTGGATTATCGCCTGCGTCAGTTGCAACTGCCTTGAAAGTTAATGAAACACCTGTACATTCCTCGTACAAATCAGGAATAATTGTGACAGACGGAACAAGCGTTGAAGGCGGGATTACACTAATTGTAATGGCGTTTGAAAGGGCCGTTGGACTTGTTAAACAAGGCGAATTATTATTTGTAAGCATACACCTCACTACGTCGCCATTGGCAAAATTGCTGATGGTAAAATCCGGGGTATTTGTGCCCTGGTTTGCGCCGTTTACCTGCCATTGATAGGTTGGATTGGCGCCTTCGTTGACTGGCGACGCAGTAAATTTAATCGGTGTGCCATTACAAACCGGACTGGTAACAGAAGATTGTATGCTTAACGAGGGGGTTAAGTTATCAATAGTATTGATGTTCGTAATTGTATTTGATTCGGTGCTCGCTGGGCAAGGGCTATCGCTTGTTACCACGCACTTCACCACATCAGTCGGTAAAATGCTTGCAAGCGTTAGGGTTGCACTGTTAGAGCCTGCGTCAACGTCATTCACCGTCCACTTGTAATTGGGGTTAGTACCGGCATTGCCTGCCGTTGCCGAAAAGCTTACCGGTGCGCCTGCACATTGGGTTGCCTTGCCTGTTGCTATGCTTATCGTTGGTACCAGCGGTGGGTTAATTTTTACTGTAATTGCATTTGACGTAACCGGCGGTGTGCCGCTGTTATCTGTCAGTATACAGGTAACAACGTCGTTATTATTTAACGATGAGGTGCTGAACGTTGCATTATCAGTACCGGCATTAACACCGTTCACCTGCCATTGGTAAGATGGCGCTGTGCTGTTTAAGGGAGTTGCATTGAAAGTGGCAAGTGTGCCTGCGCAAACCGAAGCCGGGCCGCTGATGGTAATTGAAGGTGCAGCAGCGCTATCGCTAAAGCTTACCAGTGCTGTTGAATTAATATTATTTACATAGGTTGAGGTGATGGCAAAAGAGGACGTAATAACCGGAAGCCGTCCAAATGCCAAATCGGTCTTCAAAAAAAACGATATCAACAAAATAGCTATAGTCAGCCGCTTAAAACAACCCATTCGCCATATAAATTTCGTCAACCGCACACCAACAAATAAGCATAGTAAGATGGAAACCTAAAGCCAAAATATGCTTTTTAAAAAATTAAAGCAAAAGTTAATTTACCACCGGCCCAAATCCACCATGGCGCAAAACTTTTACGCCGCAATTACCTTAACTTTAATATCTTGCGGCTTTTAAAAAATCATTGTGCACAGGCGTAACTTTTTCGACATATTTTTAATTATTGCGGCAATAAGCTTATTGCTTGACTGGTACGTTTTTAACGGTCTTCAGACCCTTACCAAAGATTGGAAAGCAATAAGATTTCGCAGGTTGGTTACTTTTGGATACCTCGTAATATCAATCGGCATATCAATTTCATTTTTAGCTATTTTGGGCAGTTTTACCACTGCAAAAGGGATGACGCCTTTTCATGAATGGATACTAAGTCTATTCATTATATCTTTTATAACCAAAGTCTTTTTTGTGCTGATATTGTTTTTGGGTGATATAGGACGTCTATTTTACGGAATTATAGGCCACTTTATCAATCCAAAAAGTAAGGCAGACAAACCTTTCTTCCCTTCGCGGCGGAAGTTTATAAGCGAGGCCGCTGTACTTGTTGCTGCATTTCCGTTTACGGGCTTGCTGTATGGTATGGTTAAAGGTAAATATGATTACAGAGTACACCGCCAAACACTTTATTTTAATGATTTGCCTGAGGCTTTTGACGGCTTTACTATTACACAGTTATCCGATATCCATTCAGGCAGTTTTGACAACACGGCAGCAGTACAACGCGGAATCGATTTGGCCAAAGCACAAAAAAGCGACCTGTTTGTTTTCACCGGCGATTTGGTAAATAACGCTGCCTGGGAAATTGAACCTTACCTCGGCAGGTTCGGCGAAATTAAGGCCCCTTACGGGCAATTTTCAATATTGGGAAATCATGACTATGGCGATTATATTGAATGGGGCAGCGAAGCTGAAAAGGCAGCCAATCTTGATAAATTGAAACAGCATCATAAAGCTTTAGGTTACCGTTTATTGCTGAATGAAAATGTTGAGATAGAGAAAAATGGTCAAAAAATATCACTCATTGGCGTTGAAAACTGGGGCTTCGGTTTTATACAAAAAGGCGATTTGGATAAAGCACTGCAAGGGGTTAACAATGACTCGTTTAAAGTCCTCCTATCGCACGACCCAACGCATTGGGAAAAGAAAGTAAGAAACCACCCAACAACCGTACACCTAACCTTAGCAGGGCACACACACGGGGCACAATTTGGTGTTGAAACGGCTGGCTTTAGATGGAGCCCTGTGCAGTACCGCTACCTTGACTGGGCAGGCCTGGCCAACGAAAAAAACCGCTATCTATACGTTAACAGGGGCTTCGGCTTTTTGGCATTTTCGGGCAGGTTGGGGATATGGCCGGAGATAACGGTTTTAACTTTGAAGAAGGCTTAGCTATTTTGTTATTGCGGAGGAACGAAGCAATCGCGAACTTTGCAAAACCGCTCTGTAAAGTTCGCGGTTGCCACGCTCGTTCCTCGCTCGCAATGACAATGTTTGATGATTTGTTAAAAAATTCTTACTTCAACAAAAACACTTGCGACGGAAAATCCCGGTCATCATAAACATATCTTAAGTCAACCACCTTCGTCACCTTGTCAAATACCATTACGTGGTAGGTAGTGGCGTTATAATTTGGCCAGACTGGTAATAACGGTGTGTTGGGGTCGCCGGTTTTGATAAAGGCGACCCAGGCAGCGTGCATGTTTGCGGCCAGTTGCTGCCGTTCTTTTGCTGCCTGCTGTAGTTTAGGGTCGCTCCACACATATTGCAATTCCTCGCCGTGCCTGGCGCCATATTTCTGGCCGTTATCATAATCAAAACGGTACATCCATACCGGCCTGCCGTTTAGTGCGAGCCAATGGGCAAAACGATAACTGTGCATCTGGTACATATACTGCGTTAGCACCGTAACTGCGGCATCATACGGCCGGGCAAATTTTGATTCGTACTGATAATTTTTGTATACCAGCTTGTAGTTATCGCCAAAAAGCGATTTTAGAATTGCAGTATCAGGATTTTTCAGCTTTTCATTACCATTTATAAATGCGGCAGCTTCATATTTATTTGTGCCGATTATTCCCTTAATACGCGGCATGGCCGTACTACCTGCATACTTATGACCATCAGTGGTAATCGTCACCCCATCATAAACCGGGCCGAAGAACGAGTTGCCGCCAATACCAGCGCAAACTATAGCCTGTGCCTTTATTATAGAATCGGCAGGCAGGGCAAGCAATTTAAGGCCGTCGTTTTTGCCCAGGCCCAACTGGCGTAAGATTTTGAGACGCTCATTTTTCGCAGTATTAATATCCCTTACACATTGAACCGAGCCGCTTTCCGCAATGTATTGCTGGAAAAGGCCTTTCGATTTTGGTGCCACCATCACCGCGCTAAGCAGCTTGGCCCCGGCGGATTCGCCCATAAGGGTAACCCGGTTTGGGTCGCCGCCAAAGGCCGTAATATTGTGTTTTATCCAAGTCAGCGCCGCAATGCAATCCAGCAAACCGCAATTGCCCGATTGTGCATATCGTTTATCCAAATCGCCCAGGTATAAAAAGCCCAGGGCGCCAAGCCGGTAATTAATGGTTACGGTAACAATATCGTCTTTATCGGCAAAGGCATGGCCGTCTTCGCCTTTACCGGCACCGGCTGTCATGCTGCCGCCGTGAACCCACACCAGCACAGCGCGTTTTTTATTGTCTGTTTTGGGAGTGTAGATATTCAGCGATAAACAATCTTCGCTGCCTTGTACATTTTTACTGCCGGGCTGCGTGGCAATGGCGCCAAACTGCTGCGTGGCGAGGGTGTCATCCCAATCGGCGTGCGCGGCAGGGGGCATAAGGCGGAGGGCTCCTTCGGGTGGTGCAGCATAGGGTACGCCCTTGAATACGGCTATGCCATTTTCTGTGAGGCCCTTAATATAGCCGTGGTTGGTTTTAACAACGGGGGCAGTGTTTTGGGCTGATGTCTTAGATAGAGAAAACGCTACGGTTAATAGCAGCGCCGCGACTATTCTGATGCACATACGTAACATAAAATTAAATATGGATAAAGCTAGGGAAAGATTGCGAATTTTTGCTGCTTGACGAATGGCCCCGATGCAAAAATTAACTTATAACAATTTCAAAATATCTGTTAACGTTTCTTTGTCTCCCGGTCTTGCCGCATTTTTATCAATTATTTGGCCTTTTTTGTCAATTATTGCATAATGCGGTATACCCGATATATTGAACGCCTTTTCCGCCTCCTCTGCAAGCGTTTTGTTTAAAAAATAATTTTCGCCGGTAATATTTAATTGTTTTCGGGCCGCCATCCAATTAGCTTTATCGTCATTAAAACCGAGATACAAAAAAACCACATCTTTATTTTTAAGTTGTTGCTGTAATACTTTGGAGTTTGGCATTTCAGATCTGCAGGGTCCACACCAGCTCGCCCAAAAATCAACATAAATCACCTTACCCGAATACGCTTTGAAGATTTTATTTAAATCGGTATAGTTCTCTATTTTATCAATGCTATGCTGGCTTTCAGCAACAAATTTCAGATAGCTGCTCCGTTTACTATTCACCAGCGTTCTGAGTTGGGGCGAGCTAACCGCGCCAATAAACTGCGGATATAAACTATTGTAGATAGAATCAATTCCAATAATGTTTAAAAGCTGTCGGGTCAATAAGACATCCCGTGTTGGACCCTCCAAGTTTTTAACGCCAAAATTAAAAATATCAGTTGATCGATACCTGTTTACACTGCCACTAGTTTTTAGCATACAAAAATATTGCACAAAATCATTGTAGTTTACAGAGCATTTAGCAGCATTGTCATCATTAATATTTACACTCTTCAACAGATCAAATAGGGTATCGCTGGCGGCGATCTTATTTTGCATCAGGGTACCTACGCAAAGCCTTTCATAGGGTTCATAAGTGAATTGCTTTTTTAGCCAGTTATTAAAACTATTGCTCATTGGATGTTTAAGATTGTAATTCTCGAGGAAAGCCAGTTTATACTGTCCCTTTTTGAGCCGTTCACTAAGGTTAGCTTGCAGGTCTTCAATTTGGTTGACCGCGGCATTGAATTTAGAAGTGTATTTATTGTGGTAAGTGCTGTCGCCTGACAATTCCCGCTCGAAATAGATATCATTTGCAATACCACCCTTCACCTCATAACCAGAAAAGTAATCAAATTGATTAAAAACAATTGAAATCTTATCTCCGGGTTGAAGGTCTATTAATGCAATATCTTCGCCGTAGCGCACTGCCCATTCGTCGATGCTTGATGTCTGCAGGACAGCATGAAAAACCCCATATTTGTCAACCTCGGCTGTGTATTTGTCATCTGTTTTTCCGGTAATGTAATTTCGGCCGTTCTTTTGAAAGAAAATGTATTTTGCCGACGGATGTTGAATCTTCCCGTATATTTCAACGGTCTGACCATACGTATAAAGGCAATTAATTGATAGGATAATAAAAACAAAGTAATGCTTCATTTATTGATTGTTTGTAAGGTTAGAGTTGATTTTGGTTATCATCCTTAACGGGTAAAGCTAAACAAGATTGCGGCGGCACTTGAGTATCTTAGTAATTACTGAATTTGCCCGGTTTTATTTTGGCAGTAAAGACTGACAAAACTGGCACGGTTTAGGATTACCTATATCTATCTACACAAAAGTACTATGGCAAATCAAAACTCAAAGCGAATAGGCAATCAACCCAAAGAAAAACCGGTTACTACAATGGACACAATGCACGACACCTGGCGGGTTATGAAGCCATTTGTGCATTTTTCTTTTAAAGCGCTGAAAGTATTAGCGGGAGCGCTGGTGTTTATTGTGAAGCATATTCCGAAACCGGAGGAGCATAAGCCTGCGGAGAAGAGGGATAAGGTGATTAAGATAAAATGAACCTTTCGAACATCTGTGATGACAAACGCCCAAAACGACGAAAATTGTTTATTCTACGAAAGGTGCTGACACTAATTTGTCAGCACTTTTCTCATTTTTTGACATGTAAAATTATAAAAAACCGCGTTAATGATGCAGAAAAAAGGCTTTTTAGCGAACCACTGGGCCAATTTACTGTTCCACCCTGTTCCTTATGTTTCACTGTGAACAGGAACGCAAAATTGTACTATAATCCTGTCACAGATTTACACTTCGAAATTAATCCCCCGAATACCTATGGTCACAAGGCCAAGAATGCAACGGACAGGTAGTAAAAAAGAAGTTCAAACACTCAATATCTACATTTGTCGAATTAAATTCATTTTTTAAAATACTATTATGAATTAAATTCAAAATAACCGTAATATTACAGTATGATTAGCGAAACAGAAATCATACTGGATAAAACAGACCTGCATATTTTACGGTTAATGCAGGACAATGCCCGCATCAGCAACGCCGACCTGGCACGAGAGCTGGGCATGGCGCCATCTGGGATATTGGAGCGCGTTAAAAAACTGGAACAGAAAAATGTCATCCGCCAGTATACGGCCCGCATAAACCCCGAAGCGCTGCAGCAAAAAATGCTGGCTTTTATTTTTATGAAAGCTGCCGATGGGCCCGGTTGCAACGATACAGCCAAACAACTGGCCAAAATACCCGAAGTACAGGAAGTGCACCACATTGCTGGCGACGATTGTTACCTGGTAAAAGTGCGCACTTATGATTCCGCCTCGCTGATGCACCTGATGCGTAACGAGTTCGGCAAAATACCTAACCTTTTAAGTACCCGCACCACCATAGTGCTCGAGACGGTTAAAGAACAACAACAATTGGTAATACCCGAAAAATAAATAAATCATGCCTTCAGCCTCACAAAAATCAGCTTCTCCCCTATTGGTAATTACAGCCTTTGCAATAGTTTACGTTGTATGGGGCTCCACCTACTTTTTTATCAGGATTGCTGAGCAGGGTGGCCTCCCACCGTTTATGCTGGGTGCCATCCGCTTTATTATTGCCGGGGCTTTAATGATGGGCTGGTGCGTGGCAAAGGGCGAAAAGATTTTTGTAAAACGTGATATTATAAACGCAGCCATAACCGGTATCTTGCTGCTGTTTATTGGCAACGGCATCGTCATATGGGCCGAGCAAACCCTGCCAAGCGCCATGGTGGCCATAATGGTATCATCAGCACCGATATGGTTTGTATTGCTGGATAAGCCAAACTGGGGCATCAATCTAAAAAATAAAGCAACCATAATAGGGTTAATTATAGGTTTTGTTGGGGTAATACTGTTGTTCAGCGAACAGCTTGGTGTTATGTTTTCGGGTGGCGGCGCATCAAAGCTGCCATGGATGCTGTTGCTGCTGTTCGGGTCGATATCATGGTCGGGTGGGTCGTTATTCTCAAAGCACAGGCCAACATCGGGCTCGGGTTCGGTAAGCGCCGCGTGGCAAATGCTGGCCGCCGGTTTTGTGTATGTGCCTGTGAGTGTTATTCATGGTGAGTTTAACAATTTAAATCTTGACAGTATACATACCAGCAGTTGGCTGGCGGTTACCTACCTGGTATTTTTTGGTTCGATAGCTGCCTATAGCGCGTACGTTTGGCTGTTGCAAGTGAGGCCGGCAACGCAGGTAAGCACTTACGCCTATGTTAATCCGGTAATAGCAGTAATATTGGGTGTTGTGTTTATACACGAAAATGTATCATTGATGCAATTGGTGGGGCTCTTTGTAATATTAGGCAGTGTTTTGCTAATCAACCTGGCGAAATACAGGAAAGAAAAGAATGAAGTCCGAAAGTTCGAAAGTCCGAAAGAAGCTGCGGTTGCGGATTGCTAAATAGGGATACGAAGCTGGCCTTGTTGGTTATCTGCTGTTATTGGTCTTGTGACCATAGACATTCAGAAGATTAAACGTCAATTTTTAAAAAATACCAAACCATTGATAAACAACACGTTCCATAGCGTTCCGGGTGTTCCGCTGTGAAAAATGGAACGCTTAAGCACTCACCTAATCAGCTTACTCACACAAAAGCTTAAATATCTTTCGGCAACGACCTTGCCGGTGTTTCCCATTTTCCGAATTCAAAATAGTCTTCAATACTGATGCTGAGTTTGCTGCCGATGCTGTACTTACCTTTGTGGTAGTTGTTTGCCCTTAGTACTATGCCTTCCCGCTCAATTATCAACTCTTCAAAAAATCCTTTGAACAGTATTTGCTTAACCGTCCATTTACTGCCGAAGCCTTTGGTGATTTTTACGTGCTCAGCGTAAATAACCACTGTGCCGCGCTTACTTTTTATGCCACAGCTTTTGGCCTCGTCGGATGTGAGCTGACTGCTGCTGGCAAGTATCTGGGCGGTGTATAGTAACTTAGGTGTATTATAAAGTTCCTCGGGGCTGCCATTTTCAACAATTTCACCATCCTTCAACACTATCAGCTCATCAGCCATCGAGAGTATTTCGGCAGGGTCATGACTTACGAGTACAACGGTTACCCCCCACTCCTTTACAATGTAGCGGATGTCGTGCTGCAGGCCTTCGCGGTAAGTGGCGTCAACCTGGTTAAATGGCTCATCAAGCAAAATAACCTCAGGCTTGCTTATCAGGGCTTTGGCAATGGTTACCCGCTGTTTTTCGCCGCCGCTTAGTTTACCGAATGGCTGGTCTTTAAGCGGCAAAATATCAAGCATGTTAAGCGAGTCGGTTATTTTCTTTTCCTCGGTATCAAGCCCAATTTCGCCAATCCGCAGGCCGGAGCGCACGCTTTCCCAAACGGTGGCTTCCAGATCCATGTCCTGGTTATTTTGCGTAACAAGGCGCATGGCCTCATGAGCGGGCTGCAGTTTTTCTTCGCGTTTTAAAATACGTTCTTCTTTAAAAAAAACCTCGCCGCTGTCTGGCTGCAACAAACCATATAGTAAGTTCAGCAATGTAGTTTTGCCACTGCCGCTTTCGCCTACAATGGCAGTAACTTTTCCTTTGGGGATGAATATGGTTACGTTATTAACTCCTGAAGATTTATCGCCAAAATAGTTTTTGGTAACCGATATGGTTTCCAGGATCATGTCTTCTTGCATACCGGGCTGTAATTATCTCGTTTTTAAAACAACAAAGTGGGCTATAAAGGCAACGCGTAGGTTTCTTTGCAGCAGTTAAATATCCCCAAACCTAAACTATAAAAGTTTATCAAAAAAATGAAATACGTTTTTTTCAGAACCAAGAGCCAAGAATCAAGAGCCAAGAGAGAAGAAGAAAGTCAGTAACCTGAAATAGAAGCTGCTCCAATTGGTAATTTTCCGGCAGTTCTATTTTTTCTTGATTCTTGTCTCTTGGTTCTTGGCTCTCCATTCCATATATTTATCAAAAAGAAATTTAATTTAAACCCCTTATGGAACACAACAAAACCTGGCACCAAATGCACCAGGACTCATTAGAATTTGGCCAGCGCCTGGCCGACTCGGTTGCAAACGGCATGGGCTCGTGGCGATTCATTATTATCCAAACCCTCATTGTACTGGCCTGGATGGTGCTAAACATTGTAGGCTTTGCCTATAAATGGGATGTTTACCCTTTTATTTTGCTTAATCTGGTTTTCTCGACCCAGGCAGCCTATGCAGCCCCGATCATCATGATGGCACAAAACCGCCAAAGCGAACGCGACCGCGCCCAGGCCGACGCAGATTACAGGACCAATTGCGAGGCTAAAATAGAAATAGAGGAACTACTTAAAAAGCTGAATTCGATTGAGGTTGATAAGCTTGACAGGATATTGGAACTGCTGGAGAAAAACGATAAGAAAGCATAACTGGCAACAGTATTTTTGAACAATCACTTTAACAATAAAGTTGTATGGATTACAGGCGCTTCGTCAGGAATTGGCGAAGCGCTTGCTTATGCCATGTCGGGCTGTGGCGCAAAACTAATATTGTCAAGCAGAAGAATTAATGAACTGGAGCGGGTAAAACAGGGCTGCAGTTCGCAAGAAAACGTTTTTATACTTCCGTTAGATCTTTCCGACACAAACTCGTTAGATGCTGCCGTACTATTGGCGATTAAGTGCTTTGGGGTGATAGACATTATGGTACATAACGGCGGCGTTACCCAACGCTCATTGGTTATTGATACCGATATCCAAGTGCATCGTAAGCTAATGGAACTTGATTACTTTAGCTATGTTGTGCTAACCAAAGCCCTGCTACCTCATTTTTTGGAACGAAAAACCGGGCACTTTGTGGTTACCAGTAGTGTTATGGGTAAGATAGGGACGCCTATGCGGTCGGCCTATGCTGCTGCCAAACACGCCCTGCACGGCTTTTTCGATTGCCTGCGGGCCGAAATAGCGGCCGATAATATTAAAGTAACTATACTTACGCCGGGCTACATCCGCACCAATATTTCCTTATTTGCTGTCACCAACAAACCTTATGGTTTAGGTAAACCATCCGAAAATATAGAAAATGGCCTGCCAGCCGATCGTGCTGCCAGGCAAATTATGAAAGCCATTAAAAAAGGGGCCTTTGAAGCGTATATCGGCAAATTAAGCGGCGAACGGGTTGGGCTATGGTTAAACAGGTTTCTGCCCGGAGTACTTACCAGGATCGCACCTAAACTTGTTCCGAAATAACATGCCCGAAACGCCTGCCTTAATACGTTTTACTTATCTTTGCGCTGCATGACAAATATTGAAGACGCGGCAGAAGAAGCTACCGAAGAATTAAAGCCCAAAACACTAAAGCAAAAAATATGGAACATTGCCAAACTGTTATTAAAAATTGGCATTACCACCGTATTGCTTATTTGGGTTTTTAATAAAGTCGATTTTAACGCGGTAAAATACAGGTTGTTACACCCTCAATATTGGTGGATGTACGTCATTGCTATTATTTGCTTCTTTCTTTCTATGATAGTTTCGGCATGGAGGCTACTGAGCTTTTTCAGGTCGATTGGGTTAAATCTAAACCCGAAATACAATTTACGGCTGTACTTTTTGGGCATGTTTTATAACATATTACTGCCGGGCGGCATTGGCGGCGACGGCTATAAAATGTACCTCATCAACAAAACTTACAAGGTACCGGTTAAAAGGCTATTTTGGGCGGTGATGTTCGACAGGCTGAGCGGACTTTGGATAATTGGATTATTGGCCGTTACCCTTTCATTTTTTATACCCCAGCTTGCTGCATACACCTGGATGGCGGCGGGAATATTTGCAGGCGGATCGCTGATCTATTACTTTGTTATACATAAATTTTTCAAGGATTACACCCGTTATTTTTTCCAGGCCCACGCAAAGGCGCTGGTGTTGCAATTGCTGCAACTAGGCACAGTACTTTGCATAATATTAAGCCAGCCCGACTTTTACCACGCAGGTTTCAAAGGCACGTTTCCGCCCTACCTATTGTCGTTTTTACTGTCAGGCTTTGCTATTCTGATCCCTACAGCAGGTGGCGCAGGCGCCCGTGAGGCCTTTTTTACCGCACTTTCTAAGGTTTTCCCGATAAATGCAGATATCGGCGTTTTGATAGCGACATCGTTTTATCTAATCTCGGTTTTTGTTGCTCTTTCAGGTCTTTATTATATGATTAAACCCAGCCGTTTACAAGCGGATTTACCGGCAAAAAATAACTTAGAAAACGATATTGTATAATCCACACTAAGCAGAATTTAATTTGCAAATTTGTCTACTCTATAGAATAAATAGACTTTAAACACAGCCTAGAACATCTCAATAATTCTGTAATTTTATTATTTATCTACACCAAATTAAATTTGCCGGTTAAACTAATTTCCTAATTTTGGGTTTTCTAAAATATACCAAATAATGGCCGGTTTTAATAATTTCAATAACCCGCAGGTGGCTGCTTTACCTGCACATTTAAAGCAATTTATTGTTGACCAGCACTACGAGCACTACACCCCTATCGACCACGCGGTTTGGCGTTACGTAATGCGGCAAAACTATAGCTACCTTAAAGATGTTGCTTACTACCCCTACATCCCCGGGCTTGAAAAAGCAGGCTTAACGATAGAAAAAATACCAAGCCTGCAGGAGATGAACGATGCGTTGGGTAAAATTGGCTGGGGCGCTGTTACTGTTGATGGCTTTATACCCCCTGCGGCTTTTATGGAATACCAGGCCTACCGGGTTTTGGTTATTGCTGCCGATATACGCCAGTTAAACCATATTGAGTATACACCTGCTCCCGATATTATTCACGAGTCTGCGGGGCATGCGCCTATAATTGCTGACAAGGACTATCATGAATACCTTAGTTACTTTGGGTCGATAGGTGCAAAAGCTATGTTTTCGGCACAGGATTTTGAATTGTACGAAGCGATAAGGGCTTTATCGATTTTGAAAGAAATGCCCGATGCCGATGCTGCTGAAATAAAAAAAGCCGAAGAGTTGCTTACCTATCGCCAGGAAAACATGGGCGAACCGTCAGAAATGGCATTATTGAGCCGCCTGCACTGGTGGACGGTTGAATACGGCCTGATCGGTACGCTTGAAAATCCTAAAATTTACGGCGCGGGGTTGCTTTCATCAATCGGCGAAAGTTCAAGCTGTATGGATTGCGGTATCAAAAAGATACCATACACTATTGATGCGGTGAATTACAGCTATGATATTACCACAACGCAACCGCAGTTGTTTGTTACCCCAACGTTTCAAAACCTGATCGATGTGCTGGAAACTTTTGCCAACACCATGTCGTTCCGTAGGGGTGGAATATACGGGCTGCAAAAGGCAATCGACAGTAAAAACACATGCACCGCAGTTTACAGTTCAGGCCTGCAGGTTTCAGGGACATTTACCGGGTTTACGCAACATAAAGGTTTACCGGTATTTATAAAAACTACGGGGCCATCGGCCTTGGCAGTCGACAATAAACAGTTGAAGGGCCACGGCAAAGATTATCATAAAGATGGTTTCAGCTCGCCGGTAGGAAAACTGAAAGGTCATGCCCTCCCACTGGAAGATTTAGGTGTTGAAGAGCTTAATTATTTCGGTATCGAAAAAGGCAAAATCGCCGAATTAAACTTTGAAAGCGGTATTACCCTTACCGGCTATGTAATGAAAATACACGCCTCGAACGGAAAAACGCAGCTTATTGCGTTTGAGAACTGCACAGTTACGGATAAGGATGGTGGAGAAATGTTTAAGCCGGAATGGGGTGTTTATGATATGGCCGTCGGCGATAAAATTGTCTCTGTTTTTTGCGGTGCCGCTGATAAAGCGGAGTTTTTAGAAATTGCGTATAAGTCAAATACAGCTACCCATCATACCGTTTACGACCAAAACACAAAAGAACTGCACAAACTTTACCAGCAGGTACGCAACCGCAGGCAAACCGGCGGCGACTTTGGCTTTTTGGGAAATGTATGGATGATGCTGCAAAAGCACCACCAGGACGACTGGCTTTGTGCGTTAGAGATACTGGAAATACTTGACCACGAGGGAGTGGAACTAAATCTTGCCGATGAAATAAGGACTTTTTTAGAAAACAAAGCGAATACTCAACCTGAATTTAAAAAGCTGATAAAGGACGGGTTTTACCTGATCAAACATCCGGTTGAGCAAAAGTTGGTGGTTTAAAGAATTTGTTTGTAAAATTGCTACCAACAACTCATCCATCTATGAACGTTATTGTAACAGGCGCCAGCAGCGGCGTAGGCTTCGAGGCCGTACTTGAATTGATATTATCGGGCAAACATAAAGTAATAGCCTTATCCCGTTCGCAGGATAAGCTGGAACGCTTGCTCGAGATTGCCCACGGCCTTAACCCCGATGCTGAGATATTTGCACTGGCTTTTGATATTGTGCACGACGATTATGCCGGGCTTCAGCAATTTATCAGCTCCAATTTTGACAACCGCGTTGATGTGTTGATAAACAATGCCGGCGTACTTATCAATAAACCATTTACCCAACTGCTGGAGACTGATTTTGTTGAGATGTTGCAAAGCAATTTCATAGGCCATGTGCGTATTATACAAGAGCTGCTTGGCCTTATGCCCAAAGGCGCGCATATTGTTAATATCGGCAGCATGGGTGGTTTCCAGGGTAGCGTCAAGTTCCCCGGCATGGCTGCCTATTCTGCAAGTAAGGCGGCGCTGCATTCGCTAACCGAGTGCCTGGCGCTGGAATTGGCCGAACAGGAAATTAAGGTTAACTGTCTTGCACTGGGCTCGGCACAAACTGAAATGCTGGAGCAGGCCTTTCCTGGCTACCAATCGCCTGTTATGGCGTTCGAAATGGGTAAATACGTTGCTGATTTTGCCGTTACTGCGCACCGTTTTTTTAACGGGAAGGTATTGCCGGTAGCAGTGACAACTCCATAGTTTTTCATTGGCCATTTCGCTGCACCATCATTAGTCATTTGTAGCGATGGATAAATCCGCTATTTCATGGCTTATCACCCAAAGGTGGTAAATATTAAATATTACCAACTCACTATTCATTGTATTATTTGGTATTTCCGGTAAAATATCGTTAATTTTACCATATATGCTTACCTTATCCTTATAGGAAATGGGTTCAAATCTCATATTTCTTTTTGAGCAATCAACCGATTTTTTCTGCCTGCTGAACAGGGACGGCGCTTTTATACAAGCAAATGTGGCTTTCAGACGGATCCTGGGTTATACCGAAGACGAGTTAAAAGACAGCAAAGCGATCGATTTTTTTCATCCTGCCGACCTAAAGAGACAGGACGATTTGCTACGAAACCTATCAGTTGAGAATAATGTTACCGGGCACGAAAGCCGTATTAAAGCAAAAAACGGGCGATACTACAATATCAGATGGTCGATTTTTCTTAATGCAGATGATAACCTCATTTACGCTACCGGCGTAAATTTAACCACTAATTTTATAAGTGCAGGCGATGATGACGTTGCAGGCAATATCCAGCATATTATTCAAAGCTTCAACGAAGGTTTTTTTATTATCGATAGCAAATGGCGGGTAATATCGTTCAACCCTGCTTTCCAGGCTATTACAAATTTAAAAGCAGAACAACTGGTTGACTTAAATTTTAGTCAGATAAACAACCTTGGGTTAACCGATACGGTACTGGCCGAATTTGAGACCGCATTTAACGGCAGTATGTCAAGTCAGTTGCAATATTTTAATGAACAATTGAAGAGGTGGTTAAGGGTAAATATTTATCCTTATAAAGGCGAAATAGCAGTATTTATAAGAGATATTACGGCTATAAAAACGCAACGGCTGATTTTGGCCCTCGAAAAAAATGTGCTTGAGTTAAATGCCTCGTCATCGTATACACTCTCACAAACTGTTGCGGAATTACTCAAAGGGATTGAGGAAATATATCCTGACATGATCTGCTCTGTTCTGGAAATTGACGAGGCGCATGGAAAAGTTTACCATCTAGCCGCCCCCCATCTGCCCGCTGAATACTGTATGGCCATTGATGGGTCGGCGATTGGGCCGAGAGCCGGCTCGTGCGGTACTGCGGCTTACCACCGCAGCCAGGTGATCGTAAGCGATATTGAGACTGACCCGCTTTGGGCCGATTACAAGCAGTTTGCACTCCCCCACCAGTTAAGGGCCTGTTGGTCGACCCCTGTCATTAGTTCAAACAGCGCGCAGGTGCTGGCCACATTTGCAGTTTATTACAACCAAAAACGCGAGCCAAAAGGCGACGAACTTCGCATGATTGAACGTACCACCAACATTCTTAGGGTTTTAATTGAAAATAAACGAAACCAGGATCATGTAAAGGACCAAACCAAGCGGCTGCAGGAAATTGCATCAATCAGCTCGCATGAAATACGACGGCCGGTAGCAACTATACTTGGCCTGGTAAATTTATTCGACCGGAATACATTGGACAACCCGATGAACAAAGAAATTATTAATCATATTGACGCCACCGCGAAAGAACTGGATGAAGTAATTCATACCATTGTTGAGAAAACGGTTTATTTAAAGGGGGAGTGAAAGTGAAATTAGCGCTAGCTATTTCTTTGCGTATAAGGCAATTATTGCTAATGTTGCGGCGGCCTGGCCCATCCAAAAAATAAACATCCACTTAATAGTTTCGGCTTTGTTTTCACTGGCCTCCTTACGTACATTGGCAATGTCTTCCTTCGTAGCTAATGTTTTAATTGTTGCTTCCACAGAACGTTCGGTTTTGTTATCAATGTATTTAAACATCGCCTCGGTTGTGTCGCTGCCTAATTTATCGCTTAGCAGTTTATAAAGCCGGGCTGTTTCTTTTGCTTCTAAGTACATAACAAATATAGTGATTAGTTGATTGGGTTGAAATAAGTTGATTGGTTTGATTAAGTGTATAAGATTATTAAAAGGGGGCTCCCGGAGGCCCCCTTTTCAATTCTATCTTTTCATTATCAATTCCAGCTGTTTTTTTATTACCTCGCTTTTGCCATCTTTAATGTCATAATCAAACGGACCTAGTGAGGTATTAATTCTGATAACCGCAATTTTCCGGTTTTTTAACTCTGCAATGTCATTGTCTGTTAAATCGAACGCCAAAGAGCTTTCGGCAACAGCAGGGTTGGCATAAGAGATAAGGGATGAATAGGTGTCACCAATTGCTTTTAGTTCCAACAGCTTACCGTCGGCAAATTTCACGATAGCTTTATCACCGCTTAATACCGAATATTGTATGTCCATACCATCCTTAAGATGCAAGCTGAGCACGCAGTAGTCTTTCCCTTTCATAATATTCCCGGCCAGGTAATGACCGGGAATGGTGAACGGGTTTGCCAAAACCTGCTCTTTGGTTAGCAGCGTTGTATCACCTGTAATTTTATCAATTCTCAGTTTGTCGAGTTTCTGTGCCCTGGCAGCAAACGTGCATGAAGCCATCAGGACAATCAAAATATACTTTTTCATATTGTTATGTTTTTCAGGCTATCCTTTAAGCTTTATAAAATCATTTATTATTATCTCTGTCATATAGCGTTTGTTGCCGTCTTTGTCAACCCAGCTGCGGTTAGTAAGCTTTCCTTCTATGGCAACTTCATCACCTTTTTTAAGGTGATCGCCAATAAATTTTGCCTGGCTACCCCATGCCACGAGGTTGTGCCATTGGGTTTCTGTAATTCGCTCGCCTTTGTCGTTTTTATAAGTTTCGTTTGTTGCGAGCGGAAATTTTGCAAGTTGCTTGCTGGTGTCAAATGTTTTTACTTCGGGGTCGGTACCCAGGTGACCTACCAGGCGTACGCTGTTTCTTAATGAATTCATGTTTTTAAATTTTAATTTGTTTTTAATTGACACCACAAAGGTTGGGGTTACTAAAAATTTTAGCCGGTTAATAACCGTTTATAGTCGACAGTATCCATTTGCAACCGTTTGCAAACGGATAATATTATTTATATCTTTAGGCCAATGAATGAAGAAAAACTATGCCTCGACTGCGGCACTCCCCTGCACGGCCGGGCCGACAAAAAGTTCTGTAACGACCTGTGCCGCAATAATTACAATAACCAGCTTAACAGCAGTAGCTATAATTTGGTGCGCAACGTCAATAATATTCTGAAGCGAAACCGGCGGATATTACAGGAACTTAACCCCGACGGTAAAACAAAAACCACCCGGAAAAAATTGCTGTCGAAAGGGTTTGATTTTGAATACCATACGCGTAGCTACCATACTCAAAATGGTAAAACTTATAACTTTTGTTATGAATACGGATATTTGCCGCTGGATGGCGATGAGTTTTTGCTGGTGAAAAGAGAAGAAATTTGAGCCGTTGATTTTAGATGACTGCGTTGATTTACTAATCCGAACCCCATTGCACGTATGGAATCCATTAACCATGTTAATTATGATTTAGACAAATTTCGAAATAATTAACCTACCGTCATCATACTACCACAAATCCGAAATGGAAATTCCGAAATCCGAAATAACATTATCTTTGCAGCCAAATGATAATCCAGCAGTTTTACGATAAGGGGCTTGCGCATGGCTCCTATGCCTTGATCAGGACCGGCAAAATGATTGTGGTTGACCCTGCGCGCGATCCGCAGCCTTATTATGATTTTGCGTCACAGCACAGCGCCGACATTGTGGGCGTTATTGAAACCCACCCTCATGCCGATTTTGTGAGCTCGCACCTTGAGATTCACGAAACTACCGGCGCTGTAATTTACACCAGCAAACTCACCGGCGCGGAATACCCGCATGAGACATTTGATGATGGCGACGTAATACAGCTAAATGACATTAAACTTCAGGCTATAAATACACCCGGCCACTCCCCCGATTCAATTTGTATTTTGATTGAGGATGAGGACGGAAAAGAAACCGCACTTTTTACGGGAGATACGCTTTTTGTAGGCGATGTTGGTCGCCCGGATTTGCGTGAAAGCGTGGGCAACATCACCGCAAAAAAAGAAGAGTTGGCCCGGCAAATGTACCATTCAACCCGCGACAAGCTGATGAAGCTGCCGCACAGCGTAATAGTGTACCCTGCGCATGGCCCCGGCTCATTATGCGGGAAAAACATGAGCCCTGATTTGCAAAGCACCATTGGCCGCGAATTACGCGAAAACTATGCGCTGCAACTGATGGACGAACTGCAGTTTGTTAAGATACTTACCACTGATCAGCCTTTTGTACCAAAATACTTTGGCGGAGACGTAATGCTAAACAAAAAGGGCGCACCCGGCTTTAAAGCAGGCGTCGACGCTGTTCAGAAAGTGGCTAACGATGCGGAATTGGAACAAGATATTTTGGTTGTTGATACCCGCCCCAAAATCGACTTTAGAAACGGACATGTAAAAGGCTCCATAAACCTGCAGGATGGCGAGAAGTTTGAAACCTGGCTTGGCTCGATAATTGGCCCGGATGAGCAGTTTTATCTGATTGGTGCTGATGACGCAGAGCTGGATAAAATGATAGCGAAAGCTGCTAAAATAGGCTACGAGAAAAATATTAAGGCGGCACTATTAGAACCTGTAAACGGTTTTGAAATAGTACCCGATTTGGATTTAAACGACTTTGTGCACCACACTGAAGATTTTACTATAATTGATGTACGTAACAACAACGAAACCAGCGAAGGTTTGATATTTAAAAGCGCCATAACCATTCCGTTGCCCGAGTTACGTGAACGGATAAGTGAAATACCGACAGATAAACCTATAGTGGTACATTGTGCCGCAGGATACCGTTCGGCAGCAGCGGTGAGCATTGTTGGCGGCCAGGTGACCAATGTACCCGTATATGATTTAGGCGAAGCGGTGATGGGGATAGAAGCTTCGGCGCATAGTTGATAGTTCATCGTTCATAGCGGCGCCCGTTTCATTTACTAAAAAACCTTTTTACTATGAACTATCAACCATGAACCATGAACTAAAAATTGTGCCTACTGCTGATGGTTCAAACACCATTTATAACCCGCAGGTTGGTGAAAACTACCACTCAACACATGGGGCATTGCAGGAAAGCAGGCATGTTTTTTTGAATTCGGGGTTGCAATATTTCCTGGATACAAGCGAAAATCCCTTGTCGCCAGTTTCAATTCTGGAAGTTGGTTTTGGTACTGGATTAAATTTTTTGCTGACCGCTGATTACTGCATCGAAAAAAACATCAGCCTGGATTATACCGGGATTGAAGCTTACCCGCTTAGCGATGAAATGATTGGCCAGACTGGTTATAATCAGTACACATCGCCCGAAGTATGGCAACAATTTATTGAACTATATCCGCAAGCATTAGCCGGCGAGATTATTTTAGAGTCTAACTGCCGGTTACAAATTGCTCATTGCAAACTCGACGATTTTCAATCAGCCCAGAAATACAACATTATTTATTTTGATGCTTTTGCTGTTGGAAAACAGCCGGAAATGTGGGAAGATGCGGCCATAGCCCATACTGTTAAGTTTTTAAAGCCGGGCGGTGTATTTGTTACCTACGCTATTACCGGTAATTTAAAACGCGCTTTAAAAGCGCTGGGATGCAAAGTGGAGAAAGCGCAGGGCGCACCGGGGAAACGGGAGATGTTACGTGCTATGAACCGATAATTTTTTTGATTGCGTTGATTTCGTAGATTGTTTTTTATTTCACCTATTTCGACCGAAAGTTACTCACCCTCTTTTCACATACGCATTCGGCACATTTGCTGGAGTATAATCAATCCCATAGGCATATTTAATGAGCAGCGATACTACCCTGGCAACAGTCTCCTCCTTACGGTGCATTTGGGGCAGCGAGCCCATCATGGCGTAGCTGATAGGATTTACGGCCGGGATAAATGTTTCCCATTCATAACCTTTGCCCCATACCAGGCCTTTTACGGTGATGCTTAAATCAGCAGCATGCTCAAGCAGGAAGAGGAGCATATCCGCGGAGTTGTTCAAGTTCTGATTTACAGTATGAAAAATTGGAGTATGGCCGCCAAAGCCATATTCGTCAAGTGCTGCTTTGGCATTTATATCGGCGCCATTTTGCACCAATACTTTTGCACAGGCAACGCTGTTATACTCAGCACAAAAATGCAGCAGGGTACCACCGGTTAATGGTGTAAAGGTATTATTGAATAACGAATATGTTTTGGATAAGATGACCGGGTCGTTGGCAATTAATGTTGCTAATTTGGCGGCATCATCAGTAAAAACGGCGAGCAAGGCCAGATCATCAAATTGCAGCCCGGCATCGATAAATACCCGTACGCAATCTTTAAACCGGGGCGAACGGAAATACATTTCGACCATGGTGGTAAAAAGCGGAACACCATCGTGTACCTCGTTCGGGCCGCCGCCCTGGGCAAAATAATTGCGGATACCGGCTACAGAATGCACCTCGATATCGTAAAGCATTTGGGTATAGTCGGGCATGACTTTTATCATTAAAAAACAAATAAAGATATTTACATTTTGTAAGCTTTACACGCATCAATTTAAGTAAATAGCACAACAGTCTTCGCCAGCATCATACCTGCTTTGTCAACTGGTCGAGCTTTTTTAATAGCGTTGGCATTCTGAATTTACCACTCATGCTTTTGATATGAGCGGCGGCAATTTCAGCGTCCATCCCGATTGAGGAAATAAACAATGGATTGCTGCTAACACCCCTGTATACAGGCATTTTCAGCTTGTCGACTGTGGCAAAATTTGATTTAGCCACGCCGATGACTGGCCACCTGTGCGTTATCGCTTCGTATAAATGTCCGCCAAGTCCCAATTTTCCGTCGTCATCCAGGAATACGTAGCCATCAACAATTATTGCCGACACGTTTTCGGTATTAATTTTACCGAGCAGGCTTAAAATACATGGCAATTCACGTTTGTAAAATTCTCCCGGTACATATTCAGCAACATGTTCCAGTACCTCGGTATAAACATTAAAATTATCGATATCGGCCCAACCCTCAAATTCAAGACAAACTGTTTTGGCTTTTCCATCAAAATAGTAACTATCGAAGGCCAGGATCATTTTACTAAACAATTATGTAGTTTACCACAGTTTCCATTTTTTAAGATTTTATAAAAATAGTCTTTTGTGTTATTTCTGCTCCCTCCCTCTTTAGCCAAATTCGTGTAATTTGAAATAATTTGAGCAATTCGTGTTGTTCAAAATAATTCGTGTAATTCGAAATAATTCGTGTAATTCGTGTTAATCAAATACAACATGCCACTAACGCCCCCATCTACTGCATCTACACCCGAAACTGCCTTCACCCGGCTGCTGACCATAATGGATGATTTGCGCCTTAACTGCCCGTGGGATAAAAAACAAACGCTTGAAAGTCTGCGCCATTTAACTATTGAAGAAACCTACGAACTATCAGACGCCATATTGAGCGCAGATATGCCTGAGATAAAAAGGGAACTGGGCGATATTATGCTGCACCTGGTTTTTTACGCCCGCATTGCCTCCGAAACCAACGAGTTTGATATTACAGACGTGCTTAACGGCATTTGCGACAAACTGGTAAACCGCCACCCGCATATTTACAGCGATGTAGAAGTACAGGACGAAAACGATGTAAAACGCAACTGGGAACAGATAAAACTTAAAGAAGGCAACAAGTCGGTATTGGGTGGGGTACCCGCATCATTACCTGCACTGGTGAAGGCATCACGTATACAGGAAAAAGCCCGCGGCGTAGGGTTCGACTGGGAGGAGAAAAAACAGGTATGGGCCAAGGTAGAAGAAGAAATGCAGGAATTTAAAAACGAATTTAACGCCGAAGACGAAAGCACTATTGACCACGAGCGGGCTGAAGGTGAGTTTGGCGATCTGTTGTTTTCACTAATAAATTATGCCCGGTTTATAAATATTAACCCCGAAAATGCATTGGAGAAAACTAATCGTAAATTCATCAAACGCTTTCAATATCTTGAGGCAAAAGCGGCCGAAAACGGCAGGCAGCTGAAGGATATGAGCCTTGCCGAAATGGATATTTTTTGGGATGAGGCAAAAAAAATATAAAATAAGCCGATAATTGTAGCGTTGATAAAAAACTAACGTAACCGTATTAAATAAACCGTGATATGAAATTTAAGTTTACTTACCTGTTGCTGCCATTAGTGGCCATTATTGCAATGAGTTGCGGCGCAAAGAAAAGCTCGAACCCCACTCCCACCATACCCGATGGTAATTACTCTGGGCAGTTCAGGCTTATACATGTACATGACGATAACACTTCCGACACCACAAAAGCAAACATAACGGTTTATATCTCTCCGGTTTCAACCGGTACCTACGCGGTTACCGGCGACACTACCACTATACATGCCGGAAGTAAAGGTAATTTTGTATTTTATTCAAATGGCACTGTGCAGTTTGCCGATAAAACCTACTCGGCCACGGCAACTGTCACCAAAACTCACTTAAATGGTTTGTATGCTTATGCCTTCGACGGCAACATTTTCAGAATGGTGGCTTATGGCGGCACTGCAAATAACCTTGTGCTGCAATATGATCTGGCAAAATCAGGCAATTGACAAGAACCAGGAGTTAAGAGCCAAGATTCAAGAGCTAAAAGTTAAAAAATATAAGAAAGCCGGCCTGCTAAAATGCCGGCTTTTTTATTTGCCCGGGCCTAACGTCGCCAACAAACTAATTTTTATCAGCTGTATCGATTTTGTATTTACCCACGTATTGGGTATAAATTAACAATAAATTTGAGCTGAATTAAACATATTTAATGCATCAACCGCGCGGCATTGCTGAAGACCAAATAATTGGCAAGTGCAAAACAGGCAGCTTAAAGTACCAGGAATTGCTATACAAGCAGTTTTACGGCTATGCCATGGGTATTAGCTTGCGCTACAGCATTAATCGCGATGATGCCTTAGAGGTTGTAAATGACGCTTTTATAAAAGTATTTAACAGCATAAAAAACTATAGCAGCGACAGGCCTTTTAAAGCATGGCTGCGTACTATAATAGTTAATACCGCTATTGACCGCCGCAGAAAGGAATTGAAATTTCAGTTGCATGTTGAAATTGAAAATGCAATGCCTATTGGCAACGGTATAAGCGCAATTGAAAATTTAAATGTGCAGGACATTTTAAAGCTGATGCAGCAACTGCCGCCCATTCAACTCACCATTTTCAATTTATACGAAGTAGATGGTTATAGTCATGACGAGATTTCAAAAATACTGACTATACCCGAAAGCTCATCGAGGGTTTACCTGAGCAGGGCTAAAGAAAAATTAAGGAATTTATTACGAGCAGAAACACATAACCATGGACGATCAGTTGGATAACGACTTAAAGAACCGCATACGGGAAGTGTTCGACAACTACGAGGACACAACTGCCGATGAGGGTTGGCTGCTGCTGCGGGAAAAGTTTCCGGCGCAGAGGAAGCGGCGCGGCATCATCTGGCTATGGTGGAGTGCTGCCGCAATTTTACTCGCATTTTTAGGTATTGGGCTTTGGATGAACAGAAAACACATCCAGCCAAAAGATGAAATTGTAAAAAAGGTAACTCAGCAGCCAAAGCACGAGAATTTAGCGATTAGAAAAGTAGCGAAAGACACGGCGGATAACGCCGCCCCCGCCGTTCACAACAAGGCAGCCGGCAAGTTCAATAACATGGCCGTTAACAGGCGTAACCATACTAAGCCCGACAGCAACAACCAGGCGGCCTTGGTTAAACCTGCTGTTTCGCCTAATAATGCGACTAATCAAAATATTGTTAACCAGCTGGCCAAAAAACCAGCCAATTTACAGCAAATACCCGGTAATGTAGCTGTGCCTAGCAATACCCCTGCGGTTGCGGCATTACCGAAAAATCCGGCAGCAAACACTTTGGCAACTCCTGATGTGCCGGTAAACAGTCCAAATGCAGCAAAAACACCTGCCACGGTTACCGCGCAGCAAAAACAACCTGGCAAAACTATTATGGACATGTTTGCCAACGACAAAGGAAAGCAGCCGGATAAAAAAGATGCCGATGTGCCCGATAAAAAAGTAAAATTCGGGGTGTACGCGGGTACTTATTTCAATTACTCAAAAGGGAGCGACAACCAGGTTAATTTGGGCGCAGGGGTAACATCGGATATAAAAATAAGCAAAAATTTAAAAGTGGTAACCGGTATCTCTATTGCCCAAAACTCCATGAGTTATGGTGGCTTCCCAACGGCTTTGGCATCCGCAAAAAGCAATTTAACTACACCTTCGTCATATGGCGTGCAGGCTGCAAATATTACTGCAGCCTCAACACCAACGGTTAAAAACTATAATGCCAGCCTGGTAGGGCTTGATGTGCCTGTAAATTTAAAATACGAGATCAGTCCCGACAAATCCGATGCTTACATTTCACTGGGATTAAGCTCCGGCACTTTTATTAATGAATCGTATTCGTACAAGTATAACTACCCATCGTTCCTGTCGTCATCCTTACAGGCCACCAGGGATCAAACTACCGGAAACAGTTTTAATAGTTTTTATTTCGCCAAAACGCTAAATGTCGCCTTTGGGGTAGGTTATCCGTTTGGCAAAAACAGGCTGATTATTGAGCCGTTTTTAAAATATCCGCTTGCCGGCATGGGCTCGCAGGACCTGCGCTTTGGCGCCGGAGGCGTAAACCTTAAGTTTAATTTCCTATCATCGCATAAATGAAAGCATTTACCTTAACCTTATCATTTTTTTTCATTCTGACTGGTGTTTATGCGCAAAAAATAGAGTTTTCGGTACAGGCAAACTCAGGGTTCTTTCGTTATGCCGGTAAAACGGCAACGGCGGAGTCGTATATACAACAGGGGCCGCCCAACACACCCAACCATACAAACAGCCCCTATGGCAGCAAAAGCGGGTTTGGTTATGGTGGTAGTTTACAGGGGCAGTTTGTAAGCGAATGCGGCTTTATTGCCGGGGTACAGGCGGGTTATGAGGAAATGAAAAGCAAGGTTGATATCAACGGAATTTTGCTTTACAACATCTCATATGATTACCTGCCCGGGGCTAATTTTGTACAGGCACCGCCAGTTGCAGCAAAGGGCGAAACTTATTTAAAAAACAAATTCATAAATGTGAGCCCATACGTTGGCTATCGCATCGGCCTGAAAAAAATGAAGCTTGATTTAATGCCTGGCATTGATTTGGGATTTGCGCTAAGCACCTACGAAAACGGCAAGGCAACCACAAGCGACGGCAATAACACCACGGTACAAACCGGGTTAAAGCATGATAAAGCACCTACCGATGCGCGGCTTAAATTTGGTGCAGCGCTTATTTATAACAGGTTTGGCCTTACCGCATCATACGCGCGCGGGCTCACCAATTACCGGGGGAATATAATTGGCGATGCGAATTTTGAAGCCCACAGTGAGTTGATGAGGTTTGGGGTAAGTTACAGGTTGAATTAAGGAACGCGGAGTTCGGAATGCCGATTGCGAAATTTTTAAATTAACCAATCTCTAACATCACTTAAACTGTATCGCTTTCACTGGCTCAATACGGGTTACCAGCATTGATGGTATTAGCATTACCAGCAGGCAAACGATTAGCGTACCTGCATTTAGCAGCAGGATTTCGACCCAGTTAAACTGAACGGGTACAAAACTCATGTAGTATGATGCCTGGTCGAGTTTAAAAAAGTGGGTATAGGATTGGAACAGGCCTATTCCGAAACCAAACAAATTGCCGTATAACATACCCAGTCCGATAAGGTAAAGCGCGTTGTAAAGAAATACTTTTTGGATAGCCCAGTTATTGGCTCCCATGGCCTTCAATATGCCAATCATCGGGGTGCGTTCTACAATCATAATCAGCAGGGCCGATATCATATTTATCACCGCAACCAAAATCATCAGTGTTAATACTACCGTCGTATTCCCGTCGAGCAAATCAAGCCAGCCGAAAATAACCGCGTAATTTTCTACTACTGTGACCGTTTTTAAATGCTGGGGTAGTACATTATCAATGGCGTTTGCCGACTCATTGATGTCATCAAAATTATTAACCTGTATTTCGTAGCCACCAATTTCACCGGGTTTCCAGCTGTTAAGGCGGTTAATCAGGGCAAGGTCGCCAATCACATAGGTTTTGTCTACCTCCTCAATACCTGTGCTAAAAATACCCCTGATGGTAAAAGGACGCCAGCGCATGGATTCCTGCACAAAAAACATCTTTATTTTATCGCCAACTTTAAGTTGCAGCCTGTTGGCGGTAACCTGCGAAATAAGGAGCTGTTGTTTGGACTTTGTGGTATCGGCAAAATCTATCACCTTGCCGCTGACCAGGTTTTTGCCGAAAAACGCCCAGTTGTAGTTTTTATCAACACCTTTAAGCACCACACCCTCAATTTCGCTTTGCGTTTTTATAATGCCCGGCTTAATGGCAAAGGGCGCAATGGTGCTGATATCATTAAGTGTTTTAGCTTTTTTTGCAAATTTATCATCGGCTGCGAAGGGTGAGTTTTCGTATGAGTTGTTTAAGTCGAATTTTACTACCTGGATATCGCCCGAGAAGCCACGGATTTTCTCCCGTATCTCATCTTTAAAGCCGCGCACAATAGCCAGCGTAAGTATCATAACCCCTAAACCCAGCATAATGCCAATTATGGCAATGCGCACAATTAATTTTGAAAATGTGCGCTTTGATTTAAACGTTATACGATTGGCTATAAAATAGGCGAAACTCAATGCAAATGGATTTTTTGTACCTTCGCAAATATGCGGTTTTGTGGTTAAAAAGCAGTAATTATATTTATTGAAACAACTTGCGGGTTAGTTTCACCACGGAGGTCGCAAAGGAGGCATGGAGTAACAGAGATTAAAAAAGAGGAATAGCTAATACTTGAAACCATACAAATTTTTCTCTGTTCTCTCTGTGATTTCTCTGTGCTCTCTGTGGTTAAAAAATCTACCTATGAAAAAAATATCTGTCTTAATACAAATCTTCATCATTGCCTGCTCGTTATCGTGCGCGGCAACGACGCCACGAAATATTGATGGAACACGGGCGAACAAACCGGCAATTATAACCGGCGCTGACCAAACAGCCTTGTACATCAATTACCTGCGCGGCAAAAACGTTGGGATGGTTATTAATCAAACCTCGGTTATCGGCAAAAACAAAACGCTTAGCCTTGATACGCTGCTTAAACTCGGCATCACCGTAAAAAAAATATACGGACCCGAACATGGTTTCAGGGGCGACGCCAGCAATGGTGCCGATGTAAATAACAGCATTGATGCAAAAAGCGGTTTGCCAGTGATATCCATTTATGGCAACAAACACTACAAGCCTACTACAGAAGATTTGGCGGGGATTGATTTGATGATTTATGACATACAGGATGTTGGCGCGCGGTTTTACACCTACCTGAGTACCCTGCAATATGTAATGGAAGCCTGCGCCGAAAATAACATCGAGCTGATGATATTGGACAGGCCCAACCCCAACGGTTTTTATGTTGACGGACCGATATTGGATACCGCTTATCATTCGTTTGTCGGCATGAACCCCATCCCCATTGTGCACGGTCTTACTACCGCCGAGTACGCCCAAATGCTGAATGGCGAAGGCTGGCTTAAAAACCATGAACAATGTAAGCTGAAAATTATTAAAGTGGCCAACTATGCCCACAAAACCCCTTATACCTTGCCTATTAACCCTTCGCCAAACTTAAATACAGCCAAATCAATTTTGCTTTATCCTTCGGTCTGTTTATTTGAGGGGACAACCTTTAGTTTGGGTCGGGGTACCATGTCGCCGTTTTTGCAACTGGGGCATCCGGCACTGGCAGGCAAATACAACTATTCGTTTACACCGATCAGCATTAAAGGTATGAGCGAAGACCCGCCGCAAAAAAACAAAACCTGCTACGGCATCAACCTAAAAAATTACGACACCAACATCATTTACACCAGCGGCAAACTAAACCTTGCCTGGTTGCTTGAATTGTACAAGGCCCTGCCGGATAAAGACCATTTTTTTAATGCCTACTTTACCAAACTCACCGGCACCACCGATTTGCGTAAACAAATAGAAGCAGGAAAAACTGAGGCTGAAATACGCGCCAGTTGGGAACCGGGCTTAACCAGGTATAAAACGATGAGGGCTAAGTATTTGATTTATCCGTAAGTTGGAAATGTCGGACATTCCATTTCAAATTCAGTGTTACGAACCCGATAAAAATATTGGCGATTGAAATAAAAATTAGTTTAAATCATGCTAAACGCATTAAAAAATGATAACATAGTAATGGACTGCTTTGGGTTGATTTTGGTGTTTTGTTTATTGCAATTTTCAATAGCCGCTCTGATCAAAAACAAGTTAACAGCAGATCAAAATCAAAAAGACGGATTTCTGTTTAGACTAAAAGCCGCGAAAATACCTATTATATTTTTACTCCTGCTGATAGCCGCCATTTATACTGTTCCTCTGTTAGGCTACATTTTAGTTTCTAATTCAGATAGTACACTTCATAGAGCTATCGACGAAATAAACGCTCGGGTATTGATGGTGTTGGTAGCAGCACTCCCCCCAATCTTCTTTAATTTGTTAAGCTACAAAAAATCCTATAGTCAGTAAGCCTACCCGCTTATAGCAATTGAACCATGAGAATAATTTCTTTAGAAAGACTACCTGGGTTTGTGTTACGGCAGGATGTATTTTCCATACTGACAGGTGGTTAAGATAACTGCAGGTTACCCCAACCTTCCAATATTACATAGTGTAAAATTGCTAACAATTGTATTTAATTTTTGCGGGATTATTAGCAGGGGTGCATTTTTATTGCTAACTTTAGAGGTCAGCGTTTTAATTGCTTATGAGAATAATTTTTATGGGTACGCCCGAGTTTGCGGTAGCATCGTTAGATGCCCTGATAAAGGCAGGGTGTGATATTGTTGCGGTGGTTACCGCACCGGACAAACCTGCCGGCCGGGGTAAAAAGCTGAGTGAGTCGGCGGTGAAGCAATATGCGGTTGAAAACGGAATAAAAGTATTGCAGCCTGAAAAGCTGAGAGACCCTGAATTTTTAGAGAAATTAAGATCGCTTAAGGCAGAATTGCAGGTTGTAGTGGCCTTCCGGATGCTGCCCGAGGTGGTTTGGAACATGCCGTACCGCGGAACCATTAACCTGCATGCATCATTATTACCACAATACCGCGGCGCCGCGCCTATTAACTGGGTGCTGATTAATGGCGAAAAAGAAAGTGGGGTTACCACGTTTTTCTTGTCGCACGAAATTGATACCGGGAATGTATTGTTTACCGAAAAGGTAACACTAACAGGCCATGAAACAGCAGGTGAATTGCACGACCGCCTGATGAATAAAGGGGCAGGCCTGCTGGTAAAAACTGTAAAAGGTATTGAAAGCGGCAGGTACAATGTGCACCTTCAGTCGGCGTTGCTTGACGGTGACGGTGTTGAGTTAAAACATGCACCTAAAATATTTAAAGAAGATTGCCTGATAGACTGGATGCAACCCGCTGAAAGCATCTACAACAAAATACGCGGACTTAGCCCCTATCCCGCTGCATACACCTTGCTGAACGACAAGATATTAAAAATATACCGGTCTGAATTTGAAATTGTCGAACCCGGCATACAGCCCGGTGGCTTTTTAACCGACAACAAGACCTACCTTAAATTTGCCGCACAGGATGGTTATGTGTACTTAACCGAAGTGCAGTTGGAAGGTAAAAAGCAAATGGATATTGGTGCATTTTTACGGGGAGTGAAATTGTAACACCTCATAACTTACGAAGTTTCTAAACGGCAAAGCCCTCAACAAGGCCTATTGAAAACAAATAACACGAGTTAAACTTCGTAAGTTTGACATTATGCCAAAATGCCTCCGCTACTTTTATCTACTCCTCCTGTTAGCATCGGCGTTTTATGCCCACGCCCAACACATCAAAATTACCCCTATAGGCAAAGGCTGGGCAAACAATTCTGTAAATGCTGTAATCTTTCGTAAAAATTCGCTGGTAACTTTTAAAGGGATACAGTACGCCGCCTATTATGATAGCGGCCAATTTGTTATACTGGCTAAGAGGCAAAGCGGTGCGACCAGCTGGCAAACCACCCGTACCCAATACAAAGGCGATGCCGCCGATGCCCATAAAGATATTTGCATTATGGTTGATGACGCTGGTTATTTGCACGTGGTTTGGGGACACCATAACCAGCCACTAAACTATGCTATGGGTATTGCGCCGGGTAGTTTAACATTGTCAGCCAAAATGCCAATGACTGGCGCCAATGAAAGCCATATTACTTACCCCGAGTTTTATAAGCTAACAAAAGGTGGTTTATTATTCCTTTACCGCGATGGCGCGTCGGGTAATGGCAACCTTGTAATTAACAAGTATAACACCGCTACCAAAAAATGGACGCAAATTCAAAGTAACCTTATTGATGGTGAAGGGAAACGCAATGCCTACTGGCAAATGGCAGTTGACAAACAGGGCATCATCCACCTCTCGTGGGTGTGGCGCGAAAGCCCTGATGTGGCCAGCAACCATGATATGTGTTACGCCCGCTCAAAAGATGGCGGCATTACCTGGGGAAAATCAACCGGTGAAAAGTACACGCTGCCGATTACTGCTGCCAATGCAGAATATGCAGCTATCATCCCGCAAAAAAGCGAGCTGATTAACCAAACATCTATGTGTACTGATGATGCGGGCCATCCATTTATTGCGACTTACTGGCGCGATTCGGGACGGGCTGTGCCGCAGTATCATATAGTTTATAACGCCAACGGTAAGTGGCGAAGCAAAAGCCTTGGTTTTCGTAAAACGGCATTTAGCCTGAGCGGCGGCGGCACTAAAAGTATCCCCATATCGCGCCCGCAAATTGTGGCCTGGCAACATGGCAAGGCTACCGCTGCTGCTTTAATTTTTCGCGATGCTGAACGTGGCAATAGAGTTTCGGTGGCTGCTAATTATAATCTTACAACTGACAATTGGCGAACAGTGGACTTGAACCCGGCACCGGTTGGCGAATGGGAACCGACTTATGATACCGAACTTTGGAAGGACAAAAAGGTGTTGGACTTATTTGTGCAGAAGGTAACACAGGTGGACGGAGAGGGCAAAGCAAATACCGCACCGCAAGCAGTGCAGGTTTGGGAATGGAAACCAGAGAAGCAATAAAAAATATCTGCTAATGCGCCGCACCATGCTGTTCCAGGTATGCAGGTTTCTCTAAAACATCAAAATGCGAAACCATAGGTTCAAACTCGAGCAAGTAATCCTTGTCCTCGGGGTAATACGGGCCTTTTCATAATCGTCCCCGGCAAACAGCTTTATCGACTCATAGTCGTCCCAAAAGGTTAGCGTGTAAATGTGGGTTACTTCGTTCTCATCGCGTTTTAGCAAAAATACACCGCGGTTGCCTTTCGTTTGGCCATAATCGTGCAGGCCTGTTTGTAATAAAAACTGGTGGTAGGCTTTGGCCCTAGTTCTGGGCACCATGCCGTGCCACATTCTTGCTATCATAAAAATGGTTTTAACATAAATTAATGCCGGCAAGCCGGCTGCTATTACAATTATATTGTAATTTCATACCATTATGAAACAAGCGCTGTTGCTATTCTGTTTTTTACTTTTTACCGGCAAAATATATTGCCAGCCACCGGGATACACCCTGCCACAGCCCGAAAAATGGGGCAAGGAAAAAATACCGTTCCCTATTGAATTTGCACCCTCGATTCCTTTTAAGGGTATGGAAGAAATCCGCTTTACACCCGGCTGGGGCGACAATAAAAGCGAGGACTATTGGTCGTACAGCTTTGTTTGGTTTGTTGAAGGGGCGCCTGTTATTAACCAGGATTCCTTGAAGAAATATCTTACCCAATATTATACCGGGTTATACTTCACCAATCAAAAGGAAAGCCCTACCGGCAACCGCGACTTTACGCAAATACAGGTAACAAAGACAGAGGCGTCGAACGCAGATATTGATACCTATGAAGTTAAAATAAGCACCATTAACTTTTTAAATAAGCAAACTTTGGTTTTAAACGGACGGATACATGTGCGCAGGTATGCGGCTATTAACCGCACTGCTTTATTAATCGAGATTTCGCCGCAGGATTATAAACATCCGGTTTGGGTGGGAATGGATGGTATTGTGGGCGGGTTTAAGGTTGGAGACTAACGCCTTGTTCTGACACGTAAAGTATTGCGTCTCTACAAAAGTTTGCTACAATTATTTTAACTTTCCATGTAACATTCTGATAGCTAACTGTCTCCAAAGTATATAAAATTTAAAACCTCACCTTTAAATTATAAATTAAGATGACCACAAAAGAAACATTCTCCATCAACAGCGAATCGCTGATGGCGAAAATAAAGGAACTGATAAAAGAAGGTAACGTAACAAGGATTATCATCAGCGATAAAATGGGGAAAGACCTGCTGAACTTCCCCTTAACTGTAGGCGTTTTTGGTGTACTAATTGCGCCCATGTTTGCCGCCGTTGGCGCTTTGGCCGCCATAGTTACCGAATGCACCATTACCGTTGAGCGCGAAGTGGAGGCCGAGCCGGAGGAAATTAAAGCAGATGCCAAACCGCTGTAATTTTATTAGCTTGCATGCCTGAATTTATTTTAAATGAGAGAGGACAACATATTAACGGTTGACGACCTTAGCGTTAGCTATGGTAAATTTAATGCAGTACAAAACGTATCATTCAGCGTGCGCAGGGGCGAAATATTTGGTTTACTAGGGCCAAACGGCGCCGGGAAAACCAGCACCTTAAGCGCGGTTGAAGGATTGCTAAAACCACAAGGCGGCACTATTTTAGTCGACGGGAACGATGCGGTAGCCAAACCATTACATGCTCGTGCATCGTTAGGTGTGCAATTGCAATCCACCAGCTTTCAAACCGAATTGTACGTGATAGAGGTTTTGCGGCTTTATGCCGGTATTTACGGTGTGCCTATGAGGAAAGCCGACTTGCTGGGTATCCTTCGCGAGATTAACCTGGAAGACCAGGCGATGAAGAAATTCGGGGAGCTTTCTGGCGGGCAGCAGCAAAGAGTATCGTTGGTGATCGCCACCATTCATAATCCAAAACTGGTATTGCTCGACGAGCCAACTACAGGGTTAGATCCGCAATCGCGCCGGCAACTGTGGGAGCGCATAGAAGCCATCCGCGATAAAGGCCATGCCGTATTGATCACCACGCACTCGATGGAAGAAGCCGAATCGGTTTGCGACCGTATAGCCATCATTGACCACGGGCGTGTTATAGCAATTGACACTCCGCAAGCCATGGTCGACAAGCATTGCAACGACCCGGAAGTTATTGCTGTATCGCGCCGGGGCCGTGTAACCCTGGAAGATGTTTTTATCGCATTGACCGGTAAAGCCGTACGCGGGTAATTCAATCAATAAACAAAAAATCTTTGATTCACCAATTAATTCCTCATGGAAACTTCGATACCCAAAACCTCAACCGTATTAAAAACCTTGTTACGGGCAGATTTTACCACGCAATGGCGAAATAGGCGGGCAACAATATTAACCCTTGTTGTGCCGGTGATAATACTGGCAACCTGGAAGGTTATGATACCGCACACTGGCGGACCGTTTGTACTTTCAAACAGCATTGTCATAGGGTTGATAGCAATCGGGTTAATGGGTTATTCAAATTCAATAGCCCGCGACCGCGATAAAGGCATCTTCCAGCGATTACGGGTTGCGCCTATTTCGGCATGGTCAATTATGGCGAGCCGACTGACAGTACAAATTGCTATGATACTTGCAGTTACCACAGCCGTTTTTATAGTAGGTAACTCGTATGACAAGGTTTCCCTTAGCCCTGCTGGCTACTTGGTTACCTATTTTACAGCTGTTGTTGGAGGTGTTTTGTACCTTAGTCTTGGCCAGATGATAGTGGGCCGCATAAAAAACCCGGAAACTGTAAATGCCACAGTGAGGCTGGTTTATTTTTTATTTATTATGGGCGGTATGATGGGACAGTTTGTTGACAGCCCGGAGGTAAAACAAATTGTTCAATGGTCGCCATATGGAACTGTAAGGACTATACTCGCGTTTGGAATGGAGCCATCCAAATGGAACAATAACGCGTCAATTGCATTATTGGTGACGTTAGGTTATGCCGTGGTTTGTGCTGTATTGGGAATAAAATGGTTTAAATGGAATACGAAATAAGCAACCTTCATAACACTTGCTCCACATAAATCAACCGGCCTTCCGCGTCCATTCCCTGCAGAATAATCCGAAACTTTTTAGCCCGGCCTGAATTGTAAAAACGGAATTTTAAAACGCCACTGCTATTGGTTCCGATGTCGTGGTTCCAATATAATGCGGCGCGGCTATCTGTGGTTTTACCGAAACCTGACTTGCTATAATCCGGGGCGCTAAATTCACGGGAAATGCTGTACCCGTTAAAAATAAAATGGTCGTAACCAGCCATTCCCTTCATCGCTTTTATTTCGTCCGCTTGTTTTTTTGTATAAATCATCATTGCACCCGCATTGCCGCCATTAAAAGGTGCAAAACTTACCGGCGGGGGTAAAAACCTGATCATGGCCACTTCCTCCAGGTTTATATCTTTAACATCTGTAAAATCTACCGGCACCTCGTTAAGATAAAAATAAGGCAGCAGGCTTTTATCAGCGCCAATACCCATTTCGGCCTGCATGCCGGTGCTTTCGGTTACATCGGCAGGCTTTTTGGCATCGGCAGGCTGTTGCCTCCCCGGTATAAAAAAACTGTTTGGGTGTTATCCCCAATGATTTGTAACCCCGGAAATCGTCCCCGTATATAATTAACCAGGCCGATATTAAGCGTTGGATTGTTTACCAGATCCAAAGTAAACTCCCGGTTTGAATGAAAGAGCGGAGATACATGATCGTCAACGAGTTTCTCCGTGGGTGTGGTTTTAGTAGATTTTATCTTTACCGTTCTTAGTATAATAACGTTGTTTTTAAAACGTGTATTTTCTTCGGCTTTTGAACCTGCAATGTAATAGATGCTTATTCCAGGCGGTGCTTCCGGCGCAAATCTATCGGTCTTTGCCCGTTTCAAACTATCGCCAATGTTTCCAAATAACTTACCTGTTAACTTTTCAGGTTGATTTTTTTTATCCGTCGACTGGATATAAACATCCGATAAACCCGCATGATTAAAATCTTTCATTATAAAGCTGCCGCTGCTATCAGGGGTTACATAACCAATAAATTTGGACGAATCCTGGTTCATCACCAGTATTTTTACCTGGCTTTTATCTTTTAAGGCCCCCGGCGATTTGTAACCCGTTATCTTACCGGCGACGTACTGCGAATTTTCTACAGGATATTTTATAGCCTCGCTGGAGCCACTTAATATTTTCTGCCAAACAAAATGCCGCCAGCCGCGGGTAAGCATTACTAAATCAAGCTGCCGGGCCAAAGAGTCGCTTGAGTTCTTAAAATAATAACCGGGGGTATTCACCTCGCCGTTAAGTTCGGGGCTAAGCAGCAAAGCCGAAAATATATTTTGCCCTGCGGCAGTTTTATCAAAAGCTCCTGCATCAGTAACCGATACCGAAAAGCTGCCGTTTACAGGTTGGCCCTTTTCGTCTTTCAGTGCCGTCGAGAATGAATTATAAGCTCCCGGAGCAAATGAAAGTGTATCCGGCTTTATCGCCGTGGGCTGTATATCGTGCTTATTTATAAAAACTATACGCTCGGCGCAGGGAATTTTGTCACCATCAAAAATAGTTAACCTTAATATCCCTGTTACAAACCCGGCTTTAGGTAAATTAAACAGGTTGGCGCCCCTCTTTAACTTTAAAGGATACGAACTTACAGCTCCGTTGTTTTGAAAGGCGACAAGCACACAATTTGCAAACTTTAAAGGCGGTCCCACATAGGCAATTTTAAGCGCTACAGTATTTTGGTTTTGGCTCGCACGAAGACAAATACCATTTTCTTTTACGGGCGGCAATTCAAACTGTTGGGTGCTACCATCGGCAAACTGAACCGATGCCGTGTAGGTACTGTTGGCAAACGCATTGATAGTAAACTGCCCCATACCGTCGTGAACCGTATTAAACTGCGCTACAGTTGTACCTGTATTATCGGTAACAACCCCGGCGGCGTTCACAGCCGCGCCATCGCTGTCATAGGCTCGAAACGCTATATTCGACATGTTATCGTTTATTATTTCCCCGCCTTCCGGGTAAAAATCAACGTGCAATTTTTTTTTGACAACAGTTTGTTTTAGCTGGATACTGGTTGAATCGGTAAGATTTTTTATGAATATTTTTTGCTGATAATACCCGTCCCTGTCAAAATTCATCATCCATGCTGTAAATGCGCTTAGCCGGTACCAGCCAGACTTTAGTTGCTGATTGATATCGAGATTACCATGTGTAATACCATTAGTTAGATGCAGCTTATTTTGCATAATAACATTGCCGGCAGTATCAGTAAGCTGCAGGTAAACAATATGGCTAAGGGCCGTTGGCTTACCATAAGCCATAGCATAAACTTTATACCAAATAGTTTCACCGCTGGCGTACACATCCTGGTTAGTGTGCACAAATACTTTTTCGGAAGGGTACTTTTTGAAATATGCTGTTAAACAATTTTTGAGGCGGGCGGCAGATGTATCAGCTAGTGTGTGCCCGTTTACAGGCTCTGTTCCCTGCTGTGCAAAACAGCAAAATACAGGCAGTAGCAAAATAAAAAAGAGTGTAAAACGCCGTAACAGCAAGGCTAATATGGTTAAGTAACAAGTGCGACTTTCAGTTACCTAATTTAGGCCGATTGTGTAAACAATGGAAATATAAAATTGCCGCGGGTGTAAAATATTAGTTACCAAATGCTCATTAGCAGGTAATCCTGTAGTATAGGGATAAACTTATCGATGCTGACACAGCCGTTACCCCTGCCGTAACCGCCTTTGCGAAAGGTATACAGTATACGGCCATCATACAGGCACTCCAGGTGAAATTCCAAGTCTTCGGCTGCCCATAAAAGGTACAGGCTTTCGGCGGGGGTTTGTTCAAATTTGCCGGTGCGCTCCAGGTTAATATCGTCGATATAATTTAAAATGGTTGCCGCATTCTGCAACATTACGGCATTCGGGGTAAAAAACTCCGGGCCGCTGCCATTTAAGATCTCTACAATTTCGGGGTGCGTATACATAGCCATCTAAATTAATTGGCTATGTATACGTATCCTGGCTTTATTAGTTTCGTGGAATGATTTGAAAATTCGATGATGTGGTGATTTTAAGGTGGGCTTAATTTAACGATTTGAAAAATGAAGATTTAAAAAAACGCAGTCCGCATCTTCAAATTTTCAAATTAACAAATCGACGTAAAATTTATTCAAAATAATCCTAACTTTACCGCCGCTGCCGGGCAGCCTTGTTAGCAAAAAGTATTATGAAAATAGTTAGCGTATTTCTTATTGTAATTGGCATTATTATCACTATCGGTTTAATAGTTTACTACAAAGATGTAGTTAACCCGGTTGATTCTGACTCTATGACCATAGGCGGCAGCGGCATGACAGCTAAGTGGCCATTATTTGTTGGCATCATCTTCACATTCGTTGGCATCGTATTTTACTACGTTAGCCACACTGAAAAAAAGGCAGAATAAATTAAACTTATTTTATCGTTAGGTAACAGCTCTTTGCCTGGATCGTACTTTTCCTTGTTATAGGATTGTCTTTTTATATTTTATTTTTTACGCGGGGTATTCTCGTAATCTGATAAATAGTAATTCAACAGGCATCACGCTACTTTGTGACTTTCCAGCTATCGTATCCACCTGCAACCATAAAAGCAATCCCGCTAAAGCCAAGGGCCTCAAATACGCTTGTCAGTTCGTTCCCCTGCATGCCATAAGGGTCGGCAATTGCGCGTGGGATGTGCAACAAAATAAACCACAGGAATATCATTACGCCCAGCAGGATGGCAGATAATTTCAATTTAATTTTCAATATAATGGTAATGCCCGACCCGATAAGCGCTACACCGGCGAAATAAGTCCAGAACACCGGGCCGGGTATCCATGCCGGCATCAATTTCACCACAAAATCTACATAAAGAAAGTGATCGACACCAAATAATATCATGGTTATCGACATAAAAGTTCCGGCCAATGGAATAAACTTGTCCAAAACCTGCAGCAACTTCCCCTCCTTATTGCCTGGCGGGTAGATACCAGCAACTGCAAACGCCCCACCTGCAAACACCAGCTCTTTTAACGGATTGCTCCATACACCCAAATGTTTGTAATATGGGTCTTTTATCAACTCGAACGGCACCTGGGCAAATAATATTAATAATAAAAATACTCCGCCTAAAACCAGCGACACCTCACGCACCTTTTTTTGAAAGATAATGGCAAGTCCGCAAAGTATTAGTAAAGCGCTTGAAAGATAAGCCAGAGCTGCCAGGTCGGGCATCGTTGCCAGCCACGGAGGGAATATTACCGGTCTGAAGTCGGCATAAGGGATTTGTTGCGCGCCCAGGCAGGCTATCATTATGCCATAAAAAATGCGACCGGTTTTGATAAGTGTTTCCATTAATCAGGTTAGTTTTATTTATCAAATTAAGGCGATTGTATGGCGGAAAGCAATTCAGGGCTTGTACATGTTTGAACAAGTTGGAACAAGCCGCCCGGGCACCGGAAATTAACCCTGTTTTCTCATTCTTCCCCCTGCAACCCAAATATTCATTGTGATAATTTCAAGATAATAGCAATTAAAATTTATCTTTACTGCCGAGGATTAGAATATGGGATTGCCACTGCGAATAACTTATAACGACCAGGACTACGTTTATCAAATAATAGACAGCAAGATAATTAACCAGTATACCACTGAATTGCAATTGATTGTAAATGGAGAAAAGATTGCTTTGATAAAAAATGACCAACGCGTTTGGGTTCAAAAAGACGAGCAAAAATCGTTGGATCCTGACCTTGTACAGGCCCTTGGCAGGTCAGTTTCACTACGGTTAAGGATGTAATTGGTGTGGAAGGCTTGAGTCGAAAGTCGTTAGTCTCAAGTCAAAAGCAATTTGAAGACTTTCGACTCCGGACTTACGACTCCTCACTCCGGGTTAATTCGCTTCACGTAAATCTCATCAACAAAAATCATCATTACAGCAAGGGCCGGCATTGCCATAATTATCCCCATTGCTCCACCCAGCACCCCCATAACCAGCTGCCCGATAATTGTTAATGCCGGCGGCATATTTATCATCTTTTTCTGGATAATAGGCGCGATAATATTTTGCACAAGCGTTTGCACGCCGATGTAAATTAGCGCTACAATAATGGCAGTATCAGTACCTATGGTAAGGGCCAGCAGCACGCCGGGTATCATTGCCGCCAGCGAACCGAAGTTTGGTACAATTACCAGTAACCCTGCCAAAAGGCCAAGTACCAGCGCCAGTGGTATATTCATAATGCTTAATCCTATGGGCATCAAAATACTCAATAACACCATTGATATCATAGTACCCTTTAACCATCCTTTAAGCGACAAACTGGTGCGGTTGATGATGTTGCGGGCTAAATCCTTTTGATTGGGCGGGATGAGCAATATTAAACCATCTTTGTAAAGCGATGGGCTTGCGGTAAAAAAAATCCCCAAAAACAAGATGATATACATGTTGCCCAGTATACCAAAACTGGTGCTGAAAAACTGGCTGGCCGTAGCGACTAGCTTATCAGGGTTTCCACCTGATGTGGCTTCTAATACCTTACGGCCCAACGGTGTTTCGGCAAGCTTTAGTTTGGCATTACTGATGGTATGCGGTAAGGTATCACTCAGTTCAGACACCTGGGCCTGGATTTTGCTGCCCATAAACCACAACAAAAAACCTAAAATTATAAATGACCCGGCTATGGAAATAAGCATACAAATGCCGCGGCGCCACTTTGTTTTCCGCTGAATAACATCGCCGAGGCCATGAAAGTAAACTGAGATAAGACAACCGGCCAGCGCCAACAGTAACACCCCGAAAGCCACCCTTGCTATCAGTATCACTATAGCTACCACCGCAACGATGCCAACCGTATACCAAACTTTTTCGGTGTAGCTTAGCTCTTTTTTTTCTTTAGGGGATAGTTGTTTTTCGTTAGGCATGATAAGCGGGGCCTGTATTTTTATTTAAAAATACGGCTTTTGCCGAACACTTAATGCCAAATGTTAACAAAATGTTTATTCGCCGGCTAGCAGACCGCCCAGCAGGTACAAATCAATCACGTAAACCGAACTTGCAGCTAAAGCTAAATTAATGTACCAATATTTTTTGAACCAAGCCCAGTAAACTATAGTAGTAAGTATGCTGAGTGCAAATAATACAACCATATAAACAGCAAACACAATAAAAAAATGGGTAAATGGCACCTGCCCTTTATTATCGAAATTTAAAATGGGGATACCTGCACATAGTATCACCAGGAAACCAATAATACTCCAACCGTATACGCGCGAAGGGCTCACCAGCAATTTTTGAAGTTTATGCATAGCGTTCAATTTCAATCTATAAAATATTAAAAATAGTCATTTTGCTTTTTTTCTGCAATTAAATATGCGCAATAATAAAGACCACTGTAAGATATAAAATAAAACAGAAACATAAAGTCGGTACGCGTTGAAAGATGTGCGGTCACCTGCTCAAAATCTGCAAACTGCAATTTATTATTTGAGAAAATAATAAGCAAGTATGCGCCTGGATAATAATAAAATAAAAACCCCCTTACACTCGCTGCTCGGGGGTTTTAACCTAAACCTTATCACAATGCACACGGACGTGTGCTATGAAGCTGCGAAATTAGCAAATTAAAATCACCATTCAAATGGTGGATTTAGGCTGAAAGTTGGGGAATATTGGACGAAGTGATTAACATTAGCAACGCCGCCATTCAAATTGCGTAATTACTTCAGTGTCTCTTATTTATACTTTCATCTGATGTAACAAAAACATAACCTTTCCGTTCCCGTTACGTAAAAGGCATTAATCAATATTATACCAATAAATGCTTATTCCCCGGTAAGCATTAACCTTCTTTTAATTCAGTTAAATGGTGAAAGGCTTCGGCATAGTGAAAACGTTTGTGTGTGTGTTGTTTTTGCTGTTTTTATTTTTCCCTCAGACAGGTTTTACGCAAAAATCGAGTCTTAAATTCGAACATTTCAGTACCCGGGATGGCTTGTCGCAAGCCAATATCAACTGTATTATACAGGATAGCCGTGGTTTTATGTGGATTGGCAGCCGCAATGGGTTAAACAAATACGATGGTTATAAATTCACCCGGTTTCGTTACGACGCCAAAAACGAGCAGACCCTAAGCAATAACATGATTACTGACGTTGCGGAAGACAGCGACGGCAACATATGGGTAGCTACCCAAAGCGGCCTGAATATGTACAACCGTAACATGGGCACCTTTGTGCGTTACATGCATAGTGCACATAACCTCAATAGCCTGACAAATAATATACTCAACCGGCTGGCGTTCGACCATAACGGCAAACTTTGGATAGCAACGCAAAACGGGGGCCTGGATTGCTTTGATATCCATACAAAGACTTTTCAGCATCATATACACAATAAGGCAGATGCCGGCAGCCTGGCGGATGATAATGTTCGTACAGTGTTTGAAGATTCGGGCCACCGGATTTGGGTTGGTACGCTGTCGGGGGGCCTGAGTCTATACAACCGATCCGACAATTCATTTGCCAATTTTCCATTTAGGGAGCCATCAGGCAAAACTACTCTGGCGGCCAACGTTATCTCCATCATCGAAAATAATAATAATGAACTTTGGGTAGGTACGCAAGACGACGGCCTTTTTTTGTTTAATAAAACCACTAAAGCTTTTAAACAATACAAGCACGATGACAAGGACGCAAATTCCATATCAAGCAACACCATTTACTGTTTAAATAAAGACGCTGATGGCAAATTGTGGATAGGCACTGAAAATGGCGGACTTTGCATCCTCGATACAAAAACAGGCCGCTTTGCCACTTATACGCACGACGAGGTTGACAACAACAGCATTAATGGCAATTCAATTTACGGTATTTGCAGCGACAGACAGGGCAACATGTGGCTGGGGGCGTTTAGCGGAGGCGTAAATTTGTACAAAAAAACCACAGCCAGCTTTACACTTTATCGACATAACTCCTCCCCTGCAAGTTTGTCGAACGATTATGTGCTGGCAATTTTCCAGGACACGGAAAAACAGATCTGGGTAGGTACCGATGGTGGCGGCTTAAATAAATTCGACCCCAACAATGGCACATTCAGCCACTATAAGCAAGTACCAGGTGTTTCAGGTGGCATAGCAGGTAATTATGTGCTGGTTATTAACCAGGACCGTGACGGCGATATTTGGGTAGGCACCTGGGGCAATGGAATCAGCATTTTAAATAAAAAAACGCAAAAGTTTACTTACCTAACCAAAAATCCGGCTAATCCTAATAGCTTGCTCGGAAATAACGTGTACAACATGATACACACCCGCGATAATAAAACGTGGATAAGCGTTTTTGGTGGTGGGCTGGATTGTTATGATAAGCAAACAAAAAGTTTCACTCATTATAAACTTGATATCAACAACCCCAAAGGGATAAGCAGCAATTATATCTACAGTTTGCATGAGGATAGGCAGGGCAATTTATGGATAGGCACATCAGATGCCGGCCTTGACTTACTCGACCGTAAAACAGGCACATTTACCCATTTTCAGCATGATGAGACGAAAAACAGCCTCAGCAATAATGGCGTAACTGATATTTTTGAGGATAGAGATGGTAACTTATGGTTGTCTACACTATCGGGGTTAGATGTCTTTAACCCCAGAACACGACATTTTACCGTTTTTACAAAAAAAGAAGGTCTGCCGAGCGATATTACCTATGCTATACAACTGGATGATTATGGCAAATTTTGGATAAGCACCAACGGCGGTTTATCGGCTTACGATCCTAAAACAAATTCATTCAGAAATTACACCACTGAAGATGGTATACAGAGCGATGAATTTAAGCCACACTCGGCGTTAAAAGCGCAGGATGGCAGGTTGTATTTTGGCGGCATTAACGGCTTTAACGCGTTTTATCCACAGCAAATATTAAAACCGATTGCATTTTCACCGGTAGTAATAACCTCGTTCCAATTATTTAACAAGCCGCTAACCATTGCAAAAAACGGCAGCGACCCATCACCTTTAAAACGTGATATTGCTGATACAAAATCTATAATTTTATCCTACAAACAGTCAGTTTTCTCGCTGGAGTACGCCGCACTTGATTATGGGGCGACAGACAAAAAGCAATACGCCTATAAACTGGAGAATTTTGACGCCGACTGGAATTTTGTTGGCACCAAAACAACCGCATCATACACCAACCTCCCCCCAGGCGACTATGTGTTTAAATTAAGATATCAAAACAGCGCGGGCCTGTGGTCGCCGGTAAAAGATACGCTGCGGATAACTATCATTCCTCCGTTTTGGTACACATGGTGGTTTATTTCATTGGTTTGCGTGGCGGTGGTTGCCATTATATACGGGATATTTAAACTGAGAGTAAAAGCTATTCAGCAACGCCAGCTGGAGCTGGAAAAGCAGGTTGAAGAGCGTACTGTATTACTGGCCCGGATGACAGAGGATGAACGTAAATCGCGCGAAGAAGCCGAAAAAGCCAGGGAAGCAGCAGAAAAGGCAAGCATTGAAGCGACACAAGCCAACCAGGCCAAAAGCGTGTTTTTGGCAACCATGAGCCACGAGATACGCACCCCCATGAACGGCGTATTGGGTATGGCGGCACTTTTAAATGAAACCAACCTTGATGCTGAACAACGTGAATTTTCACAGACCATATTACACAGCGGTGAAGCCTTGCTGAACGTTATTAATGACATACTCGATTTTTCTAAAATTGAATCGGGCAAGATGGAGCTTGACCTCCATAATTTCGATTTACGGAATTGCATGGAAGAGGTGCTCGACTTGTTTTCTGGAAAAGCCGCCGAACTTGGGCTCGATTTAATTTATTATGTCGAACCGGGTTTACCGCTTGATCTAATCGGCGATGGCATGCGGCTGCGCCAGGTGTTGCTAAACCTTTTAGGAAATGCCATGAAGTTTACCCATCATGGCGAGATATACCTTGGTGTAAAACTTGTAAGGCGGCTAAAGGCTGACGAAGTAGAACTTGAATTTGAACTTCGCGATACCGGCATTGGCATACCTGCCGATAAGTTACCAAAGCTTTTTGAAGCATTTTCGCAGGTAGATTCATCAACCACGCGTAAATATGGTGGCTCGGGCCTGGGCCTTGCTATTTGCCAAAGATTGGTAAACCTTATGGGCGGCGATATAATAGTTACGAGCAGCCCTGATGTTGGCACAACGTTTAAATTTACCATAAAGTGTTTGGTAAACCACGATAAAAACACAAGCGTTCAAACAACAAACCGTGAAGCGATAAAAGGTAAAAAAGTGTTAGTTGTGGATGATAATGGCACCAACAGGCGTATTTTACGACTTCAACTGGAACAATGGCAACTGGTGCCAATAATGGCGCCGGATGGCATAGAAGCCATGCGTTTACTGGAAAATGGGCTGAAAGTCGACTTTGTAATAACAGACATGCAAATGCCCGATATGGACGGCATTATGTTAGGCACTGCCATCCGTAGCAATCATAAAGAAATGCCCATTATCTTATTGAGTTCGATGGGCGACGAGGCACAAAAAAATCACCCGGGCTTGTTTACCGCAGTGTTAACCAAACCAGTTAAACCGCTGCACCTCGAGAAAATTATTATTGGGCAATTTCAACCGTCGGCAGCTAGCCACGAACAGATGTTTAGTACACAGCATACATTAAATAAAGAATTTGCGGTATTAAAGCCATTAAACATTTTGGTTGCCGAAGATAATGCGATCAATCAAAAAATGATATTGAAGGTGCTGGAGAAACTGGGCTACCAGGCAGCTTTGGCTGTAAACGGCATTGAGGTTATTAAAATGCTTGACGAGCATGATTACGACCTTATTTTAATGGACGTGCAAATGCCCGAAATGGACGGCCTTGAAGCTACCCGCCAGATAAGAAAGTATCATAAAAAGCAACCGGTAATTATTGCCATGACAGCCAATGCCATGCTGGAAGACCGCGAAATTTGTATAAAAGCAGGAATGAACGATTACATAGCCAAACCGGTAAAAATTGATACACTGATCACCATGCTACGGGAAACGGATTTCAGGGTACCGGTGGTGCATTGACTAAGTCAATAGTCTTGAGTCAGAAGTATTGAGTCTTAACCGGCTCAAGGCAATCTCATTAAATTTAAGAAAAAAATGCAGCTCACCGGCTGCCGCGCTTGCGCAAAGAGGGCGAAAAAAAAGTCAAATTTGACACATCGGCCTAGCTCAGTTTATCTATTTCCCCATGCAAAAATCCATCATACATTGATGAATTGTTATTACTTCACCCTTTATTATATCACTAATTTTATATTGGCTTACTATCCTCATTTCAAACCAATATAAAACTTCGTAATGATATTCAGATCTCCGTTTACCGTCCTTATTATTTGCTGCTTTTTATCAATCAATTCTGCATTCAGCCAGGTAAAGACCGATCAAAAATCCATGACGCTTAATGCGCAGGAATACCTTGAATACAAGGGTATAAACGTAATGCTGGCGCATGATTTTTATCCTGAAGGGCACCAGGGCGGTGTGGGCATTATTCAAAACGGCCAGCGTGTTGCCACCAATGGCGACATCAGGCTGGAGCCCACACCCGGGCAATGGTCGCCCATACCAAAGGTGGGAAAACGGGTGGTTAACCGGGCTACCGGCGAGGTAAGCGTACGGATGGAATTCCCGAACCCTGATATTAACCGCAAGGGCTTTAACCCTATCATTTACCCCGACCTTAACTTCGCCTACAACATCAGGATATTGCCGGTGGGCAAGTCATTCAAAATAATTGTCGATTTGGATAAACCGTTGCCCGATGAATGGATTGGCAAAGTGGGCTTCAATTTCGAGCTTTACCCGGGCGCATTGTTCGGCAAATCGTATTATATGGATAACAGCTTCGGTATTTTTCCGCAGCAGCCAAACGGACAAACTTATAAAGATGCCAATGGCGAAACCCAGGTAGTGCCAATGGCCGAAGGCAAAAGGCTCACTATTGTTCCGGAAGCTGATTTGCAACGCATGACCATTGAAAATCTATCCGGAAGTAGCCTGCAACTGCTTGATGGCCGGGCAAAACATAATAATGGCTGGTTTGTGGTGCGCTCGTTAGTAGCAGAAGGAGCCTCAAAAAATGCTATCGAGTGGTTGGTAACGCCAAACGCTGTTGATGGCTGGCAGTCGGCGCCGGTGGTGCAGGTATCGCAGGTAGGTTACCATCCTGCACAGCAAAAAATTGCAGTTATCGAACTGGATAAAAACGATAAAAAATTACTGCCTGCCTCGCTGATGCGTATTAACGAAAAAGGCGGATTGGTTACGGCTTTGAAAACAATTCCCACCGTTTGGGGCGACTTTTTAAGGTATCATTATTTACAGTTCGATTTTACAAAAATAACCCGGCCGGGTATGTACGTGGTACGTTATGGCACTTACCAAACAGAGCCCTTCCAGGTGAGTGCGGATGTTTTCAAAAACGATGTGTGGCAGCCTACCCTCTCCTACTTTTTGCCGGCGCAGATGTGCCACATGCGTGTGAACGAAAAATACCGGGTATGGCATGGCCTTTGCCACATGGACGATGCCCGCATGGCGCCAATCGACTCAAACCATTTCGACGGTTATATACAAGGTCATAGCACCCTAAATAAATATAAACCAGGCGATAACGTACCGTTTTTAAACCGCGGCGCGTGGCACGATGCCGGTGATTTTGATTTACGTGTAGAATCGCAGGCGGAAACTGTGCATGGGTTAACACTGGCTTACGAGGAATTTGATGTGAAGTATGATAATACTACTATCGATCAAAACACGCATACGGTGGAAATACACCAACCGGACGGCAAACCCGATATTTTACAACAGATTGAGCACGGCCTGCTTTCAATTACAGGCGGCTACCAGGCCATGGGCCGGTTTTACCGGGGAATAATTGAACCTACCATACGTCAATACACCATATTGGGCGACGCAGCAAACATAACCGATAACAAGCCATTTATAACCAATGCTGTTAACACCAACCCTATTTTAAACCAGCCCGCCCCTGCCGACGATCGCTGGGTTTTTACTGAGGATAACCCAAGGCGTTCACTGGAAACAGCCTCGGCGCTGGCTGCAGCCAGCAGGGTAATGAAAGGGTATAACGACACGTTGGCTACGCAATGCCTGCAAATTGCTGAAGAAGTTTGGAAAACATCGGCGGACCAAATCCCGTCGCACCGGATAGTATTGGCAGTTGAATTGCTGATTACCACAAAAGACAAAGCCTACGCCGATTACCTGGTTAAAAATACCGACGCCATAACCCGGAACATTGATAACACAGGCTGGCTGGTTGGCCGCACCGTTAGCCTGGTTAACAATAAAACATATACCGATGCCATTACCGAAGCCGTTAAAAAACTGTACAAACACATACAGGACCAGGGCGCAAAAACACCTTACGGTGTACCCTACGAGCCAAACATTTGGGGTGCCGGTTGGGGTATTCAAAACTTTGGTTACCGCCAGTATTTTTTGTATGCCAGTTTCCCTGCGGTATTTAGTGATACTTATATGCTGCATGCTATCGATTTTATTTTGGGATGTCATCCGGGATCTAATACTGCTTCTTTTGTATCGGGCGTTGGATCCAGGTCGATGACTACGGCTTATGGATTTAACCGGGCCGACCGTTCCTATATTCCCGGTGGTATTACTTCGGGCACCGCACTTATCAGGCCCGACTTTCCGGAACTGCTAAATTGGCCATACCTGTGGCAACAAGGCGAATACGTGCTAGGTGGCGGAACATCCGACTACCTGTTTTTGATTTTGGCCGCCGACCATGTTTTGAATAAAAAGAAGTAAACAATGAAAAACATTGGTATTAGCAAAATTCTCTTCCTGGTATTATTTGCGGGGCTTAACCTTCATTGTCTGGCGCAAAACAAACACGACATCAAACAAAAAATTGCTGCCGAAATGCAGTCTTCCATGGTTGATAGATTGCTTAAACCCTGGTACCCGCGATCTGTGGATACGCTCTATGGCGGCTTCCTAAGTTCGTTCAGCTACGATTTTAAACCCGTTGGCAGCCAGGACAAAATGATTGTTACCCAGGCAAGGCACGTATGGAGCAACAGTAAGGCTGCAGAACTGTTCCCGAAGGTCGGTTATTATTTAGAAAGCGCACATCATGGTTTTGAGTTTTTGCGCGACGTTTTTTGGGATAAGGAATACAGCGGCTTCTACACCTATACCGACAGGCAAGGCAACCTAAAAAAAGGCAGCTTTGCCCCAAAAGAAGCCTATGGAAATTCTTTCGCCATTTATGCACTCGCAGCTTACTATGAATCATCGGGCGATACGAGTGCCCTCAACCTGGCTAAACAAGGTTTTTGGTGGCTCGAAAAACACAGCCACGACCCGGTTTATAAAGGCTATTACCAGCATATGGAACGCGATGGCACGCCCATTATAAGGCCAGCTGATATCAACTCAACATCCGAACTGGGTTATAAAGATCAAAATTCTTCGATCCATTTGCTTGAGGCATTTACCCAGCTTTATGAAGTTTGGCCCGATGTATTGGTTAGAGCCCGGCTAAATGAATTGCTTTTACTGGTACGCGATACTATCACCAATAAAAATGGCAACCTCATCCTGTTTTTTAAACCCGACTGGACACCTGTATCCTTCCGGGACTCGTCCGAAGCTGTCATCAAAAAAAATCATGGGCTCGATCATATTTCTTACGGCCACAATGTAGAAACCGCATATCTTATGCTGGAGGCATCGCACGTTTTGGGTTTAAAAAACGATACCACTACCCTGCGCAGCGGTAAGAAAATGGTCGATGATGCGCTTGACAAAGGTTGGGACAATTCCGTAGGCGGTTTTTATGACGAAGGCTATTATTTTAAAGATAAGCCCGGCGTAACCGTAACCGAAGACACCAAAAACTGGTGGGCACAGGCAGAAGGGTTAAACACGTTGTTGCTAATGGCTGGCAAATTCCCTAGCGACAAACATCAATACTTTGAAAAATTTAAAACCCAATGGCAGTACGTGCAAACCTACCTGATTGACCAGAAACACGGTGATTGGTACCAGGGTGGCATTGATAAACAGCCTCAATATAAAATGGCGCTAAAAGGCCAGATTTGGAAAGGTACTTACCATGTGCTGCGGGCATTCATCAATTGTATTGCGCAGTTGACGCTTGATAAAACACCGCCATCTACACCGCGGCGTGTTAAGCAAACCCTTAAGCGTGGTTTTACAACTTTAAGGTGGGCTGCTTCAAGTGATAATAAAAGGGTGTTGGGGTATGAAATTTATAGCGGTAGTAAAAGGATTGGATTTACGCCGCTGAATTATTTTAACATTGATAAAAGTACTACGATAAAAAGAGGCAAACTAATGGTTAGAGCCGTTGACCTTGCGGGGAATCAGTCCGCTGCGGGTAGAATTATGGAACACAAAACCAAGCGGAATCACGGCGTCATTGAGTGATTAAGTTTGTTTTTTGTACCTTACGTATCAATAGCCATTATGCAACAGCCTACTGCCAAATATTTTATTGCCGATACTTTTAAAATTACCGGCAGGGGCCTGGTCTTTGTTGGGCACCTAACGGAAGGAGTGGTTTCGCCGGGCGATATAATTGAATTTACAGCTTTCGGCATCGCAATTTACAGGAAAATTACCGGAGCCGACCATCACAGGCATCCAGAAGCCGGTAAAGAAAATCTTAGTATATTGATCAGGTGCGAAAGTGAAACTGAAATTGACCAACTAAGAAATACTAAACCAATTAATCAGGTCGCATTGATATTTAAATCGGAAACACCGGATATGAACGTACCTGAAAAAACGGTTAGCACTCCGAAGATGACGCGAACGTGGTGGCAAAAATTATTAAAGTTACCGTAACCTCATCTGGAATAAAAACTTGTAAAAATTGATTATCAATAAGTTATGAAGTAGTGTGTAAAAACATAAAAATCCACATATCTGACTATCATCTACTTACATAAGTAAAGTTATTAATTTCCCTGATAATCAGTGCTTTAGATAATATCCGGGGAGTTCAATGTAAAAAAGGGAACGCTTTGCCGGCGTGTATTCCAAAAACTTGCGCTTCGCCTCAATAAACGGCGAAGCCTTCAAGTAATGGTTTGTTTTCAAATCCTCTTTTTTATTTCAAACCTCGCCCCTTTGCTTATTAACGCGCATTTTAAAATGCCGCCCTTTGCATCTACCACAAATTCGATTTCCTGATCGTGGTCGCGGGCGAAAAAGAACCTGGTTTCCGATTCGGGTTTTAGCTCCATTTTAAAATCACCCGCCCCCTCGGGCTTGAGGTATAGTTTTTCATTCTCATTAATCAGCTCAAAATACATTGTACCAGACGACTGGGATAATTGGTATTTGCCAGGATAACGTTTAAGCACGGCGGTATTTATCGGCCGTTCCACAATCTTATACGGAAGCTGAACCGGACGGTCGAAAAGAATACTTGCAAGAGCATCACCAATAAGGTTTGAATTGCTAAAGTTGTTTGATAATATGACTATCGAGATCTCCTCGGCAGGAAAACTGCATAAATAAGAGGTAAAACCCGGCGCGGCCCCACCATGCCAAATTCGCCTGTGATGTTCCAGCGTGTCAATAGTTAGTCCATAGCCATAATTTTTCAGGTATGGAGTAGTCATTTTTGCCAACATGTCCGGCGAAACTATTTTACCGCCTGCCAGTGCCTTTTGCCAGTTATAAAGATCGGTGATGGTGGAAATTACCGAACCTGCGCTATAAACCAGCCCGGTTGGGAATTGCTCCGCATTTTTCCAGCCGCCGGTTTCAGCTTTAGTGTAGCCCATGGCCCTGTTTGCAAGTACCGAATCGGTTTCGTTCACGGCTGTATTTCTTAAACCTGCCTTTTGTATTACATTTTTATACAGATAAACATCGTAAGGTTGTTTGGTGACCTTCTCGATAATATAGCCCAGTAAAAAATAGTTCGAATTACTGTAATCCCACTTAGTACCGGGGGAAAACCTGTAAGGCTGATTTTTAAACAGCCCAATAACCGAATCTTTGGATAATGACTGGGTGCGAATGGCGTTAAATCCCGGCAGCCCGGTATAATCGGCAATGCCAGACGTATGATTGAGCAACATATGTAGAGTAATACTATCTCCCTTCGGATACCCCGGAAAATAAGCGCTCAGTTTGTCATATAAGTTTAACCGGCGTTGTTCCGCCAATTGCAGGATGGCGGCAGCAGTAAACTGCTTGGTTAGCGAGCAAATTTGAAATTTGGTATCTGTTGTGTTTATCAATTTCCACTCCCGGTCGGCATAACCAAATCCTTTTTTATAAATAATGTTGCCCTTATAAGCAACCAGCACAGCGCCGCTAAAATCGTTTGCGTTTACCTGGGCCTGCATATATTTGTTTAACATTGCAGGATAATTTTTTTGCGCCGAAACCAATTCGATTTGCACAAGGCCAAAAAGGCTCAGTATTAAAAATATCTTTTTCATTATATTTCAGTATAAATTTGTTCGGTTGAATTAGAATTTTCGGGCTGATATTCCAAAATATCGCCTGGCTGACAGTTAAGCACACTGCAAATTATTTCAAGTGTACTAAAGCGTATTGCTTTTGCTTTGCCCTGCTTTAGTATTGATAAATTTGATAGTGTGATGCCTACCTGCTCAGACAGTGTATTTAATGACATTTTTCGTTTTGCCATCATTACGTCCAGGTTTACTATTATAGCCATACTATATTGTCAGTTTTTGTTCGTTATCTAATAATGTCCCTTGTTTAAATATTTCGGCCACAACCAACAGGATAACACCCGTTATAAGCCAGCTGAAGTTAAAACTATAGGTGAGGTGTATATGCTCCCACTTCAAATTCGATGTTAATACCTGGTTCTCCACTACTATGAATAGCCATTGAACACCAGAGTATGCCATTAAAACAAAGGCTATATTTCTGATCCTCGAAATATTTGCTTCGTTGAAGGGAATATCCTGCTTAAAGTTTGAGAAAATAGTTTTTAGCTGGTAGGTAACCATTATAACAACTGCAAAAAGCAGCGCAAAACCCATTAATAACATTGCAACGCTTTGCCAGGAAGCATTTAATTGTAAGTATAAATTTCCGCTGGTAGTATTCAAAATACCTAATGGGAAGTCGTTATTTAAAGGTTGCACCCGCCTTAAAGTAACTTCCGAAAATGTAACCGGGACAGTTACGGCGTATGCTTTTTTAACGATAGCCGCTATAATTACCATAGCAACCACTACTATCAACGCAATCCATTCCAGCCACCAAAAAACATTGATAGCTTTTGCAAAGACTGAGGATAGTGATTTATTTCCAAGTGCTTTCATAACCTTTGTTTAATTTATTCACAAATATAATATATTTATTGATAAACAATAAATATTTATTTTTATTCACTATGCCAATGTAATATTTTTTAACGCATGTTGGCTTTGTTCGAGCCAAATTCGGGAAGAATTAGGCCTTTGCCTGATTGTGGTGTCATCTGATCATTTTCGCAAGCGAAGGACACTTGCTAAGTGCGTTCGGTTAAGCCATAATCTTAACCGGGCGGTCATCAAACGTGATAACGATCTCTCAAAAACGTGCCCAGCGTCACTATAACGACGTTTAATAATCCGTAGATTACTTTATAATTAGTGGCTGTAAAATAGCCAAACTAAAAAATGCCTTATTAAAACTATTACCTATAGACCATAGGTCATTATGAGACAGCTAGTTAAGCAATCGATAGCAGGTGAAGCGGTCGCGTTAGGTTCTGAAATTATTAACGATGAAAATTTCAGGAAGCTTGCGGGGACGAGCTATGCCGGAATAACGTTGATTGACGAGAATATGAGGATATTTTATCGCAGTCCGTCGGCCGAAACGATGGCGGGGCGAAAAAACAGCCAAACGCAAAATACGCGGGCATATGATCTGGTTCATCGCGAAGATGCAGAAAAAGTGGAAGCGGCAATAAAACGGGCATTATTATTTCCCGGTGAATCGCAGAACTGCGAATTCAGGACGATACATGCGGATGGGCATTATATGACAATTGAGTGCACTTTTAGCAATATGCTTGACAAACCGGGAATCAATGCTGTTGTTTGTAACTGGCACGACATAACCAAACGGAAAAGCTTTGAACGGTCGCTCGAACACGCCAATAGCGAACTACAGGATTACAGGCATGCTTTGGACGAATGCGCAATAATAACCATCACTGACAGTGAAGGGAAAATCAGCTATGTCAATGATAAATTTTGTAAGGTGTCGCAATACAGCCGGGAAGAATTGCTGGGGCAGAATCATCGTATCATTAATTCTGGTTATCATGGCAAGGAATTTTTCAAGACATTGTGGGATACCATAAGCCAGGGCAACGTATGGCGGGGCGAAGTTAGGAACAAAGCCAAGGATGGAACCTTTCATTGGGTTGATGCTACGGTAGTGCCTTTTTTAAAGGATGATGGACTGCCTTACAGCTACGTTGCTATCCGTTTTGATATAACAAACAGAAAGAACGGCGAACTGGAACTCTCGAAATTAAATAATGAATTACGGCAAAAATATGATCAGCTTATGGAGATATCGTGGCTACAATCGCATGTAATCAGGGCGCCGCTTGCTCGCATTATGGGCCTCCTCCCTTTAATGAAAGAAGGAAAGGCAGAAGAAAAGGAACTAATTTTTGATTATATGTTGCAGTCTGCTAAAGACCTGGATGGTGTGATCAAAAAAATAACCACCCTATCCGACCGGGCTAATTTCCTACAGTAATAAAAAGGCTCCTTTTTGTGTTCCCCCAAGGTCACACAAATTCATTGCATAGGAGAATGCTGCATTCTTAGCACGCGGCGCAGGGGCCTTTCAGGAGTCCCTGCGGAAATGGAAAGAAATCGTCTTTTATTCTGGAAATTCAATCTTGCTCTAGAAGATAAGGCAGTAGGAAGGGCCGTATGTTAAAAGGATATATCACCAATTTACAACTCTTTTCACCCGCAGGTTAGGCTTTGATTATCCCTTACATCTTTTTTAAACTTTTCCTTCCATTGCTTTACCGGCATTGCGGTTTCTTCTCCACTTTCGTCGAAATAGATCCAACTGTTAGTTATTTCACAAAGCGCAGTAAGCTGGTTAATGTCCTTTTTTGTGATAAAATACCTGCCATATTTGCGCTCACCATTTAAAGTAGCATCCCATAAAACATATTCAAGGTTGGCCATCCAGCCTGCGCAGGATGCTTCTTTCGATATATCGCTCATCATATCAGCAAGCTTTACTTGTTCTTCGGTTAAATCGGCGTACATGTAATAAAAGTAGAAAAAAAGCCCAACATTAAATGTTATTTTGTGTCTCCGCAGGGTCTTTCAGAGAGTACCCTGCGGTGGTTCACAGAAATTCATTGCATTAGGAGAATGCCGCATTCTTAGCACGCGGCGCAGGGTCCCTTAACACATTCCATTGAAGCCTGGTGCATGTTGCATCGGGCTTTGTCATTTTATCACAATTCAAATCACAGTCATGAAAGAATTAAAAAGTTTCCAAACAGTTGGCACTATCATTAACACTCATTTTCCTATTCGGCGGAAGCATGGTAAACGTTGGAAATGGGCCCAAACAAGGGGCTCTAACCCTGCACAGGTAAGGCAAAATGATTGCTGCGAACATTCATATCATGAAGTCCTAAACCTCGTCAAAACTCATCATTTAAAGCCAGGTGACGTCTTCTATGAAAAGGATTCAAAGCATGATACAAGCGAATTTCTCGCAATGCATGGCTTTATGACAAGCACATTCTTCTGGCGCCTTGATTGCGCTGCCTATTACGATTATGAAATTGAATTTGCATTCAATAACTGTCCATTTGAGGCAGAGATTCGAAGATGCCTTCGAGCGTTTCCACTTGACCGGCAGGCAAAGGAAATTCAACTTAAACCTGATTTCAAAACATTTTACAACAACGTTCTGAAGGTTCAACCATCCGAGTTCATCTTTTCTTTTAAAAGGTGACCTTTCGAGTTGCCTCACCAAACTATTCAATGCCAGGCTTAATCAGCTTGGCATTTTCATTTAGTCAACATTTCAATTAACCATTAAACGAATTTATTATGAAACCATTGAACACCAACATCGAAACGCGCCCTTATAATAAAGAAGTGCGCAAAGCCTTTAACCAAATCCTGACTGAAGCCAAAGCAATGCTTGCTGGGATTGAAAAGGAGGAGTTACGAAATACCCTATCGAGAGAGATTAAGCCAGCAACAAGAAACATGCTAATCTATGAGTTCATTAGCCCTTTAATCTATCTAAGCATCCATTGCAGTAATGAAGAGCTTTTTACAATCCATTATGGATTTGAACGTGGTAATGCGAATCATGAACTGTGCCATCAAACTGCTTACTTTACAAGGGCTGTTTACAGTGCTACGTCCAAAGAACATACGAAGATCGATATAGAAGGCTGTGTTCAAAATGATTGGTGCATAATTGATTGCAGTGCTCTCTACGAATATATGGAAGACCGGGGCATCAATCATAAGTTTTCCCTTATAAAATATAAACCAGCAGCGGGCAGAAGAAAGATGCAGGCAGTTGCTTAACATAATAGGAGGCTCAGGTCTCCTATTTAAAAGGCTCTTTCGGCAGAAATTCTTGTACTGAACAATTGAAAATTACCGCAAACTCGTTTATATGGTTCAGATTATATTTTGTAGGCGACTTTGAACTTTCTGCTTGCCCAATAAAGCCATTAGTCATATTCATTAATGCTGCAAGTTCGGATTGAGAAAGATTGCGCTCAGTACGCTTCTCCCTCACTTTGTTTATAACATAAGCTTCAATATCCGTTTTTAGACTAGCAGCCATAGTCTACGAAAGAATAAAAAGAAATGCATGTGTTTACTTAGCAATAACTAAGTATTTATTAATTTAGCGTTGCGGTAAATGTCCACTGCAAACAGTCGGAAACCTACCAACAAGGACTAGTTGGTTCTTAAATTATCACAATGAAATCGAAATTTATCCTTGCTGTAGCACTCTTAATTACTCTCATATCATGTCATAAATCACCAAATGGCACATACGCTGTTTATAAGTCAGAACGAAACAGCGGTAGCGATCAACACATCGAAGCTTTGAAACATAAGTATGCTGATAATAAGTACAACATTAAATTTGCCGATAAGTATATTCAACTGACAGAAATGGAATCCAAACAAACAACTATGCTAGCTGACGCGGGAATCGAATATTCCCGTTAAGAGCGCCACTTCATCGGATAGCAACATCTCGTACTCCGTTGGCTCTTTCATATTCAAAGATAGCCTAATATCTATTTTAAAAGGGAACCTGACTAAGTAAATACAATGGGCACCTCGGACAGTACCCTTATAAAAAGGAAGGTGACATTGCCGTTCAAACAGCAATGATAAGTCGATAGCAGTCACCTTGAAACGCGTGAGAAGATGCAATATAATTTGCTAACAATATTAGCAAATATGAAGATAATCATCAGCTTTGTGTTGTTGATAAAGCGATGCAAACGGTTAATGCGAAGTATGTTTATGATGCCCTGGCTACTGACTTGCAATCGTGGATTGGAAGCAACCGTAGGACTAATAAATACATCTCCAGACATAACTTAAAGTATCTATTCGAGCTTACCGACAGTCGCGAGTTAACTATAGACCTGTGCAGGTTTGATGTTGGATATTATACTAAGGTGTTTGCAGGCGCTGAGGGCCTTAAAATGAGTGAAGAGTTTGTCAAGAAGGCATGTGTTGTGATGCGTGAAACGCTTAAACGGGTAGGTAAACCTGAAATGGAAATTACTATATCTGTTAAGCATAAAGTATCAAGGATAACTCATTGGCAGACCTTATATATCACGCCCAAATTCACACCTGAATCGATGAAACCATTGGTTAGGAAACCGGATGAACGGTGATAGTTGGATATGCTACCAGGAATAAATTATCAAGATGACTATGGAAACTTTTAAAATAACAACAGCAGGCAACTCTACCTTAATTACTGATGAAGCTAACAGCTTTATTGTTAAAGTTGAGAAGGACAAAATACTCACCGAGCATGACAGTGGTGCAATATTGGAAGCTACTCTATACAAGGAGGAAGGGACTTTCATTCCTGTATGCAGCTATATCTTTACGATAATGGACGCTCAATTTGACTTCATTGTCGATGATGTTGATATAGACGCATTTAACGAGGCCATAACGTTCTTTTTTAATACTATCCTGGGTACAGATTACTTTGTTAGAAGTGTTCCTATATGCTCATCGCTTTACGTTGCACAGGCTAGGTTTAAACCTTTTATGAAGGTGCTGAGTTAATACTGCCCAACTTTCTGTTTTAAAAGGGTACTACGCTAAATAATAACCTGATATTTAAAATTGAATTTCGAAAGGTTCCCTTATAAAGCAAAGGGTGAGAATAAAACCAATCGCAACCACAAACAATTCTAGACTAATCTCGATCCGCTCCTATACTAGAACGAAGTTCACAGCAAAACTGGAAAGTTGAAATCTCAATTCAGGAATTACAGGTCCTCTATAAAGACTAAAAATTCAATATCTTTGAATTGAAACATACCATAATCCTAAACATACAATAATGACAACAACCTACTTCGGTATTCTCGCCGATGGCAACACAATTGAGAAGCATACCCTTTCAGAGGTCAATGATGTATCGGAAGTAGAATATAGGTTAAAATGTGTAACGAGCGATGCCTGGGCAAAACCACCAACTTTTACAATCATTGATGTGATGGGTTCCTATTTGCGGTTTCGTATAGGGAACTTCGAGGTTGTCAGTATAGAAGAAGAATCACCCGACTCGATCGTAGGGAGCAAGGATATCCTCATTAAAGAACTTCATACTGGCAAGACACATAGAACAAGACTAGAGATGCGAGGGATTGGATTTTTTCACGATGAGCTTCTACCTTTACTTCACAAATTAAATGAAATAGGTAGTTGGACAATGTACGAAAAGCTTGAGGAACTTGATATTGCAAATAAAGAGATAGTGCGGTTAAAGAAGGCGTTAGCAGATTGCCAATCTAAATGACCTAGGTCCTAATTCAGGATTTGAGTAGCCTCTATAAAGTATAATATTTCAATATTCCTGAATTAACTTCATTAGCTTTGCACCTCATATTGAAATGCTAAACCATGGCTATAGAACACGACCCTATAATTACTCACGAACGGGTGCTAGACAATATCATTCTTGAAGGACAGTATAACTACTCTACTTATACTACAATCGGGCTTACAAAACAAAATGACTTTTATATCAAACTCGATTTCATCGGCTTAGACTCAAATACCATTACTGATGTAGCTAGTTTATATGAGTTGAATAAAGAATTGTTGTTCAGTTCTGATTTAGCGAAGGAACAAGGCTATGATATTACTCATATAGTAACCGAGAAGTTTCATTCAAACAGTAATTACGCAATGACTTGGGAGTGCCTATCTGACAAGCCCGGCCCATCACTCATAATAGAATAATTTCTTGTGGTTACTAAACGACAACTTTTCAATTCAAGATTTAAGCACCCTCTATAAACTAAGAAATCTTCGATATTCTGAATTGGAAGGGAAGAGTGAGAAATGAATTACTGAGCAAAGTTAGGCGTGAGTCTTAATACATGGCAAGGAATTTCCGGCATAAACCCACTACCCTACTCACCTGTCCTTTTATTCCATTCCTCCTTGCATTTAATTAAGCCATAAGCCTGCATAGGCAACGTAATTCATTTATTCACTTAAATCAATATTGATATGACAGACACAACTTATCGACTGAAAACTGCACCAAAACTGCACCAAACATGATGCTATATTCGGATAATTCGCAAAGTCGAATAAGTACAATTTAGCGTAAACAATTAAGTAACAGATTTATCAATAATGCACTTTCGTGTAAATCAATGTTTTAAAGCATAAAAAAGCCTTTTAGAAAACTCTAAAAGGCTGCAAGGGTGTGATCTCATCAGGATTCGAACCTGAGACCGACAGATTAGAAATCTGTTGCTCTATCCAGCTGAGCTATGAGACCCGTCGCGATATTTTCGCTATGCAAAGATGCAAAAATCTGCATAAAAATTCAAACACTTAGTTTTGTTAATTACATACCGTGATGTGGCTGCTTTTTTTCAAAACTTTTTAAAGCGTTTTAAATTGCCGTGTTCTTAACGTACCGTACTAAATTCGTCGCCAAAACATTATTCAATCTATTGCTTGCTAATATTTGTTAAATTATATATATAATTGTAAACAATTATAAACCGATTGCCCTCATAAAGCAATACATTTATATTTTAAATTAACAGCTATTTTATAAACTTTGTATTGATTTACGGTGCAGTGCCCCTGCCCTTAAAGCTTAAAAAGAACACAACATTAATTTAAAATGAAGAATTTTACTTTTTAAAAAGGTAAAGTGTTTTTTTTACAATAAGTAAATCATACTTTTAACCGATTTTTTCAAATAAACTTATTTTATGATCATAATTGCTGACGGTGGCTCTACTAAAACCAATTGGTGCCTGGTTACCGAAGAAGGAAAAAAAGTATACTTTAACACAGAAGGCTACAATCCCTATTTTTCAAGTACTGAGTATATCATCCAATCGCTGCAGGAAAGCCTGCCAACCGATTTGGAGAAAGATGAGATTACCGAAGTTAATTATTACGGCGCAGGCTGCTCAACCGAAGAGATGCGCAACATTGTAAAAGAGGCGATGCAGGCCGTATTTACCAAATCAAAAGTTTATATAGGGCACGATTTACTGGCTGCCGCACGCGCGTTATTAGGCAACAACGAGGGCTTTGCCGCTATATTGGGCACGGGTACCAATACCTGCCTTTATAACGGTAAGGAAGTTACCATGAACATCGATTCGGGCGCCTACATCCTGGGCGACGAAGGTAGCGGCTGCTACATCGGCAAAAAACTACTTGTTGATTACCTTCGCGGCTATATGCCCGAGGTTGTTCGCAACCTGTTTTGGGAAACCTACAAACTTACACCTGATGACGTAAACGAACAGGTTTACACCCAGCCCCGCGCCAACCGTTTTTGCGCAAGCTTCAGCAAATTTGTTTACGACAATAACGTTCATATAGAATACTCAAGGAATTTGGTACGCACCTCGTTCGAAGATTTCTTCCGCAACCTGGTAACCCACTACCCTGACTATCAAAAATATTCATTTAACTGTATCGGTTCGGTAGGCTACAACTTCCGCAACGTGCTGGAAGAGTTAGTAGTTGAAAACGGCATGGTTGTAGGCAACATCATCCGCTCGCCTATAGATAACCTGGTAAAATACCATTTGGAGATGGCGCACCAACTGTAGTTGAAAGAAGAACCAAGAGTCAAGAGCCAAGAATCAAAATAAAAAAAGACGGAAAATTAACTTCCGGCTTTTTCGTTTCTTATGGTTTTTTCTTTCCTGGCTCTTGATTCTTGATTCTTGACTCTTGACTCTAACTATCACTTATCAAGGTTCAACTCATTATTAAAAATCTTCGCATACTTCCGCCTGTCGAATTTGTAGAGTTTGGCGGCGCGATAGGAAACGCCTTTTTGTTTTTCGTCCAGTTCCTTCAAAAAGCCGTAGCTCAGCATTTTTTTACGAAAATTGCGTTTGTCCAGCTTTTTGTTCAGCACTGCTTCGTAAAGCGATTGCAGCTGGGTAAGCGTAAACTTTTCGGGCAGCAGCTCGAAGGCTATCGGCTGATAATTTAAGCGGCGGCGTATTTTGTTAAAGCCGGTTTCAAATATTTCCGAGTGATCAAACGCAAGCTTCGGCAGTTCGTTTACCGGGTGCCAAAATGCTTTTCGGGCATACTGGGTAACCGGCCGTAACTCCTTCTGTCCGTTTATACGTATCAGTGCATAATAAGCAACAGTTATTACACGGCCTTGAGGGTGTCGGTTTACCTCGCCAAACGTGTGAAACTGCTGCATGTGCAAATCGCGCAGGCCGGTTAGCTCGTATAAAATACGCTCCGCGGCATCGTCGATACTTTCATCCTGCTCAACTATATAGCCGGGCAGGGCCAGCCAGTCCTTAAACGGTTCCTGGTTTCGTTCAATAAGTAGTATCTTGAGCTCGCCGGCTTCGAAACCGAATATTACGCAATCAATTGAAAAGACTGAGTTAAATGTAGGCAGTGCAACTTCCAAACCTGATAAAAATTAGGTAAAAAAATTAAAGTTAATTGGTTAAGCGCTAATGTAAAAAAAAAAATTAAATTTAATGGTGTAAATTTTACACAGTATCTTCGTAGCTTCAAATTATCGCTAAAAAATGCACAAAATTTCAAAACTCGCTGTTTTAACCTCGGGTGGCGATGCGCCGGGGATGAACCCCTGCATCCGCTCGGTAGTAAGGACGGCAATTTACAATAAACTGCAGGTTACAGGAATAAGGCGTGGTTACCAGGGACTTATAGAGGACGACATGTACGATATGCAACCCCGGTCGGTTAGTAACATACTGAATTTAGGAGGTACCATTTTAAAAACCGCACGTTGTTTACCCTTTCGTTCAGACGAAGGTATGGAACTTGCCTACCAGAACTTAAAAAAGCACGAAATTGACGCTTTGGTGGTAATTGGTGGCGACGGAACCTTCACCGGAGCGCTGCGTTTCTCGAAAAAATTCCCGGATATTGCTGTTATGGGTGTTCCCGGAACGATTGATAACGACCTTTACGGCTCAACCTACACCCTTGGGTTTGATACCGCTACCAATACAGTTATTGAAGCTATTGATAAAATACGCGATACTGCCGATGCTCACGATCGCCTGTTTTTTGTGGAAGTAATGGGCCGCGATTCGGGTGCAATTGCCCTGCGTGCCGGTATATCGTGTGGTGCTGAGGCTATATTACTGCCCGAAAAGGCCACCGCAATTGATGATTTGATTGAAAACCTTAAAAATGGGCAAAGCAATAAAAAATCGTCGAGCATTGTTATTGTTGCCGAAGGCGACAAAAACGGAGGTGCTTATGATATTGCCAAAAAAGTGCAGAAAGAAGTTAAAAACTACGACGTAAAAGTAACCATACTCGGCCATTTGCAACGTGGCGGCAGCCCTTCGGCCTTCGACAGGGTGCTGGGCAGCCGTTTGGGATATGCGGCCGTGAATGCACTTATTGCCGGCAAAACGCAATCGATGGTTGGGCTGGAAGCTAATCACATCAAAATAACAAGCCTCGAAGAAGCGCTTACCCAACATGAGTTTAAACTGGAAGAAGATTTGATGCAGATGGCTGAAATATTATCTATCTAAAAAAATCAAATGAACGCAGTTGTTTATAGCGGATCAAATTATGCCGAATGGCGCCTTTTCGATAAGGAAAGAACCATTGCCTCGTTTAAAACAGGCGGCATAAACCCCTATTTTAACAATGAGGAACAGATAATTGCGCTTTTAAAGAAAAATATCAACCTGATACACCACGCCGAAGAAATAAAGCGTATTTATTTTTTTGGCGCCGGCTCGTTCTCGACCGAGCTTAAAAACACCGTGCACGATGCTTTCCTGAAATTTTTTAAAAACGGGCGTGTAACCGTTGAGCATGATATTACTGCCGCCGCTATTGCCTGTTGTAAAAACTCACCGGGCATTATCAGCATCATAGGCAGTGGTTCGAATGCGGCGTGGTACGACGGTAAAAGGGTAAAACCCAACAATTACGGCCTTGGTTATATCCTGGCCGACGAAGGCTCGGGCAATTGGCTGGGCCGGCAGCTGGTAAAAGGCTACATGAATGAGACGCTGCCCGAAAACATAAGGAAGAAATTTGTGCAACGGTACGACCCTGAACGCAAGACGCTGCTGGAGAAGATCTACCGGCAAAAGCAACCCGCTGTTTACCTTAGCTCATTTACCGACTTCTTTGTTGAAAACCAGGAAGATAGCTACATTAAAAATGTGATAAAGACGGGGTTTGATAAGTTGATGCACACCTATTTATTACCATTGCATGATGAACATCCCGAAGCTTTTTTGTATTTTGCGGGCACTGTAGCAGCAAGCTTTCAAACCCAGTTAAAGGAGGCAGCTGCCGATGCAAATCTTGAAATTGCAACCATAATTAAAGAACCCATAAACAACTTACTAACTTATTATTCAAACAGAAATTAAACGTACTACTCAAAATTAAAAATTAAGAAAATCATGAAAATAGGAATTAACGGCTTCGGCCGTATTGGCCGCCTGGCATTCAGAGCTGCAATTGAAAGACCCGACATTGAAATTGTTGGTATTAATGACCTTGTTGAGCCAGATTACATGGCTTACATGTTAAAATACGACTCAACCCACGGTCAGTTCAAAGGCACTATTGCTGTTGAAGGCGGTCATTTGGTAGTAAACGGTAAAACTATCCGTGTAACTGCTGAGAAAGACCCTGCAAACCTTAAATGGAACGAGGTTGGTGCAGAAGTTGTAATTGAATCAACCGGACTTTTCCTTACACAGGAAACTGCCCAAAAACATATTGATGCCGGCGCTAAAAAAGTGGTAATGAGCGCACCTGCAAAGGATGACACCCCTACATTTGTAATGGGTGTTAACCACTGGACACTGAAAGCTGAGCAAACCATCGTTTCGAACGCTTCATGTACTACTAACTGTTTAGCTCCTATCGCTAAAGTACTGAATGATAAATTCGGTATCGAAGAAGGATTAATGAGCACCATTCACGCGGTAACTGCTACCCAGAAAACAGTTGACGGCCCATCTGCTAAAGACTGGAGAGGCGGCCGCGGTGCTTACCAAAACATTATCCCTTCATCAACCGGCGCAGCTAAAGCTGTTGGTCTGGTTCTTCCTGAACTGAAAGGTAAACTTACCGGTATGTCATTCCGTGTTCCAGTTGCCGATGTTTCAGTAGTTGACTTAACTGTCCGCTTAAAGAACCCTGCAACCTATGAGCAAGTTAAAGCAGCCATGAAAGAAGCATCTGAAGGCGCTATGAAAGGCATATTAGGTTATACTGATGATGAAGTTGTATCAGAAGATTTTAAAGGCGACGCACGCACATCGATATTTGATGCAAAAGCAGGTATTGCCTTGAATGACAACTTTGTTAAAGTAGTATCATGGTACGATAACGAATGGGGTTACTCAAACAAACTGATCGACCTTGTACAGGAATTAGGTAAATTATAATTAGAAATAACTCCATAAAAAGGAAGCCCCGGACATCAAAATCCGGGGCTTTTCTGTTTATATGGCGGATATGTTAGTTGGGCATAGCCTGTAGTTAAACAATCGGCTCCGCCACGCCAACAAATATCACCACGCCGTCGCCACCAGGGTTTGCCACACCGTCGGTAAAAACGTCTACATACAAAGATGGTTTCCAGTTATTTGCGCACCAGAGATTACCCGCGCGGTCGATTGAGGTTGAAGTAACCCGCATCAAAGGCTGGTACGATGGCGGTATTTGATTTCCGTCTTTGTCGAGTTGATGGCCGTAAAGCGGCTGCCCGTTTGCCAGGCGTACCTCCTCACCCGCGGTCGGCAA
>NZ_JANYGQ010000034.1 GCF_025359345.1 Mucilaginibacter sp.
CTTAAGTACTATCCCGGCATAATGCAAACCCAGGTGGGCGGACCTGACTACAAGAACTTCACTGCAACAGTGGCCAATACCTTTACGTCAATTACTGCAACCCCTACAACGCAGGATCCGACAGCTACAGTTACAATAAATGGAACGACAGTAGCCTCGGGCGCCACCTCCACCCCCATAGCGCTGAACGTTGGCCTTAACACCATTACTACGGTTGTAACGGCCCAGGATGGAACAACAAAAACCTATAAGTTAACCATAAGACGTCAATCGTCGGCATTGCTAACCGGCCTTAGCTACAGCCCGCCAATTGTACAAACTACAGTAGCAGGCCCTAACTACAGGGATTACACTGCAACCGTACCTAACAAAAACAGTTACATTATAGTAACCCCAACGGCGGCAGACCCCGGAGCGACCATTAAAGTTAACGGCACCATAGTACCGTCAGGTACAGCATCGGCACAAGTGCCATTGTTAGCCGGCCAAAACACTATCAATACAGTGGTAACCGCTGCCGATGGCTTAAGCTCAAAAACATATAGCCTGGTGGTAACAAGACAGCAATCGAGTTTATTAACCACACTAAAATACTACCCTGCATTGATGCAAACATTAGTATCCGGAAGCAACTACGCTGATTACACGGCTACTGTAGCAAACGATTATACCTATGTTAAGGTAACGCCAACCTCACAGGGCGCCGGTGCAGCCATTAAGGTTAACGGAACCACCGTAGCGTCAGGCTCAACATCCGGCCCTATATCGCTTGATGTCGGCTCAAATCTGATTACTACCGTGGTGACCGCAAGCGATGGCTCATCAACCACTACCTACACATTAACCATAACCAGGCAAGATGTGCCTCCGGTTGCTGTTGTTATGCAATATCAGCCCCAGGAATCGCCGATCACTAACACCGCAATTGTTGTTCACCAGAACGTATCGCCAAATGGCGACGGGAACAGTGACGCATTGGTTATTGAAGGTATCGCTGCGCATCCCGATAACAAGATACAGATCATGAGCCGAAGCGGAGCTTTGGTATACGAGGCTAAAGGTTATGACAATGCAACAAAATCGTTTGATGGACACTCCAGCACCAACGGTAAATTACAACAGCCCGGTACTTATTTCTACTCTTTGGAGTATAAAGACGGAAATGAAACTAAACACAAAACCGGCTTTATTGTACTTAAGTACTAGCAAAGTCTGAAAGATGAATTTGAATAGAAGCCTTGCCCAGTTTAAAAACTGGGCAAGGCTTCTTTATTCTTAGTCGTTAACGGTAATGAACTTGCGCCCTGTGACGTTTTTGGCAAATAGCCCGGTGCATCGTAGATCATCGAAGTTTAATCAGCGGCCATTAGGAAAACCCAATCGCTCCCTTCTTCTACATCCAACCACCATAGCATTGGAAGTACCCCGTGCAATAGGGTAATAAAAAAGAGATCGCAGACCAGGGGAAACAATCCTGCTCAATCTTTGATCTCTTTAAATCCTGGCTAATCTATAATATTAATCCCTATCCCTGCTCAACTTAGAGAACACCAGCGGATTTTCCTGAAGCTCTAGGGTCTCGCGGCGATGTTTAACAATGTGCATTGCCGTAAACATTGCTTCGCGGAAAGAAATTTCTGACGCCTGGTTTTTACCGGCGATGTCATAAGCTGTACCATGGTCGGGCGAAGTGCGTACAAAGTTCAATCCGGCCGTAAAGTTAACGCCCGATTCAAACGCGATTTGTTTAAATGGTATAAGGCCCTGGTCGTGGTACATGGCCAGCACAGCATCAAACTGCAAATAAGTTCCGTTTGCAAAAAAACCATCGGCAGCGTACGGACCGAAGGCCAATATATTATTGTTACGGGCTTCTTCTATTGCCGGGGTAATCACATTTTGTTCTTCGGTACCAATAAGGCCATTATCGCTTGCGTGGGGGTTTAGGCCCAAAACGGCAATCCTGGGCTTGCGTATCCAAAAATCGTTACGCAGGCTGGCATCCATTAGCTTAAGTTTCGAAAGTATTTTGGCAATAGTAATACTTTCAGCAACTTTTGCCAGGGGAATATGGCCTGTTACTACGCCAACGCGAAGGGTATCGCTCACCAAAAACATTAGCGACTCAGCGGCCCCGTCCTTTTCCTGCAAATATTCGGTATGGCCGGGAAAATTAAATTGTTCACTTTGTATGGTATCCTTGTTTATAGGGGCGGTAACCAACGCATCGATATGGCCGTGAATTAAGTCGCTGGTGGCCCGTTCTAACGACAAGAAGCCGTATTTGCCAACTTCGCTATTGGTAACGCCTGGCTCAATCTTAACATCTTCTTCCCAGCAGTTAATCATATGTGGCTTTTTGTGATCGCGCCTGGCGTCCTGTGCCTGGTTAATCACAAAAAAGTTAAGATCTTCCACCTGTGTGGTACGACGGTAAAACGATGCTACCTTGGTATGCCCATATACTATGGGAATGCAATAATCATAGATACGGCTGTCGGCCAATGCTTTGATAATAATTTCGAGACCTATCCCGTTTACGTCGCCTATGCTGATCCCAATTTTTATTTTTTCGCTCATATTATTTTATGGTTACACCGATTTAGGTATGACCTCACCAATAAAGGTGATTTCGTTGACTTTTACGGTGAATAATGTACCTGGTTTATTTGAAGGCTTTGGGCTTTTTGCTCTGTGCTTTCGGCTTTAACCACCACAAATAAAAAGATTTTAACCTATTAAAGCACAAATATGCCTTAATTTGCTCAAATATTTGATTAATAATGACATTGGTAAGAGCAAAAAAGCATTTAGGTCAGCATTTTCTTACTGATAAAAATATAGCTGCTAAAATAGTTGACAGCCTTCGCCCCGAAAATGGTTACCGCCAGGTACTTGAGGTGGGCCCCGGGATGGGCATATTATCCGATTTTTTGCTGCAGAAACCTGAACTGGAGGTTTCGTTAATTGATATTGATACCGAATCATATGAGTATCTTCAAAAAAAATATCCTGTTTTAGGCAAACGGCTAATCAACGCCGATTTTTTGGAGATGGATTTTGCCGCGTACTTTAACGGACCACTCGGTATTATTGGCAACTTCCCTTACAACATATCGTCGCAAATACTTTTTAAGGTGCTTGATAACCGGCAGCAGGTTGTTGAAGTGGTAGGTATGTTTCAAAAAGAAGTTGCAGAGCGCTGCAACGCCAAACCTGGCAGTAAGGAATATGGCATCCTGAGCGTGTTTTTGCAGGCCTACTACAAAGTGGAATATTTGTTTACCGTAAAAGCCGGGGTATTTAACCCACCCCCAAAAGTATTGTCGGCAGTTATCCGGTTGACCCGTAATAAGACCGAACAGTTAGGGTGCGACGAGAAATTGTTTTGGCAGGTAGTAAAGGCCGGATTTAACCAGCGCCGTAAAACCTTGCGCAATGCGTTGTCATCGCTAATCAATAAAGAGAAAATGACCGCTGAGCCAATGCTCGATTTACGGGCGGAGCGATTGAGTGTAAATGATTTTGTAAAGCTAACTAACCAGATAACCGCAAACAGGTAAACAATTATTCTATAATGATCACAACCGGCTCACCATGTAACTTTTTTACCGAATGCGCCATCCGTTTTATAAACAAATAGTTTGCAGTGCCGCCAATTACCGCACCAACAATTGGCACCAGTCTTTCGGCAGTGCGGGTGCCTAATATCATCAGCAACTTTTCGGCAATGCCTTCCATCATTGTTTTGGTAAGGGTAACACCAGCCTCAACCTTTAACGATGTAGCTATGAATTGCATAAATTCATCGAACCCTACCTAGTAGTTGCCCCTAACATTATACATAATTGCCATGGTAACACGAAATTGCTGGGTTATCAGGTTAACAAAGTCAAGCGGAACGCCAACAACCATGGTTAACATGCCACCGGTGCCCGAAATAACGCCTGAACCAGCGGCCATGTAAGCGCATTGTTCAATAAACTTGTCAAGACCCATTTTATCAACCCCTGCTTTTATGTTAAGCTGGTTGATGCGGTCGAATATTTGTTTGAAGCCTTTCTCTGAAAGCCTGCCGGCTTGTATTTTCATGTCGGCCCCTAATTTTTTAAATCTCATTGGTTTTATTTCGCGGGGATTTACCCGCACAGTATCAACAGGCGATAAGCGTGCCAGTTTTAAAAAAGGCGCAAAATGTCATATTTTATTAATAAATGGTTGCGTCAGTGTTAATTACCTGGCATTTTCTAATTTTACACCCTTAAATAATTCAAAACGCTCTTGAAAAATAATATCCTTATTGTTGACGATATCCACCCGGTATTTATTGAAATGGCCGAAGCAAAAGGCTATGAATGCGATTATCAACCTAAAATTACTGCGGCTGAAGCCCTGGAAATAATTGGCGGCTACGCCGGACTGGTAATACGTTCTAAGTTTAGAGTAGATAGAAAAGTGATCGACATCGCCAAAAACCTGTGCTTTGTTTGCCGTGCAGGTGCAGGCATGGATAATATTGACGAGCCATATGCTGCAGAAAAAAACATAAAATTAATAAATGCTCCGGAAGGGAACATGGATGCCGTTGGCGAACATGCCGTGGGCTTGTTATTAGCCCTTATGAACAACTTTAACGTAGCAGACGAACAAGTACGTGCCGGTAGCTGGCTGCGCGAAGCTAACCGGGGCTACGAGTTAAAAGGACGGACCGTAGGCATAATTGGTTATGGCTTTATGGGCAGAAGCTTTGCGAAGAAGCTATCGGGTTTTGAAGTAAATGTTATTGCTTACGATAAATATAAAACCGGTTTTAGCGATAAATACGCCCGCGAAGTAAGCATGGAAGAAATTGTGAAGCATAGCGACGTGCTCAGCTTGCATGTTCCGCTAACCGCGGAAACAGCAGGATTGGTGAACGAAGAATATTTGTTCCATTTTAAAAAGCCTATTTTCTTTATCAACACCTCGCGTGGCAAAACCGCGCAGATAAGGCCGGTCCTGAATGCCATAAAACAGGGTAAAATTTTAGGCGCTGGTCTTGATGTGTTGGAGGTAGAAAAGTTCCCGGCGCTTGCCGAACAGGAATGGTTTGATGAGCTGAAGCAAAGCGGTAAAGTGATACTTACCCCCCACGTTGCCGGCTGGACGTTTGAATCGTACCGTAAAATCAGCGAGGTGATGGGCGGGAAGCTGCAAGTCTATAGTCCAAAGCCATAAGTCGTTAGTCTTTTTGACTTCAGACTATAGACTTAAGACTCAGGACTTCAACATCACGTTATCTATCAACCTCGTCTTTCCAACCTTTGCGGCTACAAGGGCGACAATCTTTTCAGAATCCGGGGTTGCTGTATGCAGCGTATCGCCATCGGCAATTTCAAAATAATCCAGTTCAACACCCCGTTCAGCGTTTATCAAGTGGGCTGCTTCCTGTTTCAAAGCAGGAATGCCATGACTGTCAAATTTATCTTTAATAAAGTTTAGGGTTTTTGACAATACTAATGCATGAAGCCTGTCATCTGCAGAAAGATGTATATTCCTCGAGCTCATTGCTAAGCCGTCAGTCTCGCGTTTTATAGGACACATTACCATCTTAACCGGCATGTTCAGCATATCAACCATTTTGCTGATGATCAAAAACTGCTGGTAGTCTTTTTGCCCGAAGTAAGCCGCATCCGGTTTAACAATATTAAAAAGCTTGTATACTACTTGAGTGACGCCCTGGTAATGCCCCGGGCGAAACTCGCCTTCAAGTAAATGCTCGGTTTCGCCTATGTTTAAATGCCATTGTTCATTGTCATCATACATCTCATTTACCCCGGGGTTAAACAAAATATCGCAGTTACCTTGCTCCAAAAGCTTGATATCGGCTTCAATAGTGCGTGGGTATTTCTCCAGGTCTTTAGGGTCGTTAAATTGGCTGGGATTTACAAAAACACTGCAGATAATTACGTCGTTATGCTTTTGCGCCAGCTCAATTAACGATAGGTGCCCCTGATGCAGCGCCCCCATTGTGGCCACAAAACCAACGGTTTTGCCCGATGCCTTTATTTGTGATAAATACTGGCCTACAGCCGCTTTGGTAGTAAATATTTTCAATACAACAGAATTTAAAAAACGCGGTAAAGTTGTGCAATTGATTAATATTTACCAAAAGTTACTTGCATAATTGGTTGCCAGTTCATATAATAATGCTTATATTTGCAGACTCAAATTTTTGACTGACTTCTTTAATAAATTTAATAACTGATATAGTGATGGGTAAATCTAAGCTTCTGTTTATAACTCACGAAATGTCTCCCTTTCTTGAAATCTCAAAAATTGCTGAAATTACACGCCAGCTTCCGCAGGCTATGCAGGAAAAAGGTTACGAAATTCGTATCCTTATGCCGCGTTTCGGGAATATTAATGAGCGCAGGAACAGGTTACACGAGGTGATTCGCTTATCCGGTATGAACATTATCATTAACGATAATGACAATCCGTTGATCATTAAAGTTGCGTCTATCCCTGCTGCACGCATGCAGGTTTATTTCCTGGATAATGAAGAGTACTTTCAGCGTAAACATGTATTTGCCGATAAAGACGGTAAATTTTATGCTGACAACGATGAGCGCATGATATTTTTCTGCAAGGGCGCTTTAGAAACTGTTAAAAAACTAGGCTGGGCGCCGGATGTTATCCATTGCCATGGCTGGATGAGCGCTTTAGTTCCTGCTTATTTAAAAACTACTTACAAAGACGACCCGACGTTTAAAAACTCAAAAGTTGTTTACTCTATTTACAAAAACGACTTTGCCGGGGAACTGGATGCTGATTTTTCGCAAAAAGCCGTTATGGGTGATATGAGCGAAAAACATACCGAAGTTTACAAACCGGGAAACAATTCGGCATTATATGCCGGGGCAATACAATACAGTGACGGGATTGTGCTGGGTGATGAGAATATCGATGAAGATGTGTTAAATAATGTTAAAAACAGCAATAAATCGGTTTTAGAATTCGAATCGACCGCAGATTTCGAAAATTATTACAATTTTTACGACGAAATTGCCAACGAGGAACTGGCACATGTTGTATAAGCTTTGAGATCATATATGAAATTTTTCCGCTTAGACTTATTGACGTTGTTGATAAGTCTTTTTATTTTGAATAGTTGTAAAAACCAGGATACTATTGGCTTGGGTGTTAATTCACAAACCCAGGTTAATGGCACTATGATTGATACTTCAACAATAGTTGTTAACACAGTTAAGGAAGATTCGGTTGTAACATCGGGGCTTACCAAGTTACCCCTTGGTTATTTTCAGGATCCAATTTTCGGCACAACAGAATCAAACCTGGCCGCCAGCCTTAGCCTGCCAGGAGCCACAGCATACGCTCTTCCGTCAGGCACAATATCTATCGACTCAACAAGATTGGTACTGCGCTATTCTGACGGTTTTTATGGCGACTCGGTTGCTTCAAGCTATAAGCTGAATCTTTACCAGTTACAAGAGGCATACAGCTCGAACACCGGATATTACGGCAACAAAGTATGGAAAGTTAACCCGGCGCTGCTAGGTTCAATTACATTTAAGGCCCGCCCGCACGACTCAATTAAGATTAACAACATTATAAAAGGGAAACCCGACTCGCTGATAAAAGTACCATCGCAAATCAGGGTTCCTATTGATAATAATTTCATAATCACCAATTTTTTTAATGCCAGCAGTGCAACGCTTGCTTCAAACAGTGTTTTCCAAAATGCTGTTAAAGGCTTATATTTAACCCTCGATAAAACTTTATCAACAGGTGCAGGCGGTACGCTTATGTTATCAAACACCGACTCGGTTAACGTTTATTGCAAAATATCAAATAACGGCGTTATTGATACGACAACCATAAAGTTGCCGATAAGCCAGTTTGCTGCATCAATTACACATACTTATTCAACAACTATTAATGCCGAGCTTGCCAACACAACTACCTCCGGCAATGTATTTTACCTGCAGGGACTTGCCGGCTTGCGTACTAAAATTAGCTTTCCTAATTTATTGGCCAACTTACGAAACGACCTGTTGAAAAACGGTGAAGATATTGTGTTAAACCGCGCCGAATTGGTTATTAGCCCGGCACCGGGATCTTATACCCAGTACCGGCCGCTGCCAAAAATCTCCATGTACAGATTGGATATTGCACACCAGCGTATTTTACTGCAGGACGCTACACCAAGCGATTCCCGTTCACAGGGCGTAGGCAGTTTTGGCGGTTACTACAGCTCTAAAACAAACCAGTATCATTTTATTATCACAGCATATTTACAAGACCTGTTACTGAAAAAAACGTCCGACTATGGCACTTTTATAGCCCCGGTTGATACACTTAATAAAAGCAGTGTTGATTATACGGCTACCCCTTCAATTGCTGCAAGGAGTGTTGCCGTTGGTTCAGACAAAACATCGCCTTACAAAATAAAGCTTAACATTATCTACACTAAGATAAAGAGATAAGCGCTTATAGCTATGTACTGGCGATAAATTAAGCATAAGAAAAAAGGGAGATAAACAAGCTTGTTTATCTCCCTTTTTTCTTCAAATGCCTTAAAACATTTTTCCGAGCCGGATCTTCATTTCGCGATATTCGGGAAGTGGCGGCACTTTTTAAAATAATTTAATATTAACCATATCCGGTATAATCCAACAAATAATCATCAATGTTGTTATTTTTGCGCGGAAAACATTATTAAAAGAACTATCTATTTATGTGTGGAATTGTAGGTTACATAGGCTTTAGGGATGCTTACCCTATTGTTATAAAAGGGCTTCACAGGCTTGAATACCGCGGATATGACAGCGCCGGGGTATCTCTATTTGATAAAGAATTAAAAGTATATAAAAAGGCCGGCAAAGTTAGCGACCTGGAAGATTTTGTAAAAGATGTTGACCTTGGCGGCACAATTGGCATGGGCCATACCCGTTGGGCTACGCATGGCGTACCAAGCGACCGGAACTCGCACCCGCATGCTTCGGGTAATCGCAAGCTCACTATCATCCACAATGGCATCATCGAAAACTATGGTAACATTAAGGAAACTTTGTTGAGCAAGGGTCATGTGTTTACCAGCGATACGGATACCGAGGTATTGATACATCTTATAGAGGAGATACAGGACGTAACCGGGTTAGACTTGCAGGAATCTGTAAGGGTTGCCTTAAACAGGGTTGTAGGCGCCTATGCAATTGTAATAATGAGCGAAGACGACCCGGACCTGCTTATAGCAGCCCGCAAAGGCAGTCCGCTGGTAATTGGCGTTGGCAAAGGCGAGTATTTTGTAGCATCAGATGCTACACCTATTGTTGAATACACTAAAAACGTAATTTACCTTAACGACAACGAAATTGCCTACCTGCGCCGTGAGGACCTGCTTATAAAGAATATTGACAATACTGTTCAAACACCTTACATACAGGAGCTTGACTTAAAACTGGACGCGCTTGAGAAAGGCGGCTTTGATCACTTTATGCTCAAAGAGATATACGAGCAGCCCCGTTCAATACGCGATTGTATGCGCGGCCGTATCTATCCTGAAAAAGGCCTGGTTAAGCTGGGCGGGCTAAAGGAATATACCGAAAAGCTAAAAAACATCGACCGTATTATCATCGTGGCATGCGGCACATCATGGCATGCCGGTTTGGTGGGTGAGTATTTGATTGAAGAATATGCCCGTGTACCGGTTGAGGTTGAGTACGCTTCGGAATTCAGGTACCGTAACCCGATTATTACCGAAAAGGATTTGGTAATAGCCATCTCGCAATCGGGTGAAACTGCCGATACCATGGCTGCTATTGAATTGGCAAAAGAAAAAGGCGCTACTATTTTTGGTATCTGCAACGTAGTTGGTGCGTCCATCCCGCGTACTACGCATGCCGGTGTTTATACACATGCCGGACCTGAAATCGGTGTTGCATCAACCAAAGCGTTCACTGCACAGGTAACCGTTTTAACACTGATTGCTTTTTACATAGCTCAACAACGTGGCACGATTAAAGAAAGCAAGCTTATTGAATACTTAACCGAGCTGGATGAGATACCTGAATTGGTTGAACAATGCTTACAGTTAAACGACCATATAAAAGATATTGCCTGGGAGTTTAAAGACTCTACCAATTGCCTGTTCTTAGGCCGTGGCAGCTCGTTCCCGGTAGCGCTTGAAGGTGCCCTTAAGCTAAAGGAAATATCTTACATACACGCCGAAGGCTATCCTGCTGCCGAAATGAAGCACGGACCGATTGCCTTAATTGACAACGATATGCCGGTGGTATTTATCGCAACTAAGGATTCGTCGTATGGCAAGGTAGTGAGTAATATACAGGAAGTAAAAGCCCGCAAAGGCCACGTTATTGCCATTGTAACCGAAGGTGATACCGAAGTAAAGAGCATGGCCGATTACGTGATTGAAATACCGCAAACCGGCGAGGCATTTGTGCCGCTGCTGGCAACCATACCACTACAATTACTGGCCTACCACATTGCCGTAATGCGCGGCTGCAACGTCGACCAGCCAAGAAATTTGGCGAAATCGGTAACGGTGGAGTAGTGAGGAGTTCAAAGTCTTGAGTCGAAAGTCCTGAGTCTGAATTCTGGTTACATCTAATAAATAAAGCCGGGGAGTCATTAGACCCATCCGGCTTTATTATTATACAGCCTAAGACTTTCGACTCCAGACTTTAGACTAAGGACTAATTCACATATGCGCCGCCATCGAACTCATTGCTGCGTCCATGTCAAGCTGCAGGCCTTTGGCTATGGCCATTCCCAGGCCAATATCAGCCCTGAACCAGTGGCAAAGCTGGCGGTTTACTATCAAATCCTTTTTAGGCCCGCCAATGCCTCCCATGGAGTTAACTATGTTGTTTATTAAATCACGTTTGGCACTATCGTCCATCAGGCGGTATAGATTGCCCGGTTGCGTATAGTGGTCATTTTCGCCTTCTGCGTTGCGGTCGTACCAATCGGCTACGCCTGTCCCCAAATCCCATGATGGTTCTTTGTATGCTTCATCAGCAACAATGTCGTCAAAGCTGTTAGGGAAATAGTTTGGCGCCGAGCCCTGGTTACCATCAACACGCATCTGGCCGTCGCGTTCATAATTATTTATGGCAAACGGGCAACGGTTTACGGGTATCTGCTCATAGTTGCCGCCCAAACGGTGCCTGTGGGCATCAGGGTATGAAAGCAGGCGACCCTGCAGCATTTTATCTGGCGAGTAACCAATGCCATCAACTACGTGAGCCGGCGCAAATGCAGATTGCTCAACATGTGCGAAGTAATTATCCGGGTTTTTATTCAACTCAAGTACGCCAACATCAATCAGCGGAAAATCGCCGTGCGGCCACACTTTGGTAAGGTCAAAAGGGTTCCATTGATAGGTTTTGGCCTGCTCTTCGGTCATAACCTGTATCTTCATATCCCACTGCGGAAAATTGCCGGCATCAATATTGGTTAGCAAGTCGTGCTGGGCAAAGTCGGGGTTTTTACCGCGCATTTCTCCCGCCTCAGCATCTGTAAAGTTTTTGATTCCCTGTTTGGTTTTAAAATGGAACTTTACCCAATGCCTTTCGTTATTGGCGTTAATCATGGAGAAGGTGTGACTGCCAAAGCCATCCATATGGCGGTAACCATAGGGTGTACCCCTATCGCTCATCAAAATAGTTACCTGGTGCAGGCTCTCCGGGTTCAACGACCAAAAATCCCACATCATGGTTGCGCTTTTACAATTGGTATATGGGTCGCGTTTTTGGGTATGGATAAAATCGCTGAACTTTTTAGGGTCTTTCACAAAAAATACCGGGGTGTTATTGCCCACTAAATCCCAGTTGCCTTCTTCGGTATAAAATTTCAAGGCAAAGCCACGTGGGTCCCGTTCAGTATCGGCCGAACCCTTCTCGCCTCCGACGGTGCTGAAACGCAGGAAAGTCTTTGTTTCCTTGCCAATGAAGTTAAAAAGTTTGGCGCGGGTATATTTTGAAATATCATGAGTTACTGTAAAAGTACCATACGCGCCTGAACCTTTTGCGTGCACTACCCGTTCAGGAATACGCTCGCGGTTAAAGTGCGCCATTTTTTCGTGCAGGATAAAATCCTGCAATAATATGGGGCCTCTTGGCCCAACACTCTGCGAATTCTCGTTCTCGTAGTAGGGTATGCCGGATGCCGTGGTGAGTTTCTTCTTGTTAGTTTCCATAGTAGTTTAGTTTTATAACAATCAAACTTCATCATAATAATTCAATAGAAAAAATCAATAATTACTATATTTGAATAGAGAAAATCTATATAGAGAGAAGCAAGAGTCAAGAAACCAAGAGTCAAGAACGGGAAGAGATACTTTGGCTCCATTTTCTATCTTGATTCTTGACATCTTGATTCTTGCATCTCATTTTTAAACCATGACCATTACCCAACTTGAATACATAGTAGCTGTTGATACTTACCGGAGTTTTGTTGCAGCAGCCGATAAATGCTTTGTTACCCAGCCTACGCTTAGCATGCAGGTGCAAAAACTGGAAGACACACTTGGCGTAAAAATATTCGACCGCAGCAAGCAACCGGTAACGCCTACCGAGATCGGCATCGAAATTATAACACAGGCCCGGATTATGCTGTCGGAAAGCGAAAAGATAAAGGAGATAATTACCGACCGGCAAAAGGAACTGTCGGGCGAGCTAAAGGTTGGCATTATACCCACGATTGCCCCTTACATACTGCCAAAAATACTGCACGGCTTTATTGAAAAATACCCGCAGGTAAAACTGATAGTTTGGGAGCAAACAACCGAACAGATTATAGCGCAGCTGAAGCTGGGCGTTATTGATTGCGGCATACTATCAACCCCTCTGCACGAAAGCACGCTTACTGAAGTGCCTGTTTTTTACGAAAACTTTGTGGCCTACGTATCAAAAAACAGCAAGCTATCAAAAAAAAAAAACATTGTGCCCGACGATATTGATATGGAGGAGATTTGGATACTAAACGAGGGCCATTGCATGCGCGAACAGGTTTTAAATATTTGCCAGCGCCGCAAGGCTACCCAGGGCTTTAAACATTTTGAATACAACACGGGCAGCGTTGAAACCCTGAAACGTATGGTCGACCAAAACAATGGCGCCACCATTTTACCTGAACTCGCCCTTGCTGATCTTACCGACAAACAACTGGACAAGGTGCGCTACTTTAAAGCCCCCGAACCGGCCCGTGAAGTGAGCATAGTTATACAGCGTAATTTTTTAAAACGCCGCATGATAGAGGCACTAAAAAACGAAATACTGGAGTTTTTACCGAAGCGTATGAAGAGTAAAAAGAAGAAAGAGGTAATGGAGATATAGAGGAGAGTACGAAAAGTCGGAAGTTAGTAAAGTCTGAAGACGAAAAGCCGGTTTCCAAACAAATTTGATTATCGAACATTAATATATTATTCCGTAAATTAGCATAAAAGTACCGGCAATGCATACCACAATACCTGCAACAGCAATTGATATTTACAGGAGCCTGCCTGAAGGCACCAGGTGCGAGGTATTGTACAACCAGCTAATTATGACACCTGCACCTAATACGAGCCATCAATTTTTATCATTTAAATTAGCCGGCCTAATTTTTAACTTCCTGGAAGAAACGGCTATAGGGGTGGCCTTGTCTGCACCGACAGACGTTTATTTAACAGAACAGCAATCGGTTGTACAACCAGACATTTTGGTAATATTGAATGAAAATAAAGGCATTATTTACGATGACGGGATTCATGGCGCTTCGGATATCGTTTTCGAAATACTGTCGGGAAACCACATCCATGATACTGTGAAAAAGAAATCACTTTATGAAGATGCTGGCGTAAAAGAATATTTTATTATCGACCCATCCAATAAAATGGTGATAATGTTCGCCCGGAACAACGACGGCAAGTTTGATATTATTTACGAATTAACAGGGAAAAGCACTTCGGGAATTTTGGCAACAAGTTTCGATTTGTAATTATACACCCACCACACTAAGTTGGCTGTATCCGTCGGGGGTCAATAGCCTGCAAAGCGGCATTGGGGGAAAGAAAAGCACGAAATCACCCCATTCAAAAAAATCCGAAATCGAACATCCGAATTCCGAAATCACTACCTTTGCCCCATGGCTAATGTTCAATCTTTTGTAAACAACCCTTACCAGGAAAATACCTATATTTTGTTTGATGAAACCGGCGAGTGTGTTATTATAGACCCGGGAATGGAAACTGCGAGTGAGCAAAATGCTGTGGTAAATTTTATCCGCAATAACAACCTGAAGCCTGTTTTGCTGTTGAACACCCATTGCCACATAGACCATGTGCTGGGCAATAAATTTATCTTCGACCAATATGGCCTTAAGCCAAAATTTCATGAGGGAGAACTACCATTGCTGGAGGCTGTATCAGCCTATGCGCCGTCAATGGGCATACGATATGAACTTTCACCTGTGCCGGACGAGTTTTTGCCCGAAACAGGTAGCATAAGCTTTGGCAACACTACGCTGCATTTAATATTTGCCCCGGGTCATTCACCTGCGCATTTATGTTTTTATGACGAGGTTGGTAACCTGCTGATAGGCGGCGATGTGCTATTCAGGGGCAGCATAGGCCGCAGCGATTTACCCGGTGGCAACTTTAGCCAGCTGATTGATAATATCGAACAGAAATTATTCCGGCTGCCGGGCGATTGCGTTGTTTATCCTGGTCATGGCCCGGAAACTACCATAGAATATGAAAAGATGACCAACCCTTTTCTGAATTAAGCAATGGACTGTATCACTGTACTGGTCAGTAGAGCAATACGGACGATACAAGACTAACCCTTTTCCGCTGCAATATAAAAATGAGACCTGCTGTATCGCTTGTATCGGTGTATTGAGCAAGGTGGTGATACAGAACACTTGCAAAGTAGTCTGAAATTAATGTACTGTATCGTCTGTATCGTGGTATTGGTCAATACAGTGATACAGAACACTTCTAAAGTCTCAAATTAATGTACTGTATCGCTTGTATCGTGGTATTGGTCAATACATTGATACAGAACACTAGCAAAGTAGTTGTCTCAAATTAAGTTATTGTATCGCCTGTATCAATGTATTGAGCAAGGCAGTGATACAGAACACTTGTAAAGTTGTCTCAAATTAAGTTATTGTATCGCCTGTATCGATGTATTGAATAATATAGTGATACAGAACAGTAGCAAATTAATTTATTAAGTATTTATATCTATAAAATAGATTGGCTTTGATAGTGGCATAGAATTCTCAAAACAACTTTAAATAGAATATATTGAAATATAAATATAAAATAATAGTAAAGTGTATTGCTGTATCACCAAAGTGACCAGTACACCGATACAAGCGATACAAAACCTAACAACTTAAATCTACATAAGCTATAAATACAACTGACGTATCACTGTATCACTAAAGGGACCAATACACCGATACAAGCGATACAAAACCTTACAACTTAAATCAGTATAAGCTATAAATACAACTGACGTATCACTGTATCACCAAAGTGACCAGTACACCGATACAAGCGATACAAACTTTACCCGCCAGCCAACCGTTGCATAAATATTGCCAAAAAGCGATACCTTTAGGGCGTTTTAATGCATGTTTTAATCATTAATTCTACATTCTGCTAATTTGAACACGTCCATCTACATAGCCAAAAGGTATTTATTCTCGCGCAAAAAAATGCACGCTATCAATATCATTTCGGGCATATCAATGGTTGGGGTATTTATTGGCAGTGCCGCCCTGATTATTATCCTGTCGGTGTTTAATGGTTTCGAAACAGTTATCCTATCGTTTTACAACAACTTTACGCCTGAATTGAAGATTGAGCCCAAACTTGGTAAATCATTCAATCCTAATACTGCGTATTTTAACTCGCTAAAAAACGACAAAAAGGTATTCTCCTATATCGAGGTATTACAGGAAAAGGTATTGGTAAAGTATGATGGCCGCCCATTTATCGGCACCCTAAAAGGCGTGAGTGCACAGTTTATGAAAAAAGGCAAAATGGACAGCATTGTGCAAACAGGCTCGTTTACGCTTAAAAAAGATGGCATTAACTTCGCAGTGATAGGTTCAATGGTGCAAAATAGCCTGGGCATTAGCATACGCGACCAGTTTACCCCGATGGAAATATTCTCGCCAAACCGCAGCGCAGGTATTGGTGCCAACCCGTTAGATGCGTTTACTGTGCGGCCCATCAACGCATCCGGCGTTTTTACGCTGGGCCAACAGTTTGACGACCTGGTGATAACCCCTATTGATTTTGCCCGCGATTTGCTGAATCAGCCGGTAAACGTTACCTCGCTTGAGTTGAATTTTAACAAAGGGACAAAGATTGCCGACGTGCAGGAAGCCATACAGGGTAAAATCGGCAAGGACTTTACCATCAGGAACCGCGCCCAACAGGACACCGAATTGTACAAAACGCTGAATTATGAGCGCTGGTTTATATTTATGATATTGGTATTTGTATTAATTATTGCAATATTTAATATCATAGGTTCGTTAACCATGCTGGTTATGGATAAACGTAAAGACATAGCCATTTTAACCAGCCTTGGCGCAAATAAGCAGCTTATACAGGGCATCTTCTTTTTCGAGGGGATGATGATATCGATAATTGGCTGTTTGGCAGGTATTTTTTTCGGATTTGTATTTTGTATATTGCAGCAGCGTTTTGGTTTGGTAAAAATGGGCTCCACAAAATCAATGATAGATGCTTACCCGGTTACCCTAATGGCCGGCGATTTTATCCTTGTTTTTTTAACGGTGGGCATCATTGCGGTTATTGCTGCAGGCATAAGCGCGCGCTTAAGCATTAAAGGACTTAATGATATTAAACAGGACTTGTAAATTTAGGGAATGCATTTAAAGCGGATTAAAATTTTGGCGGGGCTGGTGATAATTGCGATATGCTCATGCAACGGCGGTGCCGATAAAACTCCACATGTGGTTTTTAAAGGCTTATACAGCTTTGGCCCGGGCGTTAATTCGTTTAAAGATTGCGACAGTGGCCGGGAGTTTTGGGTTACCGACAGCACCAAGCAAATGGAGCTAAAGTACTCGCAGCTAAAATTCGAAAAGCCTTATGAGCCGGTTTATGTTGAAGTAGAGGGAGCAAAGATACACTCCAACAAAGAGGGCCTGAGCCTGGAATACGACAGCACCGTAGTGGTAAAAAAACTGATAAAGATAACGAAGGAAATCCCGGATGATATGTGTAAGTGAGGTGATTAGCGGTTGGAGATTAGAGATTAGTTAAACGCGGGATAGAATAGAATAAAATAATGATTGCTTAGGGCTTTCTGCTCAACAAAATATATGGAATCAAAACGTCAGCAAAAATTTGCAGGAGTAATACAAGAGGACCTTGCCGCCATATTTCAGCGCGAGGGTATGGGCTATTTACCAAACACGCTTATCACCATAACCAAGGTAAGGGTAACGCCTGATTTGGCTATTGCAAGGGTGTTTTTAAGCTTTTTTAAAAATGACAATGCACAACTGGCGCTGCATACCATCAAATCGCATGCATCCGAAATAAGGTACAAGCTGGGTGCACGTATAAAAGACCAGGTGCGTATAATACCCCAACTGGAGTTTTTTGTGGATGATACCGGCGAATACGTGGAGCGCATGGATAAGATTTTTGATAAGATAAGCAAAGAAGACCGGCAACCCGAAACCGAATAATTGCGATGGACGCTACCCAACGGTTAGCTGCTTATATTGAGACTCATCCCGATGCCATTAGCAAAGTGGTGAATTTTGATGCTGTGTCAGACAGGCTCTATCATTTTAATTTCACAGCTTCGAACACCGAACTGGATGAAGCTACATTTTCGGATACCGTTAAATTCAGCGCGTGGGTAAACCAACAACTCAGTGATAACAATTGCCGGTATGGCGTAGGTGGCTACATGGAGCACCGCACTATTTATGCCCGCAGCGCACACTTTGATACGGATGACGAACCACGCCGCCTGCATTTGGGTGTTGATATTTGGTCACAGGCCGGTACAGCGGTTTATTCACCTTTGGATGGAATTGTCCACAGCTTTCAAAACAACAATAACTTTGGCGATTACGGGCCAACTATCATCCTGGAACATCAGCTCGATGGCTTAAAGCTTTATAGCCTATACGGTCATTTAAATACCGAAAGTTTGGATGGATTGTATATTGGCAAACCTATCAGCAAAAATGAAAGGATAGGCAGCTTTGGCACAATGGATAAAAATGGCCATTGGCCGCCGCATCTGCATTTCCAGCTGATGTTTGATATGGAAGGCAAAAAGGGCGACTATCCCGGGGTTTGCCGCTTTTCGGATAAGGCCATCTACCAAAAAAACATTCCCGACCCGCAACTGATTTTGAGGTTTCCGCAGGCTGTTAACGCCCGGTAACAACCCGGCTAATTGTAATCTAAATTGTCGCTCTTACACTTTTGGCTAAAGCCATCATCACACCTTTCGAGGTCCGTTCCTTAAAAGGAACGGCAATGATCAAACAATCATATTTGATTCATTGCCGTCTGGCTTTAGCCGACGGATCAAAAATAAGAGCAACATCCGGCTTTAGCCAAATTGTGGGATGTGATCTAATCGGAAAAATGAGTAGGTATTGAATCATTAAAACGGTGTTCCGAGCTGCGCTTCAAACCCGGCGAATTGCCGGGAACTATTTATATTTGCGTTAAGCATCTAACCAATTATGGCTGAACCGAATTTTTACGATAGCGTTTACGAAGTAGCCAGACTGATACCCAAAGGCCGGGTAACGTCATACGGTGCCATTGCTGCTTATTTAGGCACCAAGGGCTCGTCGCGCATGGTTGGATACGCTATGCAGGCTGCAGGCAGGGTACAGCCACCTGTACCGGCACACAGGGTTGTAAACAGGCAAGGCTTACTGACAGCTAAATTTCACTTTGGCGGCAACTTGATGCAAACTTTACTTGAAAATGAGGGCGTAAAAGTTGTTGACGACCAGGTGCAGGACTTTAAAAATGTTTTCTGGGACCCATCAATAGAGTTGGCGCTATAGCGTCAAACCTGTAGAGACACAATACTTGTGTCTCGGAACCCGCATTGTGAAAAGAAAAACTATTTATTTATCAGAGACACAAGTATTGTGTCTCTACAAAAAAAATCCGATTATAATTTTGCCATGCTATGCACACTGTCGCCGCGGTAATCGGTAACCAGCCAGGTCAGCAGCAGGCAATTGCCAAATATTACGTAAAACAACTTGCCGTTGGCATTACCATCGAACAATGTGTAGGCCAAAATAATTACGGCTACTGCAACAACAAATTCGATCAGTTCATGAATGCTTACCGGGATAATTTTTACCAGGCCCATGCTTGAGTCTGTTAACAAAGTAAGCGCCAGGTGTGCCACACCCAATGCATAAGTAAAAGTTGCCAGGGTGCCTGTAAAGCCAAAAATTATAGGCGACGCCAGTAAAAATACACAAACCAGTATATCTATTATTCCGTGAACTTTGGGCGACATGAATTTCATAACTGTACGTTTTATTTGTTTGCCGGTAACTAATCTACAATTTTATATTTAATATACAACACTATTAATCAAGGTATTGCAGCAATTCCACCCGGTTGCCAAAAGGATCGTGGAACGAAAACCTGTTGCGGCCCGGAATTACCGCTTCCTGCAATACTTGTACGTTGTGTTTTTCCAAATGTTTCGCCGCCGCATCAAGATTTTTTACCTCGAATGCAATATGCCGTATCGATTGCGGTTTAGGCGGTTCGATACCAATATGCAACTCAATATCAACTACCTGGAACCAGTAGCCGGGTGCACCAAAAACGTCAGGGCGATATTTTTCGGGCAATCCGATTACATCCCGGTAAAAGAGCCTCGCTTCTTCAAGTTTTTCGGGTGGTACACAAATATTAACGTGGTCGGTGCGGGTAAATTCAATCATTATTCGTCTTCGGCAAAAGTGAGCACATAGTTGTTATTATCCAGTATCGAAAACTCGGTGGCGCCGTAAAATGTTTTGTCCAACCCCTTCAATACCGTCACGTTATCCTTTATCAGATCAAAATACTCACGGATTTTTTTAATGTTGATATAAAGCAGCATAGAGGCGCCATTTTGCCGGCTTATTTGCGGCAGTTCTTCGCCAAGGCTTACAAACGACTGGAACATAAAGGTAACGTTGCCATTTGTCATCATCGCCCATATCAAATCGCCGCCATCTTCGGGAACGGTCATCGTTAAAGTAAAACCTATCGATTGATAAAAAGCAATGGTTTCAACCATGCTTTCAACAAAAATATTGGGGGTTAAGTTTTCCATGCCTTATAATTAGTGAATTAGTGAGTGGGTGAATTAGCGAATTTTGAAAAGTTAGATTTAAGATTCTTTACAATTGAAAGAGGAAAATTACAAAAATGAATTTAATCTATATTGTAACTTGCGCTTAATATTCCGGATTAATTAGGCGCTGAAATTGAACGATGAGATCCGAATCCAAATAAATCACTAATTCACCAACTCACTAATTCACTAAATAAACACCTATGGGAAAGCTGATTGACGATTTTGAAAGCTATCGCACCAAAATGAACGACCGGATAATGGAGTCGTCGAACACCAATATCAAACGTTTTTTCGCGCTGGATACCACCACCTATGCCGATGGCGCGCTCGATGTAAAGACCAAAGAAATGCTGGGCATGGTAGCATCGATGGTGCTGCGTTGCGACGATTGTATAAAATATCACCTGGGCAAATGCCACGAGGCCGGTGTAAATCATGATGAGATGAACGAGGTGTTTATGATTGCGAACTTGGTAGGCGGCTCAATTGTGATTCCGCATTATAGAAGAGCGGTGGAATATTGGGATGAGTTGAACGAAAGCTAAATTGTAGCTTGCATTGTTATTTGTTGCAATATTGTTGCAAATTAAAAATAAACAGCTTAGATTTAGGTTTCAATTTAAGCAATGTATAAAGCGAAACGTAATTGGTTGCGGCCACGAGTCGATCTTATCCCACTATGTGATATTGCTATAGTGATATTATTGTTCATGGCTTTTAGATGGGGTACTACCTTTTGGAAACCTATGAAGATAGAGGAACCTGCCATATCGGTCGCGCCTCAATACAGTAGTCCGCGAGGTGAGTTTAAAAGCACGGTATTTATAGGCCGCACACGGGCTGTAATGTACCAGCTTTTTGATAAGCACCTTCGCAAAGCAACCTTACAGCAAATGGGAGAAATATACAACATACAATTTGATTCTGCTGAAATTGAAAAGTTTTCAAAAATCGACGTTGTTTGCGTGCCCATTGCCAGCCTAAAAAAATATCTTGCCGCATATAACGACAAACAGCCCTTTTTTAATCAGCCAGGCATTCCGGTTACTCCAGGAAATAACGAATTAGCAGATTGGATTTTAGAGTCTAGAAAGGTCAGCAGGGCTTTGCAAGGCCATGATTTAAATGTGGCGATAGATGCAGATAAAACGCTTCTATACCCTGATATTGAAAATATATTTAACACTTTACGCAAACAAAATATTTTTTTCTTTCGGTTGATTGCGTCGATAAATCCTTCGAACGACAACTCAAAAGATTCGGAATCCGACTCCATGAAACGAAGTGACTATAGCCGGGTTATTTATTAACACAAAAAGAAACTAAGACCATGTACAAAGGCAAACTAAAGCGTCAAAACCTGTCGGTAGACATGGCGGCCATGTGCGATATTGCATTCCTTATATTGATCTTTTTTATTTTATGTGCAACCCCCAAGGCACAACGACCGATTGATGTGGAGCGTCCACTGGCATCAGGCGGTATTTATGACCCCGGGGAGGGCAATTTTAAAATAATACTTGCACAGGGAAAGACTATGATTGAACTCGAAAACAGGGACCGGGCAAAAGTATTGACAAAAATGGGTGAAAAATATCATATTAGCTTTACAGCAGCTGAGCTGGCAAAGTTTAATAAAATTGAAACCGTAGGCGTGCCTATGGCCACGATGAAACAATTTATTGATGGCTATTACAACGTAAAAGCGTTTATGGAACAGCCCGGTATCCGCATGGATTCAAAAAAAAACGAACTGTTTGATTGGCTGATTGCAGCAAGACAAGTATCAAAAGAAAACCATGGCTACGATTTGAGTATGACGATCGACGCTGATAAAAGCGCAATGTACCCCGAAATTAAAAATGTGATAAACACCTTAGAAAGTCAAAAAATATTTAAGTTTGAGTTGATGCACGACATCAAACATTCCAAAGCTGCTATTTAATGACCAAAGAACTACACCGCTGTAAATGGGCCGGAACAGACGATCTCTACGTAAAATACCACGACGAAGAATGGGGTAAGGAAGTCCATGACGACCATACCTTATTTGAGTTCCTTATTCTTGAGTCGGCGCAGGCCGGCTTAAGCTGGATAACCATACTGCGCCGCCGGGAAGGTTATAGAAAAGCCTTCGCAAATTTTGATGTAACGAAGGTCGCCGAATTTACCGATGCCGATGTGGAACGCTTGATGAACGACGCGGGCATTATCCGCAACCGTTTAAAAATACTCGCGGCCATTAATAATGCGAAACTGTTTATTGAGGTGCAAAAGGAATTTGGCTCGTTCGATAAATATCTGTACAGCTTTATGCCCGATGGAAAGTCAATCAATAATCATTCGGGGCTTACTCCGGCCAGTACACCCATATCCGATGCCATTAGCAAGGACATGAAAAAACGCGGCTTCAAGTTTTTCGGCACCACCATTTGTTATGCCCACATGCAGGCTACAGGAATGGTTAATGATCATGTGCCGGACTGTAGTTTTAAATAGAGGATTACACCGATTGTTTTGATTACACTGATTACCATTGATTTTAAAAAACCGCATTACTGTTGAATTACTCCACAACATAATTGTATTTTTGAATTCACTCAAATGGTTAACGGGTTAGTTAAAGCGTAGCAAATCTGTGTAATCAAAACAATCGGTGAAATCATTTAAATACAATGAAAAAACTATTTCTTTTGGATGGCATGGCGCTTATTTACCGGGCGCATTTTGCATTGAGTAAAACTCCGCGGTTTACATCAAACGGATTTAATACATCGGCGGTTATGGGCTTTACCAATACACTGCTCGAGGTTTTACGAAAAGAGAAACCCACCCACATGGCGGTGGTATTTGATACCGATGCCCCAACCGAACGCCATACCGATTTTGCCGACTATAAAGGCCACCGTGAGGCTATGCCCGAAGATTTGAGCAAGGCACTCCCCTACATATTTAAAGTGGTATTGGGTTTCAATATCCCGCTGATAACTTCTGACGGTTTCGAGGCCGATGATATTATAGGCACGCTTGCCAAAAAAGCCGAAGCAAAAGGTTACCAGGTTTACTGTATGACTCCTGATAAGGATTTCGCGCAACTGGTATCGCCGAACATATTTATTTACAAGCCCGCCCGCATGGGTAACGATATGGAGATATTAGGTGTAAAGGAAGTGCTGGAGAAATGGGAGATTGAGCGCGTTGAGCAGGTGATAGATATTTTGGGGCTTTGGGGCGATGCAGTTGACAATATCCCCGGTATCCCGGGCATTGGCGAAAAAACGGCTAAGCTGCTTATAAAACAATATGGCTCAATGGAGGAAATCATCGCCCATAGCCACGAATTAAAAGGCAAGCAGCGCGAAAACGTTGAAAACTTCGCTGCCCAGGGCCTGATGTCGAAAAAACTGGCTACCATCAATTTGAATGTGCCGGTTGAACTGGATGAAGCAGGTTTGGAAATGTGCGCCCCAAGCAAAGATTTACTGGAGCCATTGTTTGCCGAACTGGAGTTCCGCACGCTGGGCAGGCGTGTTTTTGGCGATGATTTCAGCATCACTGAAACCAAAGCAGTATCCATCCAAACCGACCTGTTTGGGAATGCAGTTGCCGAAGGCCGCACCACAATGTCGGTCGACGTGCAGGATATTTACGAGCCACCTGTTCCGGTTGATATCAAAAACATCAACACCGTACCACACGAATACCATTTAGCTGATACTTTCGAAAAGCGTGCAGAGTTAATCAACCTGCTGAAACAGCAAAAAGATTTCTGTTTTGATACTGAAACTACGGGTACAGATGCCAATAATTGCGAATTGGTGGGCCTTTCGTTTGCCGTAAAAGCAAGCGAGGCATGGTATGTGCCCGTACCAGTTGATGATGAAGGGATCAGGAAGATTGTCGCCGAATTTAAGCCTGTACTGGAAGATACATCAATCGGCAAAACAGGGCAGAACCTGAAGTTCGACATATTGATGCTGAAATGGTATGATGTTGAGGTGAAAGGCGACTTGTTTGATACCATGATGGCGCATTACATTATCGACCCGGATACCCGCCATAACATGGATATCCTAAGCGAAAATTATTTGAGCTACAAACCCGTTTCAATTACTGAACTGATTGGCGCCAAGGGCAAAAACCAGGGCAGCATGCGCGATGTGGAAATTGAAAAGATAAAGGAATATGCTGCTGAAGATGCGGATATCACCCTGCAGCTGCGCACCGTTTTTGAGCCTAAACTAAAAGAAGCCGAGGCCGAAAAACTGATACACGAAATTGAACACCCACTGATTTACGTATTGGCCGATATCGAATACGAAGGTGTAAAAATAGACCACGACACACTCCGTGAGTTCTCGAAAGAACTGGAAACAGACATAGCCAAACTGGAGAAAATAGTTTACGAAAAGGCCGGCGTACGTTTCAACATAGCATCGCCAAAACAACTGGGCGAGGTTCTTTTTGAAAAACTGATGCTCGACCCCAAGGCTAAAAAAACAAAAACCGGCCAATACCAAACCGGTGAAGATGTGCTGCTGTCACTGGCTGCCAAAAGCGATATCGTACGCGATATTTTAGATTACCGCCAGCTGCAAAAACTAAAATCGACCTATGTGGATGCCTTGCCAACCATGGTTAACCCCAAAACCGGCCGGGTGCACACGTCATACAACCAGGCGGTAGCAGCAACCGGGCGTTTAAGCTCAACCAACCCTAACCTGCAAAACATCCCCATAAAAACCGAACGCGGCCGCGAGGTGCGGAAGGCATTTATCCCACGGGATAGCGGGCATACCATCGTATCTGCGGATTATTCGCAAATAGAGCTGCGCATTATTGCCGAAATAAGCAAAGATGCCAATATGATGGATGCGTTTGTAAACAACCTGGATATTCACACCGCAACTGCTGCCAAAGTGTATGGCATCGGGCTTGACGAAGTAAGCAGCGAACAGCGACGGAACGCAAAGGCGGTAAACTTTGGGATTATTTACGGGCAGTCGGCATTTGGATTATCGCAAAGCCTGGGCATACCACGTAAAGAAGCAGCCGAGATTATTGAAAACTACTTTGCGCAATACCCGGGCATAAAAAACTACATAAGCGATACCATGAACTTTGCCCGTGAGCATGGGTATGTGTGTACGCTGATGGGCCGCCGCCGCTATCTGCGCGACATTAACAGCGCTAACCAAACCGTACGTGGTTTTGCCGAACGAAATGCCATTAACGCTCCCATTCAAGGTTCAGCAGCGGATATGATTAAAATAGCGATGATCAACATCCACCGCGAGTTTTGCCTGCGAAAACTGGATGCCCGTATGACCATGCAGGTACATGACGAGTTGGTATTTGACGTGCCCCACCATGAGGTGGAAATAGTGAAGCCCATTATTATGGAGAACATGAAAAACGCTATAAAAACCACGGTGCCAATAATGGTAGAGATTGGAACTGGTGTAAACTGGTTAGAGGCGCATTAATTAATTAATGGGTGAGTTGGTGAATTAATGAGTTTATTACGGCAATGGATTAATGGTCGATCAGATCAATTCACTCTTAAAACATTTTCGCCAACCATAAATACCGGTAAAGAGCCAAGATTCAATATCCTGTCGTGAAAGTTTTTGATATTGAATTTGGTGCCTTCCCGTTTTTGTAATGTTTGTTTCCATTGCATTATCTGGCCGGCGCCGTATTTATAGGTGATGCACTGGGCGGGCCAGCGTTTTACCCGCGCAATTTCGCGCAGGGCTATATCGTCCTGGTTTTTAATGTTCTTTTTCCAAAAGGCAAGCGCCTGGTCGTCCGTCCATCCGTAGTAGTTAAGACCGATATCCATAGGCACGCGTACCGAGCGCACGATATCCCATTCCCATTTGCCGAGTTCTTCGTATGGCGTTTTATAAACGCCCACATCTTTGCCCAGTTCTTCTACGTAAGCACCCCAGCCTTCTTCGAGCCCCAAAAAATAAAAAAGCTGGTGAACTTTTGATTGCTTAACATCGGAATTAATTGACGACTTGTAGTGATGCCCCGGCACCGCTTCATGCAAAAAAAGCCAGTCGAACTGGCGTTTATTATACGGTTTACTGAACAGGTTGTAGTAAAACACATTGTTATCATAATAGCCAGGTGTTTGTGCCATTGCGGCGTTGGCACCTTGCTCAATTTTCAAGGCCGGTATTTTACGCAGACTAAATACATTGCCCAGGTGGTTGTAAACAATATCTTTAGTATGCTCAAACTGTTTTTGCACTCCTCTGGGGTCGGCAATAAAAAACTCCTTTTCGTTTAAATGCTTATAGAATGCTTCCTCGGTTAGTCCGCTTTGTTTACGAATGGCCTCAATATGCCCTTTTACCCTTTCAACCTCACTAAGGCCGAACTTGTAAATATCATCGGGCGTAACGTTTGCACTTAGCCAGTTCTTTAAAAAATATGCGTACCAAGCCTTACCATTAGTTATAGAATGCAAACCCGCGGCTGAAATTTCTTTGGGCTTATTGGCTACCCACTGTTTTTCTAATGCCAGTCGCTCAAGGTTCAGGTCGGTTTCGTAGGCAATCAACTCGTAGTCCTGCTTTTGGTCGACGGTTAGTCCCATGGTGCTGATTTTCTTTTGTTCTGACTTTATAGTTTCAAAAAAATCCGTTTGCTTTTTGATTTCTTCCGCCGGTTTGATTTGTTTCAGCATATTAACGTAGCTGAGCTCCAATTGCGGAATTTTAAGTGCGGTGTAGCCTTTTACAAATTTTGCAGCAAACCGGTTAAAGTCAGGCTGATTTCTAAATCCCGACAGGCAAAGCAAGCAAACAAATAAATAAGCTGATTTAATTTTCATAAGTACCCTGATGTTAATTAATGCGGAACTAATTTACATTAATGTATCGCAAACTTACTTTTAAAAGCACGCGTTATCATCACCCGTTAAGAGGGATATTTACAATCTGTTTAACCAAGTGAAATTTAACAAACATTAGCACCTGGCTGTTAACTAAAGTTAAATAGCACTTTCCGGTGAAATAAACAATTGGATTATTGGTTTTTGGAGAAATAAATAAACATAAAACCTTTAATCATTATGAAAAATCTATCAAAATTTGTTGTGGCCGCTACTTTTATTGCTGCTGCGTTTTTTACCCCCGGTGTTAAAGCACAGACCGCTCCGGCAAGCCCCTTCAGGTTCGATGTCGGAGCCGAAAGCGGCATCACCAACGGTGCCATGCATTACACCTCCAGCAGTTATATTGGCCTTACGGCGCGATTGCAATATAGCCTTTCGCAAAACTTTGCCTTAACGCTAACTTCTGGCTATTACGAATTTTTAGCGCGAAGCACATACGCATCCATGGGCATGATTCCGGTAAAAGTTGGATTTAAATACTTTGTGGGCCAGCACTTCTATTTTAGCGGCGAAGCAGGCGCAGGATTTGAACTAAGCGATTTTCACGCGTATAAAAATAGCTCCTTTGGCATCCCTAAAAGCACTAAACTGATATGGTCGCCAGGGGTGGGTTATACGTTTAAGTCGTGGGATTTTGGATTGCGATATGAAAATTTCTCAAGCAGAAAAACATTCATCGGCGAAAGAAACAATTATGGTTTCGTTGGGTTACGGGTTGCGCATAGTTTTGGCTTATAAAACTGTATAAAACAAGAAGCGCCCCTGATGGGCAGGGGCGCGTTCTAACCAATTATAAACCTAAATTATGAGAAGACTTTTTTAATATCTTAATGGTGTAAAAGTAACACTATCTTTTTATATTATCGTAATTAAATTGTAATTTTTTTGTGCTAAATCAATTACGCCTTATTCACATCACAAAAATACAAACATTTCATTAATAATATAATAATTTTTCATTTTTTTTCAAATTTATCTCATCAATTTCAGCTTGTTGGCGTTTTTTATCTAAAAAATTGACAAAATTTCACTATATAACTCGCGATATAGTGAACTTTAATTGATATTATCTTAATGTTAACTCGGAAATTAAGATAGTTTTTGAATTAAACGCGGCTTTATTCAAAAAAGTATCGAGTTAGCCATCAAAAAATAGAACAACATTCATATTTTTTCGATTTTTAAGACTATTTCTATCGCCGTTAGTGAAGAATCCCTTTAAATAAGCAAGAATACTGCCATTCTTTCAATTTTAATATACGTTTGATGAGTTAAACGGATCAAATTGTTCATCCCAGCCATAAAATATTGCACAAACCAAACATCAAAATAAAAATGCTTCGCCATTTTTGCGCATAATTGATAAATAAAGCAATGCAAAACAGCCACAATCCAAAAAATCACCCGGGACTTACCCCGCTAACTTTATGGATAATGACTGTGGCCACCGGCCTTATTGTGGCAAACCTGTACTACAACCAGCCATTACTCGAAGACATGGCCAATACTTTTCATACTACCAGGGCTAAAGTCGGACAGGTTTCTATGCTTACTCAAATTGGTTATGCCACGGGCATGTTCTTTTTGGCGCCATTGGCCGATATGGTAAAACGCAAGCGCCTGATGATGGTGGTTTTCGCCTTTATTGTTTTATCCCTTATAATAACTGCGCTATCTCCGTCAATTAATATACTTGTAGCGGCAAGCTTTTTCCTGGGGGCCGCATCCATGATTCCGCAGCTATTGGTGCCTATGGCGGCGCACCTTGCAAAGCCCAGCGAACGCGGTAAAAAAATTGGCGTTATAATGAGCGGACTGTTAATAGGTATATTATTGTCGCGCACGTTTAGCGGATACATTGGCGACTATTTTGGATGGCGGGCTGTGTACTACATAGCCGCCGGGATAATGCTGCTGATGTGGCTAATGATCGGTCTGTTTTTGCCAGAAGTTGAGCCTGAATATAAAGGCACCTACAAAAAGCTGATGATTTCGCTTATAGATTTGGTGAAGAACGAACCGAAATTGCGTCTTGCTGCTTTGCGTGGAGCACTGTGTTTTGCCTGCTTCAGTGCCTTCTGGACAACCATCGTGTTCCTGCTAAAACAAAACTTTAACATGGGCAGCGGCGTAGCAGGCGAATTTGGCCTTGTTGGCGCTTTCGGTGCATTGGCTGCCGGCTTAATGGGCAGGTTGAGTGATAAAATGGATGCGTATAAATTATCGGGCTTTACTTTATTGCTGATACTGGTCTCGTTTATCATCTTTTACTTCTCAGCCTATAGTATTGTTGGATTAGTTATAGGCGTAATTATTTTAGATATGGGTGTGCAGGCAACCCACATTTCAAATCAATCCATAATATTTGCCTTAAAGCCCGAAGCGCGCAACCGCATCAATACCATTTACATGGTTACTTATTTTATTGGGGGTTCCATCGGCACCTCGTTTGCCACACAGCTCTGGAAAAACTACCAGTGGACGGGGGTATGTATTACCGGAGCTACTTTATCCATCATAACACTCATCATCCACTTTGCAAACCATGCCAAAACCTCAAATAAACCCGTTGCTGCTTAATTTTTGACTACTGTTTACAACAACTGTACTAAAATTTTAACAGTAAAAGGTTTGGCAAAGGTAACTCATGCTGACGCGAGTTTGTTTATTTTATGTTGATTTTCAGCGCGTTGCAAAAATCATATTTACATATTGATGTACAACTTCGACTACATTGATTTTTTTGGCACTGATTTGGAACAGTACATATCAAATGCAATACAGGATGGCACTCGATATCAGGAAACATCGCGAAAGCGGAGAGAAAGAATGGGAGAACCCTGTTGAGCCGGCAAACACTTCGGACGAGCGGGATAAGGAACAACTGTTGCGGCAATATAAAGAAGCTAAACGCCGAAAAGATAATTTAACCGAAAGTGAAGACGATAAGACCGGGAAAACTAACAAATAGACTAAAGACATTAACCATGAAAACTTACAATAAACCCGCCCCAACCAAAATACTGGCAAAGTTTGATAATGAACTTAAGAATTTGCTGGCTAACGATTTAAAAGAATTTATGGGCCGCAACCCATTTTTAATGCGCAAGAAACAGGCTATGACGCAAAACACTTTGTTTGTGGCCTGACCATCATATATCTATTCTATCTACCGAAAAACCGTACTAACATCACCTATGAAAACGATAGAGCTTTGCAATATGCAGGGCTCTATTTTTTTGTGGTGTATTTTATAATAAGTTCTGCTGTTTTAGCTGAAGCACCGGGCTTGCCCATTTTCACGTCAAGCTCGTCGTAGTCCGCAAGCATTTTTTTGCGATATGCTGTATTGTTTACTATTGCTTCAAGTTCCGCGCTAATTTTCTCGGCCGAGCAATCGGCCTGTATCAATTCATTAACTACTTCGCGGTTCATTATTAAATTAACCAGCGATATAAACTTTATTTTAACCACCATGCGGGCTATACCTATAGATATAGGGTGCCCTTTATACACCACCACCTGCGGAACGTTAAATAATGCAGTCTCCAAATTGGCAGTGCCCGATGCTACAATAGCAGCTTCGGCGTTGTTGAGTAAATCATAGGTGGCATTAAAAACAACCGGTATATTTTCGCTGCGAATAAATTGTGTATAATAATCGACAGTAAACGAAGGGGCGCCAGCTATAACAAACTGATGATTTGGAAACTTTTCGATAACGGCAATCATTTCCGGCAATAGCCTACTAATTTCCTGCCGGCGGCTGCCGGGTAGCAATGCAATTATTTTTTTTGCAGGAAGACGATGGTTACCCGCGAAGCTTTCATCCGGCTTAAATGCCGCCACAGCATCAAGCAGCGGGTTGCCTACATAATCAACCTCCATTCCCCAACCCTTATAAAAATCAACCTCAAAAGGCAAGATGCAAAACAGGTGGCCGACAATCCGTTTTATTTTTAAAACCCGTTTTTGGTTCCAGGCCCACACTTTAGGCGAGATATAATAGCAAACCAAGATATTATTCGCTTTGGCAAACTCAGCAATTTTCAGGTTAAAGCCGGGGAAGTCAATCAATATCAATACGTCCGGCTGCCATGTCGTAATATCATGCTTACAGGCTTTAAGATTTTGTAAAATAGCATTCAGGTTAAGTACCACCTCAATAAAACCCATAAAGGCCATATCGGCATAATGCTTTACCAGCGTACCACCTTCGGCCTGCATAAGGTCGCCGCCAAAATAGCGGAACTCTGCTTGATTATCACGCTCTTTTAACGCCTTCATCAGGTTTGCGCCATGCAAATCGCCCGATGCCTCTCCGGCTACCAGGTAATACTTCATCGTGCACGTACTTTAAACATAAACAATACCAACATAATAGCAAATGTGCCCAGCATTACACCCCTTGCAGTTTTATCCAAATCCTTTTTAACGGTAAAACGCAACATCAATAAATTCAAAGCTATAGCTATAACATATGGCAGCGCCGGTTTGTTGATGAGATCAACATTGTTTTTTAATAAAGATGCTACCAACCATGCAATGGCCGGAAACGGAAGGGCGAGTAAAACGCCCATTAGCATGGTATTTTTGTATTGCATTTACTTATATATTAAATTCCCAGCTATTTAAAACCGGGATGGCATGGTGTGCCGTCATATCAAATTGTACCGGCACTACCGAGGCATAATTATGTTCGAGCGCCCAAACGTCGGTATCTTCGCCATTGTCGCTGGTTTGAAATACACCTGTTAGCCAGTAGTAAGGCCGCTTGTGCGGGTCCATTCGCTCGTCAAATTCTTCGGCCCACTTGGCATTTGCCTGGCGGCAAATTTTTATCCCTTTAATATGTGGCCCTGCGGGGAAGTTGACATTAAGCAAAGTGGCAGTCGGCAAGCCGTTTTGTAAAACCTGCAGCGCAATTTCCTTAACAAATTTTAGGCAATGGCTAAAATCGGCATCCATCGTATAATCATCAAGCGAAAATCCTATTGACGGAATGCTTTCAATAGCCCCTTCAACCGCTGCCGACATGGTGCCGGAGTATAATATATTAATGGAGTTGTTTAACCCATGATTTATACCCGAAACACATAAATCGGGCTTTTTGCCTTTAAATATCTTGTTCACTGCCAGCTTCACGCAATCAACCGGGGTGCCCGAGCAGCGGTACATTTCAATACCTTCGTAAATGTCAACAGGGTCAAGCCGTAAAGGTTTACCTATGGTGATGGCATGCCCCATACCCGATTGCGGACTATCCGGCGCAACTACTACCACACGACCAATTTCGGCCATGGTTTCCAGTAAGGCTTTAATACCAGGGGCAGTTATGCCATCGTCGTTTACTACAAGTATAGTGGGTTTGGCTTTTGTCATTTGGCACAAAATTAGTTATATTTGATTTATGCTTGCCGTTGAAAAGAAAAAGAAATACACCGTTGCTGATTATATGCTGCTGGAGGAAGGTGCGCCTTTTCAATTAATTAATTATGATTTAGTTATGTCACCAGCTGCGAACCCTGTTCACCAGGCGATTGTTGCGCGCCTGTCGCAATTAATACTTAATTTTTTAGAACTTAAAAATATAGGAGGCTACACTGCCGGTACAGTTGATGTGGTTTTTGATGAAGGAAATGTACTTCAGCCGGACTTTCTATATATTGCGCCAGAGCGTGAGGCAGATATCGTTAAAAACAAAATTGAAGGTGCGCCCGATTTGGCCATAGAAATACTTTCGCCATCCAATGCCTACTACGACCTTCGACAAAAAAAAGATGTTTACGAAAAATATGGCGTAAGAGAATATGTAATTATCGACCCTATTGTTCAAACAATAGAATTATATGCTTTAATGGACGGAAAATATTATTTACATAAAAAAGCAAAAAAACCGGAGCATCTTGATTCCCTGGTATTGGCCGGGTTTACTTTTGATTTGAATAAGATATTCCGATAATTACACTATATCGCCTTCTTCACCCCCGGCATCAATACCACCAGCCCGGCCAGTAAAAAGCTGCCAACAACAGCAACCGGTGCAACCACCAAAAGTTTCAGCACAGGGTCAATATTCCAGTTATGCACCGCAAGCGAAGCTGAAATCACTACCAGCGGATGAAAAATATAAACAGCGAAAGTATACCGGGACAATTTTGCCAATAAAGGTGATGACCTGTTCCACAATTCCCTGCCAAAAACCAACAGCGTAGTAATAATTGAAAAGCCTATAAGCTGCTCCCATACTGCATATAATATAGCCTGGAAGTGAAATCCGCCCGAATACCATTCACCGGGCATATGGAATTTTGTTTGGATGATATAAAACACCGGGAAAAACATTAATAAAAAAAGAAAGAAGAAAAAAAGCTGCTTCCCTGTTTTGAATGTGATTGTATTTAGCCAGTTGTTTTTATAGGCTACCAGCCCTAAAATAAAAAGCGCAATGTATTGCGAGAAGTGTGCAGGCTGAAACCCCAAAGGCTTTAACACCCAGCCCACCGGTAGCCGGGTGCGCACAAAAAAGCTGGCTATGCCAACTGCCGCCGCAAATAACATAATTGCACCTGCTGAAGGCGCTGCGAGCGGCTTTGGCACCCAATTCTTAGTGTAGGCTCGTACAGCCACATATACCAAAGTAAACAACAACAATGCTGCGACAAACCATAGTACACCAAAATCAATCCACGGATGGAAACCACCGAGGTATTGCAAGTACGTAACATGCTGCCCGTATCCAAAGTAATAAACAAGGTAACTTAACAGCGGGGAAAGTATGAACGAATAGAAAACCAATGGTACACCCAGTCTCAACAACCGGTCGGTTATAAACTTAGCTGCACCCTTCCTGTCATACGACGGTTTTATAAAATAAGCCGACAGGAAGAAGAAAAAGCCCATAAAAAACGCCTGGTTGACGCTCACAAAAATGGTCATGGGCACAATGGCGATCGCGTTCTTCGCGTTTTCGCTGTAGTACCATCCGCCGGGTGCACCATAAGTGATAAAGCAATGATGCAGCACCACTAATATGGTAAGCAATACCTTCAGCGTATCGATGTAGTGAATCTTTTTTGGCTGGTTTGCTTTTTGTGTTGTGGGTGATGCCGGCATAAACTAAAGGTTGATTACATGCGAATAGACATAAACTTATTTTTATAGTTGCAGCCGGGCAAGTTTTTGCACCCCAAATTTTGCCTATTATTTGCTGCCAACACAATATTTCTTTACATACTCGTCAGCTTTTGGCACATTAAGTAATTGAGCTCTCGTAAAATCTGTACACGCCGAAACTTTTCTATCCAGGTAATATTCATAGATCCCTCTGTATAGGTAGGCCGAGTTTGCCGTGGTTTTCAAATCAATAGCACTGGTTAAATCATCAATAGCCTCTTTATATTGCTTGCTTTCGCCGTATAGAATTCCCCTGTTATAGTAAGTGGCGATATTGCTTTTATCCAGCCTTAAAACTTCCGAATAGTCTTGTATCGCCCCTGCTATATCCCCAATATTGCGTTTCATGGCGGCCCTCGAAGCGAATGCGCGGTAAAAATCAGGTTTAAGTTTGATCACTTTATCAAGGTCATCAATAGCCTTTTGTGCGTCGGCAATTGCGATATATTCGGTTGCCCTCGTGTAATATGCAAAGGCAAAATCATTTTTCAATTCTATTGCCCTGGTGTAATCTGCAATCGCTTCCTTGGATTTGCCTTCTATTTGCTTTACTTGTCCATCCGCATAATAAGCCATCATAAAATTTGGATTTAGTTCAACAGCTTTATCAAAAGCTGTGATTGCATTGTTTGAGTTTCCGGAATAAAAATAGCAATATCCTAACTCGTAATAAGAATTTGCGTTTTTAGGATTAACTTTAAGTGAAAGTTGAAGTTCAGACTCTGCTTTTTCAAAATCATTTGCGAGTAAATAGTTAACTCCATTTATATAATGATCGTCACAAGCAGATTCAACTCTATTTTTACAGGAGGCGATAAAAATAATGGCAGCAATTACAATAAGGTTTTCCAGGTGTTTCATATTTCAATAAATATAAAACACTTTCCGTTTAAAACCGAAGACTGTAAAATAAAACGGGCTATTCGCCCAATGCCATTAAGTTAAGGTCTATATAGCTTTTTACAACTTGTAAAACAAGACCGCTTTTCTCTCGACTACCGGAAAAAAGAACGAAAAATTGGCTTTCACCAGGATTAAAACTCATTGTCGGTGGCGATTTTTCGACATTTTAATAGATAGCAGTTATACCTTACTATGCCTCTTGATTATTAGCGCCTGTTGCTAATCATCTATTAAGATAGCAGCGTATTGTTTTGAGAACGAATAAAAAAAAGATAAAATGTCGTCCTTTAAAGAAGTTAAATAACAACTTACAAAAAATTAATTTTAACATCTGCTAAGGTTTTCTACCCCCATGTGACTAATTGTATAAATATCAATAATTGAAAGAGCAGTTCATTTTATTAATAACCAATAATCAAGGCCTGATTCTAAAGGTTTGCAATATGTATTGCAATAGTCGCGAAGATAAAGAGGACCTTTTCCAGGACATCATATTACAACTTTGGCGAGCCTATAGCTCGTTTAACGGTGACTCAAAAGTTTCGACATGGATCTACCGGATAGCGCTAAATAATGCCATAACCCGGCTTAGAAAAGAGACCAAACGAGAAAAATTTGCTGGACTTGACGATCATGCTTTTAATATAGCGGCTATAGACAATAAAGGAGAAAACGAACAGGTACAACAAATGTACAACGCTATAAAAAAACTATCAGAGGTGGAACGGGCCATTACCATGTTGTATATGGACAATTATAGCTACAAGGAGATCGCCGAGGTTATGGGTCTTTCCGAATCGAACATTGGGTTCAAACTAAATAAAATACGCACCAAATTGAGAACAATTGTAAACAACGGATAATATGGAACTGGACGAATTTAAAGCGCACTGGAACATAATCCAGGATAAAGAATACCAACAACAGAAAATTTCACCAGAGAAATTAGAAGAAATTATTATGACTACAACAGACACATTAGGCCAAATGCATTCAAAAAGTATTTATTGGAGAACAATCGGCAAGCTTACTATCAAAATTCTTATTGGTTTAGTGGCAGTAGTTTTTCTGATTATATTAATAAAAGGCATTTACCTGCATAGTCTGAGCGTCATTCTAACGTCTATTATATACCTGATTATATTAGTACTTTATTGTATCATTACTTTATGGGTTTTTAAAAGGCAGGAACAAATATTTACTATAAACAATAGTGGCAATGTAAAGGAATCCATTAAACATACCATTGCAGCCTTCAAAAGATTTTATTTGATAGTTAACATTATTTACCTGTTTTTATATCCTGCATACTATTATGCCGTTATTAAACTTTTCATGCCTTACTGGCATCCGTCCCCACAAACCATCTTTATAACCTGCGCAATTGCAACTGCTTTATCACTTATAGGTGGTCATTGGTATTACAAAGTTAAATTCTTTAAAAAGCTAAAGTCGCTTGAGGAAAATTTGAAGTATTTAGAAGGTTAACAGTCTTAATCATGTCGACACTGAAGCGAAAAAGATTAGATTCTACAAAAAAAGGGGCCTTTCGCGCCTTAGTATTTCTATAACTCGTTAAGCCATTTTACCAGCTCATCGCGGCCTTTGCCGGTCTTCTTTTGCATTTTACCCAACAGTTCATCGTCCTTGCCTTCTTCGCGCACCAAATCGTCGTCGGTAAGGTCGCCGTAGGCTTGTTTTATTTTGCCCTTCAACTCGTTCCAGGTGCCTCTTATTTTTAAATCGCTCATGATGTTTTTTATATTAGATGTACTTAAATAACATCCAAAACATCATAAGGTTTGACAAAAGAGAGACAAGAAATCAAGAATCAGGAGTCAAGAGGGAACATTATCGGTTTTTTTATCTTGATTCCTGACTCTTGCCGTCTTGATTCTCTTCCTACAAAGCTCCCTTCTTTATATCCTCCACTACACCCGGGTCAAGCAATGTAGAGGTATCTCCCAAATTACTGGTGTCACCCTCAGCTATCTTCCTTAAAATACGGCGCATTATTTTGCCGGAGCGTGTTTTGGGCAGACCTGTCACAAACTGGATTTTGTCCGGTTTGGCTATTGCACCTATAATACGCTGTACGGTCATCATGATATCTTTACGGGCCAGTTCATCATCTCCATGATTACCCGGACTTATAACAAAGGCGTAAACGCCCTGTCCTTTGATGTCGTGCGGGTAACCTACCACTGCCGACTCAACCACGCTGCTGTGCATATTAATGGCGTTCTCCACCTCGGCAGTACCGATACGGTGACCGGAAACATTCAGCACATCATCTACACGACCAGTTATACGGTAATACCCATCTTCGTCGCGCAGGCAGCCGTCGCCGGTAAAATACATGTTTTCGTAAGTGGCAAAATAGGTGGTGCGGCAACGCTCATGGTCGCCATAGGTGGTGCGCAGCATGCCCGGCCATGGGAACTTGATACAAAGGTTGCCGCTTACGCCGTTTCCTTCAATCACATTGCCGTTTTCGTCAACCAGAACAGGTTGAATGCCTGGCAGTGGCAAGGTTGCGTAACCCGGTTTGGTTGGTGTTACGCCGGCAATAGGCGATATCATTATGCCGCCGTTTTCGGTTTGCCACCAGGTATCAACTATCGGGCATTTATTTTTGCCGATATTGTCATCGTACCAATGCCAGGCTTCCTCGTTTATCGGTTCGCCTACCGAGCCTAATTTTTTGAGTGAGCCAAGGTCTTTATTTTTTACAAAATCAAGCCCGAAACTCATTAGCGAGCGAATAGCCGTAGGAGCTGTGTACAATATATTTACCTTGTGTTTATCTACAATATCCCAGAAACGACCGGCATCCGGAAAGGTTGGTATCCCTTCGAACATCAAAGTTGTGGCTCCCTGTGATAACGGTCCGTATAAAATATAGGAGTGCCCGGTTATCCAGCCCACATCGGCTGTACAAAAAAACACTTCGCCGGGCTGATATTGGAATACATTGCTGAAAGTGTAGCCCGCATACACCATATAGCCGCCGCAGGTATGTACCACACCTTTAGGCTTACCGGTTGAGCCGGAGGTGTATAATATAAACAGCATATCCTCGGCGTCCATTTCCTCGGCCGGGCTTGCAACGTTACCCTGGGTTTCAACTTTCTTAATTTCATCTTCCCACCAAACATCGCGGCCCTTTATCATCGATACCGGCGTACGGCTGCGGGTTACCACAATTACCTTTTTTATCGATTTGCATTGCACCAGCGCATCGTCAATCACGCCTTTCAGCTGTATTTCCTTATTTCCCCTGAAGCTGCCATCTGCGGTTATAACAATGCTGCATTCGGCATCATTTATCCTGTCGGCAATTGATTGTGCCGAGAAGCCACCAAAAACCACCGAATGGATGGCACCTATACGTGCACAGCCCAAAACGGCTATAGCCAGTTCGGGTATCATTGGCATGTAAATACAAATACGGTCGCCTTTTTTAGCGCCATTGTTTTTTAGCACGTTGGCAAACTGGCAAACTTTTTCGTGTAGTTGTTTGTAGGTAAGCACGCGGTGGTCTTCATGCGGATCGTTTGGTTCCCATATCAAGGCAGGTTTGTCGCCCAGGGTTTCCAGGTGGCGGTCGAGACAATTTTCGGTAATATTAAGCTTAGCGCCCTGGAACCATTTTATTTTTGGTTCTTTAAAGTTCCACTCCAGCACTTTATCCCACTTTTTGCGCCATTGAAAATTTTCGGCAATACCGGCCCAAAATTCTTCGGGATGCTCAACGCTTTGCTTATAAACTTGTTTATAGTCGTCGAAAGACGTAACCTGTAAGGGAGTTCTCATTGTCTACTAATTTGGTGGGTGAAAATTAGTCATTTTTCGAGAAAACAGATAATAAATAAAGACTTTTTAAATTATTTTAAGAAGTTATTTATTTTACGGCTATATCATCGTCGCATCATAAGATTCCTTTTTCAAACTATTGAAAACTTAGTCTGCCTATCGTGCTTCGGCCGATAATAATTGGACGTAAGAGGTTATTTTTCTTGTCGTATATTCTATCTTTAACAATGAATTTATTTAAGTCATTATTGATATTGATGATTTTTCTGATTGCTTCCTGTAAAAAGCAAGTTCCGCCGCTAACACAAGTGTACGATTTTGGTGAGGTAGAGGCACTGCGCGGAAAGGTAAAACAAATAATAATGGGTGCAGATACTCCCCATACTAACTTTTTTTATCGAGCTGATTTTAACAGGGAGGGTTACCTGACATATATAAGAAGTACGCGCCCGGACACACGTACGGTCCGCCGAAAAACAAGTAATTTGATAAATACGCGCGAAACCGGTTATAAATATGAGTTTGACAAAAATGGAAATAAAACCGCAGTCATTGCTTCTACTCATGCTGATAGTAGTTTTATTTCAAAATATGAGTTTGATAAGAATGGCCTGTTGATAAAATACATTAACAACACTCAAGATAGCTTATCTTATATAGGAAGTTATAATTACGATATAGATGGCAATATATTGGGAAGTAAAATTGTTTTGAACAACAACACAGACACCGCAGTAACTAAGAACAGGTTTGATAGCCATGGAAATATGGTAGCTTTTGAATATTTCAGAAACAGAACGTTGATTTTTGCAATAGACTTTAAAATTCTTTTGTTTGATTCACATAAGAATTGGACAAAATGTATCATGGTCACCAAACCTGGTTTGTCTACTTCATTAAAGGCCTATCAAGATACCATTAACCGCAAAATCACCTATTATTAATCGCAAGTAAAAACAATACCCCCTTTTTTAATGATTTGGTTGACATCACGATAAAAAGATTTACCTACTCCAAATAGCCTATTTCGAAACAGCAAACTCAATATGGAAAAAATCGCTATTCGATATTATTTGCTGATCATCATTTTTGCAGGTATTAGCCGGTGTTTGGGTCAAACGCCCGATTCCGTATTAATAAAACATGAAAACGCTACCGGACTGGAAAAAATCTACATTCATTATGATAGAAATAACTATTCTTTAGGTGATACGGTGTGGTTCAAAGCCTATCTTTTTAATGGACGGGCTAAATCGAAAAGCAAAAACTTCTATTTTGAATTATTTGATGATAAAGGCAAACTTTTAAAGAGAATAATAGCGCCAATATTTGAATCAACGGCTTCTGGCAGCCTTGTTCTTCCTGAAGATGATAACATCAACGGGTTGTTTTGCAGGGCGTACACTGCTGCGATCCTGAATGAAAATCCCGCTTTAGCATACAACAGGCAATTGCCGGTAATTGACCTGAAACGTGAAACGCGCTCAAGTACAAATAATCCGGTAAGTATCCGTTTTTTACCGGAGGGTGGGGATTTGATAACTGACATTCCATCAGCAGTAGCATTTAAAATTACTGACTTGAATGGGTTCCCTGTCGCGGGTTCAGGAAAAGTAATGTTTAGAGATTCAGTTGTTGCAATGTTTTCTACCGTACACGACGGCATGGGGGTATTTACCATGGTTCCGAAAGATGGCCAGGTTTACAGAGCCATATGGACAGATCGGTTTGGCACAAATCACAATACGCTGTTGCCGGCGCAAAAGCCGAAAGGTGTTGTGATTCACATTGGTGAAGCTACAAATGGGAAAAAGTTTTTTGTTTTCAGATCGCACCAGGTTGACGAAGCCGACAAAACGCTGCTGCTCACTGCCACACAAAATGGTCGTATTGTGTACGAAGCAAAATTAAATTTATCAGGATCGGAAAGCGCGAGCGGCACGATCCCCGTTAAGGATTTACCCTCTGGAATCCTTAAAATCACCATTTTTGATAAATCTTTAATGCCAGTTGCTGAACGAATAACTTTTGTCAACAATTATGAATACAACCTTGATGCAGACATTAAAGCAATTGCTATTAACACCCAAAAACGATCAATAAATAAATTTAAACTTATTCTGAAGGATACCACGAGGGCGAATTTTTCGATTTCGGTGACCGCTGCTGATTCAGCGACCTCATTGACACGCAAGGATAACATTATTTCGTACCTGTTTTTGACAAGCGATCTTCGCGGTAAAATCATAAATCCAACTTACTACTTCGGAAAAAATAGTGATAGCCTGGTAAAACACTTAGACCTTGTGATGCTAACCAACGGGTGGAGAAAATACAATTGGAACGATGGTGATAAAAGCGCCCACACACAACAACTTACAGAACATAATTATTTGACTATTGAAGGAAATATAAGCGGCGTTAAAAACCTTTCAAATATGGCGCATTTGGAAGGCAATATTATTGTACAAACTGAAGATTCCGCTAGAACATTATTGCCTGTAAACATTAATAAAAATGGTTTTTTTTACAAAGGTGGGGTGATTTTTTACGGTGATGCGAAGTTGAGTTTTAAATTTAGCGATAACGCGTTACTAGCTGAATATGCTCGTTTAACGATCAAAAATGGATTGATTGATAATCTACATATTCCACCATTTAAACCGGTGGATTTATTAACTGATATTGAAAATCCTGCTTCATTTTCCGCAAACCCCGTATCGAATTATCCTGCAAAAAAAGGAACTAAATTATTAAAGGAAGTGGTTATTAAAGGTAGTCGCGAATCCCAAATTCATAGATTAGATGACAGCTATACATCAGGATTGTTCAGTCGGGGTATTTCCACCAATTTCATAGTCGGCGAGGACCCGAAAGCATTAAATAACTTCACCATTTTTCAATATTTGCAAAACAAAATACCCGGGCTGGAAATATTTAACCCTGTATCTGACAATCCGACGGTACGGTGGAGAGCCGAAACCCCGGTAAAATTCTTTCTGAATAATATTGAAAGTAACACCCAGGATATCAGGGAAATCGGCATGGGGGAATTCGACTATGTGAAAATTTATGATCCGGCGATGGGTGGTGCGTTTGGTGCTCCGGGAGGTGTAATATCAATTTATACAAAAAAAGGCAAAGGGTTTAATTTCGACGTTAATGATAAACTGAATACTACAATGTCCGGCTATACGCCTGTGAAAGAGTTTTATTCTCCCGATTATGCTACAACGGCAAAAACATTGGCGAATGACACGAGAACTACGCTCTATTGGAACCCCAATATTATTTTAGACAATAAAAACAGGGAATTCGATCTGCAATTTTATAACAATGACATTACTCGCAAATTCAAAATAGAAATGGTGGGGTCGATCAGGATGGTAAATTGATAAGTATAGAAAAAGTTGTTGAATGACGTTTACATTTATGGGAGTTCTCATTGTCTACTAATTCGGTGGTGTAAATTAGCAAAATTATGAGAGATGGGTAATAGTAAAATTATCTCTATAATATTGGTAATTTTATATGCCTAATTCAAATAGATGAAGAATTTTGATAACTTGAAATTAATTGCGTTTATACCGCTTCTCCTTGGCATTCAAAATGCTAACGCACAAAGAACCAAGATTATATTACAGCCTGAATATATTTATAGCCGAGTAAAAGCAATCGTTGAAACACCCCATGCCAAAGATGGAATAACTCAAACTAAGGAAACAATCATCAATGTATTAGACGACAGGCTAAACTTTATTAAATGCTATGCAACCGATACAACAAAGGACGCCAAAGAAGTTCCTATGCAATGCATAGATGACCAATTTATTAAACCAACTAACACTCAAGACACAGCAAAAAAAGGTTTTATTGACGTATTTGACGCAAATGGTAACAAAATAGCTTTGATATGCGAATTAAAAAACGGGACCATGTATTTTAGTAACAAATACAAATACGGAGAAAACGGTATCGGAAATAACATAACGGAATTTTGTATTTATAACTCAAAAGATAGCCTTGTTTTTAAGCAAGGTTATCTTTTTAACGACAAGCATTTATTGATTGAGGTAAATAACTACTCAGGTGCAAACCGCATAACAGACAGGGCGATTTATAAGTATACCGCGTATGATAAAAACGGGAATTGGATAAAAAGAACAGAAATTAAGAAATCACGGAAGGGGAAAATTACTGCGCTTGTTGAAACTAATAGAAAAATCGTCTATGATTAAGCCACAGCAAATGTTTTTTCAAATATTGAATATAAGGTGTTATTAACCCCAATTATGTTCAAAACTATCGTCCTAAAATAATTTGAAAAAATAATTTAAATCAGTATTGCCTATTTCACTTAAAATCCTGATATTTGCAAACTCTTTACAAAAAGGGAGAATTAAAAAGATTTCGTCATGTCAAGAATTTGTGATTTAACAGGAAAGGCATCTTTAGTTGGTAATAACGTTTCAAACTCAAACGTTAAAACAAAACGCAGGTTCCATCCAAACTTAAAACTTAAGAAGTTTTATATTCCTGAAGAGGATAAATGGATTACCTTAAAGGTATCTACTTCGGCTGTTAAAACTATCAGCAAAAATGGTATCACTGCGTGTATCAATAAATTTGTAAAAAAAGGATACATTTAGTAGAGGGTTGTTGGTTGATTAGGTGAGTAGTTGATTAAGTTTAGCTGCAAGTCCAAAATCACTAATTCACTCATTCGCTAAATCAATAAATAGAAGAAAATGGCTAAGAAAGGCAATAGGGTTCAGGTAATTTTAGAATGCACCGAGCATAAAACAAGCGGCATGCCTGGTATGTCTCGTTACATTACTACCAAGAACAAGAAAAACACAACAGAAAGACTGGAAATGAAAAAATTCAACCCGGTTTTAAGGAAAGTAACTGTTCACAAAGAGATTAAGTAATTTGTTGATTAGTCGACGTTAAATCACTAATTCACCAACTCACTAATTCAAAATTAAAAAAACATGGCAAAGAAAGTAGTTGCAACACTGAAAGTAGCAGGTAAAGGCAAAGAATATTCAAAAGTTATAACAATGGCTAAGTCGCCGCGTACAGGTGCTTACTCATTCAAAACACAAATCGTAGCTAACGATTTCGTTAAGGATGCGATAGCCGGAAAATTATAAGGATAATTTTTGACCACGATATTAAAGCCATCTTGTTTACACGGGAAGGCTTTTTTTGTTGATATAATTTGATGCCTGGTCGAAATGGCTTAAATTGGGTTTAATGAATATGTCTGTTTACTTACAATCTGCAGCTATTAAATCCGCACATTTGCATATCAGCACAATTGCACATTAAAAGAATATGGGATTATTCGATTTTTTCAAGAAAAAGGAAAGCACGCCACCGGAGCAAGAGGCGCTGGATACCGGGTTGGAAAAAACCAAGGATAACTTTTTTTCAAAAATAACCAAGGTTGTCGCAGGCAAGTCTTCAGTTGATGATGATGTGCTGGATGACCTGGAAGAAGTGCTGGTAACATCGGACGTTGGCGTTAAAACCACCCTGAAAATTATAGAGCGCATACAGGCCCGTGTTGCCCGCGATAAATATGTAAGCACATCTGAGCTTAATACCTTATTAAAGGACGAAATACAAAAACTCCTCGCCGAAAACAACAGCAACGATTTTACCAGTTTTGAATATGGCAACCAAAAGCCCTATGTAATAATGGTGGTCGGCGTAAACGGCGTAGGCAAAACTACCACTATTGGTAAGCTGGCTCATAAATTAAAACAGGCCGGTAACAAAGTAGTATTAGGTGCAGCAGACACATTCCGTGCAGCTGCGGTTAGCCAGATACAGCTTTGGGGCGAACGCGTTGGCGTTAAAGTTGTAGCCCAGGCTATGGGGTCCGACCCTGCGTCAGTAGCTTACGATACCCTGCGTTCAGCAGTGGCCAATGGTGATGACGTGGCAATTATTGATACTGCTGGCCGTTTACACAACAAAGTAGGCCTGATGAACGAGCTCACCAAGATCAAGAATGTAATGCAAAAAGTGGTGCCTGGCGCCCCGCACGAGATCTTGCTGGTACTGGACGCTTCGACCGGGCAAAATGCCATTGAGCAATGCAAGCAATTTACCGAAGCAACTGACGTAAATGCCCTGGCTTTAACCAAGCTTGACGGTACTGCAAAAGGTGGCGTGGTAATAGGAATTTCGGATCAATTTAAAATACCGGTAAAATATATAGGCGTGGGTGAAGCCATGAATGATTTGCAGTTGTTTGACAGGCAAGCATTCGTTAACTCACTATTCAAGCAATAAATAACAAACTTTGTCATTGCGAGGAACGAAGCAATCTCGTCGTAAGCATGGCAAATATACATTGGCGACGAGGTTGCTTCGTCATTCCTCCTGGCAATGACAAACGGGCGTAAGTTATGAGAACAAAATCAATCAATGAGCCGATACTAAAAGCTAAACCCCGTGTAAACGTGGTTACATTAGGCTGCTCAAAAAACATATACGATTCTGAGATATTGATGGGCCAGCTGAAGGGCAATAGCTTTGATGTGGTGCACGAGGCCGAAAAGGTTAACAGCAATGACATAATCGTAATTAATACCTGCGGATTTATTGACAATGCCAAACAGGAATCGATAGATACCATTCTGCAATACAGCGAGCTTAAAGAGCAAGGCAAGGTTGGGAAAGTAATTGTTACAGGCTGCCTTTCCGAACGCTACAAACCTGAGCTGGAAGCTGAAATTACGAATGTCGATTCCTGGTTTGGGACAAACGATTTGCAAAACCTGCTAAGTTCTGTTGGTGCAAATTATAAGCACGAACTGATTGGCGAGCGCCTGTTAACCACCCCAAAACACTTTGCATATTTTAAAATAGCCGAAGGCTGTAACCGTCCGTGCTCGTTTTGTGCTATCCCCTTAATGCGTGGCAAGCATTTAAGCCAACCGATAGACCAATTGGTTAAAGATGCACAAGCCCTTGCCAAAAATGGCACTAAAGAGCTGATATTGATTGCCCAGGATTTAACCTATTACGGGCTCGATCTATATGGCAAACGTAACCTGGATGATCTGCTTCGCCGCCTATCAGATGTTAACGGCATCGAATGGATACGGTTGCAATACGCCTACCCTTCAGGCTTCCCGATGGAGATCCTGGATGTGATGAACGAGCGCGACAATATTTGCAAGTATATGGATATGCCGTTACAGCACATCAGCGATAATATGCTGAAATCAATGCGCCGTGGTATTACCAAGCAAAAAACAATTGATGTTGTTAATGAAATCCGCGATAAGGTTCCCGGCATAGCCATGCGCACCACGCTGATAACCGGTTACCCCGGCGAAACTGAGCAGGATTTTGAAGAAATGCAGCAATGGGTTGAAGAAACCAAGTTCGACCGGTTGGGTTGTTTCACTTACTCGCACGAGGAAAAAACTCACGCCTTTTCGTTAGTGGATGACGTACCTGATGAAGTAAAACAACAACGCGCCGATGCGATAATGGAAATTCAGCAAGGAATCAGCTTTGATAAAAACCAGGAGAAGATAGGTAATACATACAAAGTGCTGGTGGATAAAAAAGACGGCGGGTATTTTGTCGGCCGTACTGAATATGATTCGCCCGAGGTGGATAACGAGGTTTTGATAAATGCAGCCGTTGATTATGCCACTATCGGCAGCTTTGTAAACGTGCAAATTGATACCGCCGAGGACTTCGACCTTTATGGACATATTGTAAAATAAACAGGTTTTAGGCTAGCCTTCTTGATTTTAGAAATTTAAAATCTAAATTCGGCTTGGTTTTGTTTGATGCCGCTGTTAAATCCGACATCGAAAATCCGACATCCGAAATTCAATGGACTCAGCCTGTATAAACTATAAAGACACAGGGGCCTTCTCCCCCACCGTTATCGATTACCTTGAAGATGCCCCGGCGCTTCGCCCTTTTTATGGTTACCGCCCCGACTTTAACGGCTTTGCCGAACTCCTAAAAAGCAAAAAAGTTGTTGCAGACCGGAAAATTTTGTTTGAAGTATTAACTGAGCAGTACAGCCATCTAACCCCGCTGCTGCCTGTTCAAAATAACCTTTCTCTTCTAAAAAAAGAAACCACTTATACTGTTACTACCGGCCATCAGCTTAACATATTTGCCGGCCCGCTCTATTTTATCTATAAAATTGTAACTGCCATTAAATTGGCACAACAGCTAAAAAAGCATTTCCCGGATAAAGATTTTGTGCCTGTTTACTGGATGGCGAGCGAGGACCATGATTTTGCGGAGATAAATTACACCAACATTGGCGGCAAAAAAGTGCATTGGTGGTACGAAGCCTCAGGTGCAACCGGTCGCATCAATCCGGATACTATGCGGCAGGCAATCAACCAGTATAAGGGTGCACTTGGTATCGACCATCACGCCGATGAACTTGCTGAAATTGTTGAAACCGCATACACCAAATTCGACAAACTGGCCGATGCGACCCGATACCTGGTAAACGCCCTGTTCGGCCAATACGGCTTGATAATTATTGACGCAGATGATCATCGCTTCAAACAATCATTTTCGCCAATAATTGAGAAGGACATCATCGAACAAAACAGCTTTAAGAATATTGAGGCTACCAATAAACTACTGCATGATTTAGGCGTACATATACAGGTTAACCCACGCGAGATTAACTTCTTTTACCTGCTGGAAGGCCTTCGCGAGCGGATAACTTTTGAACATGAGGTATATAAAGTATTAAATACCGAGATCAGCTTTACAGAAGCTGAACTGAAAGCTGAGATTGCCCAATACCCCGAACGGTTTAGCCCCAACGTGGTTATGCGCCCACTATACCAGGAGTGCATTTTACCAAACATTGCTTACATTGGCGGCGGCGCGGAAGTAGTTTACTGGCTGGAGCTTAAATCCAACTTTGACCATTATAAGGTTGATTTCCCTATTCTTATACTGCGTAATTCGGGTTTGGTTATCGGAAAGGAAACCGCATCAAAAATCGCCAAAATGGATTTGCAGCCAGCCGACCTATTTAAAAGCAGCGATGCGATAAAAAACGACTGGATAAAAAAGCACAGCGAACATACTTTATCCCTGGCCGATGAATGGCGCGAGCTAACCGCAGTATTTGAAAAACTGAAATTGCGCGCATACAAAATAGACAACACGCTTGCGCCATCGACAGAAGCCGTGCAGGCAAGGTTAAAACATGCCATTGACAACTTAGAAAAGAAATTAATAAAGGCAGAGAAGCGTAATTATCACACCCGGCTGGAACAGGTGGAGCACATTAAAACCGACATTTTCCCAAAAGACAGCCTGCAGGAACGAACCGAGAACTTCGGTTTGTTTTATGTTAAATGGGGACAGGGTTTTATTGATGAACTTGTGCGCGTTTTTGAGCCGCTTGACTTTAAGTTTACGGTGCTGACGGAGAAATAAACCATTTTATATTTCACAAATGACCTTTCAATCAACCATCCTCATCATTCCCGGTCTTGGTAATTCAGGTCCGCAGCACTGGCAGTCGCTTTGGGAGCACAAATTTAATTTTAAGCGCGTTGAGCAAAAAGAATGGGATGCCCCGTTTTGCACCGACTGGATTGAAAATATCAATAACGAAGTTAAAAAACACAACCCAGCCAATGTTATTTTGGTTGGCCATAGCCTGGCCTGCTCAACTATAGCATACTGGGCCTTAAAATATGATGTGAAAATCAAAGCGGCGTTATTGGTGGGACCGAGTGACACCGAGGCTGATACTTACCCACCGGGAACAACCGGTTTTAAACCCGTGCCGTTATTTAACCTGCCATTTAAAACCATAGTTGCCGCCAGCACCAATGACTTTTTTGTAACCTACGAACGCGCCAAAATTTTTGCAGACAGCTGGGGCAGCGAGCTGGTTAATGTTGGCGATGCCGGACATATCAATTTATCATCGGGGTACGGGGAGTGGAATGATGGATTGGAATTATTGAAGAGGTTAGATTCGCTATAAAGTCTTAGTGCTCTCTGTGCCTCCTCTGTGACTCTGTGGTTAAATTAACCACAGAGTCACAGAGGGAAAAACGCAGAGGACACAGAGAATAATGAGAAAGGCTCTGATCAAACCTACTATATTTGTCACATGCTTATTTCCCAATCAGCTCTTCGCGCTTTCACCGAAAACATATTTCTAGCCATGGGCTGCAGCGCCGAACATGCTGCGCTTGCTGCTGATGTTTTATTGCAGGCCGATTTACGCGGCATTGATTCGCACGGCGTAGCCCGGCTTATCGGCTACGTAAGGCTTTGGGAGAGCAAACGCATTAACACCAGCCCCAATATCACGATAGTACACCAAACGCCCACTACGGCCACCATTGATGGCGATGCAGGCCTGGGTTTAATAGTTGCCCCCTTTGCGATGCGATTGGCTATTGAAAAAGCGGAGCAATACGGTTCAGGTTGGGTATCGGTGCGCAACAGCAACCATTTTGGTATAGCCGGTTATCACGCTTTAATGGCCGTTGAAAAAAACATGATTGGCTTTGCCATGACCAATGCCAGTCCGCTGGTGGCGCCAACATATTCAAGTGAACGGCTGTTAGGTACAAATCCTATGTGTTATGCCTTCCCCGCAGGCAAATACCCGCCGGTGGTGGTTGATATGGCTACTTCGGCTGCGGCGAATGGTAAGCTTGAGATAGCACAGCGTGCAGGCAAGCCCGTGCCCGAAGGATGGATACAGGATGCCGAAGGCAATTACACCACCGACCCGCACGCGTTAAAATCAGGCGGATCGCTTTTGCCTTTGGGCGGTGATAAAGAGCATGGCAGCCATAAAGGGTTTGGATTAAGCGCAACCGTCGACATCCTTTCGGCTGTACTATCGGGCGCTAATTATGGCCCTTGGGTGCCGCCATTTGTTTCGTTCCTGAAGCCCCCTGCTGATCCGGTTGGCCTGGGCATCGGGCATTTTGTTGGCGCTATGCGGGTTGACGGGTTCCGCCCTGTTGATGAGTTTAAAACCCACATGGATAACTGGGTAAACCGGTTTAAATCAGCTCAAACGGTTCTTCCTGACCAAAAAGTCATTATTCCCGGTGAGCCAGAACTGGAAGCAAAAGCACACAGAAAAGTGAATGGTATACCGCTGGTTGATGCGGTAGTGGACGATTTGAATGGGTTGGCGGAGAAGTTCGGATTAAAAAAATTATAAAATTCGTCATTGCGATCCGCTGGCGAGCGGAGGGCAACCGCACGCCGTGCACAACTGCCAATGCAAGTTGGCTACCTATATATTCGCCCTGTAAAGTGTGCGGTTGCCGCACTCGTTCCTCGCTCGCAATGACAAAAGGCGCTATTTTATTCCCTTAAATATCCGCCCCCACCTTGTTTGATGTAAAAATCCCGCAGTTTCATCAGTACTCATCCATATAAACAGCGCCTTGCCAACAATATGGTCTTCGGGTACAAAGCCCCAGAAACGGGAGTCTTCGGAGTTGTGACGGTTATCGCCCATCATCCAGTAATAATCCTGCTTAAAGGTATATTCCGTAGCTTTTTTTCCGTTGATAAAAATTGTATTGCCTGCTACTTTAACCTTGTTATTTTCGTAAACCCCGATAGCCCGTTTGTACATAGGGATGGTTAATTCGTTAAGCTTAACTATCCATCCTTTTTTTGGGATAATTATGGGGCCAAGGTTATCCAGCGTCCAGTTAAAATGCTTGTCGTGCGGGAAAATGCCTGGGTTATATCCTGATACTGACTGGTAATATTCAATTACATTATTAATTCCTGGATGCTTTTGCAATTGCCTGGCTGCTTGGCGAGTCATCAGCATTTCGTAGTCTTTGCTGCTGTATTTTAGTTTTACATCAATGTGCAAACTGCGGGTAAACAGCGAGTCGAGGGGTTTTCCGTTAGTGTGTACAATGTAAGCTTGCTGACCTTCAGCCGGCTCTGGCGATTTTTTGCCGTTAACATAAAGCTGGGCGTTTATTACCCTCACTGTGTCGCCGGCTACTGCCACGCAGCGCTTGATAAAGTTTTCGCGTTTATCAACCGGCCGGTAGTAAGGTGAGTCCGCATCCATTGGGTAATTAAAAACTATCACATCGCCTCTTTTAATCTCACTTAAGCCCGGAAAACGATAATATGGTAACTGTATGCCATCCCAATAGGCTTTCGTATAAATAAGCGGTAGGGTGCTATGTGCAAATGGGAAAGAAATTGGTGTTATCGGGAACCTGGCGCCATAATTCACCTTGCTTACCAGTAAATAATCGCCGGTTAATAGTGAACTTTCCATCGATGGGCTGGGGATTAAGTAGGCCTCGATAAAAAACGTGCGGATAAGCGTGGTGGCCAGCAAAGCAAACAGGACAACTTCGGTCCATTCCCGTGCCGGAGATTTCCTTAGTTGCTGATGCCTGGCCTGTTTAAATTCTGAAGATGCGGATGGACCCAAATATTGCGTCCGTTTTTCTATACCCCATTTTGGAAGAAATACAAATGGCACCAGGATGGCCGCCGCCTGCTGTCGTATGGTAAATTTGCCGTACGATTTAACAAAATCGGTATAAATAACAACGGCAGCAATTGCATTGATGACGGGGACGAAAAACCACAGCAGCCACCAAACAGGCCTGCCGCTAATTTTCAACATTATGTATACTGAATAAACAGGGATAATCGCTTCCCAACCAGGGCGACCAGCTTTTTTAAACAGCAACCCAAAACCAGCGAGGCAAAGAAAACCGAACAGGGCCAGTATAACATAAGTTGCCATGGCGCTGCAGGGTGGCTATTAGTGTATACCGTTAAACAACCTGCTCCAGCGTATTTTACTGAAGAACGATGCGTTTTCATCCCAGCTCATCCATATGAACAGAGCCTTGCCCACAATATGGTCCTCGGGCACAAAACCCCAGTAACGCGAATCGTCAGAGTCGTGGCGGTTATCGCCCATCATCCAGTAGTAGTTTAATTTAAAAGTATAGCTGTCGGTTTTTTTGCCATTGATATAAATATCGCTGCCTTTAACTTCAAGCTTGTTGTTTTCGTAGGTGTTAATGCAACGCTCGTAAATAGGGTACGTTAAACTGTCAAGTTTTACCGTCCAGCCTTTTTTAGGTATAATTATCGGGCCGTAGTTATCTACGCTCCATTTATAGTCGGGCTGCTTGCCATTGAGCATTAAGTTAGGCGGGCCAACCGGGTGACCAGGATTTGTTGGGTAAACCGGGCTTTGCGGATCGGTAACGCCTTTTTTAGATAACACCGGTTTAAAGTCTTTTACATTCGAATACCCTTTTAACGCATCAGCGGACGCTTTGGTCATGGTCTGGTAATCGCGACCCGGGTATTGTGTTACGTTCAAATCGCTCAAAACCTGCGGGTTAAGATCGCCCCCATTTGTAGTGAAGGTGTACTCCATTTCAGATCCCGGCGGGGTTGGTGCAGCCCTCCCATTAACATACACCTGTGCATCAACAACACTCAACGTATCGCCAGCGATGCCCTGGCAACGCTTTATAAAGTTTTCGCGTTTGTCAACAGGGCGATACAACGGCGAGTCGGCATCCATAGGGTAGTTAAAAACTACTACATCGCCGCGCTTTACATCGCTTAAGCCAGGCAGGCGGTAGTAAGGTAGTTTTATACCGTCCCAATAAGCCTTTGTGCCAATTAACGGCATGGTATGATGCGCAAACGGGAATGCTATCGGTGTTATAGGTGTACGTGCGCCATAGTTTACTTTGCTGACAAATAAAAAGTCACCAACCAGCAAACTCCGTTCCATTGATGGAGTAGGTATTACGTAGGCTTCAATAAAAAATGTTCGTATTAAAGTTGCTGCTATTACCGCAAATACAATGGCGTCAGTCCACTCGCGCAAGGCGCTTTTCTTTTTTTTAGGGGTAGTTTTATTTTTTTTACTCCAGAATTTCCAGTTCATCTTACAATATTGGTGATTTTTATTTTAGAATCAAGAGTCAAGAGCCAAGAATCAAGACAAAAAGTGTTTGTCGATTCTCCAGGATCCTTATATCCTTATCTTGTTCCCTGATTTCTTTTTTTTTATTTCTTGATTCTTTTCTCTCGATTCTTGGTTCTTGATTCTTTCCTCTTGGCTCTTTCCTCAAAAGTCAAACATATCCTGTACCGAATAAAAACCTTGTTTGCCCTGTATCCATTCGGCAGCCAGTACCGCACCAAGTGCAAAGCCGTTACGGTTATGGGCAGTATGTTTAAATTCGATGGAATCGACCTCCGAATCGTAAATAACAGTATGCGTGCCCGGCACGCTGTCAATTCGGTGCGATTCTATTAACAATTGATCGGCTGTAACGTTTGCGTCGTCGGTTTGGGCGTCATCAGTGCTTAACGCATTAACCCATTCTTTTTTCGCATCAAGGTTTTCAATAATTCCTTCAGCTATAGTTATGGCCGTGCCGCTTGGAGAATCAAGCTTTTGGGTATGGTGAATTTCTTCAACCTGTATGTCGTAATACGGGTAGTTGTTCATCAATTTAGCCAGCACCTTGTTTACGTGGAAGAAAATATTTACGCCAACGCTAAAGTTCGACGCATAAAGCATGGCAGTATCGCTGCTTTCAAATTTTTTCTTTAAAACAGGCAGGTTATCGTACCAGCCGGTAGTGCCTACCACAACCGGGACGCCTGCATTTAAACACTGTTCGATATTAGCTAATACAGTGTGCGGGGTACTAAACTCAATAGCAACATCAGCCAGTTGCAGGTTTTCGACGGTAAGTTCGTGCTGGTTATCCTGGTCAATTTTTAATATAATTTCGTGTTTGCGGTCGTGGGCTATCTTTTCAATTATTTTGCCCATTTTGCCGTATCCTAATAGTACAATCTTCATATCTGTATTAAAAGGCACTAATTTCACGAATTAAGGCGAATTTCACGAATTTAAAATCGAATGTAGAAGCAGATTGATGAAAATTCATCTTAATTCGTGTAATTCGTGTTTTCTCAAAGTGTAAACGTAATTTTTAACCCCGGGATATATGAAATTGGTGAATTTTGAGCGTACACCGGTTGATTGATAAAGTCGGGGGCTATACGCATGGTAAAGTTATTATCGAGCGTATAGCTGTGTATAAACTTGGCATCGATATAGGCATCAATAGTATTTATACCCCAAAAAGCCACAAAACCTAATATGCACAAATCGCGGTCGCGGCGGTAACCGTCCTTCGCGTTATAAATTGCCTGGTCGCCGAATTGCGAATACTGGTTAAACTCTAAATAGTAAGGATCCTTGGGTCCCGGCGTTATTAAATGATTTCGATATTTTGAGAGCGCCAAAAACAGCCGGTAATTTTTTGCATTATAAACATATGCCCATCCAAACCCAATCAATCCGCCATAAACAAGTGGCACTTTCCAAATCTTGTGGTTATAAACCTGCCCCCAGCCCGGAACAATAAGCGAACGCATAACCGCCCGGTGCGGGCTGTGTGTAGTATCAGGATGATAGACTTTTTCTTTACGCACCTTGGGCTTGCGCGATTGCATAAAGTCGGTATCTGCCCGCGATGCTTTCAGCGTATCCATTTTATTTTTTAAAATGGTTGACGATGTTGTGTCGGGATTTTGGGCCCTGGCAGTAAGCGCAAACCCGGCAAGCAGGCAAATTACAAGCAAGTATTTATACATCTGTTAGTTAAAAACCCCCGGGGTATTGGGGATGCTGTTTACCAATCCATAATTTCAAGGATGCGGGTAAGGTCGCTTTCGGATAAAAAAGGAATCTCGATAGTACCGCGCCCCTGGCCACCAATTTTCAGCTTAACCCTTGAACTGAATTTCGAAGCCAGGTCATCCTGTATCTTTTGAATCTGGAACGATATAGGCTCGGGTTGTTTGCCTTCTTTCTTTATCGGCGCCGTTTGCATATCGCGAACCAGTTCTTCAGTTTTACGAACGGATAAACCTTCCTTAATAATATGCTGATGAATAAATATTTGTTTGGCAGGGTCGTCGATAGTAATCAGTGCTTTAGCATGGCCCATGGTGATTTCGCCTTCGCGGATGGATGCCTGTACAACCGGCGGCAGTTTCAACAACCGCAAATAGTTAGATACGGTCGAACGGTTTTTACTCACCCGCTCGCCCAGTTCATCCTGTTTAAGGTTACATTCCTCAATCATTCGCTGTAAACTTATGGCTACTTCTATTGCATTCAGGTTTTCGCGCTGAATGTTTTCAATAAGCGCCATCTCCAGCATTTGCTGGTCGTTGGCAGCCCGTACGTACGCGGGAATTTGTGTTAAACCAGCAATTTTTGATGCACGGAAACGCCGCTCGCCAGATATCAGCTGGTAGCTATGGGCGTTTAAGCGCCTAACGGTGATTGGCTGTATCAGGCCCTGCAGCTTAATCGAGTCGGCCAGTTCCTGCAATGCATCCTGGTCGAAATCGGTACGGGGCTGAAATGGGTTTACCTCAATTTCAGACAGCTTAATTTCGTTTATCGAGCCCAGGTTGTTTACCTCGGGGCTTGATGCGGCATTGTTTTTATCGGTATTGTTGTTTTGATTGTGGTTAACGCTTTCCGAATCTTTCAGCAATGCACTTAACCCTCTGCCTAAAGCGTTTCTTTTTTCTCCGGTCATCTTTATAATTAAACTATTGCTGTATTAGTATCGGCCTCCTCTTTAACCAAGCCGTTTTTGCGCAAAATTTCGCGGGCCAGGTTCAGGTAGTTTATTGCGCCCTTGCTTGTAGCATCGTGCATAATTACTGATATACCAAAGCTTGGGGCCTCGCTTAAACGGGTATTACGCTGTATAATGGTATCAAACACCATATCCTCAAAATGGCTCCGCACTTCTTCAACCACCTGGTTCGAAAGGCGAAGCCTTACGTCGTACATGGTTAACAATATGCCTTCAATTTCGAGTGTAGGGTTCAACCTCGATTGTACAATCTTAATGGTATTTAATAACTTACCTAAACCTTCCAATGCGAAATATTCGCACTGTACCGGAATAATTACCGAGTCGGCGGCAGTTAACGCATTTATGGTTATCAGACCCAGCGAAGGCGAGCAGTCGATGATGATGAAATCATAGTCGTCGCGTACACTGTTAAGTACCGCTTTCATTTTATATTCGCGGTCGGTAAGGTTTATCATCTCGATCTCGGCGCCTACCAGGTCGATGTGGGCTGGTAAGAGGTCGAGATTGGGTGTTTCGGTTTTCTGGATAGCCTCACGCGGGTCAACCTGGTTGATTATACACTCGTAAATACTGTTTTTTATGTTACGGGGGTCAAACCCAATACCCGACGTTGAGTTAGCTTGCGGATCGGCATCAACCAATAATGTTCTAAACTCCAACACGGCCAAACTTGCGGCCAGGTTTATAGATGATGTGGTTTTACCAACGCCACCTTTTTGATTGGCCAAAGCAATAATTTTACTCATTTTATACGTTAAAAAAATTTATAAATGGGTTTTTAGTAACAACGAAATACAGGAACGGTTAATATACCTTCCCATAAGTTTTAATGCGGGCTAAAGATACGTATTTATATAATTCCGAAATCCACAGGTTTTGCCTATTTACAAACAGTTTGAGCCCGGAAAACCGGAAAAGTCCGGTAGTCCGATCGCGCGCCGCCTTAGCTCTATCGGTGGCACAAAGAAGCTTCGCGCGTGGATATGTGAGGCGAACTCAAATCAATACATTGTCAATTTCCCAATCACTAACTCGCTAAATCACTAATTATTTTATTACTTTGTTCCTCCGTGGGTTTGCCAAATCGCTAATTCACCAGTTCACTAAATAAATCAATGACCACTACTATCATATCATCCACTAACCGGCCCAATAGCTCAACTTATAAGCTATCGCAATATTACCAGAAGCGATTGCGCGAAAAAGGGGTGGACGCCGGCATTTTGTCCTTAACACAACTGCCCGCCAACATCATCGAAAGCGATCTTTATAATAAACGAAGCGAGGCTTTTAAACCGATACAGGATATTGTTAGCCAGACTGATAAGTTTTTATTCATCATACCTGAGTACAATGGGAGTTTCCCGGGAGTTTTGAAAGTATTTATGGATGCCTGTACCTTCCCCGAAAGCTTTTATGATAAAAAGGCAGCCCTGGCGGGTTTATCGTCGGGCAAATATGGCAACATCCGTGGCATCGACCATTTTACAGGCGTTTGCCATTATATGCACCTGCAGGTTATGCAGCTTAAAATTCATATCGGCAGTATTAATAAGGAATTCGATGCGGATAATAACCTGTTCCAGAAAGACACTGTGCAGTTTACCGAAGAGCAGATGGATAAGTTTATTTTATTTTAGTTTTAAGATTTCACCGATTGGAGAAATGATTGCACCGATTTTTATTCAGTGCTTTCGCCCGGTGGCGTGTTAATCTATAAACGCATTAATTATTAAGGGAAATTTTATACCTTGTTTTCTTATTTATGCAACTATCTTAACCTTTCAAAAATTCACCCCTAAAATTTAATTTAAACCAAATCACATGAAGATTTTCTACAAGCTTTTTTCGTTTGCATTTCTTTTGCCATTTTTTTCGTTGGCACAAAGTAATTATAAACCCGGATTTGTTGTTAACCTAAAAGGAGATACATTGCGTGGATTTATTGATTACCGTGAATGGAGCAACAACCCGAATGCCATTTCATTTAAGCACCAGGTGACTGACGCCTCCGGTGCCAAATATACTCCGGCTGATATTAGCTCTTTTAATATCAATAGTATAGAAGCCTATCAAAAGTATACCGGGCTAATCAGCATGGATGTTGTAAATACCGACCATTTAACCACCGGCAAGGATACTAGCGTTAAAATGGCCGATGTTTTTTTGAGAATATTGCAAAAAGGCAAAAATGTGACATTATACAGCTATACCGACGACCTGAAAGCCCGCTATTTCATTGGCGATGGGCCCAACTTTTTCCCAAAGGAATTGGTATACAGGATATATGAGGCCAATGATTCAAACGGAAATGGAAAAACCTTTACCGACGAAACTTACCTTAAACAGTTAAATACACTCGCCATAAAATACAGCGCTTTAAATGACGATTTGGCCCACACGCTTGAAAAGGCCGATTATCAAATGCCGCAGTTAATGGTTATCGTAAGTAAAATAAACAACATTACAAAGCAGGAATTTAGCGCCAAATATGACGATAAGGGTAATAACTATTTTTACGGCGGGCTGGGTTTGGCCATCGCCACCACAACCCCGTCACCAGGTGGCACCTACAAGCAAGCCGGGGGCAAACCTTGTACGTCAATATTGCCCGCTGTTAAATTTGGCATAAATGTTTTTGCCAGCCCGAACAGCGAGCGCCTTTCGTTCCGTTTTGAGCTGTCGGCAGCGCTGATAAAATATACATCAACTTACGACAACGCATTTTCGCCATATGTAAACATTACCTATGGTTACACGAATCTTGCTATAGCTTTTTCACCGCAGATCATATACAATTTTTACAACGGGGAAAACCTGAAAGTGTTTGCGGGCGGCGGTATCGAGATATCAAAGTACACTTATTTTAGCCGTGAGTATAAAAACAATAAAGATGGCAGCCAGGTGCCAACATCTGCTAATCCGTTCAGTCAAAATAACTTCAGTTTACCCATAGTAGTTAAAACGGGGATATCTATTAGCAAGAAAATTGACATTTATGCTGATTACCTGCTCGCCGGGCCGGTTTCTGACGATTATGTGTTTCGCTTAAACACAAGTTCCGTTCAGGTGGGGGTTAACTACAGATTTAAGTAAGATATTTCTTATCATGAAAAACTTAATAAGGATTTTTCTATTTATAGCCGCTTTGCCGTTGCTTGCAACGGCGCAAAGCAATTACAAGCCGGGCTATGTTATTAACCTGAAAGGCGATACGCTGCGTGGGTTTATAGATTATAGAGGGTGGGACACAAACCCGGACGTAATAAAATTTAAACAGGCACAAACCAGCACAGTTGAGAGGCTGACCGTAAATGAAATTAACTTTTTCAGTCTTGATAAAGTTGTCTCCTACAAGAAATATACAGGCACCCTGTCAATGGATAATGCCAACCCCGACAACGTACAGGAAAATAGGGATACCACTTTTAAGATAGCATCGGTGTTTTTGAAAGTGCTGCAAAAGGGTAAAAATGTCGCTTTATATTCTTATTCGGATAATATAAAAACAAGGCTGTTTATTGGCGACCAGCCCAACTATCAACCTGCTGAACTGGTTTACAGGTTGTATTACGACATGGAAGCGGTAAAGATTTTCGAGCACGGCCGTACGGTTAACGAAAACACCTACATGTCGCAATTATATACGCTTGCTGCTAAATACAATGCGGTTTCGACCGCATTGCAGCGCGATATCGAGGATTCCGCCTATAGGGAATATTATGTATTGCAGATTGTTAAAAAAATAAACGAAGCGGTCAAATAATGTATCTAACAAACTCAGGCATGAAAAAATATCTTTATACCACTTTAGTAGCGCTCTTTTTTATTCCCTTTTTTGCAGTTGCGCAGGACACCACACCCGATAAAATATTTTTCTACGGCGCGGTCGCGATGAATATCACAACTAATACGCCGGGTTCAACGGCACCCTATGCTCAAAACGGCGGAAAAGCTTATACTTCGTATCTGCCTGCGTTTTCTTTTGGCTTTAGCGCCCCTACCGACCCCAATAGCGGAAAAGTGTGCTTCAGGGGCGAGCTATCCGTTTCTTTTTCAAAATATAACTCGCAATATAAAAACAGGGCGTATCCATATGTTAGCGCCCGGGCATCGTATAATGAAATGTCAATAGGGTTTACGCCACAAATAATCTATAATTTTTATAATGCTCAAAACTTTAAAATATATGCGGGGGCGGGTCTTAATATCTCAAAGCCATCATATAGCAAAGTATATTACGGTCCTCAGGACCCTGGCACTTATTTCCCGCCGAACAACACCTATGATTTTGTCGATTTTGATACCCGGGTTTTATTAAAAGGCGGCATACAGGTACATAAGCACTTTGAAGTGTTTTTTAATTATTTAACAAACGCCGAAACGACTAACCGAGGCTATTTTCAGTTAAATAAAAACACCGAGCAGGTTGGTGTAAATTATATCTTATAAATTGGAGGGAACTGTGGAATGGCATCAAAACACGGACATTAGACCTGTTTATTTGAGCAGATTATACGCCAGCAAACTCGCTGCATAAGCCAGAATTGTCATATAAGCAAATTGTATAGCCGGCCAGCGCCAATTTTTAGTTTCGCGGTAAACTACGGCCACGGTGCTGGCACACTGCATGGCAAACGCGTAAAACATCATTAACGAGAAAGCCACCGCCAGAGAAAACACCGGCTTGCCTGTCTCCGGATTTTTAGCTGAGCCCATCTTTTTTTGTACCGATTCTATTTTTTCAGCATTGCCGTCAACGCTGTAAATGGTGGCCATGGTGCCTACAAATACCTCGCGGGCAGCAAATGAGGTTATAAGTGCTATACCAATTTTCCAATCAAACCCCAATGGCCTGATAGCTGGTTCTATAAAATGTCCCAATGCCCCGGCATAAGAGTTTTCCAGCTTTTCGGAGTTAATAGCCCGGGTAAGATCATCAGGTTTTAGTTTTTGAGCGTATTGTGGCTGTTTATACTTTTGTTCGATTTTTGCAAAGCGGTCGCCCGGACCGTAAGATGCCAGCACCCAAAGAATGACAGACACAGCGATAATTACTTTACCGGCTTGCAATACGAAAGCTTTCGATCGGTCATACATGCTGTAGGCAACATTGTTCCAGCGGGGCATGCGGTACACCGGCAGTTCCATAATAAAATAGCCGCGTTCCCGCCCTTGTAATATCAGCTTAAAGGCAAACGCTACCACTACTGCGGATATGAGGCTGAATATATACATGCCTGTTAATGCTAACCCCTGGAGGTTAAATACCCACCAAACATTGCGGTTAGGTACCACCAAACCGATAAGCAATACATAAATAGGCAACCGGGCCGAACAGGTAACCAACGGGGTAACCATAATGGTTATCATCCTGTCTTTCCAGTTCTCGATTGTACGGGTGCTCATAATTGAGGGCACAGCACACGCAAAGCCACCAATAAGAGGCACTACCGATTTACCGTTGAGGCCAACCTTGCGCATCAGCTTATCCATCATAAACGTAACCCGCGACATATACCCGGTATCTTCCAGTATGGATATAAAAGCAAAAAGGATAGCTATTTGGGGGATAAATACCATTACGCCGCTCAAGCCGCCCAGTACACCATCAACAACCAGCCCTGTTAACGGGCCGGCCGGTAAAACCTGGTGCAGGAAGTTTTGGGCCCAGGCAAACAGGTCACCAATTTTTTCCATCGGGTAGGCCGACCATGAAAAAATAGACTGGAACATAAATAATAATATCCCAAGGAAAATAAACAGGCCGAATACCCGGTGGGTAAGCACCTTGTCTATCTTATTACTTACGGTTTCGTCCTTTGCGGTTTCCGGTATTTTAACCGTGTCGTACAACAGATCATTAATAAAGCTGTAACGGGCAATGGTTTCTGCACCCTGCGCTTTTTGCGAGTGGAACGAAAATTCCTTTTCAAGCTCCTCAATCCGGTCGCTTTGCTGTGGTGTTAAAAACTTTACGGTTTCATGCTGGTGGGCAAGCTGCAGGGCGAAGTACGGGTTATCGAGTTTTAATTCTTCGCTTATTTGTGCTATCAGCTGCGGGGCTATTGCCTCCACATCAATCGAAGGCTCCTGCAGCGCAATTTTGTTGGCAAAGCCGATTGCTGCTTTTAGTTTATCGATGCCTTCCACTTTGCGCGCCGAAATGGGAATGACGGGCACGCCGAGTTTTTTGGCAAATAGATCAATATCGATAGTTATCCCTGCCTTTTTCGACAGGTCAATCATATTTAATGCAACGATAACCGGTATTTTAAGGTCGGCAACCTGGCTGTAGAGCAGTAAATTACGTTTGAGGTTAGTTGCATCAATAATTACGACAACCAAATCGGGTGTGTGGGCATTTGCCTTATCGGCCAATACAGAAAATACAATAGATTCGTCCTGGCTTTTCGGATAAAGACTGTAAGTGCCCGGAAGGTCAATTATTTCGGCCGTGCGGCCATCAGGCAGGGTGCAAATGCCGGTTTTTTTATCAACCGTTACCCCTGGAAAGTTTCCAATTTTTTGATTTAAACCGGTTAATGTGTTAAAAAGAGTTGACTTACCGGTGTTGGGGTTTCCTACTAGCGCAACTCTTATATCGGCCTTCAATGGTTAACGTGCTACTGCAGTATAATGGTCGACGCTTCAAATTTCCGGAGGCTGAGCTGGTAACCCGATACGTTGATAGCAATTGGGTCGCCAAGCGGCGCAACGCGCGACACGGTGATTGACTCGCCGGGCAAGCAACCCATTTCCATTAATTTAACCGACATTTCAAGGTCAGTAAACTCTTTTACAATTCCAATTTCACCGGGTACAAGTTCTGAAAGCGTCATATCTTTATTTAAAACTTAGGTCAAATGTAAAGCTTATTTAAATTAAATCCAAATAAGGAGTAGCAAAATTTACATCATGGTGTTAGTTTTACGAAAATGCGCCTGAAATAGTTGTCGGTGCCCGTTTTTACTTAATAATAATTACACCAGGCGTTGTTTTTGCGGGTGCTTCAGCCTTGGCGGTAAAAGGACATCTAAAACGAGCAGGGAGTAGTTGGGGAGTAAAATTTCATTCAAGAGGCTGACAATTAGCCAATTAAGCCATTCCTGCTTTTGGAAGAACCGTATGGTTTACACTCCCAAAGGTGGGGCAACCGCAACCTTTATGGAATATACCGCATGAGGAAAGAGCAAGTAACCCAAAGAGCGCTAAAAAGATGAGTTTATTTTTTTTCATAGCTTGTTGCTTTAAGCATTATAAAGATACTAAATGCCGCCATTAAAACCCCTATAATATCGGCGAACAAATCGTTCCACTCGCCGCTTCGCCAGGTAAAGATATATTTTTGCAGTATTTCAATCGTTCCGCCGTAAATAACAGTAATAACGGTTAGTATTGCTATTGCTTTAACGGATAGAACGACCGGAGTATGTTTCCTTGTATAACCGGCTGTAATGAAAACCATCATCACAAAAAACAACCCGCAGTGCACCAGTTTATCAAAGCCCGGGAAAAACAAAGGCGATGCGGAAACTTCGCCCAGCTTAATACTGCAAAGTATTAAAATAAACAAGGCCCACAAAATTGCGGGCCAGTAATATTTTAAAGCGACTTTCATTAAGCCCCAACAAGCGATTGGTAGCTATCGGCAGATAATAAGGCATCAACCGAAGCAGCGTCTGAAACAGTGATTTTAACCATCCAGCCTTCGCCGTACGGATCGGAGTTTACCAGTTCGGGCTGTTTATCCAGCGCTGGGTTAACCTCATTAATTGTACCGGCTACCGGCATAAAAAGGTCAGATACGGTTTTAACCGCCTCAACAGTGCCAAAAACTTCATCTTTGGCTACTTCCTTACCTAACGAATTAATATCGATATAAACTATGTCACCAAGTTCGCGCTGTGCAAATTCGGTAATGCCTATGTATGCAACATCGCCTTCAACTCTTATCCACTCGTGGTCTTTGGTGTACTTTAATCCTGCCGGAAATTCCATGATTTTTTTGATTTAATGGGTCAAAAATAATAAAACTTTAAGCTAACGCAATAGGTAACAATTTAATAAATTGATTGCTGGCATGTCACCCGACTTTATTAATAGAAACTAAACGAAGTCTGCTTTGTTTATAATGTCCTTAACAACATCAAATTTATGAAAAAGCTAAGCCTGTGGATTTCGGTTATAATCATTGCCCTATCCGCTAACGCGTGTAAAAACAACAAGCACGACAGCGTGTCAAAAGCCGATAGCCTTAATAAAGTGAAAGACACTACCAAAAGTTTAAGCATAGCTGTTGACCGGGTTGATGCCGAATTTACTGTTAAAGCAGCCAGCGGCGGCATGGCCGAAGTGGAACTTGGCAAACTGGCGCAGCAAAAGGGAGTAAGCAAGCAGGTTAAAAACTTTGGAGCCATGATGGTAACAGACCACTCAAAAATTAATGATTTTATAAGGGCGCTGGCTGTAACCAAAAATATATCTATCCCAAAAGCACCCGGTGCACGTGATCATAAGGCTATCGGCAAACTCGCAGGAAAATCGGGGAAAGCGTTTGATAAGGCTTACATTAATAGCATGATTGACGACCACAAAGCTGATATCAAATTATTTGAAACAGCCGCCAAAAAATGTATCGATCCTGATGTTAAATCCTTTGCGGTAAAAAATCTCCCTATTTTGCAGGAACACCTGGATGCTATCAGTGCGATAAAAGACAGCATGGAATAGGGTTAAGAACCAAGAGCCGGGAATCAAGTGGACCGGGAAATCGCAGCTTAATTAATAGTCCTGAAGATCCGGTTCCACCTTATTTTGTCGAAAAACGTACCGGCCGAATCAATGCTCATCCAGGTTATCATGGCTTTTCCTACCACGTGGTCTTCCGGCACATAGCCCCAAAAGCGCGAGTCGAGCGAGTTATGACGGTTATCGCCCATCATCCAGTAATAGTTCATTTTAAAGGTATAGGTATCCGCCTTTTTGCCGTTGATTAAAACCTCTTTCCCTTTTACCTCCACCTTATTGTTTTCATAAAGCTCTATTGCCCTGCGGTATAAGACCATGGTCGAGTCGTTTAGCGGAACTGTCCAGCCGCGTTTTGGCATCACCAGGGGGCCGAAGTTGTCCTGGTTCCATTTAAATTTTTCGTTATGAGGAAAAACGGTGGCATCATAGTCACCGGGTGTCTGTACAACGGGAGTTACGCTTTTTATATTGCTAAACCCCTTCAACGTCGCAAGGCTCGATTTGGGAACCGTCATCGCATAAGTGCTGGCGTTTTGTCCCAATACTTCTATATTCAAATCTTTAAGTCCCTGCGGGTTAATATCGGTACCGTTGGTAACAACCTCGTACGTTGTTTGTGATTTTTCGGCGTTTGGTGCAGCTTTTCCATTAATATATACCTGCCCGTTTACAATGGTCAGCCTGTCGCCCGGTGTAGCCTGGCAGCGTTTTATAAGGTTGGTGCGTGCGTCGACTGGTCTTTTATAACTTGGATCAGCTTCTTCTGGTTTATTAAAAACCACGACGTCGCCTTTTTTAACTTCAGTTAAACCCGGTAGGCGGAAGTAGGGAAGTTTAATACCATCCCAATAGGTTTTAATGCTATCTTTTGTAATTGTCGATTCTAAAAAAGGGACTGAAACCGGCGTAAACGGCATCCTTGGGCCGTAGCTTATTTTACTTACAAACAGGTAATCGCCGGTAAGCAGGGTGCCTTTCATCGAGTCCGATGGAATTGCATAAGCCGAAAACAACAAACCGCGGATAATGGTAGATGCAATTAATGCAAATAGTATCGCATCAACCCACTCGCGTGTTTTTGTTTTTTTGGGCTTAATGCCGTTGGCTTTTTTAGTAAAAGGCAGCTTCCATTTCATAGCAAAAGGTTTTTGTAAATGGTTTGACGCACAGGATTATGGTTTGTTACAATTTGCTCCTTTAAAAACTGAGACAATGCTGTCGGCGATTTCGTCATTAAAAATTGGCGTTTGGTGTTTTTAAATGGGCGATACATGCAAACCTGTTATATATTTAGGCAATGAAACGCAAGTATGTAATTTTATTGCACACAGTTTTCTGGGTTTTGTACCTGGCGAATAACGTTTGGAGCTCCATTTCGAGAGCGATACTTACGGGGCATAAAAGCACTCTCCTTAACTTTCCTCTGTTTACTAAATACCTGGTTGTGGAAACAGGGTATATAATTATCCCCTTAGCATGTTTTTACGCTGCCTGTTTATTGGTGGCCCCGCAAATAACCGTTAAAAAAAGCTATGGTAAGGCGGCGCTGTTCACCCTGCTAACGGCGCTATTTATCATCGTTTACAGGTACGCGCTGGAATATTATTTCTTTTTGCCGGTACTTGGCTTTGATAATTACAACGGCAACGCCTGGCCTGCCGGCAGGTACATAACCAACATCCTGCTTTTTTATTTCCCAAGTTATTTTATATACGGGCTGATGTATTTTTTTATAACCGACTGGTACAAAAACCGACACTGGCAGCAAGAACTTGAAAAGGAAAAAGCTGCTGCTGAACTAACCTTTTTACGATCGCAGTTAAACCCCCATTTTTTGTTCAACAGCATCAATGATATTTACTCGCTCACTTACCAGCAGTCGGACCAGGCACCGGCTGCTTTGCTAAAACTGTCGGACATATTGCGTTATATGCTGCGCGAAGGCGGGCAGGATACCATGCCGCTGCAAAGCGAAGTTAAATACCTTGAAAACGTAATTGAACTGCAGCGCATCAGCACCAAGGGCGCCGCCAGTATTAATTTCAATATTGAAGGGTATATTGGCGGGCAAAAAATAGCCACATTGCTTTTAATTGCCTTTGTTGAAAACGCTTTTAAACATGGCATATTAACCGACCCGGAAAACCCTGTTGACATTAGCCTAGCGGCCACGAATGACAAAATTGACTTTTACGTGCACAATAAAAAGAATGACCATCAAAAAGATAAAACACCGGGCATAGGCTTAAACAATGTGCACCGGCGGCTTGCATTAATGTACCCCGGAAAACACAGGTTGGTAATTACTGATGATGCCGGATTTTATACCGTTACTTTAAATCTGAAGGTAATATGAAACTAAGATGCCTGGTAGTTGATGATAAGCCTTTGGCCATTGATGTGCTGGCCGACTACGCCGGCAAAGTTCGGTTTTTAGACTTGGTTGCCACTACAACAAACCCAATTGAAGGGTTAAATATTGTGAGGGAACAAAACATCGACCTTGTTTTTTTAGATATCCAAATGCCGGAGCTTAATGGGATGCAGTTTATTAAATTAGCAGGCAAGCAATGCAAAATAGTGCTTACCACCGCCTATGCCGACTATGCGCTTGACGGTTTTGAACACGATGTGGTCGACTACATTTTAAAGCCTATTGCTTTTGAACGATTTTACCGGGCGGCCGAAAAGGCATTAAATTTATCCTTACACAAACCAACGCCAGGCAACGAAAGTCCGCTTGTCTCGCAACAACCACCACCAGAGTACTTATTTGTAAAAACAGAACATCGCATCCAAAAAATAAACCTGGCTGATATTTTATACGTCGAGGCGCTGCAAAACTATGTATCGCTTAATACCACAAACGGCCGCGTGATGAGTTTGCAGCCTTTAAAGAAAATTGAAGAACAACTGCCGGCTGCAGAATTTGTTCGGGTGCATAAGTCCTATATCGTATCGTTAAGGCATATCGGCTCAGTTGAACGCAGCCGGATATTTATTGGCGATACTATTATACCTGTTGAGGATAGCTACCGGGAAGGGTTTTACAAGTTGATAGACAAAGGCTGAATTAATACTCCAGCCACTTGTTCAGCTTCAAATTAACCTTGTTGCCTTCGGCGTATTTGCCGAACTGGTCGTTAAGTACGCGGATGGTTACGCCGTTGTACTCAAGTATTAAATCCTCATAACAACCTTTAAATAACACCTGCGTTACTTCCCAGTCGTTGTTGGTCCAGGTCTTAACGGTTTCAATCCATTCGGGGTAGATCACTACGTGTTCGGATTTTGTTTTCAGTCCACAAATTTTTGCTTCAGCAGCGGTTAGTACTGTGCAATTGGTTAGCAACCGGGCGGTGTACAGATTTTTCGGGGCCTGGTACATTTCTTTAGGATTTCCTAACTCAAGGATGTTACCGTCTTTCAGCACGATCAATTCATCAGCCATTGAAAGCACTTCGGCCGGGTCGTGCGATACAATGATTACGGTAAGGCCGGTTTCTTTAACAATCCGCCTGATATCCTGCTGCAAGCCCTCGCGGAACGAGGTATCAACCTGGTTAAAAGGCTCGTCAAGCAAAAGCACGTCCGGGCTGGTTATCAATGCACGGGCTATGGCTACCCGCTGCCTTTCGCCCCCGCTAAGGTCGGCTACCCGTTTATCGGCAATGCCGGTCATTTTTAGCTGGGTAAGCATTTGTTCGGTTTTCTGTTGTTTGGCTTTAAGGTCGGTGCTGGGCAGCATAATTGCTACGTTATCACGAACCTTGGCAAAAAGGTTCAAATCGTCCGATTGCTGGGTGACCATTTTCATCGAGTCGTGGCCGGGTATCAGCTTTTCCTCCGGCCCCCAAATGCGTTCGCCTTTAAATTTTACTGTGCCGTTATCCGGCGACAATAAACCATACAGCAACTTTAACAGCGTACTTTTCCCACTGCCGCTTTCACCAATAATAGCGGTTATAAGTCCTTGATTTATGGTTAAATCTGTTTTATTAATTCCCGAGTTTTGTGCACCAGGGTATACCTTGCTTACCGAAACCGCCTGCAAAAAGGGTGTATTTGCCATCGGCGGTAAAGATAAACTAAGATTTTTAGGATTAAAAGATTGCGGGATTTTTAATCCTATTTTCAAGAAATCCTATAATCCAACCAATCCTATAAATCTTAGTTTAGTTTTACGCAGCCTTCGAAATATATTTCACCAAACTCCTTTTTGCCACCGGCAGCAGGGTTTGCTCGAGCGGGAAGGTGATATCGCTTTGCACATAATAAACTGCGGGGTTAGGCATGTATTGGTTGCGGCGGATGAGGTTGAGCTTTAAGGCCTCCGGCGTATTCAAAATACTTTCCTCATAGGTGTCAATAAAATTAATGTTGATGCCGCGGTACTTATCGTCCTTGTTTTCAAATATGGTTATGTTATACTCGTAAATAAAGTTGGTGCGTTGGCGGCCATTGCGAAGCGAAAAGTAGCCATTGAACGGTTGCAGCGGCACAATGCCCACAGGGTCGATATTTAGCTGGCTTTCCACAAAATCGTAGATCTCTTTGCCGGTTTGTATAGCTGGGTCCATCTTTTGCAGTGCGTAGGCTATTATCTGTTCAATTTCGCGCATCGAGCTGTCATCGTCCACAATTTTTTGATACGTGAGTTTTACAGCGGCAATGTCGGCCTGGGTTAAACGCTGTGGAAATGCCTGCTGCAGCATGCTTTTGTTCTTCTTGAAATACAGTAGATTGTTGTAATGAAATATTAAATCGGTAAGGTTGGGGTAAAGTTTACTCTTGTCGAAATAGCGATTTATCTCTTGCAGATAGTCGAGCAGGATATACTTTTTATACTCAAAATCGATAGAACCTTCTATAAACCAGTTAATGCCTAATGATTTCATATTTTCAATTCCCTTTCAATAGCTTAAATTAAACAAAAAACAGCAATTTTGCAATATGCCTTTAGGAACACTTTATTTAATACCCGTACCCCTTGCCGACGATGCCGCTGCGAAGTCATTCACCCCTTACCTTGTTGATACCATAAACAGTATTAAAGAATACATTGTGGAGAATGAAAAAACGGCCCGCAGGTTTTTAAAAGAGGCCGGGTTAAAAACACCACAAAGCGAGCTGGTGATACACGATTATGGCAAACATAACCGTGCTGACGGCACAGCCGAGTTTTTTAAAGGACTACAAGCAGGCAACGACGTTGGCCTGATGAGCGAAGCAGGCTGCCCCGGCGTTGCCGATCCGGGCGCCGAGTTGGTAGAAAAGGCTCACCGCATGGGTATAAAAGTTGTTCCTTTGGTTGGCCCAAGCTCTATTTTAATGGCGCTGATGGCATCAGGCTTTAGCGGGCAAAGTTTTACATTTCATGGTTATTTACCTATAGACAAGGCAGCACGCAGTAAAAAGATAAAAGAGCTGGAAATACTTTCCGAAAAAAACGACCAAACGCAGCTATTTATCGAAACGCCTTTCCGCAACAACCCTATGCTGGAAGAGATTTTGAAAACAGCGCACCCCAAAACACGTTTATGTATAGCGTGCGATATAACCGCAGCAACAGAATTTATACAAACAAAAACCATTGCCGACTGGCAAAAGAAAGCGCCCGAATTGCATAAACGGCCCGCAATTTTTTTAATATATCACAGATAATTGCTCATTACAGCAACACATACCAAAGTACTGATAGTTGGCGCCGGTCCATCCGGCCTGATGATGGCTGCACAGTTGCTAAGATATGGCATCATCCCTATAATTATAGATATTAAACAAGGCCCTACCGACGAATCAAAAGCGTTGGCGGTACAAGCACGCTCGCTGGAGATTTACCGGCAGATGGGTGTTATTGACCGTGTGATTGAAAACGGCAAACAGGCCAAAGCTGTAATTTTTAACGAGGATGGTAAGCAAGTAGCCAGCCTGGCTATGGAAAATGTAGGCGAAGGACAAACCCGCTTCCCTTACATCCTGCTTTACCCGCAAAGCAAAAATGAGCGTGTGCTGCTTGATTATTTAACCATTAACTGTTGCCCGGTTTATTGGGCGACTACCCTTAAATCGTTAAAACAGACTAATAGGCAGGTTGAAGTAGAATTGCACAATGGCGAAGACATTACTTTCATTAATTGTGACTGGGTAGTTGGATCTGATGGTGCACATAGTACGGTGCGCAAACAATTGAACATCCCGTTTGCAGGAGACACTTACAGCCATAATTTTTACCTGGCTGATGTGGAGCTGGGAGGTAATCATTTTGATAACGATAAGGTGAACCTGTTCCTGGCTAAAAATGGATTCTCGGCTTTTTTCCCGATGCCGGAGGCCAGGCGTTTTCGTGTGTTGGGCAACCTGCCGGATGAGATGGTGAAAAAAGAAGATTTAACAATAGAAGACATCCTGCCCGGACTCGAAAAAAACACTGGTAAACCAATAGAAATAAAAAAAACTTACTGGTTTACCAGCTACCGCCTGCACCACCGTATGGCCGATAGCTTCAGGGTGCAGCGCTGTTTTTTGGTGGGCGATGCAGCGCATATCCATTCGCCGGTTGGCGGACAGGGTATGAACACCGGCTTGCAGGATGCCTATAACCTGGCCTGGAAATTGGCCGGAGTTGTTAACGGGCGATTTGATGAGAAAATATTAGACAGTTATGCCGCTGAACGGATGCCGGTAGCCAAAAGGTTACTAAGCACCACCGATAAGGTGTTCAACATCATAATATCGCGCAACTGGATTAACCGGGTTTTTAAACGCTGGATAATACCCCCATTACTTAAGCTGGCTTGGGGTAATGAAAAACTACGGGCAACATTTTTTAAACAGGTATCGCAAATTGCCATCAGCTATCGCGATAGCAGTATCAACCTGCATGTGGCCCAATCAACCCAAATAAAGGCCGGCGACAGGCTGCCGTACTTAAAAGTATTCGACGAAAAGAAACAACTGGAAACCGACCTGCACGAATGGTGTACTAAACCAGGCTTTACGCTTATTGTATTAGGCAAATTGGCAGAAGGCGACCTGTTTGCCATCGCCAAATGGATAACCGTAAAATATCCCGGTATGCTTAACTTTTTCTACCTGCCGCAATCGACAAAAAACCAGCATATATTTGATGCATTTGAGGTAAATATCAAAGTGGGTAAATCAATAATCGTGCGGCCTGATATGTACATCGGCTTTATGAACGATAAGATCGATATGGTGCTGATGGAGAACTATTTAAAGAACGTTGTCAGCGTAGTTGATAGTCCATAGACCATGGACGATAGACCATAGTAGCGGCAACTTTATAGTCATGGTCTATAGACCATGGACTAATAAAAAGCGCCTGCACTCTCCAATGCAGACGCCAAACAACAATTATTATTAAAAAAGGGGTATTACTCGCTAATGCGGGACGGTTTCGCTGATAACCGAATCGCTGATTTTCACCACCAAATGGCTACTTAAAACTACCAGCTTCCTCAACAATTTCCTGGTAAGTAGCTATTGATAAATCGGGCTGCATCTTTATTACGAATGTGAGCGCAGGTTCATTATCAGCAGGATTATCTTTGGTAAGTAGCAGGTATTCCCCCATAAAATCAATCAACATTAATGTTTCTGTTTGATAATTGATTGCTACTTTATGTAACTGCACATCTTCGGTGTGTGATTCTATCAGCTCAAAAGCTGCCGTTTCAAATGCCAGCTTATTGCCCAGGTTATCTTTCAATACTGGTATTTTATTATTGAGCTGGTCAATAAAATGCAGCACAGAAAAACTGAGCTTATAATGCAGCGAGTTTGCACGGCCGTCGTTGGCCTTCATACGGCTGAAAGTTTTAAACTTGCCGTCCAGATTATAGGCCTGCGATTTAAGCAGGAACTCCTGGTATGATGCCTGTATGATCGCTTTTTCAAATGCACTTTCAGATTGTGCATCAATTACCTGTTTATAAACCAATTTTATTTTTGCCTTGTACATGGTTTGTTTTTTATTTCGGGCGTATGCAATACGCCCCTACAATTTTGCCTGTTAAATGTGCCGTTTAACGTTGGGGCGTATTACACACGCCCTAACCACGATTAATACCTACAACGCCAACCCAATATTATGCGAACCGCTATACCCCGCAGAGATGCTGCCCACCAATGCAACGGTTTCGTTAGCAAGGTCGGTGGCCGAGTCGCCGAGGATACTGTCATTGGCGTTCCGGGTTGGGTTTACACCGAGGGAGTAAAGCGTTGAAACATGTACAGCATCTGATATTGTTTCGGAGAAGGTTATCTGGGTGGTTTTCTTCATCACATTGTTTACATACACTTCCAGGTGTATGTGTGTGGCCCTGCCGCTGTACCAACCCGGGTAAATGGTGGTGAACGTTACTGCTCCGTTTGTAGTGCTAAGCTGGTAACCGCGCAAGAATGTTTGGCCTACGAAGCTTTTGCCGCCGCCCTGGTTGGCATAGCCTGAATAATACCCGTCCTTATTACAATGCCAGATATCCACCCTTGCATCGGCAACCAGGTTACAATTGTCGTTAGCATTTACTACCAGGAAGGTAAGCGTTAACGGCACGCCGGTTTGCCCGGCTGTGATGTCTGCCCTGTTTAGCGGATTGGTTAGCTCGCCGCCTACATATGGGTATGGCCCCTCGGTTTCGGTTGGCGATACTACACAGCTGCTGCTACTGTCGGATGTAGTGGTTGTAGTTGTCCCGGTGGTTGTAGTGCTTTTGGTGATTGATTCTTTTTTACAGCCATCCAATATTAGGGGGCCGGCTGCTGCCGCTACTGCAAACGCTTTCAGAAAGTTTTTCCGCTCCATGGTACAAAAGTTTAATTGTCAATAATTTGATTAACTGTTGTAAACTTATTGCGGATTAACAGGTGTTTCTTAGGAGTGTCGGTGAACGGTAAGTATGTGCCGATAAACCGGCTCTTTTCATTTAAATTTCATCCAGTTACGGGCAAAATCGGTGTAACTGTCACTGATGGGCAGTTCAATACCAGCCAATTGTACCCTGCGGTTATGGATAGATTTTATCTTATTTACAGGCACAATATAGCTGCGGTGTATGCGCTGAAATTTATCGGCGGGCAGTTTTTCCAGCATCTTTTTAAGTGGCATAAGTGTTAAAATTGTTTTGGCATCGTTTACATGGATTTTTATATAATCCTCCATACTCTCGATATATTCAATATTGGCAAGGTCGATTTTCACCATCCGGTATTCAGAGTATACGTAGATGCTTTCATCCTGCTTTTCATTAGCGGCGTTTTTATATTTGTAGTAATCAACCGCCTTTTCCACCGCTTTGGCAAAACGTTTAATATCTATCGGTTTTAATAAATAGTCAATGGCTTCCAGCTCGAAACCTTCGAAGGCAAAGTTTTTATAAGCGGTGGTAAATATCACCAGGGGCTTTTGCTGTAATGAGCGCACCAGTTCAATGCCGGTAATATCGGGCATGTTAATGTCGATAAACAGCAGGTCGGTTGTGCCTTGTTTAAGATATTCGGCTCCGGATATGGCATCCTCAAATGTTTGCACCATTTGCAGTTGCGGGAATTCCAGTACATATTTTGCAATCAGCCTCAGGGCCAGTGGCTCATCGTCAATAGCAATACATCTAAGCCTTTTCATCAGGTTTGCAGGGTGAGGTTAACCGTGTATAAGTTGTTTTGGTTGTTGATAGTTAGTAAATACCTGCCGGGGTATAAATGTTCCAGCCGCTTGCGGGTATTTTTAAGGCCGATGCCGGTGCGGTTGTTTTCGTTTACATCCTGGAAAATACGGTTCTCACAAAAAAAGGCAATCTCATCTTTCGTGGTAGAAATTTTTATAACTATGGCTGATTCTTCGTGCTTGCTTACGCCATATTTAAATACGTTTTCAACAAAGGTTATCAATATAAGCGGGGCAATGCTTTTGGGTTCGATATTACCTGAAACACCAAAATCAATAGTCGTTTTTTTGCCCAGCCGCAGGCGCTGCAACTCAATATAATCATTAATGCAATCCACTTCGCTTTGCAGCGCTACAAAATCGGCATTGGCATCGTCGGTTACATAGCGCATAATATTCGATAGCTTCATGATACTGTCGGGCGCATTATCATCTTTCATTACCGCCAGGGTGTAAATATTATTTAGCGTGTTAAACAGGAAATGCGGGTTTATCTGCGCTTTTAAAAAAGAAAGTTCGGCGCTGGCTTTGTCTGCCTCGGCCTGGGTGGCCCGATGCTCGGTAAGCTGCCATTGCCTTATGGTTTTAATAGCGGTGCTCAAGGCCATTATCATCATAAACAAAAAAAGACTTGTGGTGTCGAAAAACACATGCCTTCCGCCCGGTGCCGGGCCAAACTGTGGCGGTCCTTCACCATAGCTGGGCGGCAAATGTGCCGGCGCTTTGTGCATACCATCATCCGCCGGCGGTGGCCTGTGCCCACCCGGGCCTTCATCAAATGGCGGTGGTGGCGCATGTTCACCGGGATTAATTGTTTGCATAGGAGGAGCTGGCTGGCGCATTGCGGTATTGTTAGGGCCGCGCTCATTATGCCGTAATAAATTATCATAAGGCATTAAATAGTATATGCCGGCATACAATACAATAACCACGAAAGCGTATTGAACATATCGCCTTTTTATGAATAATCTTGGGATAAAAAAATAGCCATTTATGTAAAACAAGAAGATATAAGTGGCACAAAACAGCCAGTAATAAGGCGACAGTAACAACTTAAAACCCTCGCCACCCTGTTGCCCGCCGTTTAAAAACAGCAGCGGGAAGGCCATAAACAACAGCCAGCCCGCAATATGCACCACCACTAAATAGGTTTTAACCCGAAACATATACAAAGCAACGTATTACAAATCACAATTTACAAAATGTATCGGTGATTGGGTAGTTTGTGCGGACGAGACCGGGATTAAACTGATTTGACGGATGCGGAAGGATTTTCATTCTGAACCTTGATTCACAAGATTTAAGGAGTTGCAGGATATTGTCCGAACCTTGATTGTTCACCAGTTGATTGTTTTTTATTGGCGTTCAAGAAGGCTGCGCCGTTCGCTTAACTTTAAGATTGAAGGATGTTCGCCGAAGCAATCATGAAAATCCTTTAGTCGTGCGAATCATGGTTAAGACAAACACTTAATCTTCTATAAACTCCACCGGCTCCAAATCCTTCATTTCCTCATCAGTAAACAGGCGGGAGTGGATCATAAAACGATAACCGGTAGGTATTTCGATTGAAAAGCTGGAACCACGGCCTTTGGTGATGCCGATGGTTAGCTGAGTATGCTGCCAGTATTCAAACTGATCTTTGCTCATCCAAAATTCGCACCCGTCAATAGTGCCAAGCTTAACATCGCTGCCACCAAGCTTAAACTCGCCTTTTTCGAAACACATAGGCGATGAGCCATCGCAACAGCCGCCGCTCTGGTGAAACATCAGGTCGCCGAAGCGGGCTTTAAGTTCTTTTATAAGATTGGAAGCTTCGGCATCAACTAATACTCTTTTTGTCATGGGGTGGTTTTGTGCAAGATACAAAAAGGGAGATGTCATGGTGAGCCTGTCGAACCACGACATGCGGGCAAAAGCCTCTGCGCGCGTCGCCCTTCGACAGGCTCAGGGTGACATCCCCTTATTAAAACAATAAGATGCTAAAAAAAGCCCAGCTTGTTTTTATTGTATGATATCAGCATGTTTTTTGTTTGGCGATAGTGGCCCAGCATCATTTTGTGGTTTTCGCGGCCAAAGCCTGATTTTTTGTAACCGCCAAATGGTGCGTGGGCAGGATAAGCATGATAGTTGTTTACCCAAACCCTACCGGCTTGTATGGCACGCGGTACCTGGTAAATTTCGTGTGCGTCCCGGGTCCACACGCCGGCTCCAAGTCCGTATAAGGTATCGTTGGCAATGGCAATGGCTTCTTCGGTAGTTTTAAAGGTGGTAACGCAGGCAACAGGGCCAAAAATTTCTTCCTGGAAAATGCGCATCTTGTTATGCCCCTTAAACAAGGTTGGCTGTATATAATAGCCGCCGCCAAGTTCGCCGTCCAATTTTTTTACCTCGCCGCCACACAATACTTCCGCCCCTTCTTCGCGGCCAATTTTAAGGTACGATTGTATTTTTTCGTACTGATCGTTCGATGCCTGGGCGCCCATCATGGTATCGCCGTCAAGCGGATTGCCCATTTTTATGGCGTTTGTACGCTCAATTACCCGCGACATAAACTTATCGTAAATGTTTTCGTGCACCAGAATACGCGACGGGCAGGTGCAAACTTCGCCCTGGTTTAAGGCAAACAAAACGGCACCCTCAATGGCCTTGTCGAAAAATTCATCATCGGCGGCACCTACCGATTCAAGGAAAATATTTGGCGATTTGCCGCCCAATTCCATTGTTACCGGTATCAGGTTTTCTGACGCGTATTGCATAATCAACCTGCCGGTAGTGGTTTCGCCGGTAAACGATACCTTGGCGATGCGCGGCGACGATGCCAGCGGCTTTCCTGCCTCGGGGCCGAAACCTGTAACGATATTTAATACGCCCGGAGGCAATATATCCTGTATCAGCTCCATCAGCACCATTATTGATGTTGGCGTTTGCTCGGCGGGTTTTACCACGCAGCAGTTGCCGGCGGCAAGGGCGGGAGCAATTTTCCAGGTAGCCATCAGTAAGGGGAAGTTCCATGGGATAATTTGACCAACTACGCCAATAGGCTCGTGCAGGCAAATGCTTACGGTGTATTCGTCATGTTCGGATATACCGCCTTCTTCGGCGCGGATTACCCCGGCAAAATAGCGGAAGTGGTCGATAACCAAAGGTAAATCGGCAGCCCGTGTTTCGCGGATGGCTTTGCCATTGTCAATACACTCAACTATTGCCAGGTATTCAAGGTTCGCTTCGATAACATCGGCAATTTTGTTAAGTATGGATGCCCTGTAGGCCGCTGATGATTTACCCCAGGTTGCAAATGCTGAATGGGCGGCATCCAATGCAAGCTCTATGTCTTCCTTACCCGAACGGGCGGCCATTGTAAATGCCTTGCCATCAATTGGCGAAATGTTTTCAAAATACTCGCCTTTAACCGGCGGCACAAATTTGCCGCCAATAAAATTGCCGTACTTTTCTTTAAAAGCTGGTTTTGCAGGAATGCTCATGTTTTTTAGTTTTAATTGGTGGTACTAATTTAGGGTTACCACAAACGGGGCATTTGCACGATGGTATCAAATGGTAGCACAATAATATCAATTTGCGCAAGTTGTTGTAAATGAATTATAGTATGCCTAATTTGTACTCCAATAGGCCGCAACCAATTATGACCAATAAAAACCTGGTATCGCCGTTAGCGCTTTCAAACCGCAGGGAAATAAGTACGCTTGTTGAAAACAGGAAGGCCTATACTTTGAACCAGTGCGAGCTTAATATTTTTGAAACTTACCAGCGCAGCGAGCTGGTGCCGCTTACATTTAGCGACCTGGTAATTACGAGCATGTTGCGCGGTAAAAAGGTAATGCATTTGTTTGATCAGCCGGGATTTGATTACCTGCCCGGCGAAACGGTGATTGTGCCCCCTAACATTACCATGAAGATTGATTTCCCGGAGGCAACGGCCAACCAGCCCTCGCAATGCACTGCGCTGGCCATAAACCAGCAGGAAATAATGAGCACGCTTGATTTTTTAAACGAAAATTATCCCCGCGAAGACAACCGTACCTGGAAGCTTAATTATAACCAGTTTCATTTTTTTAATAATTATGAACTTGCTCAGCTTATCAATAAACTCATCCGCATCAGTACCGGGGATGCTTTGACTAAAGATGTGTTAGCCAATCTTACCCTAAAGGAACTGCTGATACGCATTATGCAGATGCAAAACCTGCACGAGGTAAACACCAATATGCACGAGTTGTCGCAAAGCAGCAGGTTTGCTTACGTGGTTGAATACATCAGGATTCATCTTACTGAAAAACTGAATATAGATGCGCTTAGCCAGATGGCTTTTATGAGCAAGCCCAGCTTTTTCCGGGCATTTAAGCATGAGCTGGGGGTATCGCCGGTTGATTACATTATTAAGGAAAGGATACAGTTTGCCAAGCAGTTGATGAATAACCCTTACAACAGCATATCTGAGGCCTGCTTTAAAGCTGGTTTTAATAATCTCAATTATTTCAGCAGGGCCTTCAAGAAGATTGAAGGGATAACCCCGAGTTTATACAAGTCGGGAATTAGAAATGCCTGAAACGCACTGTTAATGTGCAGGCGCTAACCCTACAGGTAAATCAAACACATTAGTGACTGATTGACAATTATTTATCAGCATTATTGTATTTTAGGCTATTGAAAAAACTTGCATGTGTAAATTCTTAATTTCCTGTTTCCTGCTATTGAGTTTATTTGTGCTAAAGTCGACGGCTCAAAGCAGTAGCGTGGGCGCTTACGAAATTAAAACAGATACCGCCTATCGATTACAACTACCCCTAACCAACGTGCAGAAGCTGGAAGACCAGTCGGGTAAATTAACCATTAGCCAGGTGAGTTCGCCGGCTATGGATGCAGGCTTTGTACAGCTTACCAATAAGAATCGCATCATTAAAAAAAATGTAAATGTGTATTGGCTGCGCTATCGCCTAAAAAATATGATGGCCAGGCCCGTACGTGTAATGATGTACGCCAACAACGGTGTAGTTGAATTTTATATGCAGCAGCCGGGCGGCACCTGGTTAAAACAAACCACGGGCAGGGATGCTGAATGGGACAAAAGGAATGGTTATAAACAAATATTGGCCGTGTACTACGACCTGCAGCCCGGGCAGGAGTCCATATTTTACAAGCGTAGTTATGTTGATAATTTTAACCTGGCCAAATTAGCCGGGAAGTCCACTTTAGGCGCGACCGTGGGTTATTTCGAGCCGTTTTTGAAGGCGCGTTTCCCGGAGGATAATAAATACCTCACCACTACCAACGAAATGTGGTTGTTCGGTTTTATGGTACTGGCCGGCATTATAACCCTTATATTTTATGCCCTTATTAAGGACAAGCTATACCTTTATTTTGGTATAGCTGCAATTTGTTTTGGTTTCATAAGCGAGAATGTTAGTTACGATTTGTTTTTTAGTAACAGCCCGATATTGTACCGGTATCTCGGCAACAACTTGCTACAAGCTATTTTTATATTTGCGGTATGGCGGTTTTTCGATCTCTACTTTGAGTTCAGGAAAAACTTTCCGCGGCTCGGCAAGCTTATGCTTGGGTTAACTTTACTTTTAACGGTACTTGAATATTTCACCGACATTATTCCAGGATTGGTATCTGATACGTTTGGCGTAGTAGCTATAAGTTATGTGCTGTTAGCTATAGTAATAATTCTGGTGTGCCTTATTAATCGCAAAACAAGGTCTGCAAAAAAAATACTTACTGTATTACCCTTTATGCTGGCTTGCTTCTTTGCTTTTTTTAACGGTGTATCCAACGGGATATTCAAGGTGTCATTAAGCCAGCAACTGGTTGGCCAAGTAACTGTTGCCTGTATCTGCTGGCTTGTGGTCTCGTTTTTATGGACGTTGCTGGACCGCCTGATGAACACCATAAAGCAAACCGAGGCCGAGCGTACCAAACTAGTACAGGAACAAAACCTACAGCTGGAGTTAAAGGTTGAAGAACGCACAGCAGCACTTAAAGCGTCAATAGACGATTTGCGCACCACCCAGCGGCAACTTATCCAATCAGAAAAGATGGCGTCGCTTGGCGAGCTTACTGCCGGCATAGCGCACGAAATACAAAACCCGCTAAATTTTATCAATAATTTTTCGGAGGTGAGCGTTGAGTTGATTGCCGAAATGAATGATGAGCTAAAAACCGGCAACATTACCGAAGGCATGGAGATAGCGGCGGACATTGAAACCAACCTCCAAAAAATAAACAGCCACGGCAAACGCGCAGACGCTATTGTAAAAGGCATGTTGCAGCATTCGCGCCAAAGCTCCGACAAAAAAGAACCTACTGACATCAATGCCCTATGCGATGAGTATTTACGGTTAAGCTACCATGGATTAAGGGCTAAAGACAAAGCTTTTAATGCCGTGCTCCAAACTGATTTTGAAACCGGCTTGCCTTTGATTAACGTTGTTCCGCAGGATATTGGCCGGGTAATGCTGAACCTGTTTACCAACGCATTTTACTCGGTAACCGAAAAGAAAAAGCAGGGTACTAAATTTGAGCCGAAACTGAACGTCACAACAAAACTAACTAACGGTTTTATAGAAATAACTGTTAGAGACAATGGGATTGGGATACCGCAAAAAATTATCGATAAAATTTACCAGCCATTTTTTACCACCAAACCAACCGGGCAGGGGACCGGGCTTGGCCTGTCATTAAGTTATGATATTATCACCAAAATGCACAATGGCGAACTTTTGGTTGATACCAAAGAAGGAGAGTTTGCACAGTTTATTGTGCGGATACCAATGACAGCATAAATTTTACCCGGGAGCACAGCATTGTGTTCCCGGGTAAAATTATTATTTAAACGTTAGCAGCCAGCCAATCGCCAACTTCAGTTGTTTTATAGGCTTTGTTTTTACCGGCTAAATCTTCGGTAACAATTCCTTCAGCTAATGATTTATTTACAACGGCGCGAATTGCTTCGGCTTCGTCTTTTAGTTTAAAGGCATCCTCAAACATCATAGCGGCTGATAACACAGTTGCCAATGGGTTAGCGATGTCCTTGCCTGCAGCCTGCGGGTATGAGCCGTGGATAGGTTCAAACAATGATGTGTGTACACCTATCGACGCAGATGGCATTAAGCCCATAGAGCCTGATATTACAGAAGCTTCATCAGTTAAAATATCGCCGAAAAGGTTTTCGGTTATCATCACGTCGTACGTGTTTGGCCATTGTACCAAACGCATGGCAACAGCATCAACAAATTCGTAGGTTACTTTTACTTCGGGATAATCTTTTTCCATGTCCTGCACGGTTTCGCGCCACAGGCGTGAGGTTTCAAGTACGTTAGCCTTGTCAACACAGCAAAGGCGTTTACTTCGGGTCATAGCCATTTCGAAACCAAGTTTTGCAAGGCGCTGAATTTCGGCACGGGTATAGGTACAGGTATCAAATGCGGTGTTGCCGTTATCCAGCCTGCCACGCTCGCCAAAATAAATACCGCCGGTAAGTTCGCGCAGGATGATCATATCAGTCCCTTCAATACGTTCGCGTTTTAAAGGCGAACTATCAATTAACGATGGGAAAGTAAACGTAGGGCGCACATTTGCAAACAAGCCCAGTTTTTTACGCATTTTAAGTAGTCCCTGCTCGGGGCGTACAGTAGCTTTCGGGTCGTTATCAAAACGCGGGTGACCGATAGCGCCAAACAGAACAGCATCGGCCGCCATACAAACCTCGTGGGTCGAATCAGGGTAAGGTTCGCCAACAGCATCAATTGCGGCAGCGCCGGTAAGGGCAGGTGTCCAGTTTATTTCGTGGCCGAATTTTTTTGCAACGGCGTCAGATACTTTTACAGCCTGGGCAATAACCTCAGGGCCTATTCCATCTCCGGCAAGGAGTGCGATGTTTAGTTTCATTTAGATTTTATGTGTTATGCTTTGTTTAGGTATCAATCCTGGCGCTTTGCTATTTTTGGCTAAAGCCGAACCTAACCATTCTTTCTACCGTTGGCTAAAGCCAACGGCAATGATTTATTTTCTTCATTGCCGTCCCATTTATGGGACGGACTAATATAGATTACTTTTGGGCTTCAGCCAAATTTCCGCGTTGCCGTTCTGCTTTTCAGTCATCAAATATTCAATTCTTCTTCTTGATTCCTGCCGTCTCGACTCTTGTCTCTATATTATATTCAACATTTTCTGCGTAGCCTTAATTGCGCAAACTGTTTGGTCGGAATCCAGGCCCCTGGTAACAAACTTTTTCTTATCATCCTTCCAGGTAATAATGGTTTCGCACAATGCGTCCGAACTACTGCCGGGAGCTATACGCACAGCATAGTCAATCAGCTTTGGCAGGCAGCGTTGTTTTTTAACGTACACCTTGGTGAGCGCATTCATAAAAGCATCAAACTGGCCATCACCTTGTGCATTTTCCTCAAACTTCTCGCCGTCAATTTTTACGGAGATGGTAGCGGATGGGCGCAATCCCATCGAATGCATTAATACATATGATTCTATAATAACCTTTTCTTCATAAAGGTTGCTGTCAAGCACATCCGATATAATATAGGGCAGGTCCTCCTTAGTTACCGTTTCCTTTTTGTCGCCCAGCTCAATAACTCGCTGGGTTACTTTTTTAAGATCGGCATCATTTAGTTTGAGGCCCAATTCCTGCAGGTTTTTTTCGATGTTGGCTTTACCGGATGTTTTGCCCAAAGCATATTCGCGTTTGCGGCCAAAACGCTCGGGCAACAGGTCATTAAAATACAGGTTGTTTTTGTTGTCGCCATCGGCGTGGATGCCCGCAGTTTGGGTGAATACATTGTCGCCAACAATTGGTTTGTTGGATGGTATCCTTACGCCCGAAAACGTTTCAACCAGCTTGCTTACTGTATAAATAGCCGATTCTTTGATGCCGATTTTTACCTCAGGCACAAAATCATTTATTACCGCTACGGCACTGGCCATGGCCGCATTACCTGCCCGTTCGCCCATGCCGTTTACGGTGAGGTGCAGGCCGCTTACGCCGGCTTTTACCGCTTCCAGAACATTGGCGGTACCCAAATCATAGTCATTATGTGCATGAAAATCGAAATGGGTAGCCGGGTATTTAGCAATTAGTTCTTTTAAAAACTTTGCGGTTTCTACCGGGGTTAATACGCCCAGTGTATCGGGCAATAAAATCCTTTTTACAGGTTGTTTGGTAATAAACTCAAGGTACTGGTAAACATATTCAGGCGAATTTCGCATGCCGTTGCTCCAGTCTTCCAGGTAAACGTTGGTTTCAATACCCTTGCTGTGGGCAAGGTCGATTACATTTTTAATCTCGGCAAAATGCTGTTCGGGCGTTTTTTTAAGCTGATGGGTTAGATGATTTAACGAACCCTTTGTCAGCAGGTTTTGAACCTTCACGCCCGATTTTACCATCCAGTCGATAGAAACACCATCATCAACAAATGACAGTACCTCAATACGGTCGGTGTAACCGTTTTCTTCGGCCCAGGTTAAGATGCTCTTAACTGCCTGGAACTCGCCTTCGGATACGCGTGCAGAAGCTATTTCAACCCTGTCTACGTTCAATTCTTCCAACAACAGCTGGGTAATAGTTAACTTTTCTGAGATAGAAAACGACACCCCCGATGTTTGTTCCCCATCGCGGAGGGTGGTATCCATTATCTCTATTTTCCTTCGTTCCATTATATGGTGGGATGAGAGTCAAGAATCAGGAGTCAAGAGTCAAGAAAGCGCATTTGCGTTCTCTCGAATATCCTGATTCTTGGTTCTTGACTCCTGATTCTTGATTCTATTTTTTAAAGCGGTAGGTTGGCTGCAAATTCCTCAATCTCGCCTTTAATACTTTGCAGGTAATCAATATCATCAAATCCATTAATCATGTTATCCTTTTTGTAGGGGCTGATGTCAAATTTTTCAGTGTCTCCTGTCGAAAGGATGGTAATACTTTGCGCCGGTAAATTAACCTCAATTTCTGTTTTGGGATCACCTATAACAGCCGTGAAAATCTTCTCGGCAAATTCAGCGCTAACCTGTACCGGCAATACGCCAACATTAAGGCAGTTATTCCTGAAGATATCCGCAAAGAAGCTGGATACCACGCAACGGAAGCCGTAGTCATAAACCGCCCAGGCAGCATGCTCACGCGATGAGCCGGAGCCAAAGTTTTTGCCGCCAACCAGTATTTTGCCGCTGTAAACAGGGTTGTTCAGCACAAAATCCTTTTTAGGGGTGTTATCAGGATTGTAGCGCCAGTCGCGGAAAAGGTTGTCGCCGAAACCAACGCGTTCCGTAGCTTTTAAAAAGCGGGCTGGTATCAGCTGATCGGTATCCACGTTCTCTATCGGAAGCGGAACCGCGGTGCTTGTTATTATATTAAATTTATCGTAAGCCATTGTATTTAGTCATTAATCATTGAGTCATTAGGTCATTGACGCTTCGTCGTTTGTCCTGCTACTCGCTTTTACAAATTAAACCAGTTCCTCAATTAACGTCCTTGGGTCGGTAACTACCCCGGTAACGGCGGCAGCTGCGGCAACCAGCGGACTGGCCAGCATGGTGCGTGCTCCGGGGCCCTGGCGGCCTTCAAAGTTTCTGTTTGAGGTGCTTACTGCATATTTACCGGCAGGAACTTTATCATCGTTCATGGCCAAACATGCAGAGCAACCGGGCTGGCGTAAAGTGAAACCCGCTTCGGTTAAAATATCCAGCAAGCCTTCTTCTTTAATCTGCGCTTCAACAATGTGCGAGCCGGGAACCAGCCATGCAGTAACGTTGTCGGCTTTGTGTTTGCCTTTTACAAGGGATGTAAATGCCCTAAAATCCTCAATACGGCCATTGGTACAGCTGCCTACAAATACAAAATCAACGGGTTTGCCAAGCATCGAGTCGCCTTCGTGGAAACCCATGTAGTTTAATGATTTCTCGTAGGTTGCAGCGCCGCCCTCAACATCGGCAGCATCTGGTATATCGTGTGATATACCCATGCCCATGCCCGGGTTGGTACCGTAGGTTATCATCGGCTCAATATCTGATGCACTAAAGGTTAGTTCCTTATCAAAAATAGCATCGGCATCGGTTTTTAAAGTTTTGTAGTAGGCTAATGCCCTGTCCCAGGCTTCTCCCTTTGGAGTAAACTCGCGGCCTTTCACGTACGCGATGGTGGTTTCGTCTGGGGCAATCATACCGCCGCGCGCACCCATTTCGATACTTAAATTACAAACCGTCATACGGCCTTCCATCGTCATATTCTCGAAAACATCACCCGCGTATTCAACAAAATAGCCGGTAGCTCCCGATGTGGTGAGTTTTGAAATTATGTATAGTGCAACATCTTTGGGTGTAACGCCAAATCCTAATTTGCCATTAATGTTAATGCGCATTTTCTTAGGCTTCGGCTGCATAATGCATTGGGTAGCCAATACCATCTCCACTTCGGATGTGCCGATTCCAAACGCAATGGCGCCAAAAGCACCATGGGTTGAGGTGTGCGAATCGCCGCAAACTATGGTTGCGCCGGGCTGGGTAATGCCGTACTCCGGGCCAACAACGTGAACAATACCATTTTTTTGATGGCCAAGTCCCCAGTAGCTGATGCCGTATTCGTTTGAATTTGACTCCAACGCATCCAGCTGATTGGCCGACAATGGGTCGGCAACTGGCAAGTGCTGGTTAATTGTTGGTGTATTATGGTCGGCGGTAGCAAAAGTGCGCTCCGGGTATAAAACCCTGATGCCCCTGCTTTTTAACCCCAAAAAGGCTACCGGGCTGGTAACTTCGTGAATCAAATGACGGTCGATAAAAAGCACATCAGGCCCATCCTGGATTTTACGCACCACGTGAGTGTCCCAAACCTTGTCAAATAATGTCTTGCTCATTTTATGTTTATTATTTATTTCTTATTTCTGTAAAACGCCTACGTTGTTCGCCAGCGTTAAAAGGTCTTCATCGGTTATATCCAACTTGCCATCGGCAAGGGTTAAAAAGTTCTTGTATGCCTCGTCTAACCCGGCTTTATCCAAATGCTGGCCAAGGCGCTCCAAATGGAATTTTAGCGCATGCCTGCCGCTGCGTGCGGTAAGCACAATGGTTGCGCTTGGGAAACCTACATCCTCCGGCCTTATAATTTCGTAGTTTTCGCGATTCTTTAAAAAGCCATCCTGGTGTATGCCGCTGCTGTGGGCGAATGCATTGCTGCCGACAATGGCCTTATTTGCCTGTACCGGCATGCGCATTTGCGTGCGTACCAGCTGGCTAATCTCGTAAAAATTACGGGTATTTATGTTGGTGTGCAGGTTAATGGACTCGTGGGTTTTAAGTATCATTACCACCTCTTCAATCGAAGTGTTGCCGGCACGTTCGCCGATGCCATTGATGGTACCTTCTATTTGCCTGGCGCCGTTTTGAAGACCTGCTATGGAGTTTGCAGTGGCCAGGCCTAAATCGTTATGGCAATGTACCGAAATAATTGCCTTGTCGATATTTTGCACGTTTTCTTTCAGGAAACGTATTTTATCACCGTATTGGTTAGGCAGGCAATAACCGTTAGTGTCAGGAATATTGACCACGGTTGCGCCTGCCGCGATGACCGCTTCGACCATTTGCGCTAAGTAATGTATATCAGCACGACCCGCATCTTCAGCGTAAAACTCTATGTCCTCAACAAAACGCTTCGCATATTTAACGGCGTCAACAGCGCGAACCAATATCTCCTCACGGGTGCTGTTAAACTTGGTTTTTATATGCATATCTGACGAGCCTATGCCGGTATGGATACGCGGATGCTTAGCATATTTAAGCGACTCAACCGCCACATCAATATCGCCTTTATTTGCACGCGTAAGCGCACAAACCGTAGGATTGTTTACCGCTTTTGATATTTCTACCACGCTCTGGAAATCCCCCGGGCTTGATACCGGGAAGCCGGCTTCAATTATATCAACACCCAATGCCTCCAGTTCGCGGGCTATCTCTATCTTTTCGGGGGTAGTTAGCTGGCAGCCCGGTACCTGCTCGCCATCGCGAAGCGTGGTATCAAAAACATAAACGCGGTTTGGATCGTGTATCATACTATCTTAATTTTTGGATGCCAGCTTTGAGTTGCTATTCTCTTACTGTCATCGGTTAAAATTTATTTCTTCTTTTTTCTGAATCAGAATTTACAGAATTCTAAAATTTTCAGAATACCTTGATTTCTGCTAATTCTTTATGATTTTATGTTATACTTTGGATTAAATATCAACTTGTACTGCAAACTCTGGCTTCCGAAGTTGATTAACAGTCCCAAGGGATAATCGTAGGCAACGGTATAATTTTTAGCCTGTGCCAAATGCACATCTTCCAAATTAATAAGCGCCTTCAATTCCGCGGTTAATCTTTCTTCTACTACAAAATCTGCCCTTCTTGTTCCTACGTCAATCCCATCATAAAAAATGGTGTGTTCTTGTTCCCTGATAAAATTTACGCCTGCCCTTGCAAGTTCAATAGCCAAACACCTTTGATAAATCAGTTCCTGGAAACCGTTTCCAAGTGTGTTGTGCACTTTCATTGCGCACCCAATTATTTTATAAGTTAACTCGTCCCTTTCCACAAACCAGATTTAGCAAACTTTCATTTTGTAAATTCTAAAATTCTGTAAATTCTGATTCCGACAATTACGCTTCTACAACCTGGTTCTCAGGGCGTAAACTCCGTACGGTTTTGCCGGCTTGCCACATTTCGCTTTCGCGCAGTTCTTTTAATTCGGCATCCAGTTTTTCGCGGTAGTCAGGTTTGCTGTTGCTGTCGATTGATTTTTGCGACTCAACACCTGTTGCCACGCTTTTGTATAATTCTTCAAATACCGGCTGGGTAGCGTCACGGAATTTCTTCCACCAATCTAACGCGCCGCGCTGTGCAGTGGTCGAGCAGTTGGCGTACATCCAGTCCATACCGTTTTCAGCAACCAATGGCATTAACGATTGGGTCAATTCTTCAACAGTTTCGTTAAAGGCTTCTGATGGCGAGTGGCCGTTTTTGCGTAACACTTCGTATTGTGCTGCGAAAATGCCCTGTACGCAACCCATTAAGGTACCGCGTTCGCCGGTTAAGTCGCTGAATACTTCTTTCTTAAAGTCGGTTTCAAAAAGGTAACCGCTGCCTACAGCAATACCTAATGCAATTACGCGATCTTTTGCTTTACCGGTTGCATCCTGGAAAATGGCGTAACTTGAGTTTAAGCCACGGCCTTGTAAAAACATACGGCGCAATGAGGTACCCGAACCTTTAGGGGCAACCAAAAATACGTCCACATCAGCAGGGGGAACGATGCCGGTTTGCTCTTTAAAAGTGATGCCAAAACCGTGCGAAAAATACAGGGCTTTACCGGGAGTTAAGTGTTTTTTAACGGTTGGCCATACTGCAATCTGCGCAGCATCGCTCAACAGGTAACAAATAATTGTGCCTTTTTCAAGGGCTTCTTCAATTTCAAAAAGTGTTTCGCCGGGTACAAAGCCATCGCTTACAGCTTTATCCCATGTTTTTGTGCCTTTACGCTGACCAACAATAACGTTTATGCCATTGTCTTTTTGGTTAAGCGCCTGGCCAGGACCTTGAACGCCATAGCCTATTACTGCTACAACTTCGTCTTTTAATACTTCCTGTGCCTTTGATAAAGGGAACTCTTCGCGGGTAACTACGTTTTCTTCAGTACCGCCGAAATTTAATTTTGCCATCGTATTTGATTTAATGATTACACCGATTTTTTGATTGATTGCACCGATGCTTGGTTGTTTTATATTTTAGTTTATAATTTTTTATTCCTCGTTCCGAGACGCAAAGTATTGCGTCTCTACGTCGTTTATTTTTTTGTAATGATCACTATCCCTGTTGCCCAGCCCATTTTTGTTAGAATGATATCCTCGCGGCCATCTAAATAAGTTATTAAGTCGGTTGCTTTTTCGGCGTGGCCGGTGGGCCAGTTTGCCTGGGGCAGCATGTCGTCAATAATGTAAAACCCGCCGGTTTCAACCATGTTCAGCACTTCATCCAGCAACAAATATTTGCCCGGCCAGGTATCGGCAAAAACAAAGCTGAACTTTTGGGCAGCATTTTGTTTTATCCAATCGCCACCGTCGGTGCAGATCAGTTGCAGCCTTTTATCAACCCCAAGGTTTTCTTTGGCTATGCTGAGCAGCGTTTCATCGTTATCGATAGATATCAATGTTGATTTGCTGTCCATGCCGTCCAGAATCCATGTTGTTGACAATCCTGTACCTGTCCCCAATTCCAAAAACTTACCACCCGGTTTCGATGCCGCCAGTGTTTTAAGCAGTGAACAAGTCAATACTTCTGATGGCATGGTAAAACCACTTGCTTCCGTAGCAACTTTTATAGCGTTGTAAGCTGATGGGTATTTTTGTCTGATCTCTTCTAACATCTGAGCCCCCTACCCCCCTAAAGGGGGGAATTAATTATCTTTTTTAATTTCATTTTCCTACTACCCCTTCAGGGGGCCGGGGGGCTCACATCGTAAACACTTTTTCCCCTTTATTTAAATATTCGTTCTCTATCACTTCTTCGCCTGGTTCCAGCCGTTCAAACTCGCGGATTTTGGCGTTGAAGCCTTCGCTGTCTTTGATGATGGCTACGCGGGCGCTGCGCACAAACTCAATCAGTCCGTAAGGCTGTAAAATGCTGATGAGATTGTCCGTTTCTTCGCGGTGGCCGGTGGTTTCAAACACGGTGTAGTCTTTGCGCAGGGTTACTACGCGGGCGCCGTTCTCGCGCAGCAAACGTTCAACGCTCACCTTTTCGGCAATTACATCGGTTGACACTTTGTATAGTGCCAGTTCCTGCCAGATCACATCTTCGTTGGTGTGGTAGTATACCTTTAACACTTCCACCTGTTTTTCAATCTGGCGGCAAAGCTTGCGCACCACATCTTCCGACTCGGTGATCACTATATTAAAACGGTGAATGCTCTCAATTTCCGACGGAGAGGTATTCAAGCTGTCGATATTTATTTTGCGGCGGGTAAATATTATCGCTATCCGGTTTAAAAGACCAATCTGGTTTTCAGTATAAACCGTGATGTTATATTCCTGCCTGTCTATTTGGTTTTCCATTTTGTTTTTGTTTTTAATTGGCTTGTCGTAGCCTCACCTAAATCCTCTCCAAAGGAGAGGACTTGAACATCGCTCTTTTTTAGCCCTCTCCTTTGGAGAGGGTTGGGTGAGGCGTCCCAGCCTTCTATTTCAACCTAATTTCAGCAACACTGCAGCCCTGTGGCACCATCGGGAACACGTTGTTCTCCTTGGTTACCATTACCTCCAACAGGAATGAGCCTTTGTTTTCCATCATTTGTTTTAATGCTGATGGCAGATCCTTGCGGTCGTCGATCATTTTGCCGGCGATGCCGTATGCCGCGGCCACTGCCACAAAATCCGGGCTTTGGATATCTACAAACGAGTAACGTTTCGAGTTAAACAGCTCCTGCCACTGGCGTACCATGCCCAGGAATTTGTTGTTAAGGATGATGATTTTTACATCAACACCGGTTTGCATAATGGTGCCCAGTTCCTGCAAAGTCATCTGGAAACCGCCGTCGCCGATGATAGCAATAACATCACGCTCCTGTGCACCGAATTTGGCGCCAATGGCTGCGGGCAATGCAAAGCCCATGGTACCAAGGCCGCCGCTGGTAATGTTGCTGCGGGTTTTGTTCAACGTTGCGTAACGGCAGGCCACCATCTGGTGCTGACCTACGTCGGTAACTATTACTGCATCACCTTTGGTCAGCTCGTTTAACTGTTTGATTACTTCGCCCATCGTCATTTGCGGCGATGTTGGGTTTAGCTCGGTATGGATAACCGCGTCGTATTCTTTTTGGGTGTATTCATTAAACAACTTCACCCATTCGGTATGATCGTTATGATTAACCAAAGCGGTAAGCATTGGCAGGGTTTCCTTGCAATCGCCCCAAACTGGCACGGTCGATTTTACGTTTTTGTCGATTTCGGCAGGATCAATATCCAGGTGGACAACCTTTGCCTGTTTGGCATATTTATCAAGGCGACCGGTTACACGGTCATCAAAGCGCATGCCGATGGCTATTAATACATCGCACTCGTTGGTCAACACATTCGGGCCATAATTGCCGTGCATGCCCAGCATACCCACGTTAAGTGGGTGACCGGTTGGGATAGCGCCTGCACCAAGGATTGTCCATGCTGCCGGGATGCCGCTTTTTTCCACAAATGCTTTAAACTCCTGCTCGGCGCTGCCTAATATTACGCCCTGTCCCCAGATAATGAATGGTTTTTTTGCGCTGTTAATCAGTTCGGCCGCCTCTTTTATGTATTGCGGCCTAACAATTGGTTTTGGGCGATAACTGCGGATATGGTCGCAAGGGGTGTAGCCTTTGTATTCGAATTTTTGTATCTGCGCGTTTTTGGTAATGTCGATCAATACCGGGCCGGGCCTGCCGGTCCTGGCAATATAAAATGCCTTGGCAATAGCTTCCGGGATTTCGTTTGCATCAGTTACCTGGTAGTTCCATTTGGTAACCGGTGTGGTAATGTTGATCACATCTGTTTCCTGGAAAGCATCGGTACCTAACAAGTGCGCAAACACCTGGCCGGTAATGCATACCAAAGGTGTGCTGTCTATCTGTGCATCGGCCAAACCGGTAACAAGGTTTGTAGCGCCGGGACCACTGGTGGCAAACACCACGCCCACTTTGCCCGATGTACGCGCATAGCCCTGGCCGGCATGAATACCGCCCTGCTCGTGGCGCACCAATATGTGGTTTAATTTATCGCTATAATCGTATAAAGCATCATAGATGGGCATAATTGCGCCACCCGGATACCCGAAAATTGTATCAACACCTTCAATAATCAAAGCATCAAGCAAAGCCTGCGAGCCTGTTAGCTCAATGGCTGCCTTTTGTTCCGGTGCGGTTAATGTTTCCTGTGCAACTTCCATATCTTTTATTTATTTCGGAATTCGGATTTTCGAATTCGGATTTATTAAAATTCTAACCTTTCGCCTTTGGGTTTTCACCTCCCTTATGGCATCTCATCCGTAACACAACCTTCGGCGGCTGTGGTGACGGTTTTGGCGTACCTGTATAGTAAGCCTTTGGTAACTTTTAACTTTGGCTGAACCCAGGCTGCCTTGCGGGCTGCCATTTCTTCGTCTGATAAAATTACATTGATCTTGTTGGTAGTCGCATCAATAATAATTTTATCCTCGTCTTTTATTAAGGCTATGGCACCGCCGTCAAAAGCTTCGGGGGTGATGTGGCCTACCACAAAACCGTGTGTTCCGCCGCTAAAACGACCGTCGGTAATCAGTGCTACCGAGCTGCCTAAACCTGCGCCGAAAATGGCTGATGTTGGCTTAAGCATTTCGGGCATACCGGGTGCGCCTTTAGGGCCTACGTTGCGGATAACCACCACATCACCTTTTTTGACTCGACCGCTTTGTATGCCGGCTATCAGTTCAAATTCGCCGTCGAAAACGCGGGCCGGGCCTTCAAAATGAGTGCCCTCTTTACCGCTTATCTTGGCTACGCTGCCACCTTCGGCAATATTGCCGTAAAGTATCTGTAAGTGCCCGGTGGCCTTTATCGGCTTTTCAACCGGCCATATTATTTTTTGAGTTTCAAATTCAATTTCAGGTACATCGGCCATGTTTTCGGCAATGGTTTTACCGGTAACGGTTAAGCAATCGCCATGCAGCCAGCCTTGTGCCAGGCAATATTTCATTACCGCAGGCACGCCGCCAATGTTGTGGAGATCCTCCATCATGTATTTGCCGCTTGGCTTCATGTCGGCCAGTACAGGTATGCGGTTGCTTACCGCCTGGAAATCGTCCTGCGTAACTCTAACGCCAACGCTTTTAGCCATGGCTATCATGTGCAAAACGGCGTTGGTGCTGCCGCCCAGCACCATAATTACCACCATGGCATTTTCAAACGCTTCGCGGGTCATGATATCGCTTGGCTTGATATCTTTTTCCAGTAATATTTTAATGGCTTTGCCTGCTGCAAGGCATTCCGCTTTTTTCTCGTCGCTTAATGCCGGGTTTGATGACGAGTAAGGCAGGCTCATGCCCAATGCCTCAATAGCGGCAGCCATAGTGTTGGCGGTATAGATACCACCGCAGGCGCCTGCACTTGGACAAGCATTTTTTATAACGCCCATAAAATCCTCAGGACTGATGGTGCCGGCCATTTTTTGACCCAAAGCCTCAAACGCCGAAACAATGTTCAGGTCCTCGCCTTTCCAATGACCGGGTTTTATGGTACCGCCATATACCATTATCGACGGGCGGTTTAACCTGCCCATGGCCATAATGGAGCCCGGCATGTTTTTGTCGCAGCCCGGCAGGGTGATCAGGCCGTCGTAATATTGAGCGCCGGTTACGGCTTCAATCGAGTCGGCAATTACATCGCGGCTTACCAGCGAGTAGCGCATGCCTTCGGTGCCGTTGCTCATGCCATCGCTTACGCCAATGGTATGGAATATAAGGCCCACCAAATCTTCGGCCCAGATGCCTTGTTTAACTATTTTGGCAAGATCGTTCAGGTGCATGTTACAGGTATTGCCGTCGTAACCCATACTGGCCACGCCCACCTGCGCTTTTTGCATGTCCTCGTCGGTTAAGCCGATGCCGTAAAGCATGGCCTGCGCTGCCGGTTGGGTAGGGTCCTGGGTGAAGGTTTTGCTATACTTGTTTAGTTCTGTCGCACTCATATTTTAAACGCCGTTGCCGGTTAAATTTTATAAAAAATGTTATCGTAATTAAGGTTTGTGCTGGTAACACAATTTGATATTTCCAAGGTAGATATAGCCCAAAGGAATAGCAAGCGATTAAAGGAAAAATTTCAATTAGTATTTAATTTGGTATTTATAGTATTTTACAATACAATGCATTGTATTAATTCAAATCAAAGATACAATATATTCTACAATTTATACCAAAGTTCAAAACGGTATACGGTATGTTTTTTATGCATGCATAGTATGGGGGTCGGATTTCGGCGTAAAATGGGAAAATTGATGTGCGGATGTGCGGATTAACTGCGTTGAGGCTTCGCGTTTTTGATGTGCGGATGAACCCTCCCGAACCGTCTTTGCGAGGAACAGCTGCTCCCGATTTCGGGAAGGAAATCGGTGCCCGTCTCCGCATAGGCTGTCGCATGAAGCCGCCGCCGCGGATTAACTTCATGGTGTGAAATAAATCCAGGCGTTTTTCATCTTCCTTGAAAACAAAAATTCGTATTTTTCGGTTTTGGAAAAACGATATGCAATTACAGGACAACGAGCAGTTAAATTTGATTGTACAGAGTGCCCCGATAGGCATCTGTATACTTGATGCGGCTACTTTTAAAGCCGAATTACTTAATCATAAATTCCTGGAAATTGCGGGAAAGCCTAGAGAGGCCATTATTGGCAAATGGTACTGGGAAGCTTTCGCCGAAGTCCGCCCATATTACGAAACCGCCCTTAACGAAGTAGCGCGTACCGGCATAGCCTATTATGCCGATGAGGTGGAGTTAATGCTTATCCGTCACGACCGAGAGGAAACGATCTTTGTGACGTTTGTTTACGCGCCGGTGAAGGACGCTCAAGGTAAAGTAGCCAAACTGGCGGTATGGGTACTCGAAAACACCAGCCAGGTAAACGAACGCCGGGCCATTACCGCCAGCGAAGAACGACTAAGGGCGTTGGTTACGGCCACATCTGATGTGATATACAGCATGAGCGCGGATTGGGAAGTGATGCGGGAACTGGACGGACGCGGCTTTTTAACGGATACGAAGGAGCCGGTAACGGGATGGCGCACACAGAATATTCACCCGGATGACCTGGCAATGGTAAACGCGACCATCAACGAAGCCATCCGTGAAAAAAAGATATTTCAGTTGGAGCATAGGGTTTGGCGTACAGATGGCTCGGTGGGATGGACGTTCTCGCGGGCCGTCCCTATCCTCGACGCCGGCGGCGAAATCACAGAATGGTTCGGTGTTGCAGGTGATATTACCGAACGTAAGCGTATAGAAAATGCGTTGCGGGAAGCAAGGGAGCAGGCCGACCAGCAAAAAAGAGTTTACGAAACCATCACCTCAGGCACGCCCGACCTGATGTATGTATGGGACCTGGATTACCGCTTTACCTATGTAAACAGCGCTCTGCTTGCCATGTGGGGAAAAACCTGGGAGACAGCAATAGGTAAAGGCCTGCGCGAAAACGGTTATGAAGAATGGCACGCCGCGATGCACGAACGTGAAATAGACCAGGTACGGGCAACAAAGCTACCCGTTCGGGGCGAAGTGTCTTTTCCGCACGCAACATTGGGCAAGCGTATATACGATTATATTTTAATACCTGTGCTTAACGACGACGGGGAGGTGGAGGCCGTGGCTGGTACCACCCGTGATGTTACCGAGCGAAAGCAAATGGAAGAGGCCCTGGCACAAACCTCAGAAGAGCTGCAGTCTATTAATGAAGAGCTGGCTGTAACTAATGAAGAACAAGCCGCCTCGAACGAAGAGCTGAGCGCCACCAATGAAGAACTGGCTTTTGTAAACCAGCAATTGCTGGAGGCCCGGCAAAAGATAGCGGAAGGCGAAGCGGCACTGCGCCTGGCTATAGAGGCGGCTAATTTCGGTACCTGGTTCATCCACTCCGTAACGCGCGAATTCATTACCAATAGCCGGTCGAAAGAGTTGTTCGGTTATTATCCTGATGAGGATATGTCTATTGAACAGGCACTGGCGCAGATCACTGAAGAATACCGGGGCTTTGTAACCGATAAGCTCGAAAAGGCCATTTATCAGAACGGCGATTATGATGTAACTTACCCTGTAGTGGGGCTGCACGACAACCGGCTGCGGTGGCTGCGCGCCATTGGCAATCTGAAGGCCGATCCGTCCGGAGCTTTTTCGGCCTTTACAGGCGTGTTGATGGATATTACCGAACAGCATTTGGCTGCGCAAAAAATTGAGGAGAGTGAAAAACATTTCCGCCACCTGGCGGACCTAGTGCCCGCCAAGATCAGTAATGCGCTTCCTAACGGCGAGGTTACCTTTTTTAATAAACAATGGCTGGATTACACAGGTATGGGTTTCGAAGATCTGCGTAATTTCGGCTATTATGCTATGATGCATCCTGACGAGGTACCTGTTTTCCAGGAACAGCTGGCCGAAGCTGCCGCTAAAGGCAGACCGCTTGAAAGCGAAATACGGTTTAAGGATACTAATGGTAACTACCGCTGGCACCTGAACATCGCCTCGCCTATACTAAACGAGAAAGGCGAGATCACCATGTGGGTGGGCTCCACTACCGATATCCAGCGGATGAAAGAGGAAGACCAGCGCAAAAGTGATTTTATCGGGATGGTAAGCCATGAGCTGAAAACACCACTTACCTCGCTGAACGCCTACCTGCAGGTAATGCAGGCCAAATATAAAAATTCAACCGACGTGGCTACGCAGAATTCACTCGGACAATCGTTGAAACAGGTTAAAAAAATGACGGCCATGATCAATGGCTTCCTGAATGTTTCACGGCTGGAGTCGGGCCAGATACCTATTAATAAAACGGCGTTCGAACTCCGCGATCTTTTTGCCGAGATAGAGGCAGAAACCGCCCCAATGAATACCTCGCACGCCATCATTTTTAATTGCACCGCCCTGGCGCGGATAAATGGCGACTTTGAAAAAATAGGCCAGGTGCTCAATAATTTTATCAGCAACGCGGTTAAATATTCCAAACCGGGCACTGAGATCCGTGTGAGTTGTTTAACTGATGAAAAACAGGTAACAGTTGCGGTAAGCGACCAGGGTTCCGGTATAAAGCAAGCCGACCTGCCGCACGTATTCGACCGGTATTTCCGTTCGGAAACCCAGGGCCATATTTCGGGCTTTGGTATCGGGCTTTACCTGTGCGCCGAAATTATCAAACGGCATCACGGCAAAATCTGGGTCGAGAGCGAAGTCGGCACAGGGTCGGTATTTTACTTTTCCTTACCGTTGGAAAAAGCGAGGTGATGGTTAGTTATTAGTTACCGTTTAAATTTTTATCATTCAAGCGAAATGCCTGAATTGGTGAGGCTTCGCGTTTTTGAGGTGTGGATGGGGTCGCTAAAACCCGTCGTTGCGAGGAACAGCCTGTCCCGGGTTTTTCGGGACATCAATCTCTGCGGAGTACAATCGAGGAACTTAAGGTTGAAGCGAACCTGCAGCCAGCTGATTGGTTGCCACAAGCTTTTTGGTCCAGGTCACGAGTCGCTGTTGCGCTTTAGGTCACCTTGGCACACGTCGCGCCAGGATGGGGAAATTTATGGCACATTTTGCAGCCATCGCAGTGCGGTAGGAATGATCCGTTCAGCATCAACCGGAACGTCCGGCTGAAGTCTTTCCATGTAGGTGTGCCCATTGCGATCTGCTTCCCAAAAAGCAGCCACCATTAACGTAGCATTATACAACACGTGCGTGAGATTAGCTGTAACATAACCGCCGGTCGGCCCGCCAAAGGACCGCGTCTTTTGTCTTCCAGCCAGGGAGATGGCGACTGCCTCGCCGGCACTTTGGGTCAGCGGGCCAATCAGCACCGCAATTTTACTGTTTGGCCTAATCTTGCAAAGCGATCTGGCGGACGCCAACCGGTTATCATCCAGGTAGGCGTCCCCATTTTTGATATACCAGTTTTGCGATTGCACAAACGAACCTACCTTGCCGTCGCCTATCAGCGGGCCCAAACCTGCCAGCATGGGCCACATATTACCACCCAAATCCATACGAAGGTCTATTATCCAGCCTTTGAGCTTTAAGGGGCCCAGTTTGCAGATGGAATCCCGGATGTCCTGTGCAAAGCGGTCATTGTCCGCCTGGCTCCCCCCATTAAACGGTGGTATCAAAATATAACCGTAAGCATCTGCAAGTACACTGACCTTTAGTTTCGGCGGCCCCTGTGCACGCAGCTGCGCCATCATTGCCGGGCTGATTGCTGGTGCCTGCCAGGCCATCCCGTAGCGCACACCTTTATAAATCAGTCCGCCATGTCCATCTTTTAACCCCGTAAATAACAACCGGACAGCGGGCGCCAGTTCTTTCCGGTAAACTTCTTTTTCCAGGCTGTCCCAGTTAACCTCATTGCGGTGCAGCGCTTCTTTATGCACAATGGACATAACCGTATCTAAAAGATGCCGGACACTGTCGGTGCTTTGCGCATTTGCTGTTAGCGGGTAAACAAAAAAGAGCAGTAAATATTTTTTCATGAGAATTGGGCTAAAACCTGTTTTATGTGGTTAATGTGCTGGCTAAAGCTGCGTTCGAGGCTGAATTGCTTTAGCAGGTAGATGGCTACCAAAAACACGCCGTAGCAAATAATCCGCAGTGCCACCGGTTGCTGGTACCAATCTGCAAACAATGGTTCCGGATGAATTTCCAGTAAGATTACAAAGAGCAGCGCCATAGCCTGCAAAGCAGCAGCATGCCAGCGGATGCCCTTTTCGAGCACCCCTACCAACGCCTCAAAGTGTGCCCTTACCGGGCGGTGAAGCGTTTGCAGCTCATTCAATAGTGACAACCGGTGCCAGTAATAGGCGGCGATAGCGTAGCAGCAAATAATAAAAACCCACATCAGCACATCGTTACCGAACTGGAAAATATTCTGTATGCCCAAAGAAGTACTAACCATCAGCAGCACCAGGAACTTTTTCCGGAAATTTCGCTGCAGGGCCGCCACCGGCCCCAGGCTTCGCTGCTGCAGCGGCGGCATCAATTCAAAATTGGCCGCCTTTGTATTTTCCTTTTGCCTTTCCCAGGCGCTTTTCAACTCATCCAGTTCCATCAGGCTTCCTTTTTTGTTAACTGCCTTAATCTATCCTTTATCCGTTTAACCCGCACACGCAAGCTGCCCTGGCTAAGGCCCAGGATCTCTTCCATTTCTTCATAACTCTTATCCTCCAGGTATAGCATTACCAGCGCCTTGTCCACCTCGTTCAGTTCCCGGATTGCAGCATAAAGCTGGCGCAGCTGACTTTCCTGTTCGGCACCTTCATTATTTTCGGGGCGGTCAAATGCGCCCAGGTCAGGCATAAATACCAGCACCTCCCGTTTTTCCTTACGTAAACCCGAAATAGCTGTATTGAGCGCGATCCGGTAAATCCAGGTTGAGAGCCGCGATTCCTGCCGGAACCGGGGAAAAGCTTGCCAGAGCTGCAGTACAATCTCCTGGAACAAGTCCTGCCGGTTCTCCGCCGTATAGGCATAGAGCCGGACCACCTGGTAAATTATTCCCTGGTGCTCCCGAAGCTGCTCTGCAAAACTTGATTTCAAATTGACTGACACTATCCTATTGGTCGCAAAAAGTACAGAAAGTTACATTGGCAAATAAATAAAGTCCGGCGTATGGGTTTAACCGGCTGATTTTCTATGCCCGGCGCGCAGGGCCGGCAGCGTTTTTTCGCAAGTTGTTTGTATTTTCAAGGTGCTCAAGAGCACTACGCCGTTGTCGGATTTCGCCCGAAGCTTATCTGCTGACGGGAAACCCAAAAAATATGCGGTAAACTAATAGTAGTCCAAAATGTCAAGCAATAATTAATCCACTGACAATAAGCAAATTGCAATCTAATTGCATTATCGACACAATAATTAATGTTAATTAATGTTAATTCTTTTCAGCACTAAAACTTTAGTTGTATTTTAGTGCGGTAAGCCTGACACATGAAACTCACAATTTTACTATTAACAGCCTGTTTTTTATCGACATTTTCGGCCCTTGCGCAAAACCCTTATTCCGTTAAAGGATCGGTTTCTGACACATCGTCGAACTCCAAATTGGTAAACACTTCCATAAGTGTTTTAAACGCCAAAGATTCAACACTTGTTAATTATACCCGGGCAGATGCCGCCGGCGCTTTTTCACTCACCGGCTTAAAAAAGGGTAAGCTGATCTTGCTTGTAAGCTACCCCGGCTATGCCGATTACGTCGAACAGTTTAGCCTCGATTCTGCAAAAACAACGCACAACTTCGGGCACATTAGTATGGTGCTTAAGGCAAAGCTGCTGCAGGACGTGATCATCAAAGCCAGCCGTTCTGCTATGAAAATGAAGGGCGACACTACCGAATTTGATGCAAAGGCCTTTAAGGTGCAGCCGAACGCGAAGGTTGAGGACCTGTTAAAACAGTTCCCGGGCATAACGGTGGACAAGGATGGTAAAATTACTGCCCAGGGGCAAACTGTTAGTAAGGTACTTGTTGATGGCGAAGAGTTTTTTGGCGACGACCCCACCCTGGTAACAAAAAACCTTAGGGCCGATATGGTTGACAAGGTGCAGCTGTTTGATAAAACAAGCGACCAGGCCGCATTTACCGGCATTGACGACGGCAAGAAAACAAAGACCCTGAACATACAGTTAAAGGCAGACAAGAAAAACGGATATTTTGGTAAAGTGGAAGGTGGCGTAGGAACCGATGGCTATTACTCGGGCCAGGCTTTATTTAATAAATTTAAGGCTAAAGAGAAGATCTCGGCGTATGCCATAGTTTCGAATACCGGTAAAACCGGCCTCGGTTGGCGCGATAGCCAAAAATACGGAAACTCGAACCTGGAAGTGATGGACGACGGCGGGCTGATGTTTACCGGCGGCGGCGACGATGAAATTGGCGGCTGGAACGGCCAGTACAACGGCCAGGGTATCCCGCTCGCACGAACGGGCGGCCTGCATTATGACAGCAAATTTGATAAAGATAAAGCAACTATAAACCTCAATTACAAAGCCGGCTCGTTAGAGGTAAAAGGCACCAACAATAGCCTGCAGCAAAACAGCCTTACTACAGGTATTCAAAACACCGATGCGAACCAGGCATATGATAACTTTATTTTCCGGCAAAAGCTGGATGGCACTTACCAGGTAAAACTGGATACCACAGCCAACTTAAAAATAATGGTTGACGGTACATTAAAAAATAATAAAACCGACAATAACGGTATCACGAAAACTACCCGCGAAGATGGTTCGGCACTGAACGATAATTACAGCAATACCAGCAACAACGCCCACACCCAGCTGTTTAATGCCAGCGCGCTTTATACCAAAAAGTTTAAAAAGAAAGGCCGCACCATTTCGGCGCTGATAAGTGAAGCGTACAGCAATGCCGATTCGAAAGGTTTTTTAAAATCCGATGCGCATTTCTTTAACGCGCAGGGCGCTCTTGACAGCCTGCAGCACATCGATCAATATAAAACCAATAAAATAAAAAGCAGCATATTAAACGCAAACTTTACCTATACCGAGCCATTATCGAAAGCATCCTCGTTAATTGTTAACTATGGGCTGGGCGTTGACAATGGGACATCAGACAGGGAATCGTACAACGCCTCGGCCCCGGCGAATTACAACCTGCTAGTGGATTCATTGAGCAACAACTTTAAGCTGAAACAGCTATCGAACCAGGTGGGGGCTTTTTATAATTTCAAAAAAGGTAAGATCACCGTTAACTTCGGCAGCAAGGTAACTGATGTAAGCTTTAACCAGGTTGACCAGGTTAGCGGCAACGAGTTTAAACGGCATTTTGTAAACTGGGACCCGCAATTCAGGTTTCAATACAGGCCATCGCAGCAAAAATATTTTAGCTTTAGCTACCGCGGCAGCCCTACCCAGCCTACTATCGACCAGATACAGCCGGTAGCGGTGAATACCAACCCGCTGCTTATCATTATTGGTAACCAGGGACTTAAGCCATCTTTTAACCACAACATCTCTGCCGATTTTAATTCGTACAAGGTTTTAAGCGGGATGTCGTTTTTTATGTATGGTTATTATTCCTTCACCACTAACCCTATCGTTAGCAACCAGGTAACCGACGCTGTGGGCAAAAGCACTATTCAATATGTAAACCTTAATACAAAATCGCCGTCGAATTTCTATTTGGATGCCAATGTGAGCCGTAAAATGGGGAACAGTGATTTTTACCTTGGCTTCAGCGGCAATGTTAATGGCAATGAGGGCTACAACCTATCGAACGGCGCCCTAAATCATACCAAATCAAACACTGTTGGCGTAAGTTTACGTGCCAATGAATACATACAGAAAAAGTTCGACTTCAACTTTAGCTTTGGGCCAAACTATACCTTCAGCGGCTCGTCGTTACAGCCGGATGTAAATAACAATGGCAGGGGATTTAATGCCAACGGTGGGTTTACCGTTTACCTGCCGGCCAAATTCCAGGTTAGTTCGGATGCCGACTACCAGTTCAGGGCAAAAACACAAACCTTTGCAACCGACTTTAACCGCACCCTGGTAAATGCATCTTTAAACAAAACGTTTTTTAAAGAAGATAATTTAAAGCTGTCGTTAGCGGTTAACGACCTGCTGAACCAAAACAAAGGCTTTGACCGGAACGTGCAGGGAAACTTTATAAACCAAACCACTTATACTACCATAAAACGGTATCTTATGTTTACCGTAACCTGGGATTTTAGCAGCATGGGCGGAGCCGCCGTAAAAAAATAAGCAGACATGAAAAACAAGATCATCACAACTATAGCTTTCCTTGTATTGTGCAGCAGCATGCTTTTTGCGCAAAACGAGCACTTTACCGTACATGGCACCATCGAGTTTGAAAAGAACATTAACATGTTCGCCATGATCCAAAAGCAAATAACGCCCGAGAATGAAGCATTTTTTACGCCCATACTTGAGTCGTACAAAAAAACACAGCCGCAGTTTAAAAAGGTAAAAAGCACGCTCAGCTTTACCGATAATAAGACGCTGTACCGGCCCATCGTACCTACTGAAACCAACGATATGTTTTTTAGTGATATGGCCATGTCGGGACAACCAAATATTATTTATACCGACCTGGATACTAAAACCACCGCCACCCAGAAAACGGTTTACGAGGAGCTTTTTATGGTGAGAGATACCGCCCGCAAAATTAGCTGGAAAATCACTGATGAAACCCGGGAAATTGCCGGCTATACCTGCCGCCGGGCAAATGCGCTGGTGCTTGACAGTATTTACGTGGTGGCATTTTATGCCATACAGATCCCCGTATCCGGCGGGCCGGAATCATTTAGCGGCCTGCCTGGCATGATACTTGGCGTTGCTCTTCCGCACGAAAACGTTACCTGGTTCGCAACTAAAGTGACCGACATGGTCCCCGAGCCGAAAGCCATGGTGATGCCAAAAAAAGGCAAGGTGGTTACCGGCAAAGAGCTAACCGAAACCCTTAAACAGCTGATGAAAAACTGGGGGCCGTGGGCAAACGCGCAAAAAAAGGCGTTGTTGTTATAGGAGATGGGATTTTGAATGTAAAAAGCGACGTGATGGTTGATTTGTAGTTACTGCTCTCCAACCCGTCGTTGCGAGGAACGAAGCAATCTCTACGTAGGACAATCAAGTACCTTTATGTCGATGGGACCTTGCAGCCGACTGATTGGTTGCGATAAGCTTTTGGGTCGAGGGTCACGAGTAGCCTTTGCGCTTTAAGCCATGGCATCGTGTCTGACGATAAAACTTACTGGAGACAGCGTCTCCAGGCATAGTAGTCCGTAGTTTCTACGGACAGCAGAAGAAACTCATAAAGTGCAGTTTATTTTGCCACATTACTGAGCAGCTCCTGACGCCGAAGAAGGAGCAATCGCCTTTTGTTAACCCTGTCCAATATCTTTCGATTTTCACGCAATTGCCGTATAATAACATACATAAAAAACAGAAACAAAAGCAGGAATATTAAGGATTCTTTGATATCAGCACCTTTAAAAATAGACAAAGGTCCATCTTCCACATAAAGCAACATGATAATATTTCGTTGCTGAGGGTCGCGAATTTGCTCCACTTTGCCTTCCAGAAGGTAAATGTTTTGAAAATTCGATCCGGAGGTTCGCAGCTGCGAAGCGAAGAAGGCACTTCTCAAAGCCGGAAGGTTACTGTTGTGAATTCCTCTGGGGAAAGAAAGAAGGATTGGTTTGATATCAAATCTGGTACCGGTTTGACCTGGTGAAATATCCTTAAAATAATGACAAGTGTCAAAATGGTAGGCAGGGTCGTATATTCCATGAAATGTCTTATCCGCAACGCTGTCAGCCTTTCCGCGAATAAATATCCGGTAGGTATAAAAGCCATCGTATGCACTGATGTTTTTTGCCAGTTCCCCTATAGCGGCTTGGTAGTTCCGGTCATCGTCATCAAAAGTATACCAGCCACCTTTAAACGTAAGGATTTGATGATATTTAGTTTCTTCCAAATCAATGAGAAAAAACTTTCCAGTTTCATTGCCAAATATTTTTTTTCTGTCGCGAATGGACCTGTAATTCTTCGCTGCTCCATCGCCTTGCTCCAAACTGACATTCAAGTCATTTATTTTAAGAATCGCTGACCGGATATATCGCGCTTGAAACAATGCCATAATCAAAAGAAATCCGCTAAGGATGATAATGATCGTTCGATTATTTTGCAATTGCCGGACTTCCAAGGAAAGATTGTTATTCGAGTCTTTCTTTTTCGCGAAATGTTGCTTTAACAAAATTAAGGCGGGGAATAGCAACAACAGATTACTGAAAAGCAGAATGACAAAAGTTAAATAGGCGTTGTTTGGGTCAGAGAAAAAATGAAACATACATGGTTGTGATATGGTCGGTTAAACAGTTACAACTGATTAAACGAATTTAGCCATTTTTATTAAATAAATTATTGTAATACTGGATATTATAACTGCCAGCGTGTTAGGAAACAGCCTGTCCCGGGTTATTCGGGAAAGTAATCGCTAAGGAGGACAATTAAGTACCATTATATGTTAATGGAGACAGAGTCTCCAGGCATAGTAGTCCGTAGGTACTAAACTATGGACAGCAGGCGGCGGGGTACCGCATTTTACATATATTTATTTGTGAGATTTTTAGTACATTAGAAGTTATTACCGAACCTAGGTTACAAATGGCAAATATTAAAATTCCCGCAAGATTCGAGAAAAAACTTAATGAGAACCAATATTTAGAAGGAATAGTTAAATCTACGCTTTCGGCATTCGGTGATATTTTAAGAGATAATAAACTTTATTTCTTCGAAGAATACACCGACCATGGAATATCGCATATAGAGAATGTTATGGCCTCGTCCGACAATTTAATTGTGGATAAGACCTTTGATGAAGTTTTGAATAGTAAGGATATAGGCTTTTACCTGTTATCGGTAATATTGCATGACATTGGTATGCATTTGAACCTGGATGGATTTAACGTTCTTTTAGGTGGCCAATTTGATAGCGTTATTGTTAATGAAATAGACAAAGTAACATGGAAGGACTCGTGGAATGATTTTTTAAGTGAAGCGAAAAAATATAGTGGTAAACAATTGAAAAGCGTCTTCGGAGATGAGAACATTGTTATTAGAGATCCTCCTTTAAGCCAACCAGGAAATATAAACAACAATGATAAAATTCTTATAGGTGAATTTTTAAGAAAAAATCATGCAAGATTAGCTCACGAAATAGCTCTTAATGGATTTCCTGGCCGGGGGTTTATAAAGTTTGCCGATAATCTTGATTTGAAAGAAAAATATTTGATTGGCTTAATAGCGAGAAGTCACGGCGTTGATTTAAGAAAGTGCGTCGATAATATAGAACATTATTACGGAAAAAATGCGAAACGCTACCCCTTAAGTGTACACGCAGCGTACCTGATGGTAATATTAAGAACCGCTGACTATCTACAAATTGACAGAAATAGGACGTCGGAAACACTTCTGAAATTAAAAACATTTGCAAGTCCAATTTCGGAATTAGAACATGGAGCCCACCTCTCCGTCGACTCGATCGACGATAAATATCAAGAAGATCCTGAAAGAATTTACGTTTATGCTTCTCCCAAAGATAGCAGAATGTACTTAAAGCTAAAAAAACTTTTATCAGACGTACAGTACGAGTTTGATATCTCTTGGGCGGTACTTGGGGAACTTTATGGAAAAGCGGCTGAAAAACTTGAATTCAAATATCGAAGAATAACTTCAAATCTAAATGAAGAAAGTTTTATTGAAAGGCAAAACTATGTTGCGGATAGCTTTGCTTTTAAAGCGAACGATGAAATAGTTAAATTATTAATTTCTCCATTGTATGGGAACGATCCAAAATACGGTGTAAGAGAGTTGTTGCAAAATGCCGTCGATGCATGCAACGAACGGGATCTAGTTGAAAAGGATAGGTTAAACAACTCCTATGAACCGATAGTTAAAATTGCTATAGTTAAAGAAATTGATGATTTTTTCTTTTGCATAATAGATAATGGCATCGGGATGAATGTTGACACAATAAAAAATTATTTTTTAAGTGCGGGTTCTTCATTTAGAAAAAGCGCCGATTGGCAAAAAGATTTCGTTGACGAATTTGGTAAGGTAAAAGTTAGAAGAAGTGGGAGATTTGGTGTTGGGGTGTTGGCTGCATTTTTAATAGGTAAAGAAATTACTGTTGAAACTAAAAATTATAAAAGCCTAGGTGGCTTTATTTTTACGGCGAATATTAACACAGATCAAATTAATATCACCAAAAAGGACGATCTCCCAATAGGTACTACGATTAAAATAAAACTTGATAAAAATATTCTGACGGCGCTTGGCCCTGATGGAACCAAAGATAAATATGGCAATCATAACAGTGGTGTTATATGGCATCAATGGTATACGCTATCTCGTCCTAAAATAGAATGCTCTTATCTAGAAGAAAAGATTGAATCTTACAAGAACTTTAATCCTGATTTATTGGATGAACTTCCCATACAATGGAACGCTATCGACTTTCAAGGATATAATAAAATACTATGGACCAATAGCAGGAATTTTTGCGCCTGGAAGTTTATCTGCAATGGGATCGTCATTCCTTTTGCGAATGTTTCTGACATTGGTTTAATAAATGATTCTAATTTAAGAATTTCTGTTTTTGACAACAATGGTTTCTTACCATTATCATTAAGCAGAGACCAATTAACTAACGAATTACCATTTTTAGAAGAACTTAGACGAGACCTATATAAGGACTTTATTGCTTATCTGTTAACGTCTAAGGTTAACCAAAATATAACCAACAAATACACGTATTTCAATCAAAAGTTGGGTTATCCGGATCCTTTCACCTATAGAAATACCGATTATTTCCACTATGGCAATCAATGCTATAATATGGAAGAGCGAACTAATTATTCTGTATCTAATTTATTAAATACTATATTGATTGGAAAAACAGGGTTTATTTTGAATTACAATTACTTTATTAAAGAATTAGAGACAGTAAAAATACTTTTTGTACAATTTAGTTCAAGTGATTTTAACGGAAATATTGAATTAGATTTAAAGGACCGCTTTATGGAACTCACCAACGCAAATATCAATTCCATATACGATTATGCAGCAGCCCTAGAGCCTAGTTATTTTAATTATATTACTCGGGAATTTGATGATCCTTGCGCTACAGTTTTTATGAAAAATTCTAAATATAACTTTCTTTTTCAAGCGGATAAAAAAAGATTAAGTGTATGGTTGAAAAACCTTTGCAAGGTTAAATTTGTAAAAAAACAATGGGTGTGTTTAACAATGGGCAATCCCAACGAAAGTATCATCACTGATGGCTTTCTAAACAAATATCCTAATTTAAATTTTATAAGAGAACATGAAGTTAAAAGCCTTTATAGGGGAGACTTTATTTTAGATGAATTATTGGAGAAATACATAGGAAAAGAAGTAATTATTCCGTTTGAATTAGAGAAAAGAGCTGAAAAATATCCTTTAGCCTTCAAGGAGTTAGATAGGTATATGCAGAAATATAGGAAACTTTGGGATCAGGAAAGATAGGTTCCTTCAATCAAATGTAAGGGGGACGTACAACAATCTTTAAACAAAACAGCATCAATTCCCAAACTCGACTAACGATCATTTAGTAACATAAGCCTGATGCTGACCTGTACATGGTTTAGGACATTATCCATCTATGGCTTATTTTTAAATTGGGTTGAAAGATTTTTCCGTATTGCATCTTTTTCCAAACCCTCCTTGTAACTACTATACAGTCCAGCATCGTTTCCTTCGTAAGTTCCATCAGAATAAACAATCATACTGATTACAATAGTTGGTGTAGTTGCAAAAGAGGACTCTATGTTTTTACAAATTATGGTTTCTGTGGACTTTGGTGGTATGGATACTTTAAATTTTTGAGTTGTGATTAAATTTTTGTCAGGTTGCCCCCCGCTCCCGCAAGCTTTTTTTTTCGCTGCCGCAAGACTCACGTCTTGTGGCCCGCTGACAGGTAATAAAGCGGAAAGTAACCCAGCAGCTAATCAATAATAATCTTAATAGTATAGATTTTACATTCAAATAGTCCGCTTGCTGGTAAACGTGCTACCTAAACGCGCACGACATGGCTGGGTGGTAGCGGAAAATGGGTAACAGGAGTCTATTTAATTAAATACTGAAAAGTTGTAGATGGATTGCCGGTTCGGTCACTATTAGTTACGATACTGCTTGTTGGAAATCCATCGCTATTATAAACATAAGTTGTAATAGCGCCAAGACCCACGTCTTTGGTAACATTGTTTATGAAACTCACCGGAGTTCCCATTAGAAACATCAAACTAAAATTTCTGGCCCCTATCATTGACAACGGATGTTTTTTATCATCATATTGATAGGTATCCGATTGCTTTAAAACACAACATTGCGCATATCCGGCCAGGTTACCAATTGCGTCATACGTAAACTGTTGACTTCCCTCAAGCGAAGATGATACTACCTGCTTCTGAGAACTGAGCGTAAAGGAATAGGTGTTAGTTATACCAGGATCGGGGGTGCTACTATTTACTGTAATAACATTACCAGTGTAAACGTACTTATCGCTTGTTTGCAGAATATCGTTTTCATTGTACGTAACTACGGTAGCCAGATTGTTATTGTCGTCATATGTGTATTTGTATCGATTACCTACAGAAACCTTTAATTCTGTAACCCGGTTTTTCTCGTCGTAACTATATTGATTAGTAACAGTTAGCAACCCGTTAGCAGTTACAGAAGTACTTGATTTAAGCAGGTAAACCTTGTTACTGTTTACAGGCTTTGTTGAGCTGCTCTTACTGCAGCCCAAAAGTAAAATTGCTGAAAAAAATAAAACTGCAAAAAAATTTTGTTTCATAACACCGGGCGAAATATTCCCAAATTTAACTTTGTGTTAAATGGAGCTGCAAGTTGTTAAAATTATTTGAATTATCTCCTCCTCCGCTGCCGCAAACATCTCTTTTTTTTGCCGCCGCAAGACTCACGTCTTGTGGCCCGCTGACCGGTAATAAAGCGGCAAGTAACCCAGCAGCTACCCCATCGCCCCCGCAAATCTACAAACTCTCTGAAAAATCTATCTTTTTCAACGGCTGCAACTGCCCTGGCGCAGGGATAGCTGCATCCGGCACCATTACCGGGTATTGGTAATACTCTACGGTGGCCGCAGCTCCCTGTAGCTGTACCAGCGCAAAGCCATGTTCATAAAACTGGTACGTTTTTGATTTCCAGGTAACGGCGTCCGTATCTACTTTTACAATGGGGCTTAAATACGGATAGGTTGGGTTTGCTACTGTGTTGTATGCATCTTCTCCTCCCCATTCTTCGTAGCCGCTATTGCCTACCAGCCGGCCTTTTGCAAGCCCGGTTTGATTGGTATCGTCGGCAAAAATGCCCAGGATATGCTCGTGGCCCCAAAACCAGGCTACCACCTTTTTATAGTATTTGGAAAAGGCCGCCTGCAGGTGCGGGTTGATATAAGTTTTGGTTTTACTATCAATAACCGCCGAGGCAGAAAACAGCTGGTGGTGCGATAGCAGGATAGTTTTGCCGCCAAAGTTATCCAGCTTATTGGCATGCCATAATACTTCGCTGGGCTGCAGCGCCGGCGGATAGGCGTTGGTGAGGATGGTGAACACATTGCCCTCAACAGAATTTACACCGGTATCCATGCCTAAAAGCTGCCAGTTGTTTTCGGCTGTCCGCAAACAAAAATAGCTGGCTTGCTGATTGTAATTACCCAGGTTATTAGTGGCGTTCATGCCGATTACGTGCTTAAAAAAGCCCAGGCCCTCTGATAAATATTCGTGATTACCCGGGATGGAAAACACCGGTATCGGCGAAATACCCAGCCTGGTGAAAGCATCACTAAAAACCTGCGTGTAAACTTCACATTCGGCCTCGGTGCCGGAATAATAAATGTCGCCCAGGTGGATGATGAAATGGGGCTGAAGCTCTTTGATCAGCGCCATCAGCATAATTGTAGCATCCGGAAGCCCGGTGCCAAAGTCGCCGATTAACGCAATCCTGGCATTTTCGGGGATGGTTATCACGCCGAAGGTATTGATATCTTGCCCTGATTTTTGCCAGTCGATATAAGGCGAAGCTGGCTCGAAAGGGTTGGTGCGGTGGGCCAGCCAGTCTAAAGCCGCCTTTACCCAGTGTACATACGCATAATCGCTTTCCGGGAACTCCGGCGGGTGCGCTGGCACGGAAGCGTCCCTTTTTTCCAATACCGCCATCACCGCATTAAAATAAAATTGGGAAAGGTAGCCGTTTGTTAAAGCCTCGTGGCTATTGTTGGGGGCCGTTGCTATGGCGCGGTTGAACTCTTCAAAAGCAACGTCGGGAACGGCCCTGTTCTTCCTGTCGACAAAAATATTGGTGCCCAGCACCATCTTATGCAGCAGCGCCTGCGCGTGGATTTCCCCGGGGGTGAGGGCTTCTTCGGTGCAGCGGCTCACCTCGGCCCTGGAAACATTGGCCACAACTGATTGCCATAAGGCTAACGCTGCGTTGCCGGAACGCACAAAAGGAGATATTTTTGATGCTGTCATAAAAATACTGTTTAGTAATGAGCGGTTTTTAAAGAAGTGATAAGCAAAAGTATAAGACTAATATAGGTTATATTTTGTCGGTTTTGCAGTTGCAACGGTAAATAAGCAGAGTTGCGCGCCACGCTTTTATTTATCTCCCTTATCCCATATTGCCATTTCCCAATTTATTTAATATCTTTCATAAAATAAACTATAATATATTATATACTGCATTTAAACCCTAATAATGCAGTATAAATAAGGCATACATCGCTAAAAGTTTATTTGTGCGCATCCGGCAATAATAATATCTATAATATATTTTCCTGTTAACCAATTTAAATGAAAACATTTTCACTGTTAATTGTGCTGCTATTTTTCGGGGCGATATCATTCGCCCAATCGCAAAAGATCGGTTTCGAGCATTTGAATATGCGCAACGGCCTGCCATCGGAGGCTGTAGGGGACATATTACAGGATGATAAGGGATACATTTGGTTAAGCACACAAAATGGACTGACCCGTTTCGATGGCTTTCGCGCAAAAATATACCAGTTAAATACAACCAGCGACAAAAACTCGTTCGACAACGTACCCAGCGCAATGTTCCTGGATGGCAAAAAACGGCTTGTTACAGGCACTTATGGCGGAAACATTTTCCGGTATGATGCAAAGCTGGATTCGATGGTACTTGTTAGAATAGGAAAGAACCAAAGTGCAAAGGGAGTATACGCCCCCCTAACCTTTAGCGACAAATACGCTAACCTGTGGATATATTATGTTGAAAATGGGGGCATACTTGCGGCAGAACGATATGATCCTTTGACCGGCAAGACCAGGAAATTTTATCCGAAACAGGACAAAAATCATTTGTTACCAACAGGGCTTCAATGTTTCTACCGATTGCCTGGAGGTGACTTTATACTGGGTACAAAAAACGGGTTGTACACTTACGACTATCGTGAAAACAGGTTTGCCGGGCACCTGGTCCAAAAAGACTCCCTTAAACAGTTAGTTGTGCAGCAGGTGTTCCGTGAGCAGCAGGGCGACATGGTGACGTGGTTTTTAGCAAAAACCAAGAAAGACACAACAGTTACCCTTTACGGGTATAATATGCAAACCGGGGCCTTAAAACCCTATGCTACTTTGCCTGGCGCAGTAGTGAACGGCAGTTTACCGGTACCCCTGGATAAAAAAGGACGGCTTGTACTAATGACTGATAAAGGGCTGTTTTTATACGACAAAACATCCCACCAAAAAACAGACTACCCCTATCCGGCTAATGATGCGCTTGTAAAGGACCAGGGAATAAGAGATTTAACTGTTGACAGCGATAATGTTTTTTGGATTGCTACCAGTGCCGGACTACTTAGCCTTGACCCGGCTACCGGTTTGTACCACCGCTACACGGCCAACCAAAGCGACCCCTATGCACTGGGCCATAAACATGTTTTAAAGGTTTTTATAGACAGGGCCGGGGTAAAGTGGGTGGGCATGGATGAATACGGTGTGGACAGGATTGAGACGCTGCACGTGGCCTTTTCGGGCATGAAGAACAATCCGGACCAGCCAAACAGCTACCCCGAAAATACTACAGACATAGCAGCTAAGGCGGGCGGCGGATATTGGATAGCCAGCCAGGGCGGCCTTTTTGAATGGGATGGCATCAAAAACCATTTTACAAAGATTACGCCACCCGGCAAAAACAAAGATGCAAGTATTAGCAACACAATTGTTTTGGCAGACGGAACACTTTGCTACATAGACGAAAAGGGATGGAATATGTACTCCCCAAACGGCAAAATTAAAACTATTGCTATCCCCTGTAACGCGGGCACGAGAGCGATTTATAAAGACCGGCAATCGAACATATGGATGATAACCGACAAAGGAAATTTTTATCGTTTTGATATTATCACCACTAAGTTTGAACAGTACGCGTATGTAAGCCTGTCGGGGAAAAAAATAAAGCCTGACAGCCTTTCGTTTATCAATTCTTCGGAGATTTACCAGGATGGGGCAGGCACGGTATGGCTGTCTAATTCAAAATTTGGCCTGGGTGCGGTTAACGTGGCTAAAAGGCAGGTGCTTGTTTCGCCGGCACTGCAGGGCCGGGTGTTTAGCGACGTTAACAAAATGTATGAGGATAAGGCCGGAAATTTTTGGCTGGGAACGCTCGACAACGGTTTTTGGCTTTTTGACAGACGCTTGCAAAAGCTGGTAAAACAAATAAAAGACGAACAGGGCATACTGGAGAATCAAATAAGGTCTGTTGCAGAAGACAGAAGCGGCAACTTATGGATAGGCAGCCAAAGGGGCCTTATCAAATTCAATTACAAAACCGGCCGGTTAAAGGGTTATACCGTTGCGGATAATATCCCGCTGGAAGTGCCGGTAAAGCTGGCCACTGAGCCCGGCGGCAGGTTTATCTTTTTGATGTTCAACAGCCTGCTTACCTTCAACCCCGACGATATTAAGATCAACACCGTGCCACCGCTGGTACAGATTGAAAGTGTAGTTTACAGTAACCCTAAAAAGGAAAAAAGCGAACACCTGGTAAATGCATTTGCGGCTGATACTGCCACACTTGCCTACAACAATAACCAGGTTACTTTTAACTACGTGGCGCTGCATTTTGTAAACCCGGCGAAAAATAAGTACGCCTACCGGCTTGACGGCTTCGATAACAACTGGATTGAGGCCCGGACGCAGCGCTGGGTAACTTACAATAACCTCGGGCCCGGCACCTATACCTTCCGGGTAAAAGCAGCCAACAGCGACGGCGTGTGGAACAATACCGGGGCCAGCTATACCATAATAATTGAAACAGCCTGGTGGCTGCGTTGGTGGGCATGGCTGGGTTACGCGATTATTACAGCAGCGGCAATATCAGGGTTTATCGCATACAGATCGCGGAGGCTGATAGCCGTAAACAAAATATTGGAGCAAAGGATAGCTAAACGTACCGGGCAGCTTAGCGAAGCCAACGAAGAGCTGCAGGCAAAGCAGGAAGAAATTACTTCGCAACGGGACCAATTGGTGGAAACGGTAAGCAAGTTGCAGAGCACGCAAACACAGCTCATCCAATCGGAGAAAATGGCCTCGCTGGGCGAGCTTACGGCCGGCATAGCGCACGAGATACAGAACCCGCTGAACTTTGTGAATAATTTTTCGGAAGTAAGCATTGAGCTTTTGGAAGAGATGGAAGCCGACCTGAAAAACGGCGAACAGGAAGATGCCATCAGCATAGCGGCCGACATCAGGCAGAACCTGGAGAAAATAGGCCACCACGGCAAACGCGCCGATGCCATTGTGAAAAACATGCTGCAGCACTCTCGCAACAACAGCGGCGAACGAAGACCTACAAATATAAATGCGCTCGCAAACGAATACTTGCGCCTGGCCTATCACGGCCTCCGCGCCAAAGACAAAACATTTAATGCCGACCTTGTAACCAATTTTGCACCCGATCTGCCCGAAATAAATATCATAGGTCAGGATATTGGCCGTGTTTTGCTGAACTTATATAACAATGCATTTTATGCTGTACAACAAAAGCAGCTAACAGCCGGCCCGGGTTACAAGCCAAAAGTTGAGATAATTACGGTCCTCCAACCCCCTAATGGCAGAGCAGAAGCAGTAACTATAACAGTACGCGACAACGGTAACGGCATACCCGATGCCATTAAAAACAAAATAATGCAGCCGTTTTTTACCACCAAGCCAACAGGCGACGGCACGGGGCTGGGCCTGTCGTTAAGTTATGATATAGTGGTGAAGGGCCATGGGGGGAATATCGAGGTAATTAGTACAGCGGGTGAAGGAGCGGCGCTTGTGGTGACGTTGCCGATTGGATGATTTATATTCAGATTATCAGCTACTTGTATATTGTTTAAAATGCAATTATCTGATAATGAGCATATTTTATAGCGTTCCGGGTGTTCCACGTGGGAAAATGGAACGCGTTGGCGGATTTTCGGTTCCCACAAAGGCGGGGCAGGGTCGTCGCTGACAGACCCTGCGGGGACAAAAAATATTTTATTGCGCTGTTCCCTCCGTCGATATAAATCTATCAAAAATTGGAAGCCCTGATAATGAGCATGTTTCACAGCGTTCCGGGTGTTCCATGTGGAAAAATGGAACGCATTGGCGGGTGATGCGGGGGCCGGCCTTTAAATAAATTGCAAATATTACGCCGCCAGGTTTTAATGAGCATTCTCCGCCCTACCCGGTTTTTTATAATATTCAAACAAAAAAACCTACATTGGTTACAAATGTCGGTCTGGCATTTACTAATAACCGTAACAGCCATATGAAGAAAGCCGTTGTGAGTTTCTCCGATGCGGAGTTAATCGAAACGCTTAGAAATAAACATGCAACCGACGAGGTCATCCGGTTTTTGTACCGGGGCTATTACGGCTTGCTGAGCAATTACATAAGGCAAAACCAGGGTTCGGAACAGGATGCTGAAGACATTTTCCAGGAGGTTGTTGTAGCCTTTATTGAAATAGTGAAGAAGGATAAATTCCGGGGCGAAGCGGGTGTGAAGACATTCCTGTTCAGCCTTAACCGCTTTACCTGGCTAAATGAACTAAAGAGACGAAACAGGGCAAGTGCCCGCGAAGAAAAGTATGATAGTGAAAGCGATGCCGACGAAAAGGACGTGAGCCATTTGCTGGTTGAGCGCGAAGCAAAAGGGATGGTAATGGCGATGATGGATAAGCTTGGCGACATCTGCAAAAAAATACTGGTTGCCTATTATTATAATGATTTACCAATGAAGGAAATATTACTGTTGGTTAATTACGAGAATGAACAAGTTCTGCGGAACAAAAAATATAAGTGTATAAAAAACCTGGAACAAATGCTGGCCGCAGACCCTGCATTGGCCCAACGATTTAAAAGTGCATTGGCATATGGACAATAGCGAACAACCCGGAGAAAAAATTGTACAGTACCTTGACGGCGAATTGACCGGGCAGGAACTGCGCAATTTCGAAAGTGAACTGGCCGCCAACCCGGCGCTGCAGGCCGAGCTTGACAACATGGACCTGGCCCGTATCGCTATAATGCATTACGGGTTAAAGCAGCAGGTTGCCGCCGTACACCAAACCATGATGACCGAGTTGCGTAATGAATCTGCAGTACAGGGCCGGGGCAAAGTAGTTCCGCTTTTCCGCACTGTATTAAAAATAGCTGCCGCATTGTTTATTGGCGGGCTGCTATATGGCGCTTACCAATATACCACTACTACCCCTGCTGGTTTTGCAAAGGATAATTACCAGCCCTACACGGTTAGTGCCGAACGCGGTGAAGCATCAAAATCGGCAGTGGAAGCTGCCTATATCAATAATGATTTTAAAGGAACGATTACTGCTTTTGAAAAAACAGCAGCGCCAACTGTGAAAGAGCAGTTTTTAGCAGCACAGGCTTATCTGGGAAATCACCAGCCGGCAAAGGCAATCACAGCGTTTAGTGCTGTGTTAGCCAACCAGGGAGCCGCATATAAAGATGATGCCGAATATTATTTAGCCGATGCATACATCCAAAATGGCCAGCCTGCCAAAGCAAAACCGTTGCTGGTGAGAATACATGACGATACCGACCATTTGTACCACAGCAAAGTAACCCGCTGGACTTTAATTAAAGTTGATATATTGATTTTTAAGTCGGGGGATTAGTAGTTTTGAGTGCTTTAAACAAGCAATTCGGTATGGGTCTTTGCTATTAACAGGTATACTCTATGCCTCTCCGCAGTCCACATCGTATGGACATGTTTTCCAGCTCCCGCCTGGGGAAACATATCTATTAGTCTAAAAACAACAATTACAGACCATTCATTTCTTGTGCGGGTTACTTGTTCGCCAACCTTTCACTCAGATGCTATTTACCCAAAAAATCCTCGATCAAAAAAATATTAAATAAAATTTCACATCAGTGGTTACAATGTTTTTACCCGCGGCTACTAAAGATAAAAACATAGAAATTATGAAAATTACAAAAATCAAAAACAGCATCACACTAACATTAGCGTTAGCTGCCGTAGTTGGCTTATATAGCTGCAAAAAAGACGGCCTTGCCCCATCAACTACTTCGGGCGCAAAAATTTCGTTTGGCGTATCGGCAGATAAATCGTTTGCCAGTGCCGCACCAGGCACTGCGGCTGCTGCAATAACCTGGACAGCAGGTGTTGCTAACATCAGCCAGTTTAAATTTGAAGCCGTTAAAGGTGGTGTAAAAACCGAAATTTCGGCACGCGGCCTTACTAATGTCGACCTGTTTGCTATTAGTCCTGCACTGGTAGGCACCACTATCGATACCGGTACTTACAAACAAATTGAGGTTAAGCTTGAGTTTGTAAAATCGGGCGCAGCGCTGCCACTATCAGTACAGGGCAGTTTTACCGCTCCTGACGGCACGGTGGTTCCGGTTGAGATTGACGTAAACGAAAGTTTCGAATTAAAAGCAGAGGCCAACAATGTGTTTGTCGACAAAACAACCGATCTTAAATCGATAATCAAGCTTCACCTTGATAAGGTACTGGCAGGCATAACCGTTACTGATTTAGGTGCTGCCACCCAAACATCGGGTAAAATTATTATCAGCAGCACATCAAACAGCGCAATATTTAATAAAATTAAAGCCAATGTTGCCAGCGCAGGCGAAAACGAATTTGAGGGTGAACACGAGCATGCCGGTGGCGACGACAACGGACATGGCGGCAGTGGTAGTCATGGAAGCGATGGATAGGGATTAGGGGGTTCTATTGATGTTATAACCGGGGCCGCTGTATGCGGTCCCGGTTTTTTATTGTTATGGCAATTATAATCCCGGCGCTAAAAATAGCCAGTAGCCATATAAGCCAGGCGTAACTTTGTGTAGGTTTTTCAAAGCCCCCAATCAGCCGCAGGTGGGCCCAGTAGCCGGGTGTCTTTTTTGCCGGCGATATGGCATCGTCTTCCAAATAATCCAATCGTGCCTGCTGCAGGGCTTCTGTTATAGTGTATCCTTTTTGCAAATAACGGTGCAGCCTGCCCGAAATATAAGCAGTCGACAAGTCATCTGCCTTCCACATCGAGGTGATGATATTGTCGCAGCCCGCATATGAGAAAGCCCGCGACAGGCTCATCAGGCCCTCGCCTTTCACAAGTTCACCCACGCCGCTTTCGCAGGCACTTAGCACCACCAGCCGGGTCTTATCAAGCTTTAAATTGTAAATTTCGGGCTGGTAAAGTTTGTAATTGATAGCCGGTTGAGCACCGGGGTAAAATACAATGAAAGAGCTGTCGGGTTTCCTGTCATTTGCATAAGCATGTGTAGCCAGGTGTATTAACCCGTAATTGTGTGCGCCTGTTAAAAAAGCCTGCTTGGTTGCTTTCGTTCCAAATAACTCTGTGCCACCAAGCGCTTTTATTTCCTGTGCCGATGCCGGCAATTGCGCCCATTCAGCATTAGCTTTTACATCAAAAGGTGCCATGCCAAGCCTACTGCCAGACGTAGTCGTTATATTACCGCTGCCGTTTTTTAGTATTGCGCACGAATAGTTATAGGCGATGCTATAATTATTAAGCAGGTTTTCGCCCTTATCGTTCGTTAATATTTCAAACGGCAGGTAGTTCAGCTGGTCATCGGGAATGATGACCAGTTGTTTAACGCCATCAAGATAGGCCCCCGCGGGTTGCAACAATTGCCGGTATAGGTATTGCGCAACGCTTTTTAACTGCCGGTCGTTGCCGCCATCGTGAAGTTGGGCTTGCTGGTAAATGGTTGTTATCGAGGCTGGAAAATCCCTGGTAATGGGTGTCGTAAAAAAATCAAAATTGTTAGCGGTTATTAAAAAACATAGGATGTTTTTATTCCCTACATGGTACGATAGCACGGCACTGTTTTTAGGGATCACCTGCTGCAACGCCTGTATGCTGATGATTTGCCTGCTAAACTTATTGCTGCTTAAACCGGTTTGCGTCTCAATTTTTTGCTGAACTTTAATCAGGCGGATGGCATCGTCGTTAATGCTGGTTTTGAGTTTGGTTAGGGTAGCACTTTCCGTCACCCCGGCTGCTTTCAACGATGTGCGGGTAATGTCTTCCTTGAGGCGACTTTCCTGGGTTAATAAAGCAGCAGGCACGCCACTGTTAGCTTTTAGTTTCGATTCTTCCAGGTAAATGGATAGTGAGTTGGCTTTGTTTTCCTCGTCAAAAACAAAAGCTTGCTCCATATATTTTCTGTCTTTGGTGAGGCCATACAGTTGCAAACAAATATCGATTGGCTGCAGGTGCGAGGCGTATTTTTTGTCGCTTACTACTAACCGGGCCTCGTCGGTTTCGTAAAAGCGGGCAACGTGGTCGGCCAGCTTGTAGAAGGCCGTGTAGGTTTGCAACGCTGCGTCCAGGTTTTTAACGCCGGCACTTTTTTCGTAAAGCATATTAAACGCCCCCGCCTTTGCCAGCAGGGCATCCATCAGTTCAACGGTATTAAATGCGCTGTTAAAATCGACAGGGCTGGTATAAATATCCGGCTTATTAAAATCAAACAATAAATTTTCAATTGCCTGCTGGTAAAAAGTTAGCGCTTTGCCGGGTTGCCGTTTTTGCAACCAAACATCGCCGGTGTATTTTAGGGTGATGCTGTAGTCGGTGCTTTTATGGTTGCCGCTTGTTTTTGTATTTAACGCGGCCGCTTGCATTAGGTAGTTTAGCGCCTGGCCATAATCGTTTTGCATGTAGGAGGCCCGGCCGAGGTCGTTATAAAGTTTTACGTTTTCGTAATGCACCTGCTTTAAAAAGCTGACTGCTTGTCCGCTTTGCCCCATGGCCAGGTAAACCGAGCCTATATTATGTAGTAGCTTATCCTTTTCGATATTGTAAGGGAGTAATGTTTTGTAAATAGTCAGCGCTTCGGGGTATCGCCTTAACCTTCTATAGGCAAGGGCAAGGTTGTTTCTATAGGTTACCAGCAACAACTTGTCGGGGGTGGCATGCCTTTGCAGGGTCAATGCCGCCTTTTCGTAATAGGTAATGCTTTTGTTGTAGTTGCCGGTAGCATAGGCAATTACCCCAAGTGTGTTGTACAGTCGTTCAACCTGGTTTACTGCGGGATATTTTTCGGCAATAACCTCGGCTTTCCTATAAAAATATTCGGCGCTGTCCAGCTTGTCAAAACGGTAATAGCTGTTGCCACAATACACTAATGGTTCAAATAAAACAGAGTCCTTTAATGCTGGCAGTTTGCTTTTTAGGTTGAATGCTTTTTTAAAATTCAAGATGGCTTCCTTGTCCCTGCTTAAAACCTGCAGGTAAACGCCGGTAGTAACATAGGTTTTTAGAAGGAAAGCATTATCGGCATCCGATTTTTCTAAAATAGCGATGACCTTAAAAAAGTTCCCTAATGCCTCGGCATCTGTTTTATCGGATGGGTGAGCTGTATTAGAGAGCTTGTCGGCATCGTTATAAAGCTGTTTATAAGGATGCGTTTGTTTTTGGGCGATGCATGGTCGCAGGCAAAATAACAGGCCGAAAAAAATGCAGATCAAATAATACCCAAAACGCATGGATAAATATATTCAAAAAACGGATAGCGTTGTGCCACATTTAACCCATGCCCGCAGATCTGTGCGAAATAACGTTACCTGCTTACCACAATGATACAAGGCGGCCTGGTGCGGGTAGGTTTTGCCTTTGCAAACGCCACTGGTGAGGCAGAAAGAGCCAGCGATGTCATTGGAGCAAGTGCATCGCCATAAACCATGCCTTTGCGGGCGTTCAGCAAATCGGTTAAATACTGGGGAATTTCGGCTGCGGTGCGGTAGAAGTAAATCTTCACATCGAGGCCATTTGGTGCTTTGTTGCTGCCGTCGTTAATGTGGTATACCAGTTTAACCTCCTGGGTTGCGCCGGTATCAATGCCCTGGTTACGTACAGATTTTGCGAGGTTTATTTTTGCGTTACCGGCGTCGACCACTATTCCCGCTTTTCCGCAGCCTCCGTTTTCATCAAACGCCGAGCCGTTGCCTGCATCGGGAATAGCGAGTGTGTTATCGGCATTGTACACCGGGGTGGCAATGCTGTCGCCCGCGGCAAGGTTGTATATTTTATCGAGGTAATTTATCCCTGAGATAATTATAAACGATGTTTTAATCGCGCTGCCGTCTGCCGGGGTAAAGGTGACTTTATATTTAAGGCCGGTTTCGCTATTGTTCACGTCAATGTCGCCGGTAACTGCATCAAGCTGCAAACCGTCGGGCGTACTGGTATAACCGCCGGCAGCTGTATTAACGGGGTGCACCAGTACTCCCGATGCCTGCACGAACAATACCGTGTCGGCATATAATTTAGGCTTATTGACCGGCACCACCTTGACGGGCGGATTTGACTTATCCTTTTTGCAGGAAAACCCAATGCCCATTACCAGGCAAAACAATAAAAACAATAATCGCTGCCGCATTTTAATCTCCCACATATTTAACTCCGCAAGGTACTGAACGCCGTTTAATTACAAAATGATTTAAATCACACCAAAAACCGTGCTTTTTATACTTAGTAGCCGTACAAACATATAATGTAACCTTAATTATAATTTTTTTTTCAATACCTTAATTTACGCCTATTAACATAAACAGGTTTACACAGCCAACAAATTTAGATACGTTGTGTTGTGCACTAAGGTGGCTTTATTTATGAAAAACTATGTTGAAGATTGGTCGGGCCGGTTTAACCCATGGGCCTGGAATTTAATTATTGTGATATCGGCAGTGGTGATTGGTCTTGCTGTAAAGTTTATTATTAAGACCATACTCAATTACAATAAAAAGCATACCGACTACTCGCTTTTTTTGAGTGCCGTTAAAAATTTTAGCAGGCCCATGAACCACTTTGTGCCGCTTTTTATGCTGAATTTGATGGAGCCGCTGATGGTATTAACACCCAGGTACGACCTTATATTAACGCGTACTGTTGAAATAGCGTTGATTATTTCGTTTGCTATACTATTAATGAGTGCGATGAATGTCTTTGAGGATTACGTTTATCACGCTTACGATCTAAATAAAGAAGACAACCTTAGAGAACGGAAAATACGCACCCAGATTCAGTTTATCCGCAAAGTGCTGGGTACCCTGATTGTGTTTATAACCATTGCCATTATACTGCTCAGTTTTGATAATGTACGCAAAATTGGCGCCGGCTTGCTTACCGGCGTAGGTATCGGCGGCATTATTATAGGTTTTGCCGCGCAAAAGTCGCTTGGTAATTTGCTGGCCGGTTTCCAGATTGCCTTTACACAGCCCATTCGTATTGATGATGTTTTGGTAGTTGAAGGCGAGTGGGGCCGGGTGGAGGATATCACCCTTACTTACGTGGTGCTTAAGATTTGGGATCAGCGCCGTTTGATTTTACCCATCAACTATTTTATCGAAAAACCCTTCCAAAACTGGACCCGCACTTCGTCAGAAATATTGGGGACTGTTTTTTTGTACCTGGATTATAACACGCCTGTTGATGCCCTGCGTGTAGAGTTTGAACGCCTGTTAGCCACCACCGAATTATGGGACAAGCGCGTGCACGGCATACAGGTAACCGATGCAAAGGTTAACTGTATTGAACTAAGAGTTTTGGTTAGCGCCCACAACTCGTCGCAGGCGTTTGATTTGCGATGTTATATACGCGAGCAACTGATAAAGTTTATAAAGGACAATTACCCTGAGAGCCTGCCGCTTAACCGCGTGGTAGTGAATAACGATGGGTTAGACAAACAGCAATAACTCCTGCAAATACCTAAGGCCTGCGTTATTGTTGCGCCACATTCAGATCAATATGTTCTGTTTTTTTCGATATGTCTCTTATAATATTGTCCAACTCATACGCACAGGTTAACAGGTGTTCTAAAAGCTGGTTTTCCTCTTCGTTATTATTGGGAAAATCTTTTATCAAGTCGGCCAGGCCTATAATTTTTGTGAGCGGCGCTCTTACCACGTGCGATTGCATCCAGGCTATCTCCCGCAGCTTTTCATTTTGTTTTTCAACGGCGGTGATGTAGTTTAGCCGCTCAGTTATATCCCTTATTACACCAATCATCCTGATGCCGCTGCCCTTGGCATCCCGTATAATATAGCCATTGCCCTCAACGTAAGCATACTCGCCATCCGCTTTCATAAATCGGTATTCAACGCTCCAATTGCCTTGCGTAGCATCTTGCAAGGTAGCTTGTAAACTTCCCTGGGTTTTAATTTTATCGTCGGGGTGCACTTGCTGCAACCAGGTGTCGTAGGTATAGTGTTCCCTGATGTCGAAGCCAAAAAGCCTGAAAAAGCCATTGCCCCATTTTACAGTGCCGGTAAGTATGTTCCAGTCGAAAATTGCATCGTTGGTTGCTTTGTTTACATACTCAAAACGCTCGTTACTTATTCTCAGGGCTTTTTGTGCATTTTTAAGGTCCGTAATATCTAACCCGATGCATTGCACCTCAACCGTTTCACCCTTTGAATTGGTGAGGCCAATAAAGTGCCAGAGCGTTGGTTTTACACCGCCGTCCTGCTGCAGTTTATCAATTTCTACCTGGTAAACCTTGTTTGGGTTTTTAACGCATTTGTCCATAATATCCTTCACCAATTGATGATGGTATAGCTGCACGGTTAATGATGCATCGGTATCGCTAGGCTTTTTATCTTTTAAAATCCAGTCAAAGTCCTCGATATACTTTTTGTTAAAATAGGTGTATTTACCGTCGAGCCCCAACCTGATAACATAATTGGTTTGCGAGTCGGCAAGTGTCCTTAAACGTCCTTCGCTGGCCTCTAATTCTTCGCGCGTAGTTTTACTTTCGGTAATGTCGAGGCAGGCGCCTATCATTTCAAGGGGGGCTCCGTTATCGTTGCACTTTAATTTACCCCATGATTTTAAGTGCCGAATCTCTCCGCCGGGTCGTATTATACGTTCCTCAAACTCAACGTCGTTTTTGGTTTGCAGGACATTAGCAATGGTATTATACACACGCTGCCGGTCGTCGGGATGAAGCATTTCCTGGTATCCCTCAAACGTTGCTTTAAAATTGGTTTTATTTAAACCGTAAATGGCATAAAGGCTGTCCGACCAGCTTACCACGTTATTCTGAACATCCCAGTGCCAGTTGCCGAAATGCGCCAGTTCTTGGCTTTGCGTCATTAATAGGCTGGTTTCAGCTATTATTTCGGCATTTTCCCTGTTCTCCAGTATAATTTTCAGGATAGCCGTAACCCGTTCAATAACCTTCAGTTCTTCCTCATCAGGCTTTTTAGGCTCGTTGTAATACATGCCCAATGTTGCCATAACTTTACGGTCCGAATTAATAACCGGATACGACCAGCAGGCCCGTAAATCATGGGCAAGCGCCAGTTCCTTATAGTCTGCCCAGCGCGGGTCGGTTGCAATATCGCTAACTATTACTTTTTTTCCCAGGTAAGCAGCAGTACCGCATGAACCTACATTTTCATTTATGGGGAGATTTTCTATCGCTTCGATATATCGCGTCGGCAGCGATGGCGATGCCCAATTATGCAGCCGGTTGTTTTTAACCTGCAGGATAGAACAAAGCATCTGCGGGAACAGCGCCTCAATTCCCCTAAGGTAATAGGCAAGTATTTCCTGTACCGGTGCCGTGTTTTTTGAATTTAGCTCCAAAACGTTTTTCTCTAAATTCTCGAGACTGCTGAGGCGCTTGCTTGCAGTTATGTCCAGCATCAGTCCCCGCAGCCATTTTTGTTTTGTGCCTTCTTTTATTACCGAAACAATATCCTTTATCCAAACGGTGCCGCCGTCTGCTTTCACCATCCGGTATTCAAACGAATAGCTTTTTGCACCCCGCGACTTTGTGTTGTAATAGTTCAAAACTTCGTCCCTGTCGCCGGGGTGAATATGGTTTTCCCAAAAGCTGGGCTGCCCCAGCCATTCCTCAGGCGAAAATCCCAGGATTTGTTTTGCGTGATCGCTTACAAAGGTAAACTGCAGGGTGGTGGCATCGGCCTCCCAAACTATCCCCTCAATAGTTTGCAGCAGCGAATAAAATTGGTTGCGCGACTCCGTTAAGGATTGCTCCGACTTTTTGCGTGCGTTAATGTCGTGCGTTAAATCGGTAATGGTGCGAACAATAAATATAACTTTGTTATTATCGTTTACAATGGGGATATGATCTATCTCCCAATACCTTGTCTCCCTATCCCGGCCATCATTACCGGGTATCTCATATTTCCGGAGCGGAATTTTATCAGGTTTATTCAGGGCTATTACTTTTTCAAGCGATTCCGTCCATCCGGGTATCTCATAATACCTGTTGCTGTAAAAAACCTCGAAAAACCCTTTGCCTATGCACTCTTCGCGTGTAAATTCTTTCAATTTCAGATAGGCATCGTTTACATCAACTATTGAAAATTGCGGGGCATCCGGAAGCAATATCATTACCGGGGATGGCAAGGATTTAAATATTTCTTTCAGATATTTTTCATTTATCATACATCTATCAGGTTCAGGCAACAGCGTGATAAAACAATCAATCTTAAACTATTCATATCGGCATCAGCTACGTTAAAATAGGGTTACTAAAAATACATATAATTAGTTGATTGATAATATCTCCGGAGGTATATTTTAAAAAGTTATATTTTGACCCCTACACGCTGGCAAGTCATTTTAAAAAACAATTTTTCTACTTCCTTATTAATTTGCATTTTTACGCATCTCCGGTGAGCTTCCCGGATGTTAAACTAAAAATCAACATATCAAGTAGTAATAAAATGGGTAAAGTAATTTTGGTAACCGGCGCTTCGTCCGGCATAGGTTTGGCTTGTGCAACTGCTTTACAGGCAAAGGGCCATACAGTTTATGGTTCATCGCGCGATTTAAAACGCATGAAATCAGTTTCATTTAAACCCATTGAGCTTGATGTTACCGATGACGCCTCAGTAAACGCCGCCATCGATAAAATCATTAAGGCCGAAGGCCATATTGACGTGTTGGTAAATAACGCAGGCAACGGCGTTACCGGCCCGGCCTATGCCATGCCCGTTGAAAGCGCAAAAAAACAGTTTGAAGTTAACTTTTTCGGTGTAGTGCGCGTGAGCAGTGCCGTATTACCACATATGATTGCTATAAAAAGCGGCTTGATTGTAAATATCAGCTCATTAGCTGGATTATTCGGCTTGCCATACCAAAGCATGTACAGCGCATCAAAATATGCTATCGAGGGTTACTCGCAAAGCCTGCGTATGGAATTGCGCAATACAGGTGTTAAAGTAACGCTAATTAACCCCGGTGATTTTAAATCGGACTTTACCCAAAACCGCGAAAAAGTTCCTTTCCCGATAAAAAACGAAATGTTGGAAAAGGAATACAACACTGCCGTTGCCGCAATGGAGAAAGACGAGAGCATTGGCGCTAATCCCGAAGTTATCGGCAAAAAGCTTTGCCAGATAGTTGAATCATCAAGCCCGGCTCACCGTTACCTGGTAGGTGCATTTGGTCAGACCATCGCCCCGACGCTGAAAAGCATTTTACCGGGTGGTTTGTTTGAGAAGCTGATGAATGACCATTACGGGATAAAGTAAAATATGGAGTAAGATTTGACAACTTTTTGAAAGTTGTCAAATCTGCTTAAATCAAAAAAAGCTCTACTTATCACTCAACATTATCGGGTTACCACCTTTACCACCCATAATAATAATCTTGGTATTTGGCGATAACGCAATATCCCGCTGCGCTAAAATAGATTGGTATTGAAGTTGTTTGTCGGTTAAGCCTGTTGCCAATATCTTTTGATAATCGGCAATACCCTGGGCCTCCACGCGTTTACGGTCGGCTTCCTGGCGCTCCTTTTGTAGCACAAACTGCATTTTCTGGGCTTCCTGTTCAGCTTGTATTTTTGACTCGATACTTGCCCTAACAGTTGCTGGCAGTGTAATATTACGCACCAATATTTGCTGTACCGATAAACCGTTTTTGGCAAAATTGTCGGTGATGGACTTGTTGATTTTAAACTGGAACTCTTCGCGCTTGGTTGAGTAAAGATCCACAGCTACATAATTTACCGCGTTATCACGAATAGAGGTGCGGGTAACCGGGCGAACAATCTTATCCTCGTAATTAACGCCGATATTTTGATAAATATAAGGCGCTTTTGAAGGAATAACTTTGTATAAAACTGAAAGGTCGATGGTAACTTCCAAACCGTCGGACGATAAAACCCGGATGGCATCATCGCCCTGGATAGCGCCTTCGCCGGTTTTGGCGCTCATTGTATAATTTTCAGTCTGGATGCTGAACGTAGTAACATCAACAAATGGATTAATAACGTGCAGGCCGCTTTCTAAAATGCCATCCTGCACCTTACCAAACAGTGTTTGGACCCCAACTTTTCCGGGATCGATTATTTTTATCGACGATAAAAGTACTCCCACTAAAATAACCAAAACCGCCACTTTATTAATAGTACCGGCGAAGCGGTTGCCTGGTTCAGGGCCGCGTTTAAGCACTATGCCTACTACAAGCATAATGATACCTAAAATTGCAATAAGCATAATTGAGAGCTATGGGTTTTTTTGAGCCTTTTTTACTTCTTTTAAAAGCCGGACCTTAAGCACTATAAAGATAGCAATAATTGCCGCTGCGGGTAATAAATATATGTAGTGCTTGTCGGAAATGCCATAGTTATAGCCGGCAATTAAGCATATAAATATGCAAACATTGTACAGCGTATTTAAAAATAACTTGCCTGCCATGTTAGTACACGTTAATAGTAGGGTCAATCTGGTCGGCCCAGGCTAAAATACCACCCTGCAGGTTATAAAGATTGGTAAAACCCTGCTGCTCCAATTGCATAATGGCTGCAGCACTTCGTTTGCCGCTACGGCACATTACTACTACGGGTTTGTCTTTAGCGATTTTTTCACTCTCGATTAAAACGCCGCCCAATGGAATCGACAATCCGCCGAGGTTGCTCATTTCGTATTCAAAATCTTCCCGCACATCAATCAGTTGAAAATCTTCGCCTTTATCTTTTTTGTCTTTTAGTTCCTGTACGCTAATTTCTTTCATGTTTTTGATAATTGTAATGGCCAAAGGTAATTGTTATACTTCAAATATTTAGGTCTGCAATTTGTAACATTCAAGGCCTTACGGCGTTTCATATATGTTTGCAAACAGATAATACTATTGATGAAGAAAGTTACGCGTTTTTTCTGGTTTTGTTCCGGAGCACATATAGGCACTTTAAAAAAATACCCCCTCGAACATAATAAATACGTAGGCATAGGCGCCACTATCTTTTTTACCGCATTATTTGCCTCTCTATCAGGCGGATATGCCATGTATTTTGTTTTCGCCGGCAACCCGGCCGCCTGGGTTTTCGCCATTTTATTTGGCCTGATATGGGGCACCGCCATTTTCAACCTCGACAGGTACATTGTATCAAGCATTGATAAAACGGGCACCACTAACCAGCAGATATTACAGGCATCGCCCCGTATTTTATTGGCAATAATGATAGGAATTGTAATATCGCGCCCGCTTGAACTGAAAATATTTGATAAGGAAATCCGCCAGAAACTAAAGACAGCCTACCTTAAAGGCCAGCACCGTAAAATAGATACGCTTACCAAAACCTACAACGATAAGTATGCGATGGAACTGCGTAAAAATAATGAGTTAAAACGGGAAAAGGATTCCCTGGAAAGCGACATCACCCAATCGCGCCAGCAGTTAAACCAGGAAGTTTTTGGCGAAAAAAACGACCAGACATCGGGCATTGTAGGCTATGGTACCTATGCCAAAGGGAAACAAGCCGTATTGCAGGAAAAGGAAGATCGCCTGAAAACGGTAATGGAAAACCAGGGAAAAATGGAAGATTACCTGAGCCGCCGTAAAGATTATGAAGGGGTAAATGACACCCGCCTGTTTAACGAGCATCAGCTCGACAGTTTATCAAACGTAGCAGGCTTTAGCGATCGCAACTGGGCATTGGGGCAATTATCATACAACGAAAACGGGACAAGGGATTTAGACACCTATTTGGCCGAATCATTCATCAGCTGGTTGTTTATTTTGTTTGAATGTTTGCCGGTGTTTGTGAAGCTGATGTCGCCGCGCGGAGCTTATGATGTGGCTGTTTCAAAAATCAATGAGGCGGACGAGTATTATGCCGAAAGGGACAAAGAACGACATATACGGGTGATAGACGAAGTTTATGACCACCGTTTGGAGCGGGATGTTGATAAGGAGAAAAAGATTATTTCGGCACAGTCTGACTATGATGTTGAGCGGCATAGTTACGATTGATTTAGGTTGTAAGAGTTGTAATTGTTAGGGCTGTGCTTACACAAAGCGTTCCATTTTTATACGCGGAACACATGGAACGCAATGAAACATGTTGATTATCAGATGTTTCATTTTTTGAATAAATTTAGAAAGAACTAAGTAGCCGATAATTAAGCAGCAGGCCTTTATATCGAACTTGCTTTAAATTCAGGAAAATCTTCAAGGCCCAACGGGCCGCAATTCATCAGCGCAGGTCGCAGGCCTGCGGTCAAAAGGCCCAAGATGATATTTACCCAATGTGTTTATTAGATAGATTACCTTAAATTGCCGGATATTTTTTCGCCATGAAGCAATTTAAAAATATCCTTTTTTTTCTTTTTTTGTTGATTTGCGTTTCGACAATCCAATCGGCGTACGCACAAACCAAAACCATCGCGCTTTATAAAGGAATTATCATCAAACATTCCGTAATCGTAAAAAAACAGCTTTACCATTTTGAAGGTACTGATTCATTATCGATAGCCCCTGTTATTATTGAGGGCGAGAATATCACCGTAGATTTCAACGGCGCCGTAATTGAAGGCAGCACAGATATCGAAAACCCGGATAAATTTAAAGGTACCGGCGTTATTATAAAAAGCGGCAGCCACATCACCATAAAAAACTTAACAGTAAAAGGTTTTAAAGTGGGACTGATAGCGCGCGGTATAAAACGGCTAACCATATCCGGCAGCGATTTTAGCTATAACTATAAACAACATTTAAACAGTACCCGCGACCGCGAAGACCTTGCCGACTGGCAAAGTTACCATCACAATGAACATGACGAATGGCTGCGCTACGGCGCGGGCATTTACCTGAGAGGTTGCGACAATTTTGTTGTGGGTACTACTACGATTACCAACGGGCAATGCGGGCTGATGCTTACCGGTTGTAATAACGGGATAATACACGATAGCAACTTTTCATTCAACTCGGGTGTGGGCATCGGAATGTATCGCAGTAGCTGGAACAAAGTGTTGTTTAATCGTATTGATTGGAATGTACGCGGCTATAGCGATGGCGTTTATTACCGCGGTCAGGATTCAGCGGGCATACTTTCATTTGAGCAATGCAACAATAATTTAATTGGCAACAACTCGGTAACGCACTCAGGCGACGGATTCTTTTTGTGGGCAGGCCAATCAACCATGGATACCGGGCAAGGCGGCTGCAATGACAATATTCTTTATGCCAACGATTTCTCGTATGCACCGACCAACGGGGTTGAGCTTACGTTTAGCCGCAACCAAATAATCGACAATATCATTCACGACTGCTGGCACGGGATATGGGCAGGGTTCAGCTACAATACCGTTATCGCCAATAACGATTTTTCAGGCAATATATCCACCATTGCTATTGAGCATGGCATGGATAATACCATTGCCCAAAACACCTTTAATGATGAAAAGATTGCCATTGAGCTATGGTCGAACCCGAAAAGACCAAAGGATTTTGGCTATCTGCAAAACCGCGATACCCGCAGTGTAAACTATCTCATCAGCGACAACGTGTTCACCAATGTAAAAAAGGTGTTTAATATTAATAACACAGTTGATATTAAGATAGTCAGCAACAAGCTAGCAGGCAGCGTGATGCCACAGAAACTTGATTCGACAACCAGCAGTGTTTTGTTTGATAAAAACGGCGAACAGATAATACCGGTTATTAATGATAAGTACAAACCAGAACGGGCAAAAGGATTGATTAAAGGGCTGACCTTTAACTCCAAATTCCCGAAAGGACGCAAATACATCATGATGAACGAATGGGGCCCATACAATTTCCGCTACCCCATTGCCTGGTGGCAAAAAACAGATAGCGCCGGCAAAATATATTTAGATATGATGGGCCCGGCCGGCAAATGGAAAATTGTTAAAATGAAAGGGGCTTCGAACCCTTCAGCTCAAAACGGCGAATTTCCGGCTAAGCTTGCCATTCAAAAAGATACAGCCTCATTAACTGATATTGATGTTGAAATGGAATATACCGGCGCGGCGGTCACTTCCCCCTTCGGTGTAAAATCTAAAGCCGGGGCACCATATCTATTCCATTATCGTGAGTTTAATGCGCCCACCCAATGGCAAATGCAGTGGTTTGCTTTTGACGATACCAACGAGCCCTTAAAACATGAAGACGAATTTAAAAAGCTGATTGGAGGCTCCCCGGCAAAAACCACTACAGGCAAACTACTTGCCGATGTATTTGGTAAAAACTTCGGCAAAAACATCGCCAGGCAAAAAATAGCCACCGTTTCAACAACCGAAATTAATGTGCCTGCTGCCACTTACCGTTTAGGCATAAGCGCATCTGAGCTTGTTAAATTATACGTTGACGGCAAGTTGGTTATTGAAAACTGGGACCCCGCCAAATTAAAGAACGACGAGGACAATCATAAAGATGCCATTATCAAACTAAGAGGCAGGCACACCATCCGAGTTGAACAGGCGCAGTACGGTGATTATGGGATGCTGAATTTCAGGTTGGAGAAGATGTGATTGGTTATAAAAGTTGTAGTTGTTGTAAAAAATAAAATGTCTGTCGTTTTTTGCCGTAGGGGCTTATCATATAAGCCCTAGCCAATATGCAGACTGGGATAGTCAATTAGGGGCTTATGCAATAAGCCCCTACGATATTGATTTCCGTCTTTCGGACTTTACTGACTTTCCCAACTTTCGGACTCCTCTCAACTTTATTACATAACTTTTTCCCATATAAATAGTAATTTCATCGCTTTAACTGACTGTATGAAGAAACTGTTTTTAATACTTGCTGCCGGATTTATGGCAGCCGAAGCTATGGCCCAGCAACCTGTCCGGCCTATATTTTATTCCATATCGTTCCCTAACGCGGCCCACCACGAAGCAGAGATAGTGATATTTGTGCCGCAGGCGCCTGATGGCAAGTTTAATGTGAGGATGAGCCGCTCATCGGCCGGACGTTATGCCACGCACGAGTTTGGCAAAAACGTTTACAATGTTAAGGCCACCGACGGCAAAGGCAAGGAACTGCCGATAAAACAAATTGAGGGCGATGTTTACGAGGTTGGCTCGCATCCCGAAACTGTAAAAATTTCTTACACCCTTTTTGCAAACCATACCGATGGAACCTACGCCAGCATAGACGCAAGCCACGCGCACCTGAACATGCCTGCGGCCTTTATGTGGATACCCGGCCAGGAAAAACGCCCCGTCCAGTTCCAGTTTAATGATTTGGACAAGTACAACTGGAAAGTAGCCACCCAGCTAAAGCACGAAAACGGAAATGTTTACAGCGCCCTTGATATGCAGTATATGATGGACAGCCCAACAGAGCTTTCGGACTATAAAATAAATAGCTGGGATGTAAAAAACACTGACGGAAAGACCGAGAAAATAAACCTCACCATTCATGCAGATGATAGCCAGGCGGTTGTGGATAACTTCGCAACCATGGTACAGAAAATGGTACTTGAAGAAAAGGCGGTTTTTGGCGAATTACCTGCATATGATTATGGCGAATACACCTTTTTAGATGATATACACCCAACTGTTTCCGGCGACGGCATGGAGCACCGCAATTCCACCTGTATAGTGCAGCCAGCTGACAAGCTCCAGGGTAACGAAGTTTGGTTATTGGGCACGTTTTCGCATGAGTATTTCCACAGCTGGAATGTAAAACGCATCCGCCCGAAATCGTTGGAGCCATTTAATTTTGAGCATGCCAACATGAGCAGCGAGCTTTGGTTTGCCGAAGGTTTTACCCAATATTATGGCGAAATGCTGCTGGTGCGTTCGGGGTTCCAAAAAATTGACCAGTACACGGGCACTATTGCCGGTCTTGTAAATGCGGTATTAAATAAACCGGCATCAAAAAATTATACGGCACCCCAAATGAGCCGCTACTCGGTATTTGCAGATGCTGGGGTTTCTATCGACCCTAATAACAACAACAACGTTTTTACCAGCTACTATTTTTACGGCGGCGCCATTGCGCTGGCCTTGGATTTACGTTTACGCAGCGATTTTAATTTGACATTGGATGATTATATGCGCACCGTTTGGCTAAACCGGGGCAAGGTAATGAAGCCTTACACCATCCCCGACTTGCAAGCCGACCTGGCACAGGTAACCAAAAACCCAAAGTTTGCGGCTGATTTTTTTGGCAAATACATCAACGGGCTTGATAAAAACGACTATGAAGGTTTGTTAGCCAAAGCCGGATTAATATTACGCAAAATGGCACCGGGCAAGGCATGGGCCGGGCCGTTATCGGTAGTGCAAAACCGCGGCAAAGCCGGCGTAGCCAAAACAAACGGCGAAGCCGGTTTGCCTATCCTGGCAAGCACTGTGCAAGGCACTCCTGTTTACAAAGCAGGGCTAGATGCCGGCGACGTTATTCTTAAAGCCGATGGCAAAGATGTAACCGATGCCAAATCATTTACCGATGTTGTGGCAACAAAAAATATCGGCGATAAGCTGGTGGTTAATTACAAAAACCGCACCGGCGAGCACGAAACAACCATAGTATTAGAAGAAAACCCAACTCTTGAAGTGGTTACAAACGAGAAGGCCGGGAAAGAATTAACAAAAGAACAGGAAACTTTCCGTAACAACTGGCTATCATCAAAGGTCAAATAAAAAATTAAACTTAAAACTAACGACTCATCAATGAAAAAAGTAACGGCGGCATTAGCCCTACTGGCAGTATCTTTCTATAGCTACAGCCAGGACGTAAATAAACTAATTAACCAAAACGAGGTTGAACAAGTTATCAAAACCTTATCGGCCGATGATATGCAGGGCCGTGCAACGTTTACCCCCGGCATTGAGAAAGCTGCGCAGTACATAGAAGGACAGTACAAGCAGGCTGGCCTGGTACCCTTAACAGGTAACACAAGCTTCCGCCAAAATTTCACCCAGACGCGGGTTACCGCGCTTAAAACCCTGGCAAATATCAACGGTAAACTGATACCGCAGGATAGTGTTTTTACCAGTTCGAGCGCCACGGCGTTTAACTGGACCAACAACAGCGATGTGCAGATAGTTAAACTGAGCGCCGACAAAAACTTTCGGAACGAATACATGGGCTATGCGCAAAGCGGCAAAAAAATGCTGATTTTGGTTGACCCTCAATTCACTTCTATTTTCCAAAACCTAAGAAACCGGACGCTGAAAGGCGGCATCAACAATCAGCCAAACGATGCGCAACAGTTGGTATTTGTGCTGGGCAACCATGATGATATTAAGTCTTTCGACGTAAGCTATACCGGTAAATCAGAAAAGCTGGCCTTATTTAACATAGTGGGAATGATTCCGGGCAAAACAAAACCGGATGAGTCGGTTGTATTTTCAGGTCACTACGACCATTTGGGTATTATTAAACCCGTAAAAGGCGACAGCATTGCGAATGGTGCCGACGATGACGCATCGGGCACCACAGCTGTTATCACGCTGGCCAAATACTACAAAAAGCTAAATAATAATGCCCGCACTTTAATTTTTGCCGCATTTACCGCCGAAGAGATCGGCGAGTTTGGCTCACAGTATTTTGCAACAACTGTGGACCCTGATAAAGTAGTGGCTATGTTTAATATCGAGATGATTGGCAAAGCATCCAAATTCGGCGAAAATTCGGCTTTTATTACCGGCTTTGAACGGTCGGATTTTGGCACCATCCTGCAAAAAAACCTGGAGGGCACCGCCTTTAAATTTTACCCGGATCCGTACCCGGCACAAAACCTGTTTTACCGTAGCGATAATGCTTCACTGGCAGCAGTCGGCGTACCGGCGCACACCATATCAACAGATCAAATTGATATTGATAAGCTTTACCACACCGTTGGTGACGAGTTTAGCACATTGGATGTAGCAAATATTACATCTACCATCCGGGCAATAGCTTTGAGCTCGCGAGGCATTGTATCCGGCGCTGATACACCAAAAAGGGTGCCTAAGCTAGAGAAAAAATAAAGAACAAAATCTCGTAGAGACGCCCCGAACTATCGGGCGTCTCTACTTATAATAAACTGATATTAACCTAAACAAATATGAATGACAAATCACAATTAATACCCGCTGTAGCAGTAAAAGGCATTGCAACCGGCTTGCTGATGATGGCGGGCTTTACCATGATATGGACGGGCATTGCCTTTAGCGGATTGCATGGCACAGTGCAGGCGTGGGGGCTAATTGTGTTCCCTTTTTTGGCGATAAGCTTTGTTATAAAGGGAATCAAACTGTTTGGCATTGCAAAACTACACCCGGCGATAGAGTCGGAAGCAGATAAGGCCGAGGGCAAAAAGATGGGCATGTGGTTCGGCATTATTTTCGGTGCTGAAGGCCTGCTAATTTTTATTGCGGTTAATGTGGTTGTCAATCTTGGTCATCCTGAATTAACAATACCTGCAATTGCGCTGGTGGTGGGCCTGCATTTTTTCCCGCTGGCCAAAGTATTTAAGCGTACCCTTGATTATTACCTGGCAACGTGGAGCACTATCATAGCTGTTTTGGCTATCGTATTCAGCTTAAATCATACACTTACCCAAGCTGGGGTGGCTGCATTTACCGGTGGTGGCTTGGCGGTGGCAACATCATGCTATGGTTTGTTTATGATGTATAAGGGGAACAGGCTGAATAGTTACTAATATCTTCGAACTACAATCAAATTAGTGCGTGCCGGCTAAATTTGGCTAAAGCCATTCATCGCTAGCATGTTCCCCGTCACTTGAAAGTGACGGCAATGAATTCTCGCTCTACATATCTTTTCATTGCCGTCCGGCTTTAGCCGACGGATAAATAAAATTCCGATTCCGGCTTCAGCCAAATTCTACCATAACCGAATTAGCTACATTGGTTCTCCATCAAAAAAGGCAATCCTAAAATCCTATAAATCCAAAGAATCTTAGTTTATTAAATGCCTATGTAAAAGCATTGTATAAAATAAAACATAACGCATTTTTTGTAAATTCTTTGTTCCTGCTACCCGGGGTAAGCAAAAAAGTCCCTAACTTGTCCTTTCATAAAGCTATTATCTATGGAAGACGAAAAAGACTATGCTTTGCCCGAATTTGATACCGGAGAAAAGGATAATTCCCGCCGTAATTTCTTGAAGCAAAGCACGTTGTTAACGGCAATTGCGTTAACTCCCGGTACTGCCATTAAGGCCGCTGACATGCGGGTGGACGAAAAAATTGCCGAAGCATTTGAAAAAATGCCTGTAAAGCTTGAAGTAAACGGCGTCGCCCATAATCTATCGGTTGAGCCGCGCGCTACCTTGCTTGATATCCTGCGCGAACAGCTCGACCTTACCGGCACCAAAAAAGGCTGCGACCATGGCCAATGCGGCGCATGTACCGTTCATGTTGACGGACACCGGGTAAACAGTTGTTTAACGCTTGGCGTAATGGCCAGCGGCAAAAAGATAACCACTATTGAGGGTCTTGCCAAGGGCGACGAGCTGCACCCCATGCAGGAAGCCTTTTTAAAGCACGACGGCTTTCAATGCGGGTATTGCACCCCAGGGCAAATTATGTCGGCCGTGGCTTGCATACGCGAGGGACATGCCAATTCGGAAATGGAAATACGCGAATATATGAGCGGGAATATCTGCCGCTGCGGGGCTTATCCAAACATTGTTAACGCCATACAGGAAGTTAAGGAAGGGGGACATGCCGTATGAAAGCATTTCAATACACCCGCGCAACCACGCAACAAAGTGCAATTGACGCTATTGCCAAACCCGGTACAAAAATCATAGCAGGCGGTACCAATTTGATCGACCTGATGAAACGCGGCGTTATCGCGCCCGATAAACTGGTTGATATTAACCAATTGCCCCTGAACAGTATTTCTGTGAATAAATTAGGCCACCTGCACATTGGGGCACTGGCTTTAAACAGTGCCGTGGCAGAAGCCAACCTTGTTAAAGATCTGCAGCCGCTGCTGGCGATGGCGCTTAACGCAGGGGCCTCACCGCAATTGCGTAATATGGCCACAGTTGGCGGCAATATGATGCAGCGCACCCGTTGTGCTTATTTTTACGACACCACAATGCCATGTAATAAACGGGAGCCCGGCTCAGGATGCGGGGCTATCGGGGGGTATAACAGGATGCACGCTATTTTTGGCGCAAGCGATAAATGTATTGCCGTGCACCCAAGCGATATGTGCGTGGCTTTGGCGGCGCTGGATGCTACTGTAACAGTAAGTGGTCGCAAAGGTCAGCGGCTTATTCCTTTTACCGAGTTTCACCGTTTGCCTGGTGAGCATCCTGAAATGGACAATACCCTCGCCGCTGGCGAACTAATTACAGGCATTAGCATACCAAATAATAATTTCGCCAAAAACAGCTACTATTTAAAAATACGCGACAGGCAATCCTATGCTTTTGCGTTGACGTCGGTTGCTGCTGCTTTGGAAATTAGCAATGGCACAATAAAGCAATCCCGTTTGGCGATGGGCGGTGTGGCGCATAAGCCATGGCGTTTGTTTGATGCCGAGAAAGCGCTAATTGGCAAACCTGCAACAGAAGAAAGCTTCAAACAAGCTGCCGAAATAGCCATGCAAGGCGCAAAAGCCTACGAATACAATAAATTTAAACTAAAACTTGCCCCGGCTACCTTAGTTGAAGCGCTGAAACATGCGGCAGGGTTGGTGTAGGTTGCAGTAAGTTGTAAAGGTTGTAATTGTTGTAAAGGTTCGAAAGGCACTTTACTTCAATAATGAAGCTGATAGTATCCCCTTTTACCAATGACACAATGACTAATGACACAATGACGAAAGGAATGAGCCGTATCGACGGACGATTAAAGGTTACCGGCGCGGCTAGGTATTCGGCGGAATTTACACCTGCCGGGATGGTTTATGCCGTACTGGTTGGCAGTACCATAACCAAAGGCACCATCCGGTCAATCGATACCAAAGCAGCCGAAAAGGCGCCCGGGGTGTTGGCTGTTATCACTCATATTAATTCGCCCAAAATAGCAGGTTACCGGGTTGAGCCGGGCAAGCAAGAGCCTGCAAAAGGCACGTACAAGCTTTTTTATAACAATAAAATATTATTTAACGGCCAGCCAATTGCCGTAGTCATTGCCAATACATTCGAGCGCGCGCAATATGCAGCCTCGTTGGTTAAGGCGCAATATATTGCCGATACACATCAAACCAAATTAGCTGAAAACACCGCAAAGGCATTTGCACCTGAAGGTGATGGAAAAAAAACACGCGGCATTGCCGATGCCTGGAAAACTGCGCCTGTAAAGCTGGAGCAGGAGTACATTATTCCGTCCGAAACACATAGTCCGATGGAACTGCATGCCATAATTGCCAAGTGGGATGCCCCTGATAAATTGACCGTTTGGACCAAAACCCAGGGTGTACAGGATACGCAGGACGGCATTGCCAATATATTTAAACTGCCAAAAGCTAATATACAGGTAAACTCCAAATTTGTAGGCGGCGCCTTTGGCAGTGCCCTGCAGGTTTGGCCGCACGAAGTGGCCGCTATTTTGGCTGCACAAGTGGTTAAACGCCCGGTTAAACTGGTGCTTGGCAGGGCAGATATGTTTACCTCTGTAGGTTACCGCCCACATACCTGGCAAAAAATTGGCATTGGCGCAAATGCCGACGGCAAACTGGTCGGTATTACCCACGAGGCCAACGGTCAGACATCCACCTATGAAGATTTCAACGAAGGCCCGGCAGGAGTAAGCCATTCAACCTATGCTTGTCCCAATGTAAACACCATTTATAAAATTACCCCGCTTGATATTGGTTCGCCAACCTGGATGCGCGGGCCCGGTGAAGCTACAGGTGCGTTCGCGCTGGAATCGGCACTGGATGAACTTTCTTACGCGCTGAATATCGACCCTATTGAGTTGCGCATAATAAACAACGCTGAAACCGACCCTGATAATGGCAAACCATTTTCGAGCAAATATTTAAAAGAAGCTTATAAGCTTGGTGCCGACGGCATCGGCTGGAGCGACAGGAAAGCAAAACCGGCATCCGTAACAAAAAATGGTTGGCTGGAGGGTTACGGCATGGCAGTCGGCATGTTTGGCGCCTATCGCGATAAAGCTTCGGCCAGAGCCATTATGATGGCCGACGGCACGTTAATTATACAAACCGCCGTAAGCGACATCGGCCCCGGTACCGGCACCGCGATGGTAACTATCGCATCAGATATCATGGGCATACCTGCCGATAAAATCAGGTTTGATATGGGCGATTCGTCGCTGCCGCAGGCGCCAAGCCAGGGAGGCTCGTCTACAACAGCAACTGTTGGTTCGGCTGTGTACCAGGCCTGTACCGATTTAAAGGAAAACTTTCAAAAACTAATCGGAAATGGCGGCACAGATAAGCCTGACTATGTTGCCGTATTGAAAAAGAATAACCTGCCAAAACTGGAAGTAACATCAGCGGTGTCGGGCGGACCCGAGATGGAAAAATATGCCATGTACTCGTGGTCGGTTCATTTTATTAAAGTGTTGGTGCACCCCGCCACAGGCGTTGTAAAGGTTGATAAAGCCGTTTGCGTTGCCGATTCGGGGCATATTGTTAGCCCCAAGACCGCCCGCAGCCAGATTGTTGGCGGAGCCATCGGCGGCATAGGCATGGCGTTGATGGAAGAAGTGATTATCGACCATAGGTATGGTCGCCTGGTGAACAACAGCTTTGCCGATTATCATTTACCGGTTAATGCCGATATCCCCCAAATTGAGGCCCTGTTTGTGAACAAACCCGACCCCTACCTTAACCCCATGGGGGCAAAAGGCATGGGCGAAATCGCCCTGATAGGTATGGCCGCTGCAGTGGCGAATGCAGTGTTTAACGCAACCGGAAAAAGGATACGGGAATTGCCTATTACGCCGGATAAGTTGGTGGGAATGGAGAATTTGTTGGAAAGTTGAAATGTTGTAAAGTTGGAATGTTATGAAAGTTAAAGAGATTATAGGGCAAATAACCGATGACATAATGACCAATGACCCAATGGCAAAAGAGGGATTAAGCCGTGTTGACGGCCGCCTGAAAGTTACCGGCCGGGCTAAATACTCTGCCGAATATAAAGTAAAAGATTTGGTCTATGGCGTACTGGTTGGCAGTACCATTACCAAAGGGACTATAAAATCAATCGACACAAAAAAAGCGGAAGCCGCGCCGGGTGTACTTTCAGTGCTTACCTGTTTTAATGCACCCAAAATTCCGGGGTACCAAACCGATACGCCCACGCCTAAAGGGCCGCTCAAAATATTTTATAACGACCAGGTATATTTTAACGGCCAGCCTATTGCTTTGGTTGTGGCCGATACTTTTGAGCGGGCTTTGTTCGCTGCCTCGCGGGTAAGCGCAGTTTATGAATCCGGCCCACATCAAACTAATTTAAAAGATAACATTAGTACTGCCGTTGCTCCTGGCCGTGGTAAAGATTTCGTAAAAGGCGTAGAGGATACCTGGAACATGGCGCCGGTAAAAATTCAACAGGAATATACCATCCCCACCGAAGTGCATAACCCCATGGAGTTACACGCCACAATTGCCCGCTGGGACGCGGACGACAAGATAACCGTTTATACCAAAACACAGGGTGTAAAATCAACCCAGCGCAGCATTGCCCAGGCATTTAAACTCCCGCCCGAAAATGTGCAGGTGACCGCCCCTTTTGTTGGCGGAGCGTTTGGCGCAGCTTTGCGCACGTGGCCGCACGAGATTGCGGCTGTATTGGCTGCCAAAGTGGTGGGCAAACCCGTTAAGCTGGTTTTAAGCCGTGCCGATATGTTTACATCGGTAGGTTATCGCCCATATACCTGGCAAAAGGTGAGCATTGGCGCTAATCCGGACGGAAAACTGGTTGGCATTACACATGAGGCAACCGGACAATCATCGGTATATGAAGATTTTACTGAAGGCGTGGTTAACATCAGTCAGCTGATGTATGCAAGCCCGAATATAAATACACGTTACAAAATAGTATCGCTTAACGTAAATACCCCGACGCCGATGCGCGGACCAGGAGAGGCGACTGGCGCTTTTGCGTTGGAATCAGCGATGGACGAGCTGTCTTATCAATTAAACATCGATCCCATTGATTTCCGCATGCGAAATTATGCCGAAACCGACCCCGGTAACGACAAGCCTTACAGCAGCAAGTTTTTAAGCGAAGCTTACAAGATAGGCGCTGAAAAAATAGGTTGGACTAATCGTAATCAAAAGCCGGGCGCAGTTACCGAAAACGGCTGGCTGGCCGGCTACGGTATGGCGGCAGGTATGTTTGGCGCACACCGCAGCTCGGCAACGGTACTGGCGCGCATGATGGCTGACGGCACGCTGGTTTTGCAAACAGCAGTAACCGATATCGGTCCTGGAACGGGCACGGCGATGGTATCCATAGCATCTGAAGTTATGGGCATACCCGCCGAAAAGATTAAGTTTGATATGGGCGATTCGTCGCTGCCGCCATCGCCAACGCAGGGCGGCTCACAGATAACATCTACCGTCGGTTCGGCGGTGCATGATGCCTGTGTCGAGCTTAAAGAGAAATTCAAATCAATGGCAGGCAATATTGATGCCACCAACTATACACAAATACTAAAGCAACAAAACCTCGACAAGCTGGAAGTGACTACTTCATCAAAAGGCGGCGCCGAGCAAGGTAAATATGCTATGTATTCGTGGTCGGTACATTTTATGAAGGTGCTGGTGCATCCAACTACCGGTGTGGTTAAAATCAATAAGGCAATATCTGTTGCCGATGCAGGGCTTATCATTAGCCCCAAAACTGCCCGCAGCCAGATGATAGGCGGCACCATTATGGGTATAGGCATGGCGCTAACCGAAGAAGCAATTATCGACCACCGCTACGGCCGCCTGGTAAACAACAACTTTGCCGATTATCATGTACCTGTACAGGCTGACATACCCCAGGTTGAAGCCTACTTTGTAAATAAAGCCGATACCATCCTCAATCCCATCGGCGCCAAAGGCATGGGCGAAATTGCCACTATAGGTGTAGCCGCCGCAGTTGCCAATGCCGTTTATAACGCAACCGGGAAACGGGTAAGGGAATTACCGATAACGCCGGATAAGTTGGTGTGAGTTGTACAATCTACCGTCATTGCGAGGAACGAAGCAACCTCTACATAGGACAGTTACGAAACTTAATGATTGTGGCGACCTAAATGCGGCTGATAGGTCACCACAACGCTATTACTTCATGATTGGCATGCGTAGAGGTTGCTTCGTTCCTCGCAATGACGAGTTAAATAAGCTCATTTCAATGACTAAAATCCCCCACTCGAGCCACCACCCCCAAAATCGCCACCGCCAAATTCCGCACCATCGTTTGCAGGTGCTGTGGGTGTGTGACTAAACGTCTCGGCAACAATCAGCGATTCAATTTTAAGATGATCCAGCGCATTCACCTTGTCCGGTTCCGCACAGGTGAAACCATGTTTAGGTTTTTTAAGGTAGCGCATTATGGCATACACAATACTAAGCAGTGCAAGCCCGGCAATAGTCAACATCACGTCGACCGGCAACAGGTGATAATAATTACGAAAAGTCAAAACTGCCGCAGTAACCAGCAGCAGACCCGTGCGCAACAGTATCGCATTTTTTTGTTTGAGACCAAAACCGATATAAACAAAGGGCACTGCAATAGTCCACACCCAAAACAAAACACCGAATGCAACCGGCCCGGTTTGATTCATCATTTCGACGCTTAGGGTAGCAATAATATAATAGTTACCGGCGGCGTACAGCGCTATTAAACTTAAAATTTGTACTACTCCAAAACAATTAGCGTAATTTATCACTTCTTTTCTACTACCGTATTTGCGCGCCGACCAATAAATCGCCCCCGAAACCAGCATCATAATAAACGGCGCAGTTGATACACCTGCCACCCTCGTCCAATACAAAAACACCATCCACAAAAACGAGGCACAACATACGGCAACCGCAAGCATATCTGCAAAGCGGATGGTTAAATAAAGCGTTAGCAGGAAAACAAGTATCGCCATGGGCAGAAAACCAGGCGCTTCGGTAGTTTTATGCAAAAACATAGCAAAGCCGCCAATAAACGCGCAGCCTGCTGTAAATAACAGCGCATCATCAACACCCGAGCGAAAGTGATACTTTGCGTTTATCATTAATTCTAAAGCGCCATAACTTAGTAATCCCAGGAAAATAGCCCAGCCACCCGTCTCCGCAATGTTTCCGCCGGCAGCTATCAGGCTTAACAACCCATCTGCAAATAAAACTATGATACAGGTAACTATAAACAGACCTACCCGTACAAAAATATTGGGGCTGTAAAACCCAACCGCGTATTTCTCAGCAATGGCATTAAATTCGTCATGGCTTATGTTGCCGCGTTCAACGTTGTCTTTAACTTGCTGTTGCAAACGCAGGTTGGCAAGCCACGTTTTGTTATATGCTATCATGGCGTTTTCAATTTTTTATTAAGGTTGATAAGCAAAAATATCATTCCGATACCCGATCCGATAAAATAAAGGAACATGAGGTATATCGCGCCAATATCCCCGGCGGTGGCGAGCACCCTTACTACCAGGCAGCTTATAGCGATATAGCTGTACAAGGCTACCAACAACAAAAAGTAAAATGAGCTGTTTTTAAATGCATCGTTATACATCACTACAGACAATATCGCTATGCCAATCATCCACCCAAATGCGGCAAATGAATCGTAAAAAAGGAAATAGCCCGCCAGCAGAGCTATATAAGTAACGTGTATGCCGTAATGCTGGTAGCTAAATTTGAAGTGCCTTTTGAAGTTAAAACATTGCGAAGCCCAACCGGCAAATACCAATATCAGTCCCAATGCCAGATAGGTAAAAACAATGGTTTGGCTGTTGAAATCGCTATGTAATAAAAGTTCTTTCGGGGTTACGGTAACGCCCATCCAAACGGCTAAGTTGGCAATTGCCAGGCTCAGGATGCCCAAATGGTCGAAATAATAAGCGATAAAAAACAACGCCAGCATAGGTATTAGTGTGGCCATACCGTAATGCGTACCGAATACATTGTACTGATACTGCAGGTAGCCAACAAAAGTAACCAGGCTGATGCTGCCCAGTAATAAGATATAATCAAAAAACGAATTAGGGGCCCCTACCCTTGTTATATTGAACGGAAGTTTTGTTCTAAAACAATAAACGAAACACCCGGCGCTTATCAATGCGATCAGCCCCAGCACAAACTGGTGCCCAATGGTGTCGATATTCTCGTAAATAAGCAAACCCAAGCCGCCCGTAAGCAATAGTACACCTATATACAGCAGCGTTCGTATCTCCCAATGTAAGGAAAATAGCACGGGTTCCTGTTCGCGCAGCATTGTTTTTGTAAACGATTCGTCGCTTATCAAACCTTCGGCGTGCAGATTGGTGTAAAGATTATTATCCATTAAGGCTTTGTGGTTGATTGATCAAGTATACTGAAGATAATTGGGATTATTGAAAAGAATATTGGCGTTGGTTGATATCCAATTTATACCAAGTAACCTTATCGTCATTGCGAGGAACGAAGCAATCTCTACGCAGGACAGTAACGAAACTTGACGATTGTGGCGACCTAAAAGCGGCTGATAGGCCACCACAAAGTTCTTGATTCTTGATTAGCATATGCAAAGGCTGCTTCGTTCCTCGCAATGACGGCTGGATGAGAATTACTTTAAAACGGAAACAAACTCAGCTGATCCGTTTGCTTTTCTTCTTTAGCGCGGACCACCACCTCGCCAAAATTAGATAACGATATGCCCAGCAGCCTGATTCGTTTGTCCTCCGGTTCCGTTGCAGCAAGCAGCCGTTTGGCGGTGGCGCTTATAGTCTCCAAATCGCTAATGCCCGTGGCGAATGACTGGTTGCGGGTTATTTGCTTAAAATCGCTGTACTTTATTTTAAGGGTAACGGTGCGGCCCTTTAGCTGGTAGTGCTGCAAACGGGTACAAACAATGACGGCAATTTTGTCCAACTCGGCCTCCATTTCTTCAATGGTGGTCAGGTCGTAGGCAAATGTATCTTCGGCAGCTAAGGATTTTGTTTCGCGGTGGGGCTGTACTTCGCGGTTATCTATCCCCCGCACTATATTAAAATAAAAGCGGCCCACTTTGCCGAAATGTTTGGTGAGCTCAACTTCAGTCAGTTTTTTTAAATCATCGCCGGTATGCAGGCCCATGTTTTTCATTTTTTGGGCGGTTACCTTGCCTACGCCAAAAAACTTCTCAACCGGCAATTTTTCCATAAAACTCTCAATTGCCGACGGTCCAATAAACTTCAAACCGTCGGGCTTATTAATGTCCGAGGCAATTTTGGCAACAAATTTATTTATGGACACCCCGGCCGATGCAGTTAGCTGTAATTCGTCCTTAATAGCCTGTTTTATTTGCTGCGCGATTTCGATGGCCGAACCGATGTTTAGTTTATCGCTGGTTACGTCGAGGTAAGCCTCATCCAGCGACAGCGGTTCAATCAAATCGGTGTACCGGCTGAATATCTCCCTGATTTTTCGCGAAACATCCTTATAAGCATCAAACCTGGGCCGCACAAACAGCGCATGCGGACAAAGCTGCAACGCCTGCTTTGATGACATTGCCGACCGGATACCAAATTTACGGGCCTCGTAGCTGGCCGTGGCAACCACGCCACCGCGGCCTTGCGGCAGGCCGCCTACAACGAGGGGTTTACCACGATATTCCGGGTTATCGCGCTGTTCAACCGACGCGTAAAACGCATCCATATCAATATGGATGATTTTTCGAAGTATTTGAACGGGCGCGTTTTCCATCTGCTATACAAATATAACAGGTAAAAATTAATGGTGGAGGTTGGTATTGTGCCCTGGTAGCGCATCAGCAGCAATTTGGCTAAAGCCGCTTAATCATCGGCCATAGAGCCGTTCCTTAAAAGGAACGGCAATGAATAACTTCGTTCCTTTTTATTGCCGTCCGGCTTTAGCCGACGGATAAAAATAAAAACAACGGAGGGGCTTTAGCCCAATTTAGGCCGCTCTACAAAACAACTTCGTAATTAATAGTAACCGCAGGTAATAAGGTTACCATATCAAGCGGTATCTGGTTGTTCGAATAAATCGGCTTTTTGTTGCGGTAATTGGTAAGGGCAGCTTTCGCAAGGTCGGCATCATCAACTTCGGGTAGGTTGTAGCGTATGTAAAAAGGCACCACAAAATCATGGGTTTTCTCCTTAGCATCAATAACCCATTTTCCGGCCGATTTTCTTAACGCATCATTTACCGGTATGGTTAAGTAAGCATCATCAGCATAATAGATAATGGTTTTACTTACGTCGCCTTTATCGTCGGCGGTAAATTTTAACATTACCACGCCGGTAACGCGCCGTTTAATAATTTCCTGTGGGATGGATACACTGTCCTTAAAAAACTTTGTCATGGCATCTTTGCCTCCCTTAAAAGGGAATGCAGCCTGTTTTTGTGCAAAACAGCTAACTGATACTAATAAGGCTATTGCTAATACTGTAATTTTCTTCATTTAATAATTAATAGTGAGCATTGAATTTGTGATAACGCATAATCACGATTTATGTTTATCCGGCACTCAAAATTCAAACTCAATTAATCACCTTAAACCTCTTTTGGCTCGCGTTTGCTGCCAGTGTAAAGCTCATATTCCAACAACCGGCAGTCGAGCTTGCCGTTGTAAAACTCTATGCGGCGCGATGCTTTTAATCCAATAACTTTTGCCAGGTCGGGGTTGCCGGTAAATACATAACCACGGTAGCCCAGGCAGTCTTTTTTCATAAAATCGCCAATGCGCTTGTAGGTAGCTTCCAGTTTGGTATGTACACCCAGGCGTTCGCCATATTCAGGGTTAAACATAATAACACCCGGTTCTTCGGGCACAGGCGTGTCGGCAAAATCGCAAACACTAAACTCAATCAGGTGATCCACGCCTGCGGTTTTGGCATTTTTTTGTGAGATATCTATTGCATCTTCCGAAATATCGGTGGCTATAATTTTAAAGCCGGTTTCTTTTTTTGCTTTATCTTTCAGTTTGCGGCGTTCGGTAAAAAACACCGTTTCGTCATAACCCATTATGTGCATAAAGCCATAATTCATCCTGAACAGGCCAGGATGCTTGTCGGTAGCCAGCAAAGCAGCCTCTATTGCCAACGTGCCTGAACCGCACATGGGGTTAATGAAAGTGCTTTTCCTATCCCAGTTGGTAGCCATTATGGTTGATGTGGCCAAAGCCTCCAGCATTGGGGCCTTTCCCGGAATTTTACGATAACTGTGTTTGGCCAATGTTTCGCCCGATGTATCCAAAAATATATCGGCCTCGCTATCCTGCCAGTACAGGTGCACTACAGTTTTATTAGCTTCGGCGCCCGAATTCGGCCTTATACCCTTTACAGATTTTATCCTGTCGACTATGGCATCCTTAACCTTCACATTTGCGAAAAGCGGTGTAAGAATATGTTCGTTATTTACGTTCGAGGTTACCGAAAAATACCCTGAAAAGTCAATGAGTTGCTCCCATTCAATGGTTAGCAGTTCTTCGTAAAGTTCTTTGGGGTCGGCAGCTTTAAAGCTTTTTATTAAATAAAGCACCTGGCTGGCGCAGCGCAGGTTTAAATTAAGCGCTATACAATCGGTAACGGTGCCCAAAAGCTCAACGCCGGTTTGAAAAACGCGAACGGGCTTAAAGCCTAAATCTTCAACCTCCTGCTGCAGGTAAGGCGATAACCTTTTGTTGCAGGTTATGATTATTTTATTTTCAGTGTGGAAAACTTGCATGATATTGTGCGAATTTATGAATTAAATACGCTCGATTTTACTTCTTAACTATTAACTTTACATTTTAAATTTTTTTGAATTATGGAAGTTAAGGGTAAAGTACACGAAGTAGGGCCAACTGCACAGGTAACCGAGTCGTTAAAAAAGAGAGAACTGATACTTGAATATATTGAAAATCCGCAATACCCGGAGTATTTAAAGTTTGAAGCGATACAAGACCGCTGCAATTTGCTCGACAATGTTAAGACTGGTGATGACGTTGAAGTATTCTTCAATTTAAAAGGCCGTCCATGGACAGACAAAACAGGCAAGAAGAGTTATTTCAACTCGATGCAGCTTTGGAAAATAAACGTATTGGCCGGAGCCGGAGCCGCTTCCACCCCTGAATATGCCCCGCCAGCTGACATTAGCGCAACGCCTGATGAGGATGATCTTCCTTTCTAAGATAAGTTTGCAGTTGCCGGTCGGCAGTTTGCAGTGATAAAAACTGAAAAGCCATTTGCTTAATTGCAAATGGCTTTCTTTTTAGCTTTGGGTTCAACAAACTAACAGCTGTAAAATCGCGAATTTATCTTTTGTGGCAACAGCCTACAGCAAACTATTCCTCCTTCATTATCCGCTTCAGCGAAATATTTTTGCCTTGTTTTACCTGTAGATAGTAAACACCATTTAGCCCTAATGCAAAGCTTTTGCTGAAAGCGCCGTTAGCTGTTTTTTCAGTCCAAAGGGTTTTTCCCTCACTGTCGCTTAATTTTACAACAGCTGGAGCCTTTGTTGCCAGGTCAAACGTTAACAAAATTTTGCCGCTCGAAAATTGCGGCGAAATGTTTAAATCTTTAATATCAAATTTAGGCCCTTCTACATACTCCATCCGCTTTAAATCATCGTCAGTTGCTTCTGAAACGTGGAAGGTAAGGTGTGTTACAACGCCGTCGTTATTGGTGTTTTCGTAATCGAAATTTTGGGTATTGCGGCGTTCGTGCCTGCGCATTTCCCGCATCGGCATGCGGTTAAAGCTCCGTTCGCCCGGTCGTACATCATCCGGGTTTTCATCGTTAAAGCGATAGCTGAAAGTCATTTTTTTGTTCCCGTCGCCCATTCTTCCACGCCTTGTCATTACCACCAGGCTGTCTTCAGCAATCAGGTGCCTGCCCATCATCGGCCCATCGCCATTTCCCTGTCCCCGTCTTCTGAATTCCATGCGCATTGTTTTTCCGCCGGTGGTATCAAGCCGTTTAAAAAAATGGTAACTATATATTAGTTGGGACAAAGGTAAATTAAAAATTTCGCATCATATGCAAATAGCCCCGAATGTCAAAAACGTTCGGGGTTTTATATTGTCTTTAATTGTGTAAATAAAAAAATATTTTTTTATTTTGTTTTCCTAAATTGTTTTTTGTTATGTTTGTACCGATAAACAATATTAAACCAATGGAAGATTTTGTTACACATTTAAAAAAGGAAAGAGATAGACTATTAAATCTTCTTTCGTCTGTTAATAATCTTTTGGCTGAATATGACAAGGGAGAAAAATCAACAGTAAGCAAAACCGAAATTACAGCAACGCAAAATACACAACCTGGTCCGCGTAAGCCTAAAAAAGCATCCTCACTAAAAGATAGTGTTAAGAATGTAGTATTGTCACTATCTGAATTTACAAGGTCAACAGAGATAACGGCTATGTTAGTAGACTTGTATCCCGACAAAGCAAATAATGATAAATTTCAAGTGCAGGTATCGGGTATCCTTAGCGATTTAGGTAAATCAAACCTAATTGGTAAATATCAATTTTCCGGAAGCAAAAAAGATACACTTTGGGGTAAAACTGAATGGTTAAATAGCGATGGAACTGCAAAAGATGGATTTTTCAACATTATATAATAAAAGAGGCGACAAAATTGCCGCCTCAAATAAGATACTTAGTAGGGTGTGGCTCCGTACAGCAAAGTTAAATGCTAATACTGTAGACCACATTAGAGTTGCAAATGGTACGAATAGCCTCATTAACTATGAGTAAACGTTGCCAGTAGTCACTCTGAACAGTGCAGGTTTTGCTTCAAGGGCGATAAAAAAGGCTATCCGAAAGGATGGCCTTTCCTGTTTTGTTTAAAACAAACGTAACAACTTTAATTCAATTTTACAAATACAGGCAAAAAAAGCAAAAGTATTTTCAAATAAATTAGGAAGTTATTGGGACAAATTATTATATTTGTATAAGCAAACAAAGAAACACAATGGCAACTCAATTTAAATCCCTGATACAAGTTTTAGACTTCTTTAAAGATGAAACAACTTGTGTAAAATACTTAGCTGCATCACGTTGGGATAATGAGCCAGCTTGCCCACATTGCGGTAATGTTGGTGCTTACATTACCAACAGGGGTTACAAATGCAAGGCTAAAGAATGCCACAAAAAATTCACTGTAACTACAGGTACTATTTTTGAAAACACAAAGATTTCATTACGTTTATGGTTTGCTGCAATGTATCTGTGTACCGCACACAAAAAAGGGATTTCATCTTTACAGTTAAGCAGGGATTTAAATATCACTCAAAAAACAGCTTGGTTTTTATTACACCGCATACGTGAAATGTTAGCAAACAATGAAGCTACACAATTAGAAGGTGGTATTGAGGTTGACGAAACTTTCGTAGGTGGCAAAAACAAAAACCGCCACGCTAACAAAAAAATTGATGGTTCGCAAGGCCGTAGCGCTGCCGATAAAACTCCTGTTATTGGTATCGCTCAAAAATCAGAATATACAATTGTAGAACGTGACCATAAAGTAATTAAAGGCCGTAAAGTTCAAGAGCGTATTTATACAAAATACTCAAACGTTACTTTACAAGTTGTGTCTGATACATCAGCCGAAACATTACACCCTATTATGTTCAAAAATGTAAAGGCTGATAGCAAAATAGTA
>NZ_JANYGQ010000017.1 GCF_025359345.1 Mucilaginibacter sp.
ATTTATTGTAACTGTAGCTGTCGGATCCTGCGTTGTAGGGGTTGCAGTAATTGACGTAAAGGTATTGGCCACTGTTGCAGTGAAGTTCTTGTAGTCAGGTCCGCCCACCTGGGTTTGCATTATGCCGGGATAGTACTTAAGCGTGGTTAACACGTTATTTGTAGCAAGCGCCCGGTTAACTGTTATAGTGTAAGTTTTTGTAGTTGTACCGTCCTGGGCAGTTACCTGTATCGCTATCGTATTACTGCCTGCGATTAACGGCAGAGCTGCTGATTGGGTGCCGCTTGCTACAAATACCGGGGCGCCGCCGTTTACGCGCACCTCCAAATCACTCACGTTGGAGTCTGTTGTGGTTGGCGTTACCGTCATCGTGGTGGTAGCATTTGGCACACTTGCGGTGTAACCTGAAGTGGTATTAGTGTCAAATGTTGGGCTAAGCGGATCTACAGAAGTTGTAAGGCTGCTTAAGCTTGCATCTGATGAGAATACCGAGAATACGGTTGATGGCCCTGCAGCCGGGGCAAGATTGCCGGCCGCATCAGATGCAGTACCTGCGGCTATTGATATACCCAATGTACCCACACCTGTAATATTGGAAAGTGTTACGGTGCTGGTTGTGCCAGCATTTGACACAGCAACTGTTGCGGTGGAAGCGCCCGTGGTATTCAACGTAATATCACCAGTTCCAAGCGTGCTCGAATTGAAGTTTGCATCAGCATAAGTTACTGTATAGGTTACTGTACCTGCTGTTCCCGAACCGATACCAGCCTGCGACGGTGCGCCGATAGTGATGGTTGGAGCTGTGTTGTCGAACTCAATATCATCTCCGGCGCCGATGTCGTTATATAATGCTCCTGCATTGCCCAGATTGTCATTGAATTGGAGACTAAACGGTATGCGGCCCTCGGTATCGCCCGAAGTCATCGTGTAGGATGCAACCCAATCGTTACCGCTTGGGTTGGTGGCTGTCAGGCTGTGTCCGGCTATACTAACCGTAGGTGCCTGGATGGGCTCACTTGTTGTAAAGCTAAGCGAAACCACATCGCCCACTGCTGCTATCAGTTGATTACCGCTATGGTTTGAAGCAAATACCAGGGTATTGGCAGTCGGCGCTGTGTTATCAATAGTGTAAGTTTGCCCGGTGTTAAAACCGCCGGATATAGGGTTGCTGACAACATCTGTAATACCTGTACCACTACTGTTCAAATCAAGCCTGAGGGCGCCGTCGCCGGTAATGCTATTTACTGTTACCGTATAGGTTGCGCCGCTACCGCTTACAGCACTTACAGTACCACTCACAGACCCCGACACGTTAGTGGCCGTAAAATCATTTTTATCAACACCTGTTACAGCTTCGCTGAAGGTTACAGTATAGTCAACGCTTGTTGCATTGGTTGGATTAACACTTGCCGTAACTATCGAAGCTACAGTTGGCGCAGTATTATCTATCGTAAAGACATCGCCAGTGGTAAATCCTCCCGCTGCGTTGCCAACCGCGTCGGTTATACCGGTGCCGCTGCTTTTCAGATCGAGTCTGTATGTGCCATCGCCTGTTATATTTGTTATGGAAACATTGTAAACGGTAGTTGAAACCGGAGTAAGGCTAATTGTTCCCTGGCTTACACCACCTGTGGTAGTAGCCACAAAATCAGTAGCATCTACACCTGTTACCGGTTCGCTGAAGGTTACGGAATAATCTATTTGACTTCCATTTTGCGTGGTGCTGCCGTCCTGTTGCGTTATACTTAAAACCGTTGGTGCGGTGGTATCGATGGTATAGCTTTGGCCAGTGAAGCCCGCTGCTATAGCGTTGCCCGCCGCATCGCTTATACCGGTGCCGCTGCTCTTAAGGTCGAGACGTAACGTGCCGTTACCGGATACCGACGAAACAGTTACCGTGTAGCTGGTGCCTGAGCCGCTGAAGCCGGTAATAGAACCGCTTGCGCCAGTACCCACAAGGTTAAAGTCGCTTTGATCAACACCTGTTACCGATTCGCTGAAGGTTACTGTATAACCTACAGAAGTAGCATTGGTAGGGCTGGTATTTGCAAGCGCTATGGAACTAACTGTTGGTGCGGTATTATCAACGGCAAAAGTTGTTGATGGCCCGGCAGCCGGCGCGTTGTTACCGGCAAGGTCGTTGGCTGTATTGGCGGGAATAGATATGCCTAAATTGCCAGTACCGGTAATGCTCGAAAGTGTTACTGTGCGCGTTGACCCGGAGCCTGTTACGGATATGGATCCGGCAGATGCGTTACCACCGGTTGAGTTTACAGTTATATTGCCCGCGCCCAGTGTGCTTGCATTAAAATGGGCATCGCTATAAGTAACCGTATATGATACAGGGCCGCCCGTTGTAAGGCTTGCCGACGGGCTGCCGATGCTTATTGTAGGCGCAGTATTGTCAACTGTAAATGTTGTTGACGCAGATGATGCCGGAGCTGAGTTTCCTGCGGCGTCTGTTGCTGTTCCCGAGCCTATTGAAATGCCCAAAGTGCCGTCTCCGGTGATGCTTGAAAGCGTTACTGTACGTGTAGAGCCGGAACCAGTTACCGCTACAGAGCCTGCCGCTGCACTGCCGCCTGTATTTACTGTTATATTGCCTGTGGCAAGCGTACTTGAACTAAAATTGACATCGCTATACGTTACAGTGTAGCTTACGCCACCTGATTTTGTAATAGATGCCGATGGGCTGCCGATACTGATGGTTGGTGCGGTTTTATCAATGCTGTAGGTCTGACCCGTAAATGGCAAAGTTGTACTTATAGCCTGAGATAAGCTGCTTGCATTCGCAAGATTTAATGTAACATTACCATCTCCGCTGCCCGTAGTTACGGGTATCGTCCATGTAACACCACTGTCGCCGGTTGTGGGTGTACCTACAGCGGCCCCGCTAACACCAGACGTTGTTAGCGAAAAATTACTTGCCGTTACGCCTGTTACTGCAGCGCCGAAAGTTAGTGTATAGTTAACGGTGCTTCCATTTGACGGTGTAGAACCCGCACGGTTTAAAGAACTTACGGTTGTTGCAGTAGCGGTTGTAACGTTATCTATACCTATTCCGAATGCCGTTGAACTCGAGGAGGTTAGTCTTATTTCATCAATATTATCGAAGTTACTGGTTAACGTTACGGCCACCGGGCTTGTAGAGCTCAAAACCGATGTTGTTACACCCGTACCAACCTCACTGCCTGATTTGTAGGCATGCACCGTGATTGACTGAGACCCGCCGGCCGTTGCACCAACAGATGTAGGGGCAACGGAAATACCTGTTAATTTAAAAGTCCCGCCGGAGGTGCTAAAAAATCTCGCATACGAAAATACAGGCGCCGTCCCCGTCTTTTGCAACCTTAAAAAATTCTGGGGGGATACCGTTGACCGGATATCCAGTGCCCCTGTCCCTACAATTTCTGCGGAAAATCCGGCAGCTTCAGAGCAGTTACCACTTGTAAAAGCGTAAGTAACATCGCCGGTTGTAGTGTTCGCTAATGACGCAGAGGCCGAAAAACACGACCAGGTAATATTCGCGCCGTTTTGGGCCTGCACATGCTGGCTTAATAAAGTAAAAGCCGACACAATCCAGGCAATAAGTAAACATTTTTTCATAATATATTGATTTAAGTTCGGTTCCGAAATTCTGACTATATGGTATTGTAATATTAAATGTTTAGTAACGCTGACTAATGCCAACGCTTATTGTTTTAATTAATAGTTTGTAAACCTTTGCAAGGTTTCTAAACCATAAAAAGCAGCGTACCGTATTGGTACGCAGGTATTACTTATATAAAAAAAGTTAATGGTAACGTACTGTTGGTTAAAGCGAGCAACCTGAAATTTATCTTCATCTGCGATAGCGGTTCCCAGCGTAAAAGCACCTTTATTTTTTCCAGTAATAGCTGCATCAATTATTTTAAGTTCGGCGCCGCTAATGCCTTTAATAGCGCCTATGCTCCAGCTGTCACAGGCCTTCACCACGTTGGTTATTTCATTTACCCCCATCATTTCCCAATTGATCATTACCTCCGCCAACTGCGGCCTTTTAAAATACTTCGCCTTATTTTCGTCCTGCGGTTTTTTATACCGGCTCTTTGCTGTAAACCCGCTCCGGTATATGTGATACACCCTGCACCAGCAGTTTACCTAAAATATGATTCACATAGTTATAACTATGGTAGTCTTCATTTTAAAAAAATATTCTCAAACAACAGCTCCGGTATTTAACTTACCACACAGCTCGTGAATGGGCAAGTCAATATGCTTTATCCCCTTTTTTTAGACGTCAGAAAACCGGCGATGACCGCCTGAATTCCGGAAGTTTTCAAAAAGGTATATTATCAAGTGCCTTTTGAAACTCCGCTTAATTGTTCAACCTGTATTTTATGGGTATAGCTGGTTAAAAAAATGTCGGGTTCAAACAATTGCTGCCATTGATATAGTTCTTCTTTTTTTTGTTTTCTAAATGCACCGCGATCCTGTTCGCGGTGCAGAAACCCAACAAGCAGGCCGAATTATTTCCGGTACCTGCAAATTGCTTAAATAAAATAAACCCCCTGCTTTGTTATAGCTGATTAGATAAGAAAGCAGGGGGATGCATATTTTGAATTTGATCCAATACCAAGTTTCATTGGTATTTATAACTAAAATCTATTAAATTATATTCATTAAAATTAATTGCGTGAAGGGAAAATACCTTCCGTTGCAATAATAAAAGTTACTACAAGATATGGCTGCATGTTATCATGCGGGATACTGCCTCCAGCGGCTGCAACTGCGGTAGGCGCTAATGTTGTGTCAGGAGTTGTGGTGACGAAGTTGAAAGGATTTCCTCCGGAGTCGTTATCAACCGATGTTGCTAAAAATCCATTTGTAGGTGGCCCAACTGTTCCCTGTGCTGTGCTGGCATTTATCAGGTGGTTATGTATCGGCATATTGCTATTTAGCAAAGTTACATTTTCTTCACCGGCAGCCTCGCCTATTACTCTTGGCGTAAGTCCGGGCCCTGACCCCCAGTGCATCGGGGCGCGACCCCTGTAATCCGGCAAGCCAAATGTTTGCACCCCGTCGCCGCCATAGGTTGTGCCTAGAATTGCGAACAAGGCTGAGTTTTGGGCGATCGACATTAATTGCCCGTTGCAGAGTGCCCAGCCCCTTGGATTAAAGTTGCCGGCAAACATTTTAATTTCTCCAATGTAAGGTTCCATTTTTTTTTAACGTTTAGTGTTAGGTTTAAATTAAGGTTTATTTGATATGTTCAGGATTTGAATTTATTCAAAGGTTATAGCGCTATCGCCGCCGTAGGTTGTTCCAGGTATTGCAAATAATGCAACGTGTTACGCTATCGACATTAATTGCCGCTTGCAAAGTTCCAACCAGGCTATGCGAAATTTCCGCCGAAAATCATGATTTGTCCCAGGTAAGGTTTCATAAAAATTTAATGTAAGTTTTAAGATTTTAGGTTAATGGATATGGCTTAGGCTTTTAAAGTGATTAATATTTAATTATCATCCAAGTTTAAGTACTTTTTTCTGAAATTTCAAATAAATTGTAAAAAAACACGTTTACTTAATTATTTATTTTTTTAACCAGAATAAAAACAAAAAAAACGTTGCTTTTTTAACGCAAATTGCGTTCTTATAATTTTAAACGCACAAGTAAGGGTTTAACCATCCGCTTATACTTCCTTCATGTATATCTCTAAACTGTTCAGCATCAAATTTTAACCCCGTCCCCTGGCTTATTATAGTTTTAAATGTTTTATTTGTTGATGTTTTGATATTTATTATATCAATTACCGGGAGTGAGAATCCCGAGGCAGGGTAAAAATTGCGTTCGCCACGTGGACCCACTACCGATTCCGTGTGCAGTATTTCGGCAACTTTCGTAAAGTCGCGTTTCTGTAGTAGTGGCATAACTTCCCGAAGTGCGAGGCCTGCTTCGTATCCGAGCAATCCAAATATGTTTGCCATCTGGCCTCCCGCACGTTCAAACTTCTTTACAAATTCAACGTTACGAGGGGTTTCGTCGCCCCGGTTCCAGGTTGCTGCGGATATCAGTTCGAGGTCGAGGTTGGCAACGTCCTCAAGTACGTCGTCGTAAGCCATGTTTTCAACTACTATCAGCGGGATTTTTTTATGAAAGCCGGATGCTTTCCATGCCTGTAAAAACTCATTGCCAATAGCCCCGGCGAAAATTGCATGAACAAACGGCGGCTGATTTTTCTTAATTTCTTCAAAAAAGCCACCCAATTCCAATCGTTGCGGATTAGCCCTGTCATGCGGAATAACGTGCACAGCCAACGGCCCTCTACCCGCATCAATAACGCCGTTAAGAAAAGTACTGTCCAGGTTATAACCTGCTTCGTAAACCGTCATTACCATCATGCCGCCCTGGCCGTATTCTTTGGCAGCCCAGTAGCCTAATGCGTATTGCGTTTGCCAAATCTGCTGCGACGCAAAAAACACCCTGGGGCTCAGGTAATTAAACCAGGGGATATGCTCACCCATGTCAAAAAAAAGCCCGAGCCTGTTATGACGCTCAATAGCGGGTATGATTTCAGGTAACGACTTGTAGCTAATAAAACCCGAAATAACGTCGGCCTGCTCAAAAAAAATCAACCTGTTGACTGCTTCAAGTGTGCTTGCCGGGTCGCCCATTTTGGTGTATACCGGTATAAACTGTATTTCGTTATGCTTTGGCTTACCCTTGTAAATGCCCAGCAATATGCCTGCCATTAAGTGATGATTGTAATAAGGATACACGCCTGAATAGGGTGCCAGCATTCCAACTTTTAAAGGTCCTGTCATTTAAGTAGTAAATCGTAAATGTTCACTAAAATAGCAATTGCACGCCTGAAGCGAAAATAAAGTATATGCGTTATGACTTTCACTATAGTTAAACAATCCTTGTTAGGCGATGATATGCGGACATTACAATCAGTATTATAATGCGGTAAGTAATATTGCTGATTGCATAGTTACCAAATAATTTTAATAATAATTCACTCTTTTCCACCCTTGTGAATCTTATTGTTCCCGAAGCTGTTGTTAAACTTTTTATATCTGCCTGTAATTAGACTACCACATAAAAGAGCAATAAGCCTGGTAAACGTTTGAATGCCAGGAACTATTATTATGTTAACGCACTTACTATTATCTGCGATTTTTTTTGAAGGACTGGTGCTTGTAAAATCACCGCACGTTTAATACTTTTGGTAATGGAGCTGCCGGTAATCGATATCATAGTTGAATTTGTTACGTCTATTGGATTGGAAGTAGTTAAACGGCCAGTAAACCAGGATACTTTTTTACCGGGACTATTACTGGAAGGCGGAAAAATCATCATCGATACCGACAAATTGCAATATCCCGGCGACATTCTTCACGAAGCCGGGCACCTGGCGGCTTGCGATGCAGATACCCGTAACACGATAGGTTCCCCTCTGCCTGAATATATGGACGGCGGCTTCGAAATGCTGGCGTTGGCATGGTCGTACGCTGCGTGCTTACATATAGGCCTGCCTGCATCAGTTGTCTTTCATAATGGCGGGTATAAAGGGGAGGGGGAGCATCTTTTGCAAACCTTTGCCAATGGGTCATATATCGGTTTGCCAATGTTACAATACCGTGGCTTAGCATACGACAAAAAAATGTCAGCCGAAATGGGCGTCTTGCCGTACCCCAATATGGTACGCTGGTTACACTAAACTTATATCACATGGTGCGGTACGCAAAATTGCAATTGGCGTTTGATTTTAAAGCAACCCAGGCCGAACTAACCTCGGCCCGGAATGAATGGCAGCCACATCTTAATACTTATCATTACTCAGGCTCGTGGAAAGTTCTCTCCCTGCGCTCACCGGGTGGCAGCCATAAAAACATTATACCTGACTTGATCGGCCAAAGCGACTTTTTGGACACCGCGTATATGGGGCATTTTGCCTCGGTAAAAAAACTTATGGCAAGTCTGCACTGCCCCATAATGGCGGTGCGTTTTTTGAATTTACAAGCTGGCGCTATAATAAAAGAACATACCGATGCGGAACTCGCCCTGGAAAAAGGCGAAGCGCGGCTGCATTTTCCAGTGTTTACCAACCCGCAAATTGAGTTTTATTGCGAAAAAGACCGGATATTTTTAAACGAAGGCGAATGCTGGTACCTTAATGCCAACCTTCCGCATAATGTATCAAATAATGGAGATACCGACAGGGTACACCTTGTGATTGATTGCAAAGTGAATGACTGGTTAAAAGCGATTATTGAATCATCGGGCGAAATAGCATATAAAAAAGAAGATGTTGACGAGAACATGATAAAGCTGATTGAGGAATTAAGGTATCAAAACACCGAAACTTCCAATAAATTAGCTGCGGAACTTGAGGAAAAAGTGAAAACTATACGCGCAGGCAACCCGGCTGTTTAATACCCGCTACCTATGGATGACGTTAAAATTGAAGGCTGGATACCGTATAAGCTTACAGCTATTGAAGGCGAGCCGATATGCCACTGGTTAAACACCTTCGACTTAGCTTTTGCCGAACCTTTTTTTGACAGCACAATTGCAAAGTGCAGGGCTTTGGATGCAAATCGTAATAAATTCTGTTCTGTGAGCAGCCTCGATGCTATGGCGAAACGGGCCGGGGAGGTAGCTGAAGTTTCACCTGCGGCTTTTATCTTTCATATCTCGCGTTGTGGTTCAACGCTGGTATCACAACTACTGGCATCATCTCCAAAAAATGTATCACTCGCGGAGGTGCCTTTTTTCGACGACATCCTTCGCTTGCCTTTTAAATACAAAGGATTTAACGAGGCGGAAATAAACGGATTGTTAAAAGCAGCCATTAAATATTATTCGTACAAAATTACGGCAGATGGAAAACCAGGTGAACAAAAAGCCGAACGTTTATTTATAAAAGCCGACAGCTGGCATATAATTTTTTATGAACAATTACGGCACCTCTTTCCGGCAGTGCCATTTGTTTTAATGTACCGCAGCCCGGATGAGGTTTTTAGATCACATCGTAAGCAGGCCGGCATGCAAGCCGTACCCGGATTGATTGAGCCGGAATTATTTGGGTTTAACCAGGACGTGGTCAACCAGGATGCCCAGGTTTACCTGGCTAGTGTATTGGCAATTTATCTAAACAAATATTTGGAAATAGCAGCAAATGATGCTAACTGCCTGCTGCTTAATTATAGCGATGGGCCGATGCAAATGATAGGTAAAATTGCAGCGTTTGCCAACATAACTTTCACTGAGGACGAACTTTTAAATATGGATGACCGAAGCCAATATCATTCAAAAAAACCGGGCGAGCGCTTTAGCGAAGCTGGTGTAACGGGGTTTCCGGCATGCCTTACCAATGCAATGGAGTTATATCAAATCCTCGAAAAAAAAAGATTGGGAACGCCGTAATTCCAAATTGAATTACTTTACTTATTTTGCCCTGAATTGTATACCCCAAAAAACTAAATCTTATTTAAGTGAAAATAATATTGCTGACAAGCGGCCTTTTTTCTATACCCTGCATGCATTATTTGGCCGGGCAAAAAATGCTGCATAGCGTTGTCTCGCCAGGCGCGCCAAATAAAAATACTGTGCCTATTGAACTTAACGCCGGGCATTTAAATATCCCGTTTAAGCGTTTTTTAAAACATGAATTGTTGTCTGAGCTTAAAAACTGGTTAACCGATGCCCAGCCCGATTTGGTTTTGGTGTTTGGCTGCGGTTATAAAATTCCTGCCGAATTATTTGCTATCCCGAAATTTGGCTTTCACAACGTGCACTTTAGTTTATTACCGGCTTATCGCGGTAAATCGCCGGTTTTTTGGCAAATAAGAAACGGCGAAACTGTCGGCGGGATAACTATCCATCAAATGACGGAAAGCTTCGATAGCGGCGCAATGCTAATGCAACATCAAATTGTGATTTCACCAGGCGACACCCTGGGCTTGTATACAGGCCGTTTAGCTATCGAGAGTGTACAGGTCATCAGCAAAGCGGTTGAAAAATTATTGAACACAGGTAACGATCTGCTGTACCCTCAAAACGAGGATAGCGCGAGTTATTTCCCGGGGGTTGGTATCGACGACCTTAAAATTAACTGGGAAACTCAATCTGCAAAGCAAATTGAAAGCCTTGTTAACGCCGCCAACGCTGATTACGGCGGTGCAATTTCCGCGTTCAGGGGGCAGCCGCTCAGAATAATTGAAGTAATGCAAATACAGGTTACCAATCCGGCTGACTTTGCGCCGGGCTCCATTATACACGCCGATGCCAACTATGGCATACTGGTGGCATGTAAAAACACTGAATTTTTAAGAATTAACATAGTGCAAACCGCCGAGGGTATATTTTCGGGTATTAAACTTGCCGGCCTTGGTATAAGGCCGGGCGACCGTTTCGAAAGTGCTGCCGGTTTATCGGGCGTGCAAATTACTGTTTAATACAATGTTTGAAATTCAACGTTTATGATAGATACACTACTAATCCCATCGGAAGAAACCGGAGACCTGCGGGTTATGCACATGAAAAGGTATTGGTGCAAGTGCATGCTAAAACGCAGGGGAGCGCTTACACCGGATGCTTTTGGCGAAGAATTTCAATTGGATAAAACCATGCTTTCAATACTTGGCCTGGGACTGGAGCAAACCGTAAAATATCTTTACTTAACAGCCCCGTCGTTCGAAGAGTTCGAGCAATGGGTATTAGAGACAAACGGCAGCCCCTTGCCGGAAAATATCACACGTTTTAATAACTCCATCTTAAACCCCGATTATATCAGCAAGCAGTCGGTACCAAAAGTTTTAGATGATGAACAACTTGAGTTTTGGGACAAAAATGGTTATATCATATTGCGGAATGCAGTACCGAAGGCCGACTGTGAGAAAACTATCAGTGTTATTTGCGATTTTATCGAAATTGACCGCAACGACCCGGACACGTGGTATACTCCGCACCCCGCAAGGCAAGGTATAATGGTACAGCTTTTTCAACACCCTATCCTTGACAAAAATCGCAATTCGGCAATAATCAGGGCAGCCTATGAGCAACTGTGGAACCGTACCGACATATGGGTTAATGCCGACCGGGTTGGTTTTAATCCCCCCGAGACGGGACGGTGGAAATTCCCCGGTCCGAGGTTGCATTGGGATACTAAACTGAAATTGCCCATCCCATTCAACTTGCAGGGAATACTTTACCTTACCGATACGGCCGAAAACCAGGGCGCATTTAGCCTGGTGCCCGGCTTTCAGCATCGCATTGACAGCTGGCTGACCAGCTTGAACGGTAAAAATCCTTATGGTGAAGATTTGCATGCATTAGGCTGCATCCCTATTGCAGCAAACGCCGGCGATTTTATAATATGGCAGCAGGCATTACCTCACGGCAGCAGTGTCAACACATCGGATAAGCCAAGATTTGTGCAATATTTTACTTATGCACCTACCGATGCTGAAGGCTAATTTCCTGTTAATGAATGCTGTTTAATTAAGAACATAACGACTTTGATATGTTAGCGGATGTGTGATTTTTACCAGGGGGTTACCAGGACCTCCCTGATGCCGCCGGGGTTTACCTTTGCGCCGGGGCCGGTAAGATGGACAATATACCAGGCGAATATTTGTGACACTGCTAATTTCGGCATTAAAGATGATAGAAGTGCTGACACTGTTTTGTCAGCACTTTTTGCATTTTTGGTGATGGTTTTTAATCATAAAACCGCAATAGTGATCCGGAAAGGCACTTTTTACCAAAATCTATCGACTAGATGCTGTTTCACCCTGTTCATTGTGTTTCACTGTGAACAGCAACGTTTTCTGAAGCTATTATAATAACCAATCGTATAACTCCTGCCGTTAACCGGCGGAGACGATTACCACATGAGGGCTTCGCCGTTCGGGTAGGGGCCTATGCATACGGCACTGATTTATCATTTACGGACCGCGTTATAAAATCACAAAGCATATCCCCGGATTGACCGCTTGTTTGTTCGTGTGTATTAATTATTAAATCGCATGTTGAGGGTAAATCGTAATCATCATTAACCCCGGTCAGGTTATTCAATTTCTCGGGATGATTTTCAGGAAGTAGCGCCCGCTTGTAAAGGCCTTTGGTATCGCGTTCAACTAAAACATCGATTGAACAATTTATCCAGACAGTTTTAACCCCGTATTTTTCTTTTAATTCATGCCGTATTTCCTCAAAGGGATTAATAGCCGCAATAATCACAACATCGCGACTACCCGTTAAAACAAATGCAGCCTGCCCTAAACGGCGAATATTTTCGCAGCGGTCGGCTTTTGAAAAGCCTAAATCGGCACAAAGCGTTTTGCGATAGGCGTCGCCGTCAATTATTTCAACCGAAAGATCTTCTTTACCCAGCTTTTGCTTTACATATTGTGATAGTGTTGTTTTGCCTGCACCAGATAAACCGGTAAGCTGAATAATTAGCATTGTCAAAAATAGTGATATATAGGATAGGGAGGTTAGAGATGGGTTGAATGGAGATTAGGAAAAACACATCCCCTAATCTCCATTCACCCCCTAATACTTCAGCACGATAAACCCTGTTTTATGCTTCGTCTCATTTCCATCTTTATATTCTAAAGTGTAGAAATAAGTACCCGGCAGTTGCAGTTTACCGTTGGTGCTGGAATGCCCGTTGAAAGCTTTTGTGACATTGTCATAGCCCTTTGCTTCGTATACAAGAGCACCGCTGCGGCTTATTATCTGTAGTTTATTATCAGGATGAGCTGCAATACCTTCTATAACCAGTACATCACTTTTACCATCTCCATTTGGCGATACGTTTTGGTGCACCGCTATGGGGCTGCTTGTTATTGGCTCGGCGCTTTCGTTGTATTGCATTACAAAGCCGGGCGCTGCACGGGTCACAGTTATTGAATATGTTTTTTGGGTTACGCCATCCTGTGCTGTTACTACGGTATTAACAATATTGTCGCCAACAGCTAAAGATATGGAGCCGGATGCCGCCCCACTGGCTACTGTAACCCCATTTACTTTTATTGTTGCAGTTGGGTCCTGCGCAGTCGGTATAATTTTAATGCTGGTTTGGCTATTGGGTACCGAGGTGGTGTAATCTCTGTAGTCAGGGCCACTTACTACCGTTAATGGTGAAACGGGGCTGAGTTTTAAAGTGGTGAGCAGCGCATTAGTCGAAGGCAAGCGGGTAGCCGTTAATACATATGTTTTTTGGGTTACACCGTCAGGAGCTGTAACAACGGTATTTATAACATTAGTTCCAACATTTAAATTGAGATACCCGGAAGCGGAACCCGATATCACTGCCACACCATTTACAGTTATAGTTGCGCTTGGGTCGCTGGCGGTGGGGGTCACTGTAATTTGCGTGGTAGTATTTGGAACTGACGTTGTATAATTTGTTGTGCCCGCTGCAAATGCGGGTGTCAATGTACCGGTGCTAATGCTGAAATTTGACAGATTTGCATTTGTCAAACTCAAACGGGTCACTGTTATTGAATAAGTGTTTTTGGTTATGCCGTCCTGTGCTGTTACTACAGTATTAACTACATTGGTGCCAACAGCCAAAGGTATGGCAGCCGAGGCCGCCCCGCTGGCTACTGTAACTCCATTTACTTTTATTGTTGCAGTTGGGTCCTGTGCAGTCGGTATAATTTTAAGGCTGGTCTGGTTATTGGGTACTGTGGTGGTGTAATCTTTATAGTCGGGCCCGTTTACTAAGGTTAGTGGTGAAACAGGGCTTAGCTTTAAAGTTGTGAGAAACGCATTAGTCGACGGCAAGCGGGTTACCGTTAACTTATACGTTTTTTGTGTTACACCGTCGGGAGCTGTAACAACAGTATTTATAACATTGGCGCCTGCGGTTAAATTGAGATATCCTGATGCAGACCCCGATAGCACCGCTACACCATTTACGGTTATAGTTGCGCCCGCATCGCTTGCAGTGGGTGTTACTGTCATTTGCGTGGTAGCATTTGGAACAGTTGTCGTATAGTTGGTTGTTCCCGCTGTAAAGATAGGAGCAAGGGTGCCGGTGCTGATGGTGAAATTTGATAGGTACGCGTTGGTCAAACTTGTGCGGATCACAGTTATAGAATAGGTTTTTTGAGTTATTCCATCCTGTGCTGTTACTACGGTATTAATTACATTGAGGCCAACAGCCAGCGGTATCGAGCCCGAGGCAGCCCCGCTGGCCACCGTAGCCCCATTTACTTTTATTGTTGCAGTTGGATCCTGCGCAGTCGGTATAATTTTAAGGCTGGCCTGGCTATTTGGTACTGTGGTGGTGTAATCTCTGTAGTTAGGCCCGCTTACTACCGTTAATGGTGAAACGGGGCTGAGTTTTAAAGTGGTGAGCAGCGCATTGGTTGATGGAGCCAAATGGTCCAAGGACCCACCGGTCACTCCGTCATCGCCGTCGATAGCATAAACATTTGTACTGCTTATTACTGCAATGCCATATGGATAGTATATGCCATTGGTATGCAATGGGCTAAACAGGGCAAATGGCGTTCCGGTGCCGCCTGTATACTTTAGTAGTTTATAACCGCTGCTGGTAGCCCCGGTATTTTCTGAAGTATATAAGTTGCCGGCGGCATCTAATGCCAGGGCAGTTGCATACTGGCCTGTTGACACCGTAACAGCGGTAGCGTAACTGGACGAAGCCGTTAATTTATAAATATGCCCGCCATCGGTAGGCAAAACAGGATCTTGGGCAAACGCATCGGTTACAAATATATCGCCGTTAGCCGCAACAGCAAGGCCGGTTGGGTACGAATAGCCTGCAGCCTGCTTAAGATTACCATATAATTTAACGCCAGGTGTGCCGTCTGCGCTGTTTGCAGCATATTTGTAAACAGCGTAGTGGGTCGCTCCGTCGTACTGCGTTGCATATAAATTATTGCTCGCGTCAACAGCCAATGCAGTATAATAGGCGCCGCTTTGAAAGGTTGAAGGTGTATACGTGCCACCTGAAAGTTTAAGTTTGATTATTTTGCCTGATGATGAAGCAAAATCGGTTGAGACATATACATCGCCACTGCTTGTTACTGCCAGTCCCCATGGAAGATCGCCCCCCGGGCCGGTATCGTCACCCTCGTGCAGGCCCGTATAAATAATCGTAGGCGTTGTGCCGGTATATTTTACTACCTCGCCACTTGTACCACCACTGCCGGCAGTAACCCGTATTACATATACATTATTACTGGCATCTTTTGCCAAAGCGCTATAAAGGCCTCCGGTTTCAACAGCTGTGTTACTAAAAGTAACCTGCGCATCGGCAGGTAATACTACGGCGAAAAAAGTTATTACTGCAAAAGCGTAAAAAACTCTGGTCAATATTTTGTTCATATTTATAGGCTTAGATACATAAATGTGTTTTTTAAACCGTTTATGCATTCTCTTGATTTAAGAAAATCGGACAGTGCAAACTATTGTATCGGTTTGAATTGTTATTTTTCATACTCATTTATAATCACGTTTTTATCCGTTTTGATAAAGCTTCCAGGCACTAACACCGTTTGTAGTTAGTTCCTGCTCGGGAAAATGCCATTCAGGGCTATCAACCAGGTAACGGTTAGCGTTGGTGAAAGCGTTGAAAAAGGCTGCCCCCCGCCGGTCATTCCTATCGACGGCGACATAAGGGCGGTGTTAACAGCTGATGTAGTGTACGTTTTGGCCAATGTTGCATTCGGCCCTGCGCCCGAGGCGGGCCCTTTGGCAAAAGCGGTATTATTTGCCGGCACGCCGGTAGTGCCTGCTGTGTTGCTTACCATTAGTCCGTGGTTGTGCGCCGGCATATTACTGGTTACAAGTGTAACAGATTCGGCGCCGGATACCTGGCCTAAATTATAATTTGACAAACCCGGCCCCTGACCAACGCCAATTGGCGCACGACCACGTAAATCGGGCAAGGCAAAAGTCGTTTGGCCATTTCCGCCGTAAGTGGTACCCAGTATAGAAAACAAGGCCGTGTTTTGCGAAATTGGTAATAGCTGGCCCTGGCAAATCGCATACCCGTTGATTGCAAAGTTACCGCCAAACGGATACATCATGCCGAGAAAAGGATCCATAGGTAAAAGGGTTTAAGGTTTTAATAATTAATAATTTTTAATCAATTATAAGATATTATTTTCAATAATTGCCAGTAAATCTAAGATTATTTTTTTGTTAATTTACTTGTCTTCAATGTATTGAGTTGAATAATTTTCCGAAAAAATTATTTTTCGTCAATTAATATATATATTTATATCACCAAACTTATTGTATGAAAAACCCACGCAGATTATTCTTAAACCAAATAGGAGGAATTGCCGGAATAGCAGCTTTAAATAAACCGCTTGCGTCAATTGCATCGGTAAGCAAACATATCAATCTATTCGGCAGATCAGGCCGTCACTATCTATAATACGAATGATTTGCATGGAAATATTGACGCCGGACACAATAACCCGGGCGGAATTAATTCCATAAAAACGCTGCTGGAAAACCAGGATATTTCGGGCGTATTAGTTGATGCGGGCGACTTTTTAAACAGCGCTCACAGCTCAAGCCAGCACAAAGAGATGATACGCAATATGAACAGTATGGGTTATTGCGCAGCCACACCCGGCAATCATGAGTTAGCCCTGGGGCAAGCCAATCTGGCTTCGCTGATACCATTGATGAAATTTGCCGTTGTAAATTGCAACTACCGGTTTGACGCGACCCTTAGCAAGCTTATAAAACCATATATTATTATTAATACAGGCAGATTTAAAGTGGGTATAACCGGCGTTGGGCAACCCGTTGACGGCGTTATTTATAATGATGCCATTGAATGCGCCAACAAAACTGCACTATTATTAAAAACAGAGCAAAATTGCGACCTGGTTATTTGCCTTTCGCACCTTGGATATAAAAACGATGGCGACAAACCCGATAATAAAAAACTTGCTCAACAATCTGAAGGTATCGATTTAATAGTTGGCGGCCATAATCGCAAAGTGTTAGCCGCACCTTTAGTAATACTAAATAAGCAAAAAAAAGAAGTTTTGTTAAGCCAGGCCGGCTGGGACGGCCTTATGATGGGTAAAACCGTATTCCATTTTGAAGCTAAACAAAAGAGCCATATCAAGGCCAAACACTTTTTATCCGGACACTCATCAAACGAAACATTCGCCGCATCGGTAAGTGCGCTGCGTTTGAAGGAAAAAGCCGCTTAAGAGCCCTACACCGGTGGCCAGGAGCTTAGCGATTAAAAAAACTAAAAAGCCTTGCGAAGTCTTTAAGCTTTGCAAGGCTTTTTTAGTGCTGGGTCAATGGCTGTTTAAGCCGGCAAGCGTTCCATTTTTGCACGCGGAACACCTAGAACGCTATGAAACATGCTCATTATCAAACACTTAATATTAAGCAAATTATCTTTTTAATCTTTCGAACACCTCTGGCGGTGGGTCCACCAGAGGTGTTAACTAATAAGGGGGTGCTCCTAATCTCTGATTAACTAATCTCCAATCTCCAATCTCAATACTTCAGCACAATAAACCCGGTTTTACGTTTTACTTCATTCCCGTCTTTGTACTCAAGCGAGTAAAAATAAGTGCCCGACTGTTGCAATTTCCCGTTGGTGCTGGAGTGCCCGTCGAACGCCTTTGTAGTGTTATCATAGCCCTTTGCCTCGTATACCAAATTTCCGCTGCGGCTCATTATCTGCAGCTTATTATCCGGGAAAGCAGTTATGCCATCTATAATCAGCACATCGCTATTGCCATCGCCATTGGGCGAAACGTTTTGGTGAATGGCTATTTTGTTGTTTATTATTGGGTCAGCACTTGCCTGGTATTGCATTACAAGGTCGGCCGGCGCCCGGGTAACGGTTATTACGTAGCTTTTTTGAGTTATACTATCCTGTGCAGTCACTAAAGTAGTAACTGTATTAGTGCCAATAAGCAAAGGTATTGAGGCCGACGCCGCACCGCTGGCTACCGTAACTCCGTTAACCATTATCGTTGCGGTTGCATCCTGCGCGGTCGGTATTATTTTAATGCTGACCTGGCTGTTGAGCACATTGGTTGTATAATTTTTATAGTCGGGCCCGGTTACAAGGGTAAGCGGCGAAACGGGGCTCAATTTTAAAGTTGTGAGCGCCGCGTTGGTCGAGGCTGCACGGTTTACGGTAACGGTGTAATCTTTGGTATTTGTGCCATCTTGCGATTTAACTTCAACTGTAATAACATTCGGACCAACGCCTAAAGGCTGCGCGCCTGAAGGTGTTCCGGATGTTACCTGCGTTCCGTTTACGGTTACAGTGCCACCGTCGGCAGTTACGGGTGTAAGGGTTATTGAAGTGGTTGCATTTAGCACATCTGCAGTATACCCGGTTGTGGCGCTTGCAAATAATGGCGACAGGGTGCCGCTGCTAAGGGTAACGCCTGCAAGTGCGGCATTTGCCGAAGCAGCCCGGGTAACGGTTATGACGTAAGTTTTGGTGGTTACACCGTCCTGTGCAGTTACTAAGGTAGTAACTGTGTTAGTGCCAACAAGTAAAGGTATTGAGCCCGATGCCGCACCGCTGGCTACCGTAACGCCATTAACCACTATCATTGCGGTTGGGTCCTGCGCAGTTGGTGTTATTTTAATGCTGACCTGGCTGTTGGGCACATTGGTTGTATAATCTTTATAGTCGGGCCCGCTTACTTGGGTAAGTGACGACACCGGGCTCAATTTTAAAGTTGTTAACGCCGCGTTGGTCGAGGCTGCACGGGTTACGGTAATGGTGTAATCCTTGGTAGTTGTGCCATCCTGCGATTTAACTTTAACGGCGATCGCATTGGCGCCAACGGTTAACGCTTGTGCATCAGAAGCAGCTCCGGATGTTACCGGCGTTCCGTTTACGGTTACTGTGCCGCCGTCGGCAGTTGTGGGTGTTAGGGTTATTGAAGTAGTTGCATTTGGTACGTTTACCGTATAGCCGGTTGTCCCAGTTGCAAACAATGGCGACAGGGTGCCGCTGCTAAGGGCAATACCTGTAAGTGCAGCATTTGCCGAAGCAGCCCGGGTTATTGTTATGACGTAAGTTTTGGTGGTTACACCGTCCTGTGCAGTTACTAAGGTAGTAACTGTGTTAGTGCCAACAAGCAAAGGTATTGAGCCCGAGGCCGCGCCGCTGGCTACCGTAACGCCGTTAACCATTATCGTTGCGGTTGGGTCCTGCACAGTTGGTGTTATTTTAATGCTGACCTGGCTGTTGGGCACATTGGTTGTATAATCTTTATAGTCAGGCCCGGTTACAATGGTAAGCGGCGAAACGGGGTTCAATTTTAAAGTTGTGAGTACGGCGTTGGTTGAGGCCGCCCGTGTTACGGTTATAGTATAATCTTTGGTAGTTGTGCCATCCTGCGATTTAACTTTAACGGCGATGACATTGGCACCAACGGTTAAAGCTTGTAAATCAGAAGTAGCTCCGGATGTTACCGGCGTTCCGTTTACGGTTACTGTGCCGCCGTCTGCAGTAACGGGTGTTACAGCTACTGAAGTAGTTGCATTTGGTACACTTGCCGTATAGGCTGTTGTACCGGTTGCAAACAATGGCGACAGCGTGCCGCTGCTAAGGGTAATGCCTGCAAGTGCGGCATTTGCCGAAGCAGCCCGGGTAACGGTTATGACGTAAGCTTTTTGGGTTACACCGTCCTGTGCGGTCACTAAAGTAGTAACCGTATTAATACCGACAAGTAAAGGTGTTGAGCCGGAGGCCGCACCGCTGGCTACCGTAACGCCATTAACCACTATCGTTGCGGTTGGGTCCTGCGCAGTTGGTATTATTTTAACGCTGACCTGGCTGTTGGGCACATTGGTTGTATAATCTTTATAGTCGGGCCCGGTTACAATGGTAAGCGGCGACACGGGGCTCAATTTCAGCGTTGTTAACGATGAGTTGGCTGAAGCAGCGCGGGTTAAGGTTATGGTATATGTTTTTGTTGTAACTCCATCTTGTGCCGTTACTTTTACCACAATTATGTTTTCGCCTATCGAAAGTGCGATTGGGTTCGACGCCGATCCCGAAACTACCGTTACGTCATTCACCTTTAAAGTCGCGTTAGCATCAGTGGTGGTAGGCGTTATGTTTACTGTGGTCGTTGTGTTGGCCACAGATGCGGTATAGGTATCATTTGACCCTGGTTGCAACGTAACAGTGCCTGCGGTAATACCTGTAACCGATGCATTTGCCGATCCCGTTATGATTAGTGAGCCTGCTTGATAACTGATGTTATAATCGGCATCCACAGCACCATTTGCCGCAGTGTTATAACGTGCCGGTGCTGAAAATGCAGTTGCGGACGTACTGAGTGTTGGAAGAGTGTTTAGACTTGCCTGGGTATCGCCGTTCACAAAACCGCTGTAGCTTGCTGTGAATATGGGCAGCAGGTTTCCATAAACGCTTGTTTGATCATCAGCTGTTATCGTTAACGCTGCAGATGTTACCGTAAGGCTGCCGGTCACATAGCTAATAATATAATCTGCATCAGTTGCGCCGCTTGCACTTATGTCATAAGGCCCGGCAGCAACGTGCGATGCAACTGTGGCAATGGTGCTGAGTGTTGCAGGGCTGCTCAAATTTGCTTCCGTATCGCCATTCACAAAACCGCTGTAACTGGCTGTCAGTAAAGGTAAGTTTTCGCCGTAAACTTTGGTTTGGTTATCTGCCGTTACAGTTAATTGGGCAGCAGTAATGGTAAGGTTTCCCTGAACATAACTAATGCTGTAATCTGCATCAGCTGCACCACTTGCTGTTATTGCATAAGGGCTTCCTTCAACATGCGAAGCTGCAGTAGCGCCAGTGCTCAGCACGGGCGTGCTTGTTAAATTTGCTTGCGTATCGCCGTTTACTAAACCTGTATAGCTGGCTGTTAACGTTGGCAGCGCTTCGCCGTAAGCTTTGGTTTGATTGTCTGCTGTAATGGTTAACGGGGCCGTACTAACGGTAAGGCTGCCATCAGTGTAGGTAATATCATAATTTGCATCAACTGCTCCACTGGCTGTAACCGTATAAGGGTTGCCGCTTACATGCGAACCCTGTGTTGCCGAAGTAACTAGTATCGGCAAATTGGTTAGGCTGGCCGGTGTATCGCCATTCACAAATCCTGAATAACTGGCGGTAAGTGTGGGTAGCATCGCTCCGTAAACTTTGGTTTGATTGTCGGCAGTGATGGTTAACGGGGCCTGGTTAACGGTTAATTGTTGTGTAACATTAGCGGCGGCGGTGTGTGCAACATCACCAGCTTGCGAGGCTGTAATATTGGCCGTGCCGGCACCTGTAATATGAATATTGCCGTCCGCTATCGTAGCCACAGCGCTATTGTCGCTGCTGTAGGTAACCGCAATGCTGTTATTGTCGCTGCTTGCACCAGGTGAAAAATCGGTATCGCCATAAGTTTTTGACGACAATGTTTCAAAAGTTAAATGCTGAAGAGGGGGAGTAACTGTAAAAGTTGCCGACGGCCCTGCGGCTACGGCTAAATTGCCGGCATTGTCTGCCGCTGTGCCCGCAGCTAATGAAATACCTAAAGTACCGGTACCTGTTATATTCGAAACGGTTACGGTGCGTGTTGTTCCAGAACCTGTAACGGCTAAAGTGCCTGTTGCCGTACCTGTGGTATTTAAGGTGATGTCGCTTGTGCTCAATGTAGCAGCGTTAAAATCGGCATCGGGGTAAGTCACTGTGTAAGTTACCGGGCCGAAATCTGTACCAACAACTGAGGGGCTGCTAATCGCAATTGACGGTGCCGTATTATCAATGGTATAAGTTTGCCCTGCGTAAGGAAGCGTATTTGTTATGCTGGCTGACAGGTTTGCACCGTTGTCGAAATTTAAAGCCAGTGTACCATCGCCGCTTACACCTGTTAAGGATATGGTATAGCTTAAGCCTGAACCGCTTACTGAACTTACCGTCCCGGCGGCGGTCCCGGTTGCTGTAACCGTAAAATTACTTGCGCTTAAACCTGTAAGTGGCTTTGAGAGCGTTACGGTATAATTAACTGTAGCAGCGTTAACAGGCGATGCTGAGGCCGCGGTTATTGAACTTATGGTTACCGGGTTAAGTACGGTAACACTTGAAGACGATGCTCCGTTATCAGGGATACCTGTACTGCTGTCAGATGTTCCCGGTGGGATAGAAAAACTAAACGAGCCGTTACCGGTAATGCCGCTTAGCGTAACTGTAAAGGATGTGCCTCCACCTTGTAAGTCTATCGAACCAACAGCCGCAGATCCGGTGGTTGAGACATTGATGTCTGATGGACTCAGATTCGCAAAAACATAGCCATTAGGGTCGCCTCCGGAATAATCAACGGAAAACGTAACCGGGCCGGATGCTGTGCTGCTTGCCGAAGGACTCCCTATGGTAACAACTACGGGTGGCGGCGGGGTTACGGTAACCACGTCAGACACGCCTGGAACACCTGCAACATATAAAGGGGTAACGCCAGTGGTATTTGCCCACTGCAACTGCACAGTGCCGCTGGTTCCGCGGTATGTAACATCTACATAGTAATAATAAACATGCTGGTAACTGCCATCACTATATGGTCCGTATGGGCCATAAATGCCGCGTACCGCTGCATTGTTGACTCCTGTTGTAATGGCTGAAAAATTATTGGTATTTAAGCCAGATACAGGGCCGTCAACTGCTACTTCGAATTGCAAATCACCGAATTGAGACTCATCGGGCTGGCTGTTAATATGCACAAATGTTGCTGAATAGGTAACTGTTAATGTACCCGGCACATAACTAATGGAATAATTGTTACCCACGGCCCCGCTTGCGGCAATAGCATACGTACCCGGTGCCGACGTTGACGTAGCTACCGTAGTTACCGACGGCGCTGTTGTTAAACTTGCCTGGGTGTCGCTGTTTACAAAGCCCGAGTAGCCGGCGGTTAAAGTTGGCAAAGCTACGCCGTAAGCTTTTGTTTGGTTATTGGCTGTTATGGTTAAAGGGGCCTGGCTAACAGTTAACTGTTGTATAACATCAGCGGCGGCGGAGTGCGTGGCATCGCCTGCTTGCGAGGCGGTAATATTAGCTGTACCTGCACCAACAATATGTATGTTGCCATTAACAATTGTGGCAACGCTGTTATTGCTGCTGCTGTAAGTTAATGGTACTCCGTTATTATCACTGGTTGCGCCAGGTGCAAAGTTGCCATTCCCGTAAGTTTTTCCCGGCAGGGTATTAAAAGTAATTGTTTGGGCAATGCTTACCGTAACCGGTCCCGAAACCGCGCTTGTAGCGCTTGTACCGTTAGACCCCGTTACTACAACGTAATAATATGTTGTTCCGGCAGTTGAGGTTAGCGGGGTAAACGAATTGGTGATAGTAAATGAACGGGCCGCGCGTGCGCGATCGCCGTCGTGTTTGGTGCCGCAGCCTGAGCCAATATCGCCATTTTTAAACCCAAAACCAGTCGCATTAGTGGCATCGCATTGTGATGAACACCAATAGTAACCGCTGTTTGCGAAGCCACCTATGGCATCCTGGTTGTTATAAAATTTTGTCATTTCATCCTTGCTGGGTAAATACCAGTCGCTAAAGCCGTTTACCGATAAAGCCCGACACGCCTGTGCCGCGTTTGAACCTGCACACGCAGCTATAATTGCATTGGTATTTGCAAGGCCCGTACCAAAAGCGGTAGAAGTTGAGACCGAAGTACCCTGGCAACCCCATTCAAGCCCGTTTCCTACATCTGTTGGCGAAACCACCAGTCCGGCTATTTGACCGGCCTTGTACCCGGGGTCGCCCGAAGCTAAGATATAGCCAATAATACCTCCCGCGGCTGGATAGTTTTGGCCAACCGGGAGCGTTACCGGGGTGCCGCCGCTGTTACTGGCAACACTATTACTATACCACTGGTAAGTTAAACCTACACCGGTAGCGGTAACTGTTAACGCTGTCGACGTACCGTTTAAACCTACTACTTGCGCTACGGATGATGGGTTAACTGTAATTGCCGTACCCGGCGTTGTATTATTATGAATTGCTTTACTGCTTGTGTTATTTTTGCCGCTTGTTTTGAGGTCGGGAATTTTGTTGTTAGTATTTGCATAAAGTGCAGATATACCTAATAAAGTTATCGCAAATGTTAATATTAACAGAGCGAAATTTTTGCGCGATTTAGCTGGTAAATGGTTAACCTGATTGGTTAAAGTAAACCTGGATGAGGCAGGTTTGGAGCAGTAAAGGTTCATATCAAATTTAATTATTAAGGGTGGGAGTGCTTTATTGACAGTACAGCGAACAGTTGAAATTATTGGAATTGTGTAAAGGTTTATTTGGAGTTTTAACCAGGTTTAATTCGCAGAAAAAGCCCGCCGCAAAATGAATCGGCCCGAGAAAACAGGGATGCATGTTATGCTTGCGGTGCAAAAACTACGGGGGATTGTTATTTTCAAGAGCCGTTGATGTTCTCAATTCATTGTAATTAAATTATTACAATTGATAAAAACACTGGAACTCTTAACGTAAACGAAATGACAAGGTTGTGTTTAAATAGCGATTGTTGAAAGATTGACAGACGTTTAAATAAAACAGGGGTTTTGCAGTAAAAATTTGCATTAAAAAAGCCTTACCTGGCTTTTAAACCGGGTAAGGCTTGGCTATTAAATTTATAACTTTAAGTCTCTTCTGCTAATCTTTGATTAACTAATCGATAAGCCTAATACTTCAGCACAATAAACCCGGTTTTACGTTTTACTTCATTCCCGTCTTTGTACTCAAGCGAATAAAAATAAGTACCGGCCTGTTGTAATTTGCCGTTGGTGCTGGAATGGCCGTCGAAAACTTTTGTGCCATTGTCATAGCCTTTGGCCTCATAAACCAGCGCGCCGCTGCGGCTCATTATCTGCAGCTTATTATCCGGGAAAGCAGTTATGCCATCTATAACCAGCACATCGCTATTGCCATCGCCATTTGGCGACACATTTTGGTGCACTGCCAGGTTATTATTAAGAATTTGTTCCGCATTTTTTGCATTTAAGTTTGCCATGCCCGGAGCGGCTTCCCTTGTTACGGTTATAACATAGCTTTCAGTGCTTATGCCATCAGTCGCGGTTACTGTGGTGGTTACTATGTTATCGCCAACGTTAAGCGCAATGGCTTGTGACAAAGCCCCGCTAATTACGACAGACCCGTTTACGGTTATAGTTGCCGCAGGATCCTGCGCGGTTGGTATGATTTTAACGCTAGCCTGGCTGTTGGGTACTGTTGTTGTGTAATCTTTATAGTTGGGGCCGCTCACCTCGGTAAGTGTAGAAACAGGCCTTAATTTTAGCGTAGTTAGCAATGCGCTTGGCGCACGGGTAACCGTTACTGTGTAAGTTTTGGTGACACTGCCATCTTGTGATTTTACCATCACATCTATGGCATTAGGGCCCACCGCCAAAGGCTGCGCTGCCGAAGCAAAACCGGATGTTACCGGTGCGCCGCCTACAGTTACGGTGCCATTCTCAATGGTTACGGGTGTTAACGTAATTGATGCGATGGAATTTGGTAGGCTTGCAGTATAAGTGCTTGTGCCAGTTGCAAATACTGGTGATAATACGCCATTACTGAGCCTTAAACTTGCCAGGCCTGCATTTGGTGATTGTGCACGTGTTACTGTAATTATATAATTTTTAGTAGTATGGCCGTCCTGGGCGGTTACCAAGGTATTAATTACATTGTCGCCTACCAGTAAGGGAACGTTTGCTGAAGTTGCTCCGTTTGCAACGGCAACACCGTTTACTGTGATCGTCGCTGTTGCATCTTGTAGTGTAGGGACAACTTTAATACCGCTTTGAGTGTACGGTACCGATGTAGTATAGTTTTGATAACCAGGGCCACTCACTACCGTAAGTGCCGAAACCGGCCTTACCTTTATCGATGTAAGCAATGCATTGGCTGAGCCTGCGCGGTTTACCGTTATCGTGTAATCTTTAATAGTTGTGCCATCCTGCGATTTAACTTCAACAATAATAACATTGGGGCCAAGAGCTAAAGTCTGCGGGCCAGACTGGGTTCCGGATGTTACCGGCGTTCCGTTTACGGTTACAGTGCCATTATTAGCGGTAGCAGGTGTTACTGTTATTGAAGTAGTTGCATTGGGCACATTTACTGTATACCCGGTTGTATTGGTTACAAAAGCCGGCGACAGTGCGCCACTGCTAAGCGTAACGCCTGCAAGTGCAGCATTTGCTGACGCGGCGCGTGTTATGGTTATGATGTAGGTTTTTGTTGTTACACCATCATTAGCCGTTACTACAGTACTGATTACATTAGTACCGGCATCCAGGGCTATTGCTCCCGAGGGTGTACCGCTGGTTACTGCGGTCCCGTTAACCATTATTGTCGCGGTGGCATCCAGCGCGGTTGGTATTACTTTAACCGTTGCTACGCTATTTGGTACCGAGGTTGTAAAGTTTTTATAACCCGGCCCGCTTACCTGGGTAAGTGGCGAAACCGGGCTCAATTTCAGGGTGGTTAACAAGGCATTTATTGGCCACACTTTAATGTTAACAACGGCAGACACGTTACCGCCCGGGTTATAACCTGTAACAGTGTAGTTTGTAGCCGGGCTGGTTATGGTTGGCGTACCACTGATTGTGCCGGTAGTGCCATCAAATAGCAATCCGGCGGGTAGCATGGGGCTAATAAACAAGCCGCCTGCCGGTGCTACCTTTTTAAGGGTATTATCGTTGGCATCTGAAACATAAAGATTACCGGCACCGTCAAGAGCTATTCCGAATGGTAAGCCCAAACCGCCTGCCGTGCTTACAGGGCCACCACTTACAGGTATGATATCCACTATGCCTAGGGGGGTATCGGTAACATATACATTTCCGGCATTGTCAACTGTAACCCCTTCCGGCGAGTTGAACAACGGACCAATGGTTACGGGCGTGCCTGTGCCTCCAACAAGTTCATACAAAGCACCTGCAAATGCATCTATCACAAACAAGTTGCCTGATGCATCAACAGCAATACCTGTTGGGTTAGTAATATCGGTGGTAAGCAGAACCGGCGAGCCGCTGCCGCCCGGAATTTTGTACACGGCCCCATTGCTGCCACTGCTTTCATCAGCAACATATACGTTTCCGGCTGCATCCACTGCTACGCCAACCGGGTAATCAAATCCTGAACCAATAGTTACCGGTGCTCCTGTGCCGCCAGGTATCTTTTTTATAGAACTATTGCCGGCGTCGGCAACATAAACGTTTCCTGCAGCATCAACGGCCACATTTTGCGGGCCGTCAAATCCCGAACCGATATTAACCGGCGCGCCACCCCCTGCAGGAAGTTTTGTAACGGTGTTAGCGCCGGCATCAGCAACATACACATTGCCCGCTTTATCCGTTGCAGTCCCGGCAATAAAAGTGTAAGGACCCGAGCTAACAACTGTCGGGGCTGCTGTGTATGCTTTAGTGCTGACATTTGCAGATGAGGGTATAAGAGGAACAATAGGAGCTCCAACTGTATAATTATTGGGACCGGTATAGCTCAAAGTTGGCGGCGGCGGTAAATCAACCTCAATGCTGAAGAGTGCGGATACCGCTCCGGCTGAATTATATCCCGTAACAGCATAGTCTTTTGCCGGCGACGCCGAGGTTGGTGTACCCTTAACCGTTCCGGTTTTGCTGTTAAAGGTAAGCCCGGCCGGTAATGGCCTGTTTATATAAAAGCCACCGTTGGGAACAACCTGGCCAACCGTGTTGTTATTTACATCTGCAACATAAATATTGCCCTTCCCATCAACCGATAAGCCTTCGGGGCCGCTGAGGCCGGTGGTACCTAAATTTGTAACAGGAAGCCCGTTGGCTGGTACCCTATAAATTGTGCTGTCGCCCTCGTCAGAAACATATAGGTTGCCTGAGGCATCCACTGCAACCCCGGCTGGGTAGTTGAACGCCCCTACTATATCGGGAATAACGCCACCCTGCTTAAACTTGAGTACGGCGCCAAAACCACCATCAGAGACATAGATGTAGTCAGCATTAGCAGCGATACCGGTTGGAAATGGCAACGCGAAACTGCTGTTAAGCGTTACGGTACTGCCATCAGAAGCTTTTATTTCGTATATGAAACCTGTGGATAAATCTGTTGCATAAACGTTGCCTGCTGCGTCCACGGCTACGCTGCTTGGTGACGTTATCGGATCACCTATGCTGGTAACTGTAACGCCGTCAGGAGCTATTTTTTTAAGGGCACTATTGCCATAATCAGATACATATACAAAGCCTAGGCTGTCTACCGCCACACCAGTGGGGGCGCTAAAACCCGAGCCCCATGGAACCGGGACACCTCCGCCCGCCGGGATCATTTTTACGGCGTTGTTAAGTGAGTCAGCCACAAATACATTGCCCGATTTGTCGACTGCTGTGCCCCGCGGTGCATTAAACCCGGAACCGATAAATGTAGGGGTGCTTAAATAAGATGTTTTCGCAATGTAACTGCTTGTCGGCACCAGTGGTGTAATAGCTGTTCCTGCTGTATAAGTATTTGGAGTATTATAGTTCAAGGTTGGCGGGGGCGGCAATACTACTGCAATATTAACCGTGGCTGGGGCCGCTCCGCCTGCATTATAAGCAAGTACATGGTAATTTGTTGCACTGCTTAAAGCAGCAGGGGTGCCGCTGATGACACCTGTTGTATCATTAAAATTTAATCCTTTAGGCAGGATAGTAGCTAAAAAGTATCCTCCGGACGGTACAATTTCATATAAAATGCCGGCAGCTGCGTCGGTTACGAATAAATTTCCTGATGGATCAACCGCCACTCCCGAAGGAAATAAAAAGGTTGACCCGATATCTACAAAATTACTGCTTTTGCCGTCGCCTTTGTAAACCAGTCCGGTTGTATTCGGGATATCCGCATCAGCCACGTATAAGTTACCTTGAGGGTCGAGCGCGACAGCCGTGGGAAAATTAAAAAAGAATCCAAGATCTTCGGGGCAACCGCAACCAGGACTAACTTTGTATACTGAATTTGCGGCCCCGTCTGAAACATAGATATTTTGGCCGGTTTTATCAACTGCAATACCTGTTAGGGTATCAAAAGTACCGGATAGCGTAACCGTACTGCCATCGCTTGCCAATATTTTATAAACAGCGCCAGCTCCAGCATCGGCAACGTATACATTGCCTGCACCGTCAATTGCCACGGCAACCGGTGACGTAAAACCAGAGCCGATGCTTGTTATTGTGAGGCCATCGGCCGACATTTTCTTGACCGCTCCGTTATCAGCATCCGCCACGTATATAAAACCTGCAGCATCAACCGCAACACCCGATGGGCTGCTAAAACCCGAACCTAGGGTCACCGTTGGGCTGCCATCGGCAGGTACTTTTTTTACCAGGTTGTTGCCTTTGTCGGCCACGTAAATATTGCCCGCAGTGTCTGACGCTATTCCCAGCGGAGCCGAAAATCCGTTGGCTATAAGCTTATATGGCGCATAACCCGGTGTATCAACGCCGGTGGCCGATGGTACTATGGGGTCTATAGCAACGCCTAATGTATCCACATTCGGATTAGTATAGCTAAGTACCGGAACGGGAATAGGGGGGTTAACAGCAATGTGAATGGTATCTGAAACGCTGTTATCGGAGTTATAAGCCGATATAATATAGCTTTTCTCCGCTGTAATAGCTGCGGGCGTGCCGGTGATGACACCTGTTGTATTATTTAAACTTAAGCCTGCAGGCAATGCCGGGCTTATAAAATAGCCCCCCGTCGGGCTAAATTTGTTTATGCCTGCCGAGCCCTGCAAACCAACATATACATTATACATTGCATCAACAGCTACGCCTACAGCGTTAGTCATACCCGAAATTGCCGAAACAGGTGTTCCGCCACCAGGCGGAACCTGGTATATGGTATTAGCGCCCTCATCGTCAATATAAATGTTTCCGCCGCCGTCAACTGCTACGCCTCTGGGGAAGCTAAACCCGGTTGCCAGCTGCACCTGAGGACTGCCGTTTGCAGGTATCTCATACAGGGCCAGGGTAACGAAATCAACCACGTATACATTGCCGGCAGCGTCCACCGTTATGCCGGAGCCATTATTAATTGTCCCATCGTCTATCCTAACTTTATTATTTCCGTCATTTGCCATTTTATATACGCCGCCGCCTATATTGGTTACATAAATATTGCCCAGGGTATCGGCTGCAACACCGAATGGTCGGCTAAAAGTGTTATTGATAACCACCGGCGTACCGTACGTTACCGGAGTGCCGCTTGCCGGTATTTTCCATACGGCTGCCTGGTCGGCAACGTAAACATTTCCTGTTTTATCTACCGCTACGTTCCCGCTTTGGTTTAAAAACCCCGAACCTATCGTGGTGGTGGTGCTGCCGTCGGCAGTTATTTCTTTAACGTTTCCGAAACCTCCGTCCTGGTCATTTACATACATATTACCGGCCGCATCCAGTGTTAAGCCGTTTTGAGAGAAGTTTAACCCGGAACCCAGTACTACAGGACTGGTATACGCCGGTGCAGCTACACCGCTGGCGGATGGCTTTAACAAAATAGTGGTGCCTACATGAAAAGTGTAATTGCTGCTGCTGTAACTAACACTGATGGGTGCGCCTTGTGCAGTATTACCCCTGGCATTTTGATCCGCAGGTTTTTTTGCATTTACAAGTGTGGCTTTATGGTTATGGGCTTCAAAGGTAAAGTTTAACTTGCCCCCGTTTTTCGACGCGGCGAATAACGCGATACCAGTGCACAAAAGGACTACGGTCGCCAGTAAGCCGGGCTTACCAAAGCGACGGTTTGCTGATATTGACTTTTGCAATGAAGGTAAATATGTTCTCATTTTTATTAGGGTGATAATAAGTTGGTTGAATAATATAGGTCCCGAAAAAAGGGGTGATTTTTCAGATTGAAACTGATGATAAATATACTTTTTATTATTGATGTTTAATTTTTTTGTGCCGGGTTACGCAATAATTTTAGATTATGATCGTTTGTCTCCTCTTGTAAAAAAGCCGTTAACAATACGCTAAGGTACCAATCACTTGCGGGCTTTAACAACAATATGGGGTGGACAAATGGTGGACAAATTTGCGTAATAAAACGCCGGAGATTGGTTCCCGGGAGCCTGCCTGGAGCAGGAAATACGTAAATGATGATATTTTAATGAGACGGTGGGGGCTGTATGCAATATAATAACGATCGGCTGACACCATCTGCAATTAATGCAAAAACCGCTTAATTTTTGAATTTAGGCATAAAAACAACCCGACCCTGATAATAATTACGGCCGTTTATTTTCCCCTCCAACCTTTGTAACAAAAAAATTTCATTTAATTTTCATCTTGATAAAATATTATATTTAAGCTTTCGTTTAGTATCTGTAAACCAAAAAAAATTATAAGAAAGCTTATGGATGAAACTTTTACAACGACTTTAAATTTGCTGACTGACAAAGCCATGGTGAACGAGGAATTACAGGAGAATCTGGAAGGCGACGAGTTAATGTTTTATCATTCACTTCGTGCTGATTTGGACCTGCTGAAAAAGAATCCTAAGGTTCAAACAATTCACCACATTCTCGACCATTCGAGGAGCTTACGTTAGCAGTACCGTCTGCCTCACTGGTTCACAGGCCATAGCTGTTTTTTATAAAATGGTCTATGGTTTGTGAACCTTTCTATTTTTTGGTGGTTCATTTGTTCAGTGGTTCATTAGTTCAATTGTTCATTAGTTCATTGGGGCAATGTTCAATATAATAGCCAAACCATATCTTTCGTGAAATAAATAATATTCTTTGGCTTTTGTTATAAATTCAAGACTATTGTATTTGAATTTGCTACGCCATTCCTGCCTGCAAATACCAATGAACTAATGAATAATTGAACCGATGAACCATTGAATCAATGACCAGGAAAGAACGTTATCAGCACTTCGTAGAATATTTTTCAAAGAACCAGCCCGATGCCGAAACCGAGTTGCATTATGGCAATGCGTTCCAGTTGCTGATGGCTGTTATTCTTTCGGCACAATGTACCGATAAACGCATTAACCAGGTAACGCCGGCACTATTTGAACGCTTCCCCACGCCCGAATCGCTTGCTGCTTCAACTGCTGATGAAGTTTTTACTTATATCCGCAGTGTAAGCTATCCTAATAATAAAGCCAAACATTTGGTAGGTATGGCAAAAGTTTTGGTTGAGGTTTTTAAAGGAGAGGTGCCATCGGCAATAGATGATTTGCAGAAGATGCCCGGGGTAGGGCGGAAAACGGCAAACGTTATTTCGTCGGTGGTGTTTGATGCACCGGCTATAGCTGTGGATACGCACGTGTTTAGGGTATCGGCGAGGATTGGGCTCACCAATAAAGCCCGCACTCCCCTGGCAGTTGAAAAGCAACTGGTTGAGTTTTTGCCAAGAGAAACACTGGCCGTGGCACATCACTGGCTTATACTGCACGGCCGTTATATATGCGTGGCACGCACACCCAAGTGCGAGATTTGCCCCATCAGCTGGTTTTGCAAATATTATGAAAGCGCTCATACCGAAACGGCTTTATTGAAGGCGGAAGCTTTGAAGATTAAAAAAGCGAAAGAATTAAAAAAAAGGAACGTATTGAATAAAATTAGCAAAGAGCTGAAGAAGCGGAGTGTTGATAACAATGATTGATTAAGTTGTTTATGTTAGCTAAGTTTATCCTTTGTAACAATGAAAGCTAAGCCAAATCACCCAATAAAAAATAATTACTAAAAATATTAGCATTTATAAAAAATGTTATTTACATTTGTTTCATACAATTTTTAAGATGAGCAGTTCAGATAAATTAAAAGCATTACAGTTAACATTAGATAAACTGGAAAAATCGTACGGAAAAGGTACCATCATGAAACTGGGTGATTCCGTTATTGAGCCAACCGAAGTTATTTCAACAGGTTCTTTGGGTCTTGACATTGCACTTGGTGTTGGCGGTTTGCCAAAAGGCCGTGTGATTGAAATATATGGCCCTGAGTCATCAGGTAAAACTACTCTTGCTATACATGCTATTGCCGAATCCCAAAAAAAAGGAGGTATTGCTGCTTTTATTGATGCTGAACATGCGTTCGACCGCTTTTATGCTAAAAAATTAGGTGTTGACGTAGAGAATCTGCTGATATCACAACCGGACAACGGTGAGCAGGCCCTCGAAATTGCTGACAACCTTATCCGTTCAGGTGCCATTGATATACTGGTTATTGACTCAGTTGCGGCCCTTGTTCCGAAAGCCGAAATTGAAGGCGAGATGGGCGACTCGAAAATGGGCTTGCATGCACGTTTAATGTCGCAGGCATTGCGTAAGCTTACCGGTACCATCAGCAAAACAGGTTGCTGCTGTATTTTCATCAACCAATTGCGCGATAAAATTGGCGTTATGTTTGGTAACCCCGAAACTACTACCGGTGGTAATGCGCTTAAGTTTTATGCATCGGTACGTTTGGACGTTCGCCGTATATCACAGATAAAAGATACTGATGAAGTATCAGGTAACCGTGTTAAGGTAAAAATTGTAAAAAACAAAGTTGCTCCACCGTTCCGTATAGCAGAATTTGATATTATGTTTGGCGAAGGTATTTCCAAAGCCGGCGAAATTATTGACCTGGGTGTTGAGCACAACATCATCAAAAAAGCCGGCTCATGGTTTAGCTATGGCGAAACCCGCCTGGGCCAGGGCCGCGATGCCGTTAAGCAACTGATACTGGATAACCCCGAATTGATGGATGAACTGGAAGGCAAAATAAAGGCGACAGTTACCGGTGACCTTTTGGTGGAGGAATAGTTTTATTTGAGATTTCACCGATTTGAGAAAGTGATTTCACCGATTGCTTCGATATGAAGAAGGCCTTGGCGTTTAGCCGGGGCTTTTTGTTTGGAATTAACGGACTATGCCGATGCAATACCCTTTTTTTAACTAGAAATTGATGCTACTATCAGTACCTGTACTTACTAAAAAATACTACATATGTGGTATTGACCAGGTCGTTTAATCAACGGATTTTTGGAGCCAGATAATAAGCAATGACGCGCCACACAGGCGCCACTTTACAGGCAAGGCATATCGTATTAAAAATAAAGCTTCAGCAATAATTAGGGATTCTGAGGTAAGCCAGGGCTGCTCCAAGTGAAGCGGCCCTTGGCTTTTAAACTAAGATTAACCGCTGATTTATGTGATTTTTCGCAATTGCTTATTTCTTTTAAGGCACTCAAGAGGGCTGCGCCGTTACGTTGATTTCGCTGATTTTGATTGATACTCAATAAGATTTGGAAATCTTAAAATCCCATGAATTCAAAGAATCTTAGTTATAAAGCACATCCCCAGTAATTAACTTTTTATCCATAGTTCCCGGCGCAATCATATAAATACGTATTGCCGGATTACCCCTACGGCGCGTACCGGGTACAGGGGCAGTATAAAAGTATTTAATCTTTATTTTATGATATCCTTTAAACAGGGATAAAGCTCCTTCGTTATCAGCTATTTTATTATCGTCGATAAATAATTGGGTGTCATTATAAGCGGCGGCCGAGAAGTTGTACACGCCATCGGCGGGGATAGAAATATAGCCCTCATAAATTATACCCGATGCGGGTCGCGTTTTTCTAAATTCGCTGGTCTCTAAAGTTTTAGCTATGCCTGCGCTGTCTTTAGGCGCATAATCAAGTTGGTCGGGAGCTGTAAAATTCCCTTTTATTAATGTGAACTTTAACCCCGCGCTGTTACCGGTATAGTTAGCGGCTGCAACCGGCGCCTGGTTATACATAATGGTACTGGTTGGCAGGCTGCGCCGACCCGAAGGTGTTATTACCACGGCTTTGAAAACACGCTTTTCGCCGGCAGGGATATTAAACGTAATTGGCGACTCATATCCCAGGTCGGTATCGACCGGATCGCGGCCGTTAAGCGTATAAACAATCCGCGCGCCGGGTACGACGGTTTTCGGCGCCATAGTGAACTGTGCGCCTATCATCATCGTATCAATAACCTCAAATGCGGTTGGCACACGGTAGTTGTAGTGCATGGCATCAAGCCGTTCAAAATGTTTGGCCAGGCGTACTTCCGAAAAACTTTGGTAGTCCTTATTCTCAGGCTTGCTCCATGCAATCTCCGAAAGCGCGAAAATTCGAGGTAAAATCTGGTACTGTAGTTTAGCCACAGTCGGCACAAATTCGGTCCATAAATTTCCCTGTAGACCCACAATATACTTTCGCTCGTCGGCGGTTAATACCTTTGGGATAGGCTCGTATTTGTAGGTTTCCGAAAATTCAGCATAGCGGCCAAACGATACCGGCTCCAACGGCGATCGGCTTTGGTAATGATCGAAGTACAGACCGGTTGTTTGGGGCGTCATAATTACATTGTGCTTTTGCTGTGCCGCAGCTATGCCGCCTTGCTCGCCTGTCCAGCTCATTACTGTGGCGTTTGGTGCAAGCCCGCCTTCCAGTATCTCATCCCAGCCAATAATGCTGCGACCTTTGGAATTGATGAATTTCTCCATTCGCTGTATAAAATAGCTTTGCAGTTCTTTTTCGTCCTTCAGGTTTAACTGTTTCATCAAAGCCTGGCAAAAAGCCGATTCTTTCCAGGGCTGTTTGTTGGCTTCATCGCCACCTATATGAATGTACTTGCTGGGGAAGAGCGCCATCACTTCAGTAAGCACGTTTTCTAAAAAAGTAAAGGTTTCTTCCGTTGGGCAATACAGCCCGTTTGTGCGCGCAGGATTTTTGACGGAAGTATCAGGTGTGCACATCAGCTCGGGGTAAGCGCGCAGTGCAGCATCCGAATGGGCCGGCATTTCTATTTCGGGCACTATGTTGATATATCTTTCGGCGGCATATTTAACTACATCGCGTATCTCATCCTGGGTATAAAAGCCGGTATAGGGCTGCCCGTCGGGCCAATCGCGATTAGTGCCGAACATGGTTTGCTGGCGGGTACCACCTATCTCGGTTAACTTCGGATATTTTTTTATTTCGATACGCCAGCCCTGCCCGTCCACCAGGTGCCAGTGAAAGTTATTAAGCTTGTAAGCCGCCATTAAATCGATAACTTTTTTTACCTGGGCCACATTAAAAAAATGCCGCGACACATCCAGCATCATACCCCGGTAGCCAAAACGTGGTTCGTCATTTATTACCATGCAGGGCAGGTTGGCTGCTACAGTTTTATCGACAGGGAAAAGCTGTATTAACGTTTGTATTCCATAAAATAAGCCGGCGCCTTTGCCAATGACGGTTATTTTGCGGGGAGTAATGGTTAACTTATATGCTTCGGCAGGCAGTTTATCGGCGCCGCGCGAAGTAAGTATAACCGAAGTGCCGCCGCTTTTTGTCGTTGGGCTATATTTTATCACTTTGTTAGCTAGTCCGCGGTTATTTACTAGAAAATCTTTAAACAGCTCAACGGCTTTATCCTTCGGTTTATCAGCCTTTACAACGGTAAGTTTGCCAAAGGTAAAGGTGCCTGTTGCTTTTACAAGCGAAACCGGCGCAGGGATAAGGCCTTCATAAGGGTCGTTTTGGGCAAGGGCGACATCTACTAAAGAGATAAAAAGGACAAGCGTAAGGGTAAACAGTTTCATTAGTTTCAATTTAATGTGACGTTTATAAGCAAGTGGCGGCGTGCTATTCAACAGGGGAAAATTAGAATAACTATTTGGCTTTAAATTGTTTTAGGGGTAAATGTAATTATATTATTACAAGGAGTTTGTGGTTGATGGTTCATAGTTTATGGCCGGAGAGGAAATGTAGGGGAGGTGGCAGTAGTTTATAAGTTGCAGTAAGCAGTTGAGACCTGGTTGAAGAGTAATATTGCTACGGCTGCCACTACTCGCTGCAATTGCTACCAACTAATACCACAGTCTATGAACCATCAACTATGAACCATGAACTAAAAAGTTTAACTTTGCGGCTCGCAACAATTTAAAAGCTTATGCAATATGATGTTATCGTAATCGGTTCGGGCCCTGGTGGCTATGTGGCCGCTATACGTTGTGCCCAACTGGGTTTAAAAACTGCTATAATTGAAAAATACAATACTTTGGGTGGCACCTGCCTTAATGTAGGCTGCATACCCTCAAAAGCACTGCTCGATTCGTCCGAACACTATCATAATGCCGCACATACATTTGCAGGCCATGGTATAAAACTGGACAACCTTGGGGTTGATTTCGGGCAAATGATAAAACGCAAAACGGAAGTGGTTGACGCCAATACAAGCGGTATCGCTTTCCTGATGAAAAAGAATAAGATCGACGTACATACCGGCGTTGGCTCGTTTAAAGACAAAAACACTATCATCGTAACCAAGGCTGATGGTACTGCTGCGGAACTGACAACAACCAATGTTATTATAGCCACCGGCTCAAAACCTTCGGCATTGCCGTTTCTCAAAATAGATAAGAAGCGCATCATCACCTCAACTGAGGCTTTATCGCTTAAAGAAATACCGAAGCATTTGGTACTAATTGGCGGAGGAGTAATTGGATTGGAGCTTGGTTCCGTATACGCCCGTTTAGGTTCAAAAGTGTCGGTTATAGAGTTTATGGATGGCATTATCCCAACTATGGATAAAGCCCTTGGCCGCGAATTGCAGCGTGTTTTGAAAAAGCTTGGGATGGAATTTTACCTGGGCCACAAAGTAACTGGCGCCAGTGTAAAAGGCAAGGAAGTGACCGTAACTTTTGACGACACGAAAGGGGAGAAGAAAGAATTAAAAGGTGATTACTGCCTCGTAGCTGTTGGCCGTATTGCTTATACCGATGGATTAGGGTTAGACAAAATTGGCCTGACTGTTGAAGAACGCGGCCGCAAAATAACGGTTGATGAACACCTGGAAACCAGTGTTAAAGGCGTGTATGCTATTGGCGATGTGATTAAAGGCGCTATGCTTGCGCATAAAGCCGAGGACGAAGGCACCCTGGTTGCTGAAATTATAGCCGGACAGAAGCCGCATATCGATTATAACCTTATTCCGGGTGTGGTTTACACATGGCCCGAAGTTGCAGCTGTTGGGCAGACAGAAGAACAACTGAAAGCAGCGGGTGTTGCCTATAAAACAGGCTCGTTTCCGTTCAGGGCCAGCGGTCGTGCGCGCGCCAGCGGCGATTTAGACGGTTTTGTAAAAGTACTGGCCGATGTCACAACCGATGAGATATTAGGCGTTCACATGATTGGCCCCCGCGCCGCGGATATGATTGCCGAGGCCGTGGTTGCCATGGAATACCGTGCATCTGCAGAGGATATTTCGCGTATGAGCCATGCCCACCCGACTTATACCGAAGCCATGCGGGAAGCTTGCCTTGCCGCTACTGAGAACAGGGCAATACATATGTAAGGATTTCGGAAGTCGGAATTTCGATTTCGGAATTAAGAGGATGGTGAATTTTGATAGAGGAGATTTGACGGCTTTAAAAAGATGTCAAATCTCTTTCTGTTTTTAGGGTTTAGCAATAAATTTTCAGGTTAATATTAAGTTGCCGGCATCTGCAAATGGGTGGGCAAACGATTGCAGTTTGCGTTTCACCGGGCATAATTTATCGTCTTTTCACGAATTTGTTAATAATTCATTTCCCAATTTGTTAAATACCTGCTTTTGGCTTTTTACTAATATGAAATAATATGCGCAAATATTAAATGGTTAAACATTTAATATTTTGAAATGAATACTTCCCGCCGTGTTTATTTGCCAAAATACAAAATGGCCTATCCTACCCTAAAAACGATGTTTTCAAAATTCCGACCGGGTGTTTTTAAACGGTAACTCACGTAGTTTTACGCAAAAATACCGGGTGTTTTTATTCAAAAAAATGGGTTTGTTAACGGGTTGATATTGCCGCTGCCCATGCCTAATTTTGTGAGGGTTTCGTGGAAGTTAAAGGTGCTTTTTCATGAAACTTTTATTGTGAACAGGGCGTATCAATAAATATTTATTATTAAATATTGATATGGTTATGGGGCAGTTTAAACCTTATTATCGAAAAAAAAATAATGCATTTAAAATCCTTATTTGCGGCGCGATTCTGTCGCTTCTATTCAACACGACCAACGCAACTGCCATTACCTGGAATGGGCCTTTCCTTGGATTTGGAAACGGCGATTGGAACACAGGAAGCAATTGGTCTACCGGTAATGTGCCAACCTCTTCGGATGATGTTACCATTAATGAGCTATTGCTGGGCTTTACGATATCATTATCTGGTCCCGCTAATGCAAAAACCATAACGATAAATAGCACGGCCGGACTGATAGGCGGAGTAACCATTAATACCAACGGAAAAGCATTAACAGTTGCAAGTAGTTTAAATGTGGGTACTGTTTCAATTCTGTTTGCAACATCCCTTACGTTTACAGGTACAGGGGCCATTACGCTTAATACTGCTATTAATGCGTATGCGGCAAGCAATCTCTATTTCGACACAAACACCTCCGTTGCTATTAGTTCGGCTACGGTAACCAGTTATAATAATTCAACCATCAGTAACCTTGGTACATTAACTGCCACAGCATCCGTATTTAACATTAGCGGCAGCAGCAGCTCCATAACAAATTCGGGTACGTTTAACCTTGGCCCCACATCCATTATGTATCTCACAGGGTCTTCGGCAGGTGTCAGTAATTCGGGCACGTTCACTTTACTTTCTGATGCAACAGGCAGTGCAGCAATCGGTGCTATAAGTTCAGGTACTTCAGGGTTTAGCGGGCAATACAATGTGCAGCGTTTCCTTACCGGCGGCAGTACCGTGTCAAACGGGCGCTATGTGTATCGCGGTTATCGGTTAATGTCTTCGCCAGTTAACGCGGGTCTTGTGAGTGGCAAATATCCATATACTATCAATTATATTGCAGCCAGTGCAATTGTTAGCGGGGCCAAATCAAGCTTTGGTACATTAACAGGCAATCCAACCATTTATGTTTTCAGTGAAGACTATACCCCCACCAACGCCAGTTTTACCGGCGGCAATTTCAAGGGTGTAACTGATATAAGCGTATTAACCAGCCCGTATACCCTGGCTATTACAAGCAATGGCACCAGCAAGGCGCTTTACGTTGGTAACGGTTTTATGTTTTTTTTCAGGGGCGATAAAACCCATTCGGTTGGCACCAGTCCGGGTAAAACAACTTATCCTTACGTTGCTCCCGAAAGCGTCGTTTTTACCGCAACGGGTGCTCTAAACCAGGGTAGTTATACCGTTAGTAACTGGCAAACAGGTAGCGGTTTGCTTTACACAACCGTAACCGGTAACAGTGCCATTATGGGGTTTAACCTGGTGGGTAACCCTTATGCCAGCACTATTGATTGGGAGGCAACTAACAGCGGCGGCATTGTGGCAACAAACATTGATCCAAGCGTATTTGTGCTTGACCCGGTAACCAATCAATATAAAACTTATTCGTCAAGCACCCATACGGGTAATCCGGTATCGTTCACGGGCAAAATCGCAAGCGGCCAGGGCTTTTTTGTAAAGGCAAATAATACATCGCCTTCACTGGTATTTAACGAAACAGCAAAATCACCAACAACGGTAATAAACGCAGGATCGGGCAATTTAATGATGGGTAAACCGGTAGGGCAGGCGGTTACGCAGCAACTGTTTCGCCTGAAACTGTTTATAGATAGTTTAAATTACGATGACATAGCCATCGGCTTTAAATCAAATGCTTCATCAAAATATAGTATATGGGAAGATACCAAATACCTGGCAGGCCCGGGAGCATCAACAGGGTTTGCAAGTCTGTCGGCAGACTCGGTGGCTTTGGCCGTAAACTTTTTGCCGCTACCAAAAAAAGCCCCGCAGGTTATAAAGTTACATGTAAATGCGATAATTAGCGGAAGGCTTACCATCGAGAAAACACAGCTGGATTCGTTGCCGAAGATATACGAGCTCTGGCTAATGGATAAATATAAAAAGGACTCGCTTGATATACGTAATAATGCCACTTACGCATTCGATATTGACCGAAACGATGCCGGCTCTTTTGGAAACAACCGTTTCGAATTGGTAATCCGTCAAAACAAAGCGCTTGGGATACACCTGCTTGATTTTAAGGCTGAAAAGGCTCCCGGAGGCGTTCAGGCAACATGGAAGGTAGAGAATGAAGAAAACTACACCAATTTTACGCTTGAGCGAAGCATCGATAATGGCGCAAATTTCATTGTGCTTGGAGGCTTCGTGTCAAACTCACAGGGTGTTTACACTTTTATGGATAAAAATCCAGCTAATGCGGTAAATACCTACAGGGTAAAAATTGAAGACCTTAATGGAACGATCAGGTATACGAAAGCAATTTCGGTAGGTTACGGCCCTGGTACTCAATCAACAGCAAGCGCCAATATCAACATTTATCCAAACCCAGCGCGGGGCGTAATAAATTTAAGCTTCAGCCAGCCCGCTTTAGAAAAGCTTAACCTGGCTACTTTACAAGGGCCAAGCCAAGGCACCTTATCAATAGGTGCCAGTGGCGGTTACTCCATAAAAATAATCAGCGTTTCGGGCGCAGTTGTAAAATCGGTGGTCTCAACACAGCCTAACTGGCAGGACGATGTGAGCGCCCTTCAGCCGGGAACTTATATTTTGCAGGTATTGAATAATAAAGACAAAAGTGCGGTTGGGAAAACCACTTTTGTGAAATTGTAGCATGAAATAAAATCAGGCATTATGAATAAATAATAAGGGCTATATCAATAATGATTTTAATTAACAAATAGTTGTAACCTTTCTAATATTCACTCGTAAAAAGAAATCGAGCTGATTTTTTCTTCGGGTTGTAGATCTATGCCATAGATTTTCGTTTAGGTAATCTTAGGTAAATAGCTATAACCTTTAAGCACTACCGGCGCGGGTTTTTAATGATGATTGTGATGAATTTAGAATAGCTGCTATGAAGTATTTCGTAAATTCCTTAAATTGCTTAAACAAGGTTTTTATTCGATATAATTACCTTGCAAAGACGCTTGTTATTGCAGTTGCGCTAATAGGTTTGGTAGTTAGTGATGTCAAAGCGCAAACCGTTTCAATAACTTCTCCTGCCACCGGCTCTTCTTACGCAATAGGCAGCACCATAACTGTAACAGGAACAGCAAGCGCTCCGTTTTTAGACGTAGTAACAAGTGTGGTAGTTACCGTTAGCACAGCTTCAGCTACTGCTACGGGTACAACTTCATACAGCGCCAGTTTGTCTACAACCGGATTATCGCCCGGTACTTATACCTTAACTGTAACCAATAACTACAGCGTTTTGGCAACGGGCATTTTTGCGGGCTCAAAATCCACTACTATATCAGTAACGCTTACCCTGGCAGCACCAATTATTGCTTATACAACGCCACAGGTATATACTGTTGGCACGCCCATTACTACTTTAACGCCTACAAATACGGGGGGAGCAGTAGGCACATTTGGTTTTGGCGCCGCCATAGCGCTTACCAGCACTGCATTAGCAGGACAAAGCAATATGGCAATAGACCCATCTGGCAATATTTATGTTGCAAATTACAATAATAATACGGTCGGTAAATACAATTCCAGTGGTACTTACATTGGTACTTTTGGTTCCGGCGCTACAATGTCGTCACCCATAGGCCTTGTTTTTGATTCATCGGGTAATGCTTACGTGCTTAATACAGCTACAACCGGTACGGGCACTGTTTATAAATATAATTCGGCCGGTGTTTACCAATCTACTATAATCAGCGGGCTAAGCCAGGCTTTAGGCATTGATATTGATGCGTCAAATAATATTTATATTGCTGATGCGGGCGCCAACACGGTAAAAAAATACAGTACCAGCGGCACGCTTATACTTTCACTGCCTACCGCTAATTTAAGCGGTCCATCAGGGGTTACGATAGATGGCGCAGGTAACATTTATGTATTAAATTTAACGGCTGGTAATGTAATCAAATATAACTCGGCCGGGACTTTTATATCCACTTTACTGACTGGTTTCAGTGGTCCTTATGCCATTACAACTGATGGGGCCGGAAATATTTATGTAGCAGATTCAGGCAACAACTTAGTTAAGGTTTATAATCAAAGCGGCACTTTGCTTACCAGTGTAACAGTTACTGATCCTGAAGGGTTGGTGGTTGACAACTCGGGTAATTTGTTTGTGGCCAGCTACAGCGCTAACAAAGTGTACGAATTTAAGCCAAGCGGGGGCTATTTTTTGAATGGTACCCTTCCTGCCGGCTTAAGCTTTAACAGCAGTACAGGCAGTATTAGCGGTACGCCAACAGCAACAATGGCATCAACAGCATATACTGTTACTGCTTATAATGCCGGCGGCAGTGGTTCTGCCTCGCTTAATATTACAGTAAACAACCCCGCCGCTTATAGCAACTATGCTTTCCAGGATTTTATTACGCTAAATACAACCACACTTGGAATAAGTTCAAACCTTGCAAATTTTCCCGCATTGCTTAGTATACAGGATAATAATTTGATTATTTCAGGTACTTGCGCTGATAAGGTGCAAAACCCTAATGGCCCTAATTATGACCTTGCTTTTGTAAGCGGCGGCAGCGAATTATATTACCAGGTGGAAAGCTATAATCAAACCACGGGGACCTTATTGGTATGGGTGCAGATTCCCAGTTTAACCTATGCAACAAATAATACTATTTCGTTTTATTACGGGTCAAAACCGCCACCGGTAACTCATAATGCAGCATTTTTTGCGAACACCTGGGCGAGTGATTATAAAGCGGTTTACCATTTTAATGAGTCTGCCTACACCGGCTCAGTAACTGATGGCACAGCCGGCGCGCATACAGGCACTACCAGCGGAATGACTTCTGCCGACCTTGTTACTGGTAAAATTGGCACTGCTTATACTTTTAACGGATCCAGTAAAAAAATCACCGCTGCTACCGTATCAATTACCGGCGCTTTTACCCTGTCGGCTTGGGTGAAACTTGGAGCCATCGGCCTCGATCAAAAAATTATGACCAACCAGGATGCCACCGGTTACCTGAGCGGCGGATACAAGCTAGCCGTTTACAACACTAATATACCCGAGTCAGAATCGGGCATTGCCAGCAACAGGTCCACCACGCCTAACCCAACGGCTTTTGCGGCGGGCGCGTGGCACTATGTTCAAAATGTATACACAGGAACCACCCTTAGCACCTATGTTGACGGAGCGCAATATAAAGCTTTAACCACCAGCAATAATCCATCGGCCAATTTAACCCTGTATATAGGCGTTGGTGAAGGGGGGGGCGTGTTTTACTTTAATGGTATAATTGATGAACCCCGGGTATCAAATGTTGCCAAAACAGCAGACTGGGTTAAAGCGGAATATGGCGACCAAAATAGCCCCACGACATTCACAACCGTTGGCTCAACCGTAACCTATACCACCAATGCCGCGGCGATAGCCGGGGCTTTAACTTATACATGGACGGGTGCTTCAAGTACAGACCCAGCCGTTGCAGGTAACTGGAATAATACCACAGCAGGCACAACCAGTCAGTTACCTGCTTTTGACGGGACCGCCACCCTGGTAGTTCCGGCAGGCTTGAGTAACTACCCTGCACTTACTGTTGACGCAAGCTTATATGGCTTAACCATTGCCAGCGGAGGTTCGTTAAATTTAAACGGCCACACGCTTAGCGTTGGCTGCAATATTTACAACAACGCTACAACCGGCGGAACAGGTATTCTTTATGGGAGTAACACTGCATCAGCCATAACCTGGAATGGCGCTTCATCGGCACAAACTTTCACAGGTGCCAATACAGCCAATACAGCCCAGTTGGGTAATATGACCGTAAATAATTCATCAGCAGGTACAGTAACTATTACTGGCGGCCCGGTTGATGTTTATAATACCTTAACCCTAACAAAAGGGAATTTAGTAATTAACAATGCCGGCAACGGCGCTTTAACTTTAAAAAGCTCGTCGGCATTAACCGCCAGTGTTGCGGTAATACCATCATCCTATAGTATAACAGGCAGCGTTAATGTGGAGCGTTTTTTAACGGGAGGCAGTACCGTATCAGGCGGCAGGTGGGTTTATCGCAACTACCGTTTAATGTCATCGCCGGTTAATGCTGGCCCGGTGAGTGGTAAATACCCATACACCATAAATTATATTGCAGCAAGTGCCATTGTGAGCGGAGCCAAATCAAGCTTCGGAACACTGGGCGGTAATCCAACTATTTATGTTTACAGCGAGGATTATACGCCAAGTAACGCCAGCTTTACCAGCGGCAATTTTAAAGGTGTAACGGATATGAGTACATTAACCAGCCCTTATACTTTAACAATTAGCAATAACGGCACTACCAAAGCGCTGTATGTAGGCAATGGTTTTATGTTTTTTTTCAGGGGTGATAAAATTAATTCGGTAGGCACCAGCCCGGGTAAAACCACCTACCCTTATGTAGCGCCCGAAAGTGTTGTATTTACAGCTACCGGTAACTTAAACCAGGGCAGTTATACCGTAAACAACTGGCAAACAGGCAGCGGGCTGCTGTTTACAACGGTAGCCGGCAACAGTGCAATACAAGGATTTAACCTGGTGGGTAACCCATATGCCAGCACTATCGACTGGGAAGCCGTGAACTCCGGCGGTATTGTGGCAACAAATATAAACCCCAGCATTTACGTATTTAACCCGGTAACTAATCAATATAATACCTATTCATCAAGTACACATGTAGGTAACCCGGTTGCGTTTACAGGTAAAATAGCGAGCGGTCAGGGCTTTTTTGTAAAGGCAAATAATACGTCGCCTTCGCTGGTTTTTAATGAGTCTGCAAAATCAACAACTGTTATAAACGCAGGTTCGGGTAACTTAATGATGGGCAGCCCTGCAGGACAGGCAGTTAAACAGCAATTGTTCCGTTTACGGTTAACCATTGATTCATTAAACTATGACGACCTTGCGATCGGCTTTAAGTCATCAGCTTCTGCGAAATATGATTTATCAGAAGATAGCAAATACCTGACTGGGTTGAGTGCTGCCGAAGGGCTTGCAAGCTATTCAACAGATACCGTACCTGAAGCGTTAGCCATCAACTTTTTACCGCTGCCTAAAAAAGCCCCCCTGGTTATTAAGCTAAATGTAACTGCAAAAAACAGCGGGCGGCTCACCCTCGAAAAAACCCAGCTAGATTCGTTGCCTAAAATATACGAGTTGTGGCTGATGGACAAGTATAAAAAAGACTCGCTGGATATACGCAATAACAGCGCCTATGTTTTTGATATCGACCGAAACGACACAATGAGCTTTGGCGATAAGCGTTTTGAGCTGGTTATCCGTCAAAATAAGGCGCTTGGTATACACCTGCTCGATTTTAGGGCAGCAAAGGCCACCGGAGGCGTGCAGCTTGACTGGAAAGTGGAGAACGAAGAAAATTATACGAACTTTACTGTAGAAAGAAGCACCGACAATGGCGCAACATTCGGTGTACTGGGCGGTTTTGCATCAAACTCGCAGGGTACTTATACCTTTCTGGATGGTAACCCCGTCAATGCGGTAAACATTTACCGGGTAAAGATTGAGGACCTTAACGGGACAATCAGCTATACAAAAGCAATTGCGATAAGTTATAATTCAGGCACCGGGTTAACCGCAAGTACCAACATTGCTGTTTATCCCAACCCGGCCGTTGGTTTAATAAACCTGAACATCAATCAACCGGGATTGGTAACGCTTAACCTGTCGGGTGTGCAGGGTACAGGATATAGTCCCGCAGCCGCGGCAACCCCGGGTAGCTATTCAATTAAAATCATCAATGTTTCGGGCGCGGTTATTCAATCGGCAACTTCTTCACAACAAACCTGGCAGGGTGATGTAAGCGCTTTGCAACCGGGTACTTACATTTTACAGGTGTTGAATAATAAAGATAAAAGCGTTGTAGGCAAAACTACCTTTGTTAAATTATAGTTTACTCTCACTTTCAGGCTTGGGTTATTAAAGCAATCCGGGCTCGTTTTTTTTCGGAATAATCTTGGTAATAGTCCTCAGCTTATAAAAAGTTTACGCTGGCGTGATTTCTGTTACGATAGGCTGGTCGAAAACTTGATCATCTGCTAGCCTTTTATAACGGCCACCGCCCATGTGACCGAAGGGCATTAACGCCTTTAAGGGTTTCTAAAATTGCTACGGTACACCAAAAGCATCCGTTTCCAAATGCGATCTTCCGAGTATTCATAACGTCATCAACGAATATAAGATTTGTAAGGTTTGTATTGGTTATTCAGCGGCTAAAATGGCAATATGATTGCCATTTTAGCCTGTAAAAATGTTAAATTATTAAAGCTGAAAAAATAATGCGTGTTACAACCGTTAAGAATGTTAATATGTTGATAAGTACCCATTACGAAAATATCGCAAATGTTAGTTATTTGTACTGATTGATTAAATTATTGAGTTAACCCATTGGTATATACTGTTAATCAATATGTTATGTTTTTGAATCAAAAACGGTTGTTAACATATTTTATTAACACTAATTGCCAGTATAACAAGCGCGCACTGTGAGACTACGCACCCGTAACTTTTTTTGCCTTATTTTCCTGTTATTGTGCAGCATTGGTGTATGGGCGCAACCAAATATCAGCTACACCCCGTCATCAAACATTTACACTTCCGGCGCCGCAATTTCGACATTGAACATTAGCAATAGTGGCACCGCGGTATCTGCATTCAGCTACGGCACCCGCTCCGCGCTGGGCGGAACGCCCAACGGTCCCGCAAATATGACGACCGATGCCTCGGGTAATATTTACGTTGCTAATTACAGCGGGAACATTATAAAGAAATATTCGTCGGCCGGTGTATTTATAAGCAATTTTATAAGCGGCGGTTCATTAAATGGCCCGGTTGGGCAGGTCTTTGACTCGTCGGGCAACCTTTATGTGCTTAACTACAACAATGGAAGGGTGCTTAAATATAATTCATCAGGGACTTTACAATCAACCATAATAACCGGCTATACTACCCCGCTTGGTATTGCTATTGACGCATCGGATAATCTTTACATAGCAGATAACAATAACAATAGGGTAAGAAAATACTCAACAAGTGGCACCTTGTTGCAAACTATTACATCCAATGTAAACGCACCTAGCGCCATCAATTTCGATTCGGCGGGCAACATGTTTGTGCTGAACTCGGGCGGTAATAATGTTACAAAGTACAATTCAGCCGGAACTTATCAGTCGACACTTGCATCGGGTTTTAACGCCCCCCTTAGTATGACAATAGATGAGGCGGATAACGTTTATGTTGGCGACTCGGGTAATTCCAGGATAAGAATTTATAATTCATCAGGTACATTGCTTACCACTATAACCGGTATGACCGATGCAGAAGGCCTGGCCGTAGATGCCTTAGGTGATTTATATGCTTCGGATTATACCAACAGTAAGCTATACAAATATCCGCCGATAGGGGGCTATTTTATCAACACTGCATTGCCTGCCGGGCTAAGCTTTAGCAGTTCGACCGGGGCTATAAGTGGCACTCCAACTGTAGCTACCCCAGCAACAACATACACCGTGACGGCTTACAATGCAAGCGGTAGTGATAACACTACTGTAACCATAACAGTGATGCCACCAACGCCGGCGGCAAGTGGCGGAGGTACAGGCTGTTCATTAACTTTAACTGCATCTGGTGGTAGCCCGGCGGGGGGCACATATAACTGGTACAACGTATCAACCGGGGGCAGTGCACTGGCCACAGGCACAACTTACTTGGCGAGCCCCGGAACTTATTATGTATCATACACTTACAATACCGTTGAAAGTTCGCGCAGCACAGGTACTACTGTAACGGCGGGTACCAGCCCAATTTTGGCAACGGCGCCAACCGGTAGTGGATTATATTTATCATATCCGTTTAATGGCAACGCCAATGACGCTTCAACGGCCGGTAACAACGGAACGGTTCAGAATTCGGCAACGCTAACTACCGATAGGTACGGGGCTGCTAATTCAGCCTACACGTTTAACGGCTCAACTCAATATATATCAACAGCTACCGCATCTGCGGCACCGGGCCCTCAAAATTTTTCTATCAGTGTTTGGTTCAAAACGAGCTCGGCAGGAGGCATGCTGGTTGGTTATGGCTCGTCCCAGACCGGAGCCAGCGCAATGTACGACAGGCATATTTATATGACCAACGCCGGGCAGATTTATTACGGTATTTACCCCAGCTCGGTGCAAACGATAAGTACTGCTACTTCGTATGCCGATGGTAACTGGCACCATGCTGTAGCCACTACATCGACCACGGCAGGCTCATACCTATTTGTTGACGGAGCCGTTGTTGCTGCCGATAATACCATGACTACCTCGCAAAATTTTGGTGCAAACGGCTACTGGCGCGTAGGATATGATAACCTGGCAGCCTGGACCAATGCCCCGACAAACCCTTTCTTTAACGGATCGTTAGACGATGTTGCCGTTTATAATACAGCTTTAACAGCCTCGCAGGTGTACACGTTGTATGGTGCGGGCAGCCCGCCTACTTGTATTGGCAGCTCACTTTTACTGCAGGCAAATACTGTGGCGGGTGCAACTTATTCGTGGAGCGGCCCTGGCGGCTACACGTCATCGTCGCAAAATCCAACTGTAACGGCATCAGCATCTGCAGCCAATGCGGGTACTTACACCCTTACGGTTACCAATGCTTCGGGTTGCGTTACCACTACCACTGTAACAGCCGTGGTTAATACGCTGCCGGTAACAACTTTTACAGCGACAACGCCAGTAACCACAAGCAGCAATTCAACAGTTACATACACTGGCACCTATCTGGCAACTTCCACTTATAGCTGGAATTTCGGTGGAGGGACAATCGTGTCCGGCTCGGGAGTTGGTCCGTATACTATTAACTGGTCTACAACAGGTACAAAAACAATAACGCTTACAGTTACCAACGCAGCCGGATGTTCGTCTTCGTCAACCCAAAACGTTGTTGTAAGCCTTGGCAATTACGGCAATTATGGATTTAAAAAAACCGTTACATTAAATACAACTACGCTTGGTATTACGTCTAACCTGACTAATTTTCCTGCGTTGCTAAGCATACAGGACAATAACTTGATAATTGCAAGCAGCTGTACCGATAAGGTATACACACCTAACGGACCAAACTACGACTTCGCTTTTGTTGATGCGACCGGTGCTGAACTAAATTATCAGATAGAAAGCTATAATCAAACCACCGGCACACTGTTAGTTTGGGTTAAAATACCTACGTTAACCTATGCGACAAATAACGGCATCACTTTTTATTACGGGTCGCTGGCACCAACAGTAACTCATAATACCGCATTTTTCCAGGGGACATGGGCAAGTGACTACCAAGCCGTTTATCACTTTAATGAATCTACATATACCGGTACTGTAACAGACGGATCGGCAAGCGGAAACACCGGTACCGCCAGCGGCATGTCGTCATCCGATTTGGTTACCGGTAAAATTGGTACAGCTTACACGTTTGCTTCGGGTAAAAAAATAACGGCTACAACAGTTAACGTTGCAGGCACCTTTACCATATCCGCATGGGTAAAGCCCACAACTATAAGCACTGACCAAAAAATAATGACCAACCAGGCTGCCAGCGGAAGCGGAACCGGGGGGTACAAATTGGGCATTTACAGCGATAATAAGGTAGAATCAGAATCGGGAATAGCAATTACCAGGGGTTCAACGCCGGTTCCTCCGGCAGTTGTTGCAAATACATGGTATTACGTGCAAGGTGTTTTTAACGGCAGCACTTTAAGCACTTATATAAACGGAACGCAATATGCAGTGCTTAGTACAACTACCGCCCCAACGTCTACAACCTCCTACTATATTGGAGTTGGAGAAGGCGGCAATGTTTATTATTTTAATGGTCTTATTGACGAGGCACGCGTATCAAACGTAGCAAAATCAACCGATTGGTTGAAAGCGGAATATGTTAACCAGGGTAACCCTGTATCGTTTACAACATCTGGCGCAACAACTGTAATTAGCGCTAACGCAGCGGCGGTGCCCGGAGCTTTAACTTACACTTGGAAAGGCGGCAGCACAAACCCCACAACAGCAAGTAACTGGGACAATACCACTGCCGGAACAACAAACCAATTACCGGCTTTTGATGGTACAGCAACGCTGGTGATTCCAACAGGCCTGAGCAACTACCCGTCGTTAACTGCCAATGCCAGTTTATTCGGCTTAACTATTGCCAGCGGCGCATCGTTTAACTTAAACGGGTATACGCTTAGCGTTGGTTGCAATATTTACAACAGTTCGGGTGGGCAAATACTTTATGGTACTAATAACTTGTCGTCAATAATCTGGAACGGTACCCAGGCTAACCAAACCTATACCGGCACAAATACCAGCAATACTGCATCATTAGGGAGCATGACCATTAACAACACAGCCGGGGGCACAGTTACCATCGGCGGCGGCCCTGTAGATATTTATCAATCGCTCACCATAACCCAGGGCAATCTTGCTGTAGGAGCATCACCGGCTGCCTTAACTTTGAAAAGTACCGCAACCCAAACAGCATATGTAGCTGTCATCCCGTCGGGAAGCTCAATTACGGGAACTGTGAAAGTTGAACGGTACATAACAGGCGGCGTTGGCTATCGTGGCTACAGGCTTATTTCTTCGCCTGTTTATGCCGCAACGGTAAGTTCGAATAATGTTTATGATTTAAATTACTTAATAAGCGGAATGTATCTCACCGGCACCACCGGAACAGCCGGCGGATTTGATAAAACGGGCAATCCATCGCTTTATTTGTTCCGTGAGGATTTGGTACCGAACAATTCAACTTTTACAAGTGGTAATTTTATAGGAATAAGCAAAATTAACAATGCGTTGCCGTACAATTATTATGTAAACGGAGGGGCAACTAATTATAACATACCTGTTGGTAATGGTGTTATGGTGTTTTTTAGAGGAAACAGGGCAGCTGCGTCACTCGCCACAGAAACTGTTTCAACCTATACCGCAGCGCCAACGGTTACGTTAACTTCGTCGGGTACGCTTAACCAGGGCCAAATAACAGTACACGATTGGTACACTCCCGCTTCGGCGAACCTGGCTTATACAGGCACTGGATCATCTACCAACTATAGCGTGCGCGGGTATAACCTGGTAGGCAACCCTTACGCTAGTTCGATAGACTGGGAAACTTTTAACACCACAAGCAGCACTACAGGCATATATGGTGTTAATATCGGCAATACGATCTGGGAATTTAACGCAACCTTAAAACGCTATAGCACCTATCAAAAAGGCGGCGCCTCAACCAACAACGGGATAAATGTTATTAGCAGCGGGCAGGGATTCTACGTGCAGGCCTCTGCAACAAGTCCCCAGTTAATTTTTAATGAATCAGCAAAGACACCGGCACAAAATGTCACCACTAACTACTTTGAAATTACCAGGGGAGAGTTGGCAACAGTGCGTTCAACCGGTGCGGCGCAAAGGTCGTACATGCGCCTGCAACTGTCCGCTGATTCGCTTAATGCCGAGGATATTTATATTGGGCTGGACCATACCGCTAAGCGCGGATATGTTTTTGATGAGGACGCAGTTTATAAAAGCAGCACCGGCCTGGTGAGCCTGGCCAGTATTTCGGCTGATAACGTGGTGCTGGCGATAAATAAGCTATCATTCCCCCAAAAAGCAGATACAATTAAACTTAAGGTAAATGCAACTTCAACTGGTCAATATCACCTTGATATGACTGAATTTAAGAATATTCCCAGTCTTTACGAAGTATGGCTGAAGGACGCCTACAAAAAAGATTCCCTGGATATTAAACATAACCCTAATTACGTTTTTGACATAATGGCTAACGATACAACAAGCTTTGGTTCAAAGCGCTTTAGCCTGATAATTAGGCAAAACCCTGCGCTGGCTTTGCACTTGTTAAACTTTGCCGGAACTAAATCAGCCAAGGGCGCCGAACTTAACTGGACTACAGAAAACGAGGAAAATTATACCAATTTTACTATAGAACGTAGTAGCGATGGTGGCAAAACTTATGTAGTTGCAGGCGGTTATCCGTCAAGCAGCGAAGGTACATATAGCCTGCTCGATAAAAACCCGCCAATTGCCACAGATTGGTATAGATTAAAGCTTGAGGATTTGAACGGTACGGTAACGTACTCAAAGCCGATTCAGCTGATGTATTCCAACTCAAGCAATAATTTGCTGAGCAATGCTGTTAACGTTTATCCAAACCCTGCAACAAGTGTTATTAACGTTTCAATAACGCCAAGCCTGCTTCAGTTGCAAAATGCAGCCAGTAACAACTCATTTGCCATCACCATTACAGGCAGTAACGGAGTGGTTGTAAAAAACGCAGTTTCGTCGCAAACCGACTGGCAAGGAGCTATTGGTAATCTGTTGCCAGGCTCATATATTGTTCAGGTTATAAACAAACAAAACCAAACTGTGGTTGGTAAAAGTAAGTTTGTAAAATTGTAGTTGATTTCAATTATTTATAGGTGGTTTAAAACCGGCATCACCTGCCGTTTTTTTTAATTTTGGCGCCAACCGTTTATTTTAAAAGAAAAACGGAACTTCTTTCGGGGCTTTACGTATAACGGGCAAAAATGTGCTTTGGCGAGTGCATTTGCTGCATTTTTATCACTGTAATTTTCGAATGCCCTAATGAAACTATCAGATACTATTTCAAAAAAACTGCTTCGGTTTTTTTGTGTACTAACCGGAATGTTTTTTTTGGTAAATAGTGCTTTTGCCGCCCGAACTGTAACCATAAGTTCACCTACTTCAGGGTCAACATTTGGACTAGGCACCAGTATCACTGTTAACGCTACCGCTGCTGGTTTCAGCGGAAGTATAAGCAAAATAGTTTTTACTATGTCGCCGCTGGCAAGCCAAACCGATGTAAGTGGCCCAACTTATTCAGTAACATTTAATACAAGCACCTTAACAGTTGGTACAACCTATACAATTACGGCCACAGCTACAGATAGCTTTTTGCAAACGGCAACAACATCTATCACAGTAACGATTGTGCCTGCAGCGCCAACCGGCATACCCGGTACAACTTGTGGTACCGGCTCGGTTACCCTTAGCGCTTCGGGCGGGTCGCCAGCGGGTGGTTCATATATTTGGTACGCAGCTTCAAGCGGTGGCTCAGCTCTTCAAACAAATACATCGCCCAATTATACCATTGCTTTAGCCAGTAACACAACGTATTACGTATCTTATAAATCGGGTACGTTTGAAAGCAGTCGTACCGCGGTAGCAGCAACAGTAAGCGCAGCGGCAACATCAACTTTTACGGCAACGTCAACAGTGGCGGTGGGCTCAAATGCAACTATTACATATACAGGAAGCGACCCTGTAACTTCGACTTTTACCTGGACTTTTGATGGTGGCATTATTGCCAGTGGTTCCGGCAAGGGGCCTTACACAGTAAACTGGTCAATCCCGGGCGTCCACAATGTTACGCTCATTGTTACCAACACTGCGGGTTGCTCGTCATCAACAACAACTGTCCCTGTTACGGTAACACCGATTGTATTAGGCGACTATGGCTTTATGAAACCCATAGTTTTGTATACGTCACAAATTAGTAATGGTGGTATTTCTTCAACCCTATCGAACTTTCCGGCCCTGGTTTATATACAAGATAATGCATTGAAAATTTTAAATCAATGTGGTGATAAAGTGCAATTTCCGTTAGGAAACGGTGGTGGCCTTACTTCCGGGACCAACTATGATTTTGCTTTTACTGTACCCGGCAGCACTACCGAATTAAACTACCAGGTTGACACCTACGACTCGGTAAACGGTATTTTACTGGTATGGGTTCGCATACCCTCAGCAACATCGACAGATGTGCCCCTCACTTTTTATTTTGGTTCAAAAGTTCCGGCGCATTCCGCCAGTTGGTCGGCATCTACCTGGGCAAGTGACTATAAAGCAGTGTACCACTTTAACGAAGCCTCAACCAACGCTGCAGTTTTAGATGCAACAAGCAATGGAAGAAATGCAGTACAAGCAAATACTACGGTAACTAACGATGAGATACATATTGCGGCAGCAGTTCCTATTGCCGGGGGCGGTTACAGTTTTAATGGCACAAGTACAAGTATTATTCAGAATGTAGGAACTGCGCCAAATATCAATGGCGCATTTACCATATCGGCATGGGTATATTATGCAGGGCTTACCACAAGTGATAATAAAATAGTATCGAACGAATTAGATTACGGGCACAATAATAATAGCGGGGGCTATAAGCTAAGCGTAAAAACGGGTTCAATACAAACTGAAACCAGGATAGCGAACGGTACTAACGTAGGTAACCTGGGCACAGGTGGAACCGTTGATAATACCGGCTGGCACTACATACAGGGCACTTTTGACGGTACCGCCACAGGCAATTTTAAAAACTATGTAGATGGTGTGGCAAGCACCGTAACAATGGCTAAAAACGAAACAACCATGCTTCCGTCAAACGGTTTCATGCTGGCGATGGGACTTGACCATGGAACCGGTGTTGTAAACGGCGGATATAATGATGAGAACTTTTACAATGGTAAGATGGATGAGGTGCGGGTTTCGAATGTTGAGAAAACACCCGATTGGATTAGGGCTGAATATTACAACCAGACACACCCCCGTGAGTTTTGCGATTATGGCGAAAGTGTTGTAACCTTTCAAACCAATGCTCCCTTATTAATTGGCGCATTTACATTTACCTGGACCGGCCTTGACGGAACAACCCCAACCGATCAAACGAAAACAGCTAACTGGGATGCCGGATTTACGCCGGTATTTAATGGGAATACCAAAATGGTTATTCCTGTAGTGGCTTCAGGGAAATACCCGGTACTAACCGCCGACGCAAGCATTTACGCGCTTACAATAGCCACAGGCGGCGCCTATCTGAATTTAAACGGACATACGCTAAATGTAGGCTGTAATATTTATAATAATGCTTCAACCGGCGGAACCGGTATTTTGAATGCAAGCAATACATCTTCAGCCATTAACTGGAACGGATCATTAGCAGCACAGGGCTACTATGGCACCAATACCGTAAATACTGCCGAAATAGGAAATATGACGGTTAATAACTCATCCGCCGGTACTGTTACTATTACAGGTGGCCCGGTTGATATTTATAACACACTAACTATTACTAAGGGTAATTTGGTAATAGATAATACCGGTAGCGGCGACATGACGTTAAAAAGCTCGTCGACCCTTTCGGCAAGCGTGGCGGCAATACCATCAACTTATAGTATTACGGGTAAATTAAATGTGGAGCGTTATATAAGTGGCGGCGCATCAAAATATCGCGGCTACCGATTTTTATCGTCTCCGGTGTATACTGCAAAGGTGGGTACCAACTATTACTACGATTTAAGCTACCTTACATCATATACGCCTACTACTGGATTTTTTGGCACATCGGGCGGCATGACCAAACAAGGTAATCCAAGCGTGTATTTATACAGGGACAATGTTGCCTTTACCAACGGCACATTTAACAGCGGCAACTTCAGGGGGGTAAATAAAATCAATAATTCAACGCTGTATTCAATCGGGGTTGATTTTGATGGTACTTTTAATTTGCACGTAGGTACTGGCATATGGCTGTTTTACCGTGGGAATATGACTAACGTAGCCACAAAATTTATTACCTCAACTGTGCCCGAAGCAAACGTTTTTGTAACACGGGGCACGCTAAATCAACAAGCAGTAACTGTTGTTAACTGGTATACGCAGCTATCAACATTGCAATGTACCACGGTTACGGGTAATACAGGCTTTGCAGGCTACAACCTGGTTGGTAACCCGTATGCCAGCTCGATAGACTGGGATAAAAGAAGCACCACCGATCCGGCTGCGGGCATTTATGCGCCAAAAGTTAACAGTAAGATATATATATTCAACGAATCGACTAAGATTTATGCTACGTACGACGGTGTTTCTGGCGTAAATGGCGGATCGAACATCATTCCGAGCGGGCAGGGTTTTTACGTAAAAGCCCAGGATGCAACAGCGTCGTTAACTTTTAATGAGGCAGCAAAAACCAGCGCTCAGGTAACCGGCCCCACTGCCGCTACGGGCTCAACTTTGTTATTGAGCACCCACCCTGTGGGGAACTCTAAGCCAGACCTGAGGTATATGCGTTTGGAACTGTTTAAAGATTCGGATAACGTTGAGGAAACCCTTGTGCGTTTTGACAACTCGGCAAAAAACGAGTTTGTTGACAATGAGGATTCAGAGCACATGGCCGGCAGTGGCGGGGTAAGTCTTTCGAGTAAATCGTCGGATAATAAGGATTTGGCCATTAACCTTGTCCCTTTCCCAAAAGCTTCCGGAACGGCTATAAAGCTAACTGTAAACGCAACTGCCAGTGGCCAGTATGCCATAAACCGTACTGAACTAAAAGATATCCCCGAAATTTACGAAATATGGCTGAAAGATGCTTATAAAAAAGACTCGCTGGATATTAAACATAATTCGGCCTACGTATTTAACATTCTGAAAAGCGATACCAACTCCTTTGGTGCCAACAGGTTTACCCTTGTAATTCGCGAGAGTAAGGCGTTGGCGCTGCATTTGTTGAATTTTACGGCATCGAAGACGACTAATGGCTCAGAACTAGTTTGGAAGACAGAAAATGAAAAATTCTATACCAACTTTACAGTTGAGAGAAGCACTGATAACGGGCAAAATTATGCTGTGCTCGGCGGTTTTGCATCAAGCGATGAAGGCACTTACAGTTTCACCGATAGAAAACCTGCTATAGCTGCGGATACGTATCGGATTAAGCTTGAAGATTTGAACGGAACAATAACATATTCAAAAGCAATTACCTTGATGTACGCAAACGTTAGCGATATAAACAACAATGCTGTTAATATTTACCCTAACCCGGCGGTAAATACCATTAACCTGGCCATTGTACAAAACAGCGTTAACCTTACAAAGGGAGCTAACCCGTCATACAGCATCAACATAACCAATAGCATGGGCAAGGTATTAAAAACCATTACCACGGCGCAGCCAACATGGCAGGAAAATGTAAGTGGATTATTGCCAGGTACTTATATGGTTGACGTTGTAAACAATGCTGATAATTCGGCGGTCGGGAAGGCAAAATTTATTAAACTATAAGCATCAACAAAAAAAATATAGCACTAAACTTTGATAATTAACGTTGGGTTGTGTGAGGAAGTGACGGAATTGCAATTAAAAATGTATTTTTGATAAATTGTAGTTCGAAAAGTGAAGTTTTATGCGGGTAAAAATATTTTTTAGCACACTGTTATTGTTGATCGTTAATGTAGCGCTACTTTATGCGCAGGACCCGGGCGAACCCTGCGGTGGTAACGATGTTGATAACAACGGGTGTCCCCTGGATACCTGGGTGGTTTTGCTGGCGTTTGTAGCGATTGTAATTGCTGCGTGGCATTTGAACAATAAGCGGAAGGCAGCCCTTTTAGTACCCACAAAACTTTTAGCAGAGTAAAATAATTGCTGTAATCGCATCGAACTTAAAAATTGCGCGATGCCTATATGAAAAAACTCCGGATAATTACCGCGCTTAAAGCAGGTAATTATCCGGAGTTTTTTATTGAATATAAATTTGACGCCTTTTTAAAAGATGTCAAATCTTATAAGGTGTTTTATGAATTTTTAGATGGCATCAGTTGTAGCTGTTCTAGTACGCCATCAACTACCTTTGGTAAATCATCGATGTTTTTCTGTGGGTTCTTATGAACCTCGCCAACACCAAACCCGCGCCATACTATACGGTGGGTGCGTGGGTCAATCAAATCTATAATTAAAGTACCTTCTTTGTAATGCTCTTTCTCAGCGTAGGTTGGGCCGCCGGCGTAGGCAAACGGGCCGCCGTACGCATAGTAATATGGCCTGTAGTAGCCGCCCCATCCCCAGCCAAAGCCGTAACCAAATCCAAGTCCCCAACCCGGGTAACCCCAGCCACCGTAATATCCGGGAGTATAATAGTTAGTACGTGCACCCCTGCCAACGGTAGTGGTGTAGCTAACAATAAGGTCCGGATTGTTTTGGCTTAACTTAAGGCCCTTCATTACCAACGCGCCGGTTGTAGCATCCTTAATTTTCGCATCGGCCTGGTTATTTACCATTTGCTTGTCAGATTTACCGGCTGGCGGCATCCATGCAAATGTGTGATAACTGCTTAAGTTGGTTTTGTTGATAGCAGCAGTGTAATAGTTGTAACTGTTGCAGGCTGACAGCCCCGAAATCATCAAAACAGTCAGCGCTAAATAGATTAATCTTTTCATGATTTTATCACCCTTATATTCACTTAGACAAACGATTGGCAAAAGGTTTAATTGCTAAAATTAATTATTTTTTATTTCTAAATATCAAGCAATTTTGATGCCCTGTAATTATTTCAACTGCAATGTAATTTTAGCCGACGGTAATCCTTTTGACGTAGCGATAAAAGTAACACTGCCTGCCTTTTCTTTAGCCTGCACAATTGCAAGTGCCAGCCCGTTAAATGCCTTACGGTAATTTACTTTAAAGGAGTCGTGACTGTTTTCGTCGCCGTTATCAACACTTGCTATAAATGCCCCGCCATCGATTTTAAAGTTTACCAGGTTATCTGCATCGGGCACTAAATTTCCGTCTTTATCCAATATTTTAACAGTGATGAACGACAGGTCTTTACCATCAGCCTTAATATTTTTGCGGTCGGCAATCAGCTCAATTTTTGCGGGTTTTCCGGCGGTATGAATTTCGCGGGTTAAAACTACTTTTCCATCTTTCCGCGAAACGGCTTTCAACGTGCCCGGTTCATATTTTACGCGCCACATGATATGCAGGTCGTCGCCGGTTTTCTTTTTTACGCCAAGCGACTTGCCGTTAAGAAACAACTCCACCTCATCTGCGTGGTTATAATAGGCCCACACATCGACCATTTTACCCGGCTGCCAATTCCAGTGCGGGAAGATATGCAGAACGGCTTTATCAGTCCATTCCGACTGGTACATGTAGTAAACATCCTTAGGAAAACCGGCTAAATCAACAATGCCGAAGAACGAACTGCGCGATGGCCACTTATATGGTGTAGGTTCGCCCAGGTAATCAAACCCTGTCCAAATGAACATCCCCGAAAGGAAATCGTATTTTTTCATCACCTTCCAGGTAGCCTCGTGGGTTGAACCCCATGCCGGGCGCACATTATCGTAAGCTGATACGGTATTGTCTGGGTTGCCATCTGTAAATGGTTTATCCCAACGCGCGGGCCACACCCTTACGCTGTCTGAAGGCATATCATAGTGTCCCCTTGTTTCGAGGCCTGAAGTAGTTTCGGTAGCGATGAATTTTTTGCCGGGATAACGGTCATGGAAACCTGCATAATCAAACTCATGGTAGTTATAACCCACTAAATCAATAGCGCCTGATTGGATGATTTTATTATTTTTTCCGGGGTTGTCATTAGCTGTTGTAATCGGACGGGTTGTATCCAGGCTGTGTACAATACCGGCAAGTTCGGGTGCCAACCTCAGTGCGCTTGTATCGCTTTGCTGCGGTATTTCGTTCCCAACACTCCAAATCATCACGCTGGGGTGGTTACGGTCGCGCAGTATTTGGTCTTCCAAATCGCGTTTGTGCCATTCTTTGAAATATAGGTGGTAATCGTATTCGGCTTTTTTCCATTCCCAGCAATCAAAGGCCTCATCCATTACAATAAAGCCCATTTTGTCGCAAAGGTCAAGCAATTCGGGTGCTGGTGGGTTGTGCGAGGTGCGGATGCCGTTACAGCCCATTGCCTTTAATATTTGCAGCTGACGTTCGAGCGCACGAGTGTTGATAGCAGCGCCCAGCGAACCTAAATCGTGGTGGTTGCAAACACCTAATATTTTCATCGGCTTGCCATTTAGTGAGAAACCTTTGTCGGCAAAGAAATTAAAATAACGGATGCCGAATTTAGTTGTGTTAACATCTGCCAAATCCTTAAAGGCATCATATCCCAGTAAATAAATTTTTGTAACGGCTTTGTATAAATATGGACTATCTGTCGACCATAACTTTGGCGTTTTTATAGCTATGGTTTGGTTTATTGTAGCCGGTACTTCTGCCGACAAATCTATATTGCCATCCTTGCCGGTGCCGCGGTGTGTATACAAATTGCCCACCGCCAGGCCGGCAGCATCATAAATTGTAGTTTCGATGCCAACCCAATTTTGGCCTATTGATTTTGCCGCGGTAACTTTGGTTGTGATGCTAACTGTCGCGCTACTTTTTGATACTTCGGGCGTAGTAATATAAGTCCCCCAATGGTCTATTGCTGCTTTGTTTGTTGTAACCAGCCAAACATTCCGGTAAATACCCGAACCCGAGTACCAGCGCGAATTTGGCTGCACCGAATTATCTACCTTAACAGCAATAGTATTTGTACCGCCAAAATTTAAGTAGGGCGTAAGCTCATATCTGAACGAGATGTAACCATTTGGCCGGAAACCTAAATGGTGTCCGTTAATCCACACATCGCTTTTTTGATAAACGCCGTCAAAATCGATATAAACCAGTTTGTTTTTTGAAGCTGCCGGAACAGTGAATGTTTTGCGGTACCAGCCAATGCCACCGGGTAAAGCACCGCCTTCCGGTGTGGCCGGGTTGTCTTTACTGAATTTGCCTTCAATGCTCCAATCGTGCGGGAGGTTAAGTGAGCGCCAGCCGGCATCGTTCAGGCTGGTTTTTTCGCCATTGTCAACATTACCTAAATGGAAATGCCATCCTTTGTCAAAATCGGCAACAGTACGATTTTGGCCGAAACCGTTTACAGCAAACAGCAATAATAAAACAGCCGCGCAAAACAAGCGTGATGCCTTTGGCAAATAGGTTTTAAGGAATGACATAACTGGTAATTTAGGATTAAATGTATAATGGACACTAAATTATAAATTATTATTGAATGAATACATTTTATATTTTAGTGCTAACATTCACTTCAATGGAAAATCAAAACCATCCCAATCAACATAAATCAACCAAAGCAACTCATAAACCCGTCCAACACGTATTTGTGCTAAGGGACTGGAAAGAATACATTGGCGAATCGGGACTTATAATTTTCAGTGTTTTGCTGGCGTTGATTTTAACAGAATTCATCAATAACCAGCATGAGAAATCGCAAACCAAAGAGTTATTAAGTAATATTAAGGACGAACTTGTAAAAAACAAGCAGAATGAAGAGGAGCAGTATGTTTATCAGCAAGGGGTATTGCGAAGGATAGATTCTGCATTGAATTCATCCGCTTTGCAACAAAAAATTTTGGCAGGTAACGAGTTCAACTTTAAATACCTGGCGCCATCCGGGGTGGTATATCACGACTTGAGTAAGGTGGCCTGGCAAGTTGGCCAAACCCACAATATTTTTCTTAAAATTGATTTTAAGCTGGTTGAGCAACTAACAGACATTTACGATAACCAGGCAAGGATTGATAAACTGGAAGACAAACTTGGTAACATACTGCTGAGTTACGAATCAAGAAGGTCTGAAAATATTCGCGAAACCCTTATCCTTATCCGGGACAACTATCATGGCTGGGCCTTTGACCGGGCACCATCTTTAATAAAAAAATACGATGATGCCATAAAGGCAATAGATAAAGAGCTTTAGTTATCTCAAAATATCATTTACCGCCGCTTCCGCGGTTTCAAATTCAAATTTAAACCCTGAATCAAGTAGTCGCTTTGGTAAAACCCAGCGGCTTTTTAATATAAGTTCCGTTTCGGTACCAATTACTACCGAGCCAATTTCGAGCAACCATTTAGGAGCCGGCAAGCCCAGCGGCATACCGTAAGTTTTGCGGATAATATGCATTAATTCTGCATTTTTTACGGGGATAGGAGCGGTACAGTTGACTATGCCATTTAATCCTGGATGTTCCATCAGCCATTCAGTGCTACGGGCAGCGTCATGTTCATGTACCCATGAAACGTATTGTTCGCCGTTGCCCTGCATACCGCCCATGCCCAGCTTTACAAGGTTAAGCAACCGCGGAAAAACGCTGTCAGACCGACCCAATACTATGCCCATGCGCAAAGCTACTTTTCGGGTTTTAGGTGTGGCGTATTTATTAAAAGCTGCTTCCCAGGCGTTGCAAACGTCGACAGAAAAGCCTGTGCCTATTTCGCCTGTTTCTTCGTCTTGTGGCCGGTCTTTAGCGTGGCGGTAAATGGTGGCTGATGACAGGTTTATCCAAAGTTTTGGCGGCTCGTATAAATCGTGAATAACCTGGCCCAGCAGTTCTGTTGGCTGTAACCTTGATGCAAATATTTCGGCTTTGTTTTTTTCGGTGTAGCGGCAATTCACGTTTTTACCGCAAAGGTTCACCAGCATATCGGCGTTTACCAGTTCGGCGGTCCATTTGCCGGCAGTTTTACCGTCCCAGGTAACGGTGCGGACGTTGTCATCGGTTTGCTTTTCGTGACGGCTCAGTATCACAATTTCTTCAGCCTTATCTTTATAATAACCGGCCAGCACCGTGCCGAGGTAACCATTACCACCGGCGAGGACTATTTTTTTGTATTTCATTTTTTTAAGAGTTGATTTAGTTGGCCGTGGGTTATAAAAATAGAATCACACCTAATAGAATCATCCTGTATAATGCCCAGGTTATGGTCATCGTCCAGCCGAGGTTTAATAGTTTGGTTCTGCGAATGTGTTCCAAGAACATCAGGCCAGCAACTGCCATAAAATAAAGTATAAAAAACAGCGGCTGCATGTGGAACCAGTGATCTAATATCAGCGGAATTAATAACAACAAGCTGCCTGCAAAAGAGATGGTCATCATATTGCCGAGGTAGCTCCAAAAGCTGCGCTTTTGATATATCCAAACGATGATACCCTGGTAAATTATTTGCCCGCCGCAAATCATGTACTCCCGGTATGCACCGCCTAAAGGTATCGCAGGTGCTAACAAACGCGTATAGCTGGTAAGTATCAGCCCGGTGAAAAACCAGGTAAACAGCAGGTAGGCTATCCTGTAATGTTTTTTAAATGTAGGCTGATAAGCAAAACTGTCGCTGCCAATTGGTGCAGGAATAATTACCCTTCGGTTGTATGAAATAAAGGCATAGGCCTTACTCATCAGCCATACAAATGGATTAAAGGCAAACAATGGTGCAAACACCGGCCAGGCGTTGGCCAGGATTTTAAAAATGCTCTTTACGCCATAGGTTACTTCGCCGTTTTCCATATTAACCAAAGCAATTTCATTAACTGCGCGTTGTTTATCAATAAGCGGACAAACGCCATCCATTCCGTTTTGATAGGCGGCCCTGCCACCGGCGCCAAGCATGCCGGTTTTTACAAATGCGATGGTATAGGCTTTACACATGGGGCACTCGCCATCGAAGAGTATCATATGGTTTTCTAAGGTTTTCATAAACTATGATTAAACTAAGATTCTTTGGATTGATTGGATTTTAGGATTTTTCTTTTCCGGTTGTTTAGTTTATCCTATCAACTTCATGACAAATATAAATGTTAATTCTGAATTTTCAATAATTATTGAAAATTAAATAAAATGTAATGTGTTAGATTGATAGGATTTTAGGATTTACGGTTTTTTTAGGAAGTAGAAAGCGGAAATGGTAGGGGCGTTTAAGGGCGACAGGCATCCTACAATCCTGCCAATCCAAAGAATCTTAGTCAAGAAAGCCCCGCAGCAATGTGCTGCGAGGCTCCGGTCAGTTATATAGTTTTTAGTTTATTGCTTGCCTTTCCACTCTTCCACAGGGGTTACCGGAGTAAGGGCGGTATTGGTTTTTTCAGTAACAATATCCTTTGCCAAAGTAAAGGATACCGTTTTTTCGATGTTGCGGGATGACGTGCCTACTTTTACTTTGTACTCACCTGCATCGGCTATCCAGGCTGATTTGCTGGTGTAAAACGAGGCAAGATCGCTGGCCCGTAATGTAAACACCAGGAACTGCGATTGGCCGGGGGCCAGCAAACCAGTTTTGACAAATGCCTTTAGTTCCTGCTCGGGTTTATCGATGTTTTTTGCAGGGGCGCTTAAATAAAGCTGCACTACTTCCTTACCCGCCACATCGCCGGTGTTGGTAACAGTTGCTTTTACAGTAACTTTTCCTTTAAAGTCAGGTGCACTTACGGCTATATCGCTAAGCTTAAATTTGGTGTAAGATAAGCCGTAACCGAATTCGTAAGCAGGCTTAACTTTATAGGTATCAAAATAGCGGTAACCTACATAAACGCCTTCATCGTAAGTAACCTGCTCTGGTTTGGCCTCAGGAGTGCCGGGGAAAGTTTTTGCTGTTGGCTCGTCTTTATAATCCATTGCAAAAGTTGTAGCCAGGTGGCCCGATGGATTTACTTTACCGCTAACAACATCGGCAATAGCGTTGCCGCCTTCAAGACCGGGCTGCCATGCCAGTAAAATGGCATCAACCTGGTCGCGCCAGCTGGCCACTTCAATAACGCCGCCTATATTTAATACTACAACTACTTTTTTGCCCTTATCATGAAAAGCCTTGCTAACGTTGGCTATCAGCGCTTTTTCGCCGAAGGTTAAGTAGTAGTCATTTTCAAGCTTGCGGTCGCGACCTTCTCCGGCATTGCGACCTACGGTTATCACTGCTTCGTCGGCACCGTCAGCTTCTTTTAATATAAAGTCCGTAGGATCAAACTCTGGAATCGGCGGCGGCAGCATAAAAAAGTTTTGCTGTTTCGGCTGTTTGCTTTTGGCATCGGCAATGTAATCTTTATAAGCTTTTGCCAGGGCTTCCTGCACTTTGTAGCCCATGTTATTAAAACCTTCGGCTAGCGATACGCTATAGGCTTTATTCACATCGCCGCTACCGGTACCACCGGCGATGGGAGCGTATGAAGTATTACCGAAAACAGCCACCCTTTTATTAACCGACAGCGGTAACACGCTGCCATCGTTTTTTAGCAAGATCATGCCCTGGGCAGCAGCCATGCGCGATACTTTTGCGTGACCGGCAAGATCGGGTTTGTCGCTGTATTTGTATTTGGTAAACGTTGGTGAGATAAGGATAACCTTTAATATCCGTTCCACATTGGCATCAAGTTGCTGCATGCTTAGTTGACCGCTTTTAACTGCGGCAACAATGGCGTCGCTTTGGTCGGGGTTACCGGGCATCAGCAAGTCGTTACCTGCATTCATCTGTGCAACGGCATCCTGTCCACCAAACCAATCGGTCATTACAAAACCTCGCAATCCCCATTCATTTTTAAGGATGCCGGTCAGCAAATCGCGGCGCTGGGAAGTGAATGTGCCGTTAAGTTTATTGTAGGATGACATCACCGTCCATGGCTGTGATGTTTTTACAGCCAGCTCAAACCCGCGCAAATAAATTTCGCGCATGGCGCGTTCGCTTACAATAGTGTTGATACTATTGCGGTTCGTTTCCTGGTTGTTAGCTGCGTAGTGTTTTATCGATGTGCCTACACCATTGCTCTGGATGCCTTTTACTATGGCGGCTGTCATGCTGCCGGCAACCAGTGGGTCTTCGGAGTAATACTCAAAGTTACGGCCACCCAGCGGGTTGCGGTGTATGTTTAATGCCGGGGCCAGTAAAATATCAATACCATATTCACGCACCTCGTTGCCAAATGCTACGCCCACTTTCCTGACCATGGCGGTATCCCAGGTCGAAGCCAGCAGCGTACCAACAGGGAATGCGGTTGCATAATAAGTTTTGTTGTCATTCGGCCTTTTGGGCTCGATACGAACACCGGCCGGACCGTCAGATACGGTAATTGATGGAATGCCTAAACGCGCAATTGCATGCGTGCGCCCGGCAGCTCCCGGCACTTTCTCCGGAATTTCATAAGCCTCGGGATCAGACGGGGGCAGTTTAAACCCGCCGATGTCTACCGCCTTGGGTTTTTCGCCTTTAACTGGCGCAGGTACACCGGGCATTTTAAAGCCCATGCCCACAACAAGTTTCGATTTTTCCTGCAAGGTCATGGCTGCTATTACCTGCTTTAGAGTGCTTTTTCCCAGTTGTGGAACCGGGGCGTGAGCCTTCGCCTTGCGCTGCGCATTTACCTTGAATGCACCGCTTAGCATTATTAGTGCAGCAACGGCAATTAATTTGAATTTTATTTTCATGATTTATATTTAATAATTAGTTTGTTTTAAAGTGATTTAATAGATACAGCAGCACGCCGTTCGTCCAGCCATAGCCGTCCTGCTGGGGATATTCGCCGCCGCCCTTGTTTTTGCCGTCATCGGCCAGGATATATTTTTCGGTTAGCTTTCCCGTAGCATTAAATACGGCAAGGTTTGTGTTTATCCATCGCTTGGCGATTTCTTCGGCCAGGTTGTTTTGGTGATAATTCTGTAAGCCGGTTATTGCCATAAACTGCATTGGTGCCCACGCATTCGGACTGTCCCATTGTTGGCCTGTAATCATAAAGGATGTAGCCAGGCCGCGCGATTTCAAAAATTTGGTTTTTATTACTCCGGCCATTTTAACAGCCTGCACATTGTCAGCGATATTAAAGCAGAGCGGGAAAACACCTGCAATGGTTTGGTGCGGGGTGGCATGTTTCAGCTTAAAGTTATAATCCATAAACCAGTTATCCTTTTCGCTCCAGCAGTATTTTAAAATTGCCTTTTTGCGGAGGTTGGCTTTGCTGGTGAACGCGGAATATTCAGCCTGTTTCCCTTGTAACTGGTAGGATTGCGCAATTGAAAGCTCAAGGTGATATAGGAGGCAATTTAAATCGACAGGGATGACGGATGTTGTTTCAATAGTACTGTATTTGCCGGCAGCGCCAAACCAGCGTGAGCCAAAATCCCAGCCCGATTCGCCTGCCGCACGGATATTGCGGTAAAATTCCGCCGGTTCCTGCTTTGTATGTTTTACCGAATCCAAATCATTTTTATAGGCCTCTTCGCGGGGCTTGTCCGAATCGTCCCAATACCTGTTTAAAATTTCGCCGCCCGGTAGGTATACGACGCGACTGTCAGCCTGTGCCTGTTTTAAACTTTTCGCACCTTTCATCCAAAAGGCATATTCCTTTAAAAGCTGCGGTTGGTATTTTAAAATAACCTGTTTGCCTTTTTCTTTAACCAGTAAATCAACCAGCATCGAAAAAAATGGCGCCTGCGACCTTGTTAAATAATAGGTACGCGTGCCTGTAGGTATAAACCCATATTTATCAATCAAGAAGGCAAAATTATCAACGGTATTTTGGATGATTTTTGTTTTGTGGCTTTCATGAAGGCCAAGCATGGTAAAGTATGAATCCCAGTAATATGTTTCCCTTAAACGGCCGCCGGGAATAATAAAATCGTTAGGTAATTCAATAAGCGACGAATATTTAGATGCCGCATTATGTTTGCGGGTAAGCACCGTCCATAAGGTATCAATGTGGTGCCTCACCCCTAAATTAACGTTGCTTCTAAAAACTTTATCATCTGCTGAGGGTAAGGTAAAATTGGCAAGCACAAATTGCTTTAAGTTAAACCCGGCCCGGCTCTTGTTACGGTTATAATCAGCCACGATAAGAGCTGGCTCCCGTTTTGGGGTTGCATCAACAAACGTTTTATTATCGCCCAAAATATTTCGTAGCTGCACAGCCTCGAACAAGCCGGGATACAGTTGTTTTGGTGTGAGGCTTTGTGAATATCCCCAACCCGTTAAAAACAACAGGAGCATTGGAAGCAGCGTCCTTTTCATAAAATCAACAGCGAAGGTGGCTTTAGTTGGAATTCAGTGGTTTATAGCATCTACAACGTTGAATACATTTCATTGTGTCAATGTTACACAATGGTAGATATTATTTTTGATATTATCAATTAAAATAGACAGTTATACTACAAATACAGATGGGGGAGCATTTTTGAACTATGAAAAGTAGTATATCAACAGAAAAACAATATATCACAGGTGCGCCTCAAAAGCCATCGACCTGACAAATGTTGCTGGCTTTGCCCATTGTACCAGCCATTTAAAATTACAAAGCGATGTTAACAACAGCTACCAACTGAAATATAATTGCGGTAATTTAGCACCTCAAAAATATCATTCATCAAATATGGCTTATAAATCAACCTACCAGGCAGCAACAGTGGCAGCACCGGCAATTGAAAGCCATTTTACTAAGCTGCTGGCAAGTGCCGCGTTGCAGGGAGAAACTGACCTGGCGCCCGAGCCATCGCTGGCCGTGATTGAGGCTATTATTGATGTTGCCTTTTGGGCCAGCCTGCGCCGCGAAGAAGGCCGCTCGCCGCGGGTTTCGCTGGCTTACCTGCCGCCCCATTTGGCTGAGCAGCCGTTGATATTTGAAGAAAGGATATTGATAACGCCCCACGTACTCACCAAGTTGGCCCCCGCAGTTGAGCGCTCAGGTATTCACCTTGGCGTGTGGGACGAAGATGGTGAGCTATATGTTTGGGGAACTACCCGTAATGTACCCGATTGTTGTTTTGTGCTCGAAGTAATTGAGCCCGGCCTTCTGGTTATTAAACACAGGCGTATTAAAGGTTTCGGCAAGTTTATAAACGTGGCTGTGCTTAAGGGCGATGAGATAAAAATTATTGACGAACATAGCAAAAGCCTGCCCGATTGCCCTGCGATGCTCACCTCACTGCTGGATTATAATTCGCCCACCGGCTGGAACGATTCGGTAAATGTACTGGTGCAACTCGCCGCTTCAATGCGCCTGCACGGTCATGGCGGGACACTGTTAGTTGTTCGTTCGGGTAGCGATACCTGGCGCGACTCTATTATACACCCGATAACTTACCCCGTAACCCCCGCGTTTGACGAACTAAAGATATTGATGGGGCAGGTAGTAAATGAGCGCAGCATGAACCTGTGGCAGGATGATGTAAATCGTGCAGTTGACAGTGTAGCAGGTCTCACCGCCGTAGATGGCGCAACAATTATTAACGATCAGTTGGAACTACTGGCCTTTGGTGCAAAAATAGGCGTTTCTTCAAACGGCAGCCCGGTTGAAGAAACGCTGGTTACTGAGCCGGTTGTAGGCAGCATGGCCGCCATCATCCATCCTTCACAAATGGGCGGTACCAGGCACCTTTCGGCAGCCCAGTTTGTGTTCGACCAACGCGATGCCATTGCCCTGGTTTCATCGCAGGACGGCCGGTTCACCATATTCTCGTGGTCGCCCTGCGAAAATATTGTGCACGCGCATTTTGTGGATTCGTTGCTGCTGTAATGTTTTAATGCTGGCTTATATATTCGGGAACATGGTTTGGGCCTTATCGCCTAAAAGAGGTATTTCCTTTTTTTCGCCTTGAACTGCTCCAATAAACCCAATGATCCATAAAACAAAAAATGCCAAATCAACAGCCCTAAGCAAATAGTACAGTGAAAAAAAGCCTGTTGATGCCAGCCAAAATATTCCAAGAATAATTGATAGCCCCCAGCGAACTACAAAATAAGCAATGTGGAGAAGCAACGTTTGCCGCAACTGGTAGCTACCTAAGCTTGTTTTGTTATTTTGGTGCATGCCGAAGTAAGCTATCAGCCAACCAATAAATGTTAAATAGCTTACAATACCTGCATTTTTACCATTGTCGGTGCCGATGTTGTTAATTGGATCCATAAGACTTGAGGTTTTATTGTTTTGATAATTGAAATTAAATGTAGCTAATTTTTCATAAGATGTTCATTTTATGGAGAATAAAAGTTTACCATAGGTATTTTAATACCTTTGGCGCTTATTGCGTCACCTGGAGTTTTTTCGTTATAATGCAGTAAACCGCATTTATTTTAATATGACAAGGCATTTTATTGTCCCGTTGGTTTGATTTTTGCAGAAGCAGTAACCTTGTTAGCAAACACACCTTAATGGATATTTTTTAGCGCAGTTTTATTGGAGCATAAGGTTTATTGCAGGTTATTGATTTTTAACTAATTTTAATTTTATTCCGAAAATATCTACTACATGAGCCACCCAGTCCCGCTGTTAAACAACGAGCAACTATTACAGGTATTGTCATCATCAAATAATGCAGTAGCGGTTCACGTGGCCGAAGATGCAATTATCCAGTACGCATCCGACCGTATGATTGCAATTTGGGGAAAAGACAGGAGCGTAATCGGAAAATCACTGGAACAGGCCTTGCCGGAATTAAAGGGTCAGCCGTTTATCGACCTGTTTAAAAAGGTATGGAATGAGGGCGTTACAATCAGCGGTACAGACACCCCGGCCCAACTGGAAGTTGACGGCGAATTACATACCTACTATTTCGATTTTGAATACAGGGCGATGAAGAATGACGCCGGGAAAACTTACTGCATATTGCATACAGCTACCGATGTTACCGAACGCTTTTTAAATATGGAAAAGGTACAAAGCCTTACTGAAGAATTGCGTGCATCAAACGAGGAGTTACGGGCGGCAAACGAAGAGCTTAATGCATCTAACGAGGAACTATATGAATCGCAGCAAAGTTTACGTGATTTGTATGAGGACCTTGCCGAAAGCGACCTGCGTTTCAGGAATATGGTAAAACAGGCCCCTGTTGGCATTTGCATAATACGGGCAAGGGATTTACTGATACAAGATGTTAACGATAGCTATCTTGAAATTGTAGGGCGAAGGCGCGAAGAACTGGAAAATCACACAATATGGGATGCGATACCTGAAGCAGCTGAAGCCTATGCCCCTGTAATGAACGAGGTGATACGCAGTGGCTTAACTTTTAGGGCCCGGGAGCATGAAGTGGTATTAACCCGCAATGGCGTGCCCGAAACGCTGTATATTGATTTTGTATACGAGCCGGTACACAATGACGGGCACGTAACAGCTATTATGGTACTGGCTATTGACGTAACTGATAAAGTGATAGCCCGCCGCAGTATTGAAGATGTTGAAGAACGGATCAGGCTGGCCGTAGAAGCTGCCGAGACGGGTACCTTCGACCTGGATTTGGCGAAAAGAATAATGCTTACATCTGACAGGTTCAACGTTATATTCGGTTTCGACAGGCAGGTGCCATGGGAAATGTTTGCTTCGGTAATTCACCCTGACGACAAAGCCACCCGGATTGCCGCACACGAGGCGGCTATAAGATCAGGGAAATTATTTTACGAAGCCCGCGTTCTGCACAGCGATGGTTCAACACATTGGGTACGCGTGCAGGGCAAAGTATATTATAAAGACGGAAAAGCGGTTCGGATATTGGGCACCCTTCTTGATATCACCGAATTTAAGCGCTTGCAACAGCAAAAGGACGATTTTATAAGTATTGCCAGCCACGAACTGAAAACCCCGATCACCAGTCTCAAAGCGTCCCTACAATTATTGGAACGTGTAAAAAACGACCCGGCATCCGAGCTGATACCTAAACTGATTGACCAATCGAGCCGTAGCATGCACAAAATAAGCGCCTTGGTTGAAGATCTTTTAAATGTTAGCCGCGCCAGCAAAACCGAGTTAAAGCTCAATAAAACTCCTTTCACCATTGCCGAAATGTTAGACAGCTGCTGCAGCCACGTGCGCATTGCCGGTAAGCACCGGCTGATAGTGCAGGGCGATATGCAATTGCAGGTGACCGCAGACGAGCACAGTATAGACCAGGTGGTTGTAAACCTGGTAAACAATGCGGTTAAATATGCGCCCGAATCGAAGGATATATTTATGATGGTTAGCCGGGAAGGTGAAATGGCTAAAATTGCTGTTAGGGATACCGGCCCAGGCATAGCACCCGAAAAAATCACGCACCTGTTCGACAGGTATTATCGTGCCGAATCATCAGGCTTTCAAAATTCCGGGTTGGGATTGGGTCTCTATATCTGCTCAGAGATTATCAAACGCCATGGTGGCGACATTGGGGTTGAAAGCGAACTGGGCAAAGGAAGTACTTTTTGGTTTACCCTGCCGCTGGATTAACCGGTCTTCCCTTGTCAATAATTGTCGGTCTCCCATTGTTTTAGAAACACTTAAGGCTGTTAGTTGTTGCCAATAAAAGAACTATTTACCTGCTTGATAGGGGTTACATAGAGCGGAACGGCGAAATAAGCGCAATAAAGAAACATTAACGAGTCACAATTAATCAAACGTCCCGCCTTGTAGATCGTGCACAAATTGCCCGTAATCTTCCTTCACTTTTTTGCAGTACTCAAAACAATAATCCAGCAGTTTTTGCTGCCAGACCGTATCGCTGCCAAAAGCTTTCAATTCATCAATGGTTGCAGAGCCGTTCATGCCGCCGCTGCGCAACTGAGCCGAAGCAGTAAGCGCGGCCGTATCATCAATTACCTGGTAAATATCGCGATATTGGTCGCGTATCAGCTTAAACTTAATCGTATCCTTTACCGGCTGCAATTCCTGTATCACGTACGGCTCGTCATGAAAAATCGTGGCACTTAATAACGATGCGGATACATTTTGCATGCGCTGTTGTACGGCTATTATCCGTTCAGCGTCTGACGTCCACTCCGGCTGCTTAGCCTTAACGTACGACGATAACGATGATGCGCGCGACTGCTTCATATCAACCAACAGGTAATGATTTTTGGTATTGGTACTTTTCAACAAAAACAAGTACCGCTTTTGTCCTATGCTGCCGGTACCCGCCAGGCGGAACACTGCATCTTTTACTTTATAATTGTAGGGGCTGTCGCTGCTTTGATCAATCCATTGCTGTATATGGTCCATCAACACCAATTTTAGGTGCTTTTTTATTTTGAAATGCCTTTCGTCAACTAATGACAGTACCACTTTTTTGTTTTTTTTATCCGTCCGTTTCTTCAAAACTACGGTATAGCCATTTTGCGCAGCTGCTGTTAAAAAGTCACAAACAATCCCTTTCGCGGTTCGCGGGTCAATACTGGTAGCTTTACCTTTGCATAGTGTGGCCGCATAAGTTTTTACAAAAAGCTTTGCCATGTTCTCCGCCTTTTCCGGCTCAATATCCAACTCGCCAAATGCAATGCAGATACTGGTAACCATGCGTGCAACTTCCCACAACGCCGGCCCAAGTATGCTCTCGTCAAAATCATTTAAATCAAAATACACTAGTTTGTTGTCGGCTTTGTAACTCCCATAATTTTCAAGGTGCAAGTCGCCGCAAATCCAGGTTTGGGGCGAAGCGGGGAACTTTTCGGTCGATGCTAAATCCTCATAAAATAAATGGCAGGTGCCGCGGTAGTACCTGAAAGCATTCTCGGCCATGGCCTCGTACTTAAGATTAACCATATCGGGCAATAGGCCGGCGTTAAAAAGTTTGATACGTTCAGAAAGTTTGGACATTTGGGTGGATTTGGATATGTATTACAAGCAGAGGGAGGAAATAGTTTGCGTGATGATTATTTACTAAAAATGCCGGGATATTATTCGATTATTCCCCGTCACCCCTGAATCCGAAGCGTCTTTCCGAACTTTCCTTACTTTCGGACTTATAATTATTTAACTGTGAAGCAAGCGTATCATCCAAGTCGCGCAGAATATTAAAAACCCCCTTTACTGTGTATTAAAGCCCTTTTTGTACAAAATACACACTGTGCTTAAAGCGTATTGAATTATTTATAACTGTCTAAATATCAGTTATTTATGTTAAAATATATTTGGTATTTTCATATTAATTAACATAGTTTTGTATTGCCAATATAAAACTATACTTCTGCCTGTCTTACTAAAAATGAAAAAAACGCCGCTGGCGCGTTGCTCAGTTGTCGACTGTTATTTAAGCGCAGGTTAAAGTTTTATTTGGTCAGGCTCTTAAACCAATCAACAAACTATAACCATTTATGAAATCAATTTACAAACTGAAATTGCTGGCGGCATTACTCTTGCTCCCTGCGTTGCTCTTTTATTCGTGCAAAAAGGATATGTCGAAAGGCAGCCCTGACATGGCAAAAATCGGTGGCCCTACAACAGTAGCAAGGGCTGCCAATGAAACCGTTAGCATTTGGGAAACCACATCAGACAAAAGCAAACTGCTGGCGCAACAAACCAGCGTAAACTTTGCCGCCGATGCAGGTACGAATGCCACAACTATCACTGTCGACGAAAATACAACCTACCAAACCATTGATGGCTTTGGCTATGCCTTAACCGGTGGCAGTGCATCACTTATTAACGGGCTGGGCGCCAATCAGACAACTTTTTTAAATGATATCTTTTCAACTGCTTCGGGCCACGTAGGGTCGGCCTTTGTGCGGATCACCATCGGCGCTTCCGACTTAAGCTCGTCCGACTTTACCTATGACGACATGCCGTCCGGACAAACCGATAACAGCCTCACCCACTTCAGCATCAGCCAGGAAATGACCGACCTGGTGCCGGTGCTCAAGAAAATTATCGCCATAAATCCGTCGATAAAAATAATGGCTACACCGTGGACTGCACCTGTTTGGATGAAGCAAAGCACAACAGGCAACGGCGGTTTTACCGGGGGCAACTTAAACCCGGCGTATTATGATGCTTATGCCCGCTATTTTGTAAAATACATACAGGCCATGGCAGCGCAGGGCATTAATATTTATGCTGTTTGTCCGCAAAACGAGCCGCTTAATCCCAACAACAACCCTGCAATGACGATGCAGGCCAACGAGGAAACCAATTTTATAAAAAACAACCTCGGCCCCCAGTTCGCAGCCAATGGCATCAGTACCAAAATTGTAGCTTACGATCATAACTGTGACCGCCCCGATTACCCGGAAGCGGTTCTAGGCGATGCCGCAGCTAACCCCTATGTCGACGGATCAGCATTCCACCTTTATGCCGGCGACATCAGTGCATTAACTACTGTGCATAATGCGTTTCCAACTAAAAACGTATACTTTACCGAACAGTTTATAGGCGCTCCCGGCAATTTTGCAGGCGATTTTTCGTGGCATATGAACAACCTCATCATTGGCGCCCCACGTAACTGGAGCCGTGTGGTATTGGAATGGAACCTGGCTGCCGACCCTAATAATAACCCGCATACAGCAGGCGGCTGTACCACCTGTTTGGGCGCTGTAACCATATCGGGCAACAGCTATACCAAAAATACGGCTTACTATACAGTTGCCCATGCATCCGAGTTTGTGAAGGCGGGGGCTGTGCGTATTTCATCAAACACGTTTTCAGCCAGTATTCAAAACGTTGCCTTTAAAAATCCGGATGGTACCAAGGTAGTTGTGGCTTTAAACACAGCAACTTCCAGCCAGTCGTTTAAAATTAAATGGGGCGCGGAGTCATTTACGTACACTTTACCAGCCGGAGCTGCCGCCACCTTTAAATGGGCAGGCACCCAATCAAGCGGGACCGGTGGCGGTGCGCCAATTGGACAAACTATCACCCTAAAAGGGTTCAATAATCTTTATGTAAGCGGTGAAAACGGCACCCAGGCCATGACCTGTACCCGCGCCACGGCAGGCACTTGGGAACAGTTTTTAGTGGTTGATGCAGGTAATGGCAAAGTTTCGCTCCAAAGCATGGGCAAATATGTATCGAGCGAGAACGGCACGCAGGCTATTACCTGCAACCGCGCCACCCATAGCGATTGGGAAGCATTTGTATGGGGCGTAAACGCCGACGGCACTATAACACTAAGGGGTAACAACAACGATTACGTATCGAGCGAGAATGGCACCCAGGCTATGACCTGTACCCGGACTACGGCCTCGGGATGGGAGTCGTTTAAGGTGAACCAATAGAAAAGAATCAAGACTATAAGAATCAAGAATCAAGACGAAAAAGAATTAAGAAACGAGGTCGCAATGGTGAATATATCGCCAAAAAGCTGTTCACTCTCTTGATTCTTGGCTCTCTTTTAACAAACCAAATAAAACTATTATGAAAAAACAATTCTTTAAATTTTTAAGCCGAGCCGGGGTAGTCCTGGCGCTGGTGGCAATGGTGAGTTCCTGTAAAAAGGATATGAACAATCAACCCAAAAATGCTGCGCCAATAAACGGCGAACAAACTACCCAAGCCCGTGCGGTAACCTGGCAACTGGTATGGTCCGACGAGTTTAACGGCACCAGTGTTGATGGTAGCAAATGGAATGTCGACGTGGGGAACCCCGGTGTAAATAACGAGCGGGAATATTACCAGGCATCAAATGCCACCGTAACCGGCGGCAACCTGGTTATAACTGCTAAAAACCAAAGCGTGGGCGGGCAGCCATTCACTTCGGCAAAGCTGGAAACATTCGGAAAATTCTCCACCACCTATGGGAGGATTGAAGCACGTATTAAAGTACCGGCTTTCCAGGGCAGCTGGCCCGCATTCTGGATGCTCGGGACAAACATCAACACGCCCGGGGTGGGCTGGCCGAACTGCGGCGAGATTGACATTTTGGAGCAGGTGAACACCAGCAATACTATTTTGGGTACCATGCACTGGAACGGTGGCAGCGGCCACGTTCAATACGGTAGCAGCACCACTACGACTCTCGCTGACTACCATGTGTATGCCGTTGAGTGGGATACCAACAGTATAAAATGGTTCGTAGATAATACCTTGTATGTAACCGGCAATATCCAAAATAACATCAACAACACAGGTGCGTTCCACAATCCTTTCTACATAATTCTTAACCTTGCTGTAGGCGGCGACCTTCCGGGGCAAACTGTTAACACAGGGGCGCTTCCCTCAAGTATGCTGGTTGATTACGTGCGTGTGTATACTGCAGCAAGCGGTGGCAGCGGCCCGCCAATTGGTCAAACCATCACCCTGAAAGGTTTTAATAACCAATATGTTAGCGGGGAAAATGGCACACAGCCAATGAATTGCAATCGGCCAACCGCACAAGCCTGGGAGCAATTTTTAATTGTTGACGGCGGCGGCGGCAAAATTGAGCTGCAAAGCATGGGTAAATTCGTTTCGAGCGAAAACGGCACACAGGCTATAACCTGTAACCGCGCAACTGCCGGCGACTGGGAGAAATTTACCTGGGGCACCAATGCCGATGGTACCATAACTCTGCAAGGCAACAACGGCAAATTTATTTCGAGCGAAAACGGCACTCAGCCGATGACCTGTACCCGGGCCACAGCTTCGGGATGGGAGGCTTTTAAAGTGAACCAGTAGAGAAAGAATCAAGACTATAAGAGTCAAGAATCAAGATTTTGAGAACCAGGATTAACAGCAGTGAAAACGGCCGCAGGAAACCTATCTAATGCTGCCTGTTTTCTTGATTCTTGACTTCTTGGCTCTTGATTCTTGGCTCTTGACTCTATTCCTGAATAGAATACCCACTATCCCGATAGTATTTATTACTTTAGGGCACCAATATATAAAAATGAGAAAAATAATATTTAATATGCTTACCGGCGCCGGTGTTTTACTTGTGTCGATAGTATTTATCAGTTCGTGTTCGAAAAGTAATACGCCGGGTAAAATTACAGCCACGCCTCCAGTAGATACCACTAAACCAAAAACGCCGGTCACATATAGCTTAATATGGTCGGATGAGTTTGACAGTACGGCTGTAAAAACAAAGAACTGGAATTTTGAAACCGGCAATCTTGGCGTAAATAACGAGAAGGAATATTACCAGGCCGCAAATGCTACTATTGAAGCAGGTAACCTGGTGATAACTGCAAAGAGAGAAAACGTGGGTGGGCAGCTTTATACTTCGGCAAGGATGAACTCGCAAGGCAAAGTAACGGCAACTTACGGACGAATTGAGGCCCGGATTAAGGCACCACTTGGCGCGGGGTTTTGGCCTGCATTTTGGATGTTGGGCTCAAACATTACTACGGTTAATTGGCCCAATTGCGGCGAAATTGATATAATGGAGCACGTAAATGCTGATAACCTGTTTTACGGTACCATACATTGGAACAGCGGCGGCGGGCATGCACAGTATGGTTTAAATACCACCATTGCAACTGCCGGTGATTACCATGTTTATGCTATTGAGTGGGATAACAGCGAAATACGCTGGTATGTGGATAGTACCCAATATGTAACAGCAAACATTGCCAATAATGTCAATAATACCGGCGCTTTCCACCTGCCGTTTTTTATACTGCTGAATTTTGCAGTTGGCGGCGATTTTCCAAACCAACCAATTAATGACGGCCTGCTGCCCGCAAAAATGTATGTCGATTATGTGAGGGTATATAAGGCCAATTAAATCTGTTTAAAAACATTGCTTAAATTCCTTTACAATTGAGAAGGCTGATAAAACTTTGCCCTTTTATTTTGCTGATGCTGTGTACTGCGCGGATTGGGTATGGGCAGGGCATTGAACGAAAAATGCAATTGTCGTTGTCAGCCGGGCCTCAACAAGATAATCTACATTGGTCAATTTCCGGCAACACCAGCGGGCAGAGCCCCAATGTATTATCTGAGCTTAAATGGCAAAATGTTAAAGGTACCAATTATGCGGCTGGCTTACAGGCAAATGTTTGGCATAATATTATTGTTTTAGGCGGATATAACCGTACAGCCGTAAAATCGGGCGGTGTAAGCGATATTGACTATTCGGCTGATAACCGCAGTCAGCCAACTTATAGCCAAAATTTTAATGATAATAAGGGATATACATCTGCGTGGTATGCAGGCGCCGGATACATTGTTTTTAATAATGACCGGTTTAGTCTCGTGCCTTCTGTAGGTTATGGTAATAACAAACAATCGTTATACATAATTGACGCTACCGGCCGATTTCCTGATTTAAACAGCTTTTACAATACGCAATGGAAAGGCGCTTTCATCAAACTAAAATCTTCCGTTAAAATTTGGCGCGAATTAAAGGCCACCGCCGATGTTACCTACAACCAGGTAAACTATAGCGCGCAGGGTAACTGGAATTTAATTAACGAATTTATGCACCCGGTTAGCTATAGCCATGTAGCCAAAGGCTACGGTATAAATGCCGGCGGTGCGCTGGTTTATAGTATCACGCCCAACGTTGGCATAAGCTTTGGCTATACCTATTTTAACTGGCAAACGGGTAATGGCACCGATCAACTCTACCTGTCATCGGGCCAGGTTGATAAAACACAATTGAACGGGGTTTATCGCAACGGGCATTTTTTTTCGGGCGGGATAATATTATCGCTCGATAAATAAAAAAAGCGGATTGACTTTGGGCCAATCCGCTTTTTGATATAATGTCCACAATTCAGTCGTGCCTTTCAGCGACACAAAGTATTGTGTCGCTACAATTTGGCTTAATTAAACTTCAAATTCACATCGCCGCTTGATGCGCTTGCGGTTACCTGCGCGCCGCCGCCGTTTACAGTGCCATTTATGCGGTTTTTATTCCACTCGCCGCTAAAGTTGCTGAGCTTTGTAGGGTGCTGGTTAACGCCTTCGCCTCTTATTGCAAGGTCGAGGCCCTGGCCTGCCGGTAAATCCAAGTCGATGTTACCTGCGCTGGTGTGTAATTTAAGGTACTGGCCCACATGTTTCATTTCTATGCTTAAACCACCACCGCTTGAAGAGGCGTCAAGGCTGCAGCTCATATTCTTTAAATCGACACCACCACCCGACGTGCCGGTAACCAACTCGCCGTCAATATTTCGGCCTTCTACGCCGCCACCGCTGGTATGGGCGTAAATATTACCTTTTAAATCTTCCAGGCGCAAGCCGCCGCCGCTGGTTACCAGTCTTATTTTACCATTGCAGTTTTTTGCAGTGATGCCGCCACCGCTGGTATTTAAGTCGAGGTCGTCGCCCGAATTTGAAACATCGATACCGCCGCCCGATGTACGGCCGCGAATAACTCCGGTTAGCTTATTGAGCCGTAAACCGCCGCCGCTGGTGCTAAATGTTTCAGCACCCTTTAAATTATCAAGATCGATGCCGCCGCCGCTGGTCTTTAAATTGGTGGTTACGTTTTCGGGTACATATATTTTAAATGAAATACTCATCTGATTGCGCCAGTTCATGTTAAGAAAAGGGTGTTTTTGTTTTACCGTAGCGCTCAATTCATGGCCGTTAACAGCGATATTCATGTCATAATCTTCTGCCAGGCGTTTTTGAATTTCTCCTTTCGATAGCTGACGATTGTTGTTACCCCTGATATAAACCTCAATACGTGGCGACTGCCCGCTTTCGCCGCTAACTTTTATGCCTCCGCCCGATGTAGAAACAACAACACTGTTTATGGCATCGCTCGAAAGTGATTTGGTTAAATAAGGGGTTTTGTCATCCTGTGCTAATGCCGCAACACTTTGGCAGGCAACTATCAATAAGGTTAAATAAGCTTTCATAATTTTAAGTTTGTTTATCTATCAGACTTAAAGTTTATTCGATACGTTGCATGTGGTGGAATATTTATTTGAATAAACACTAATTCCACGAATTATTTCGAATTACAGGAATTGAAGCAAATTACGGTTAACGCTTAATAACCTTTATAAAACATAGGGCTTCCCGCCGCAAACACTACGCTCATGATAGTGTTAGAGCACCGTTATTGCCGGACTAAAGTTTATCAGATATTTTTAAAAATCTTATATAGAAAATGGTTTGTGATATAAAAAACGGAATGGTTACCGTAAAAAATGCAGGCAGCATTCCGGATGAACGCATATTGCCTCCGGCTATTAATGCGGCGATTATTGGTAAAAGATAGTAGGTGAAAAACACGTAGATTTTATCATTTCTGATTGAAGGATATACATTAAGAAATATGGTGGTTGAGCAAACAGTGAGAAATACCGACCATATCGCTCCTGATAAAGCCACGATCATAACCCCCTGGCTCCCTTCCAGGCTACCTGTCAGGTGAGCGTATACCACTTGCACTGATAAAAAAGCCAAAAGTACATTAATCAAAAATGCGTACAGCAAATTCTTTTGCAAATAGCCTTCAATACGACCGTCAGCCATTTTTTGATGTTCCTGGTTTAAAATGTGTCATTCAATAACCTTTATCACTTTACACGGATTTCCGGCAGCAAATACGCCCGGCGGTATATCGCGCGTAACCACGCTGCCCGCACCAATTACGGCTTCATCGCCAATGGTAACACCGGGACAAACAATTACGCCTGCGCCAATCCAAACCCGGTTGCCGATTACTATTGGTTTGCCAAGTTCCGTACCTGAGAAGTTGCGCTCTTCAGCATTAACACTATGAGTAGCGGTAAGCAATTGCACTTTTGGTCCGCACATCACATTATCGCCGATGATTACCGGGGCTACGTCTAATATCACGCAGTCAAAATTCATGTAAAAATCTTTGCCCGTGGTAATGTTGAAGCCATAATCGCAATAAAACGGGGGTTCAATCCAGCTGCCGCTGCCCATTGCGCCTAAAATGGTTTTTAGTGTTCCTGAAAGTTCCTCAGCATTATATTCCAGGTGGGTATTATACGCTGCCAGTTTTAACCTCACTTCCCGGCGAAACTTTACCAGTTCCGGGTCGTTTGCGCGGTAGGGGAGCGCGGTTATCATTTTTTCTTTTTCGGTCATATTATTTAATTTGATAGCTCGTTAAACTTACGAAGTTTTAGGCCATTCGTAGGTTTATTTGGCCGCCTTCTTCGGTGCCGATAAATAATAATGCCATAACAGCATAGTAGCAATGCTTCGGTACGGTTGCCATTGGGCGGCTACTTCAAGTACCTGCTCCCTTGTAGTTTCGGCCGGTAAATTTTTAACCCGTTTCAAAGCATTCGCCGCCGCCAAATCGCCAATGGGGAATACATCCGGGTGTTGTAAAACAAATATAAGGTAGATGTCGGCGGTCCAATTGCCGATGCCTTTTAGCGCAGTTAGCCTGGCGCGCACTTCTTCGTCCGGCATATTTTCAAGAGCTGCTAAGTTTAGTTGTCCGCTTAAAATGGCTTCGGCAAGGTATTTTAGGTAGCTGTTTTTCTGGCGGCTTACATAACAGGCCCGCATTTCTTCGTCGGTTAATAGCAGCAGCCGGGCCGGGGTTAACTCCTGTAAATGCTCTTTCAATTTATTTAAAGCCGACAGCGCCGATGCCAGCGAAACCTGCTGCTCCAAAATAATATGCACCAGGGTTTCGAATGTATTGGGCCGGTTCCAGAATGGCGGATAACCATAAGCGTTAAAGATGGCGGCTAAATCTGTATCGGTTGGAATTAGCTTGTCGCAAAAAGAATGAAAGGTAGATTTGGTGAATTGGTTAGTCACGGGTTATTGTTGCCTTGAGTTTCAAAAATAACATTATAAAATTTGTTTATTATATTTGTGATAAGTTTGATTTAAAAGCGTTTGTCTTTTGTATTATATCTTAAAATAATGAAACAGGTAACCATTAATGTACCCGAAAATAAATTTGCTTTTTTTATGAAGTTGATGAAGTCACTGAACTTTGTAAAAGTGGTTGAACCTGCAAAAACTGCGGAGGAGCAGCTGACCTCTGAACAGCGGGAAATCTGGAATAATGTAAAACAAGGATTTGTTGAGCTTAAAATGGTTGAAGAAGGAAAATTGAAAGACCGCCCGTTGCAAGAGTTATTAGATGAGCTTTGAGTTTAGAACAATACCAAACTTTGACCGCGAACTAAAAAAACTCGCCAAAAAGTATCCTTCCATTAAGCAAGATGTCTCCGAATTGGCGAAAAGTCTTATAGAGAACCCCTTTCAGGGCGAAAGCCTGAGCAAGAACTGCTTTAAAGTACGCATGAAAATCACATCAAAAATGGCCGGCAAGTCGGGCGGTTCAAGGGTTATTACTTGTGTAAAAGTGTTAAAGGAACGCATTACGTTAGTTTCGATTTACGATAAATCGGATATGGAAAATATTTCTGATAACTTTCTTGATCAGGTTCTTGCCGACAATGGACTGATCTATACGTCTCTCTAAAACAATGATAATTCATTCTTGTTATTTCCACAGCATCCTGCTAAAAATATTAGGATTTAGCATTTACTTTTCTCAATTTTACCCATATGAACAACCTGCCGCCATTAGCCGAGCGCATGCGCCCCAAAAACCTGGACGATTACGTTGGGCAGAAACATTTGGTGGGCAAAGGCGCAGTTTTGCGAAAGGCTATCGAGTCGGGCCAACTGCCGTCGATGATATTCTGGGGGCCGCCGGGAGTAGGCAAAACCACGCTGGCTTATATCATTTCCCAAACGCTCGACAGGCCGTTTTTTGCACTAAGCGCTATTAACTCTGGCGTTAAGGATGTGCGCGAGGTAATTGAAAAAGCCTCGCTGATAAAAGCCGAAGGCGGAATCCTGCCGGTATTGTTTATCGATGAAATCCACCGTTTCTCCAAATCGCAGCAGGACTCGCTGCTGGGTGCGGTTGAGCGGGGGATAGTTACGCTGATAGGTGCTACTACCGAAAATCCATCGTTCGAAGTTATTTCCGCTTTGCTGTCGCGTTGCCAGGTATACATCCTGCAATCTCTAAACGAGGATGATTTGGTTAGTTTGGTGGATAAGGCCATGAAAGAAGACGAGGTGCTGCAAAAGAAAAGCATCACCATAAAAGAAAATGAGGCATTGCTGCGCTTATCGGGTGGCGATGCCCGCAAGCTGCTGAATATCTTTGAGCTGCTGGTAAATGCTTTCCCGGGCAAGAAAATTACGCTGACCAACGAGAATGTGCTGGAGCATGTGCAGCAAAACATGGCGCTGTATGATAAAGCAGGCGAGCAGCATTATGATATTATTTCGGCCTTTATAAAATCCATGCGGGGCAGCGACCCTAACGGGGCTGTTTACTGGCTGGCCAGGATGATTGTAGGTGGTGAAGATCCGCTGTTTATTGCCCGCAGGATGCTAATACTTGCATCCGAAGATATTGGCAACGCGAATCCAAATGCGCTTTTATTGGCGCAAAGCTGTTTTGAAGCGGTAAATAAAATAGGCATGCCCGAGTCGCAATTGATCTTATCACAAACGGCTATTTATTTGGCAACATCAGCAAAAAGTAATTCGGCCACAACGGCAATCGGCGCCGCCATTGCCATGGTTAAACAAATGGGCGACCTGCCCGTGCCCCTGCACCTGCGCAATGCGCCAACCAAATTGATGAAAAATATAGGCTACGGTAAAGACTACAAGTATGCCCACAGCTATGAAGGCAACTTTACCGACCTCGATTTTTTACCCGAAGCTATTAAAGGCACCAAATTATACGAGCCCGGCAACAATGCCCGTGAAAACGAATCAAAAGAAAAGCTAAGAAAGCTTTGGGGTAACAGGTATAATTATTAATAATTTTACTCCCTGGGGGAATGTTTGGGCGGCGTGAAATTCAGGGCGTGATATCGAAATGTTGATGCCTGTCACTTAAACATGCAATTTTTTGCCTATTATTACCACTGATTAATTATTGAACTATACAGATGACCGCAACCTTTGTCAAGCATGAACTAAAAGCTTTTTGGCGCTCAAAAAACACAGGCAAAAGTATTGCGGTACGTGTTGTAATGGGCTTGCTGATATTATACCTGTTGCTGATAGTTTGTGCCATTGGTTTTAACCTGGATAAGCTGCTGCTAAAGGGCGGCGGCAAAACGGATATAGTTGTTACCTACTGTGGTATTATACTGCTGTATTACTTAAGCGACCTATTTACACGCCTGCAGCTGCAGGATTTACCGACACTACGGGTACAACCCTATCTGCAACTGCCGGTCAAACGTAATTCGCTGGTGCGTTACCTGGCGTTTACTGCTTTACTTTCGGTTTTTAACCTTTGGCCCTTTCTGTTGTTTGTCCCTTTTGTTTTAAAAATCATCATGACCGATTCGGGTGGTGTAGCTGCTCTTGCTTTTGTGGTTTCTATAGCCGGCCTTACGGTATTTAACAATTACCTGGCCTTGTATTTGAAACGGAAGGCAAACATAAACGGCTGGATATTTTTAATTGCTGTGGCTGTGATTATATTGATTGGCCTGTCTGATTTTCTTTGGCACTTTATATCCATCCGCAAATTTTCGTACCTGTTTTTCGGTGGCTTAATAAAGTACCCGCTTTTGGCAGTTATACCTGTGTTGCTCGGCGCGGTTATGTATTACCTTAACTTTTTATATTTAAAAGATAATCTTTACCTGGAAGAGCTCGGCTCGCGTAAAGACACCAAATATAAAAGCAGCACAGAGTATCCTTTCCTTAGCCGGTTTGGTAGCGTTGGCGATTTAGCAGCTAATGAGCTTAAGCTCATTTTTCGCAACAAGCGCCCACGCTCGGCCCTCATTATGGGGCTGTTTTTTATGTTTTACGGATTAATGTTTTATCCGAACCCCCAAATGAATGGTGAGGGCTACAAAGTGTTTGTAAGCATGTTTATGACGGGTATTTTTATCATTAATTACGGGCAGTTTATGTATGCCTGGCAGGCCTCGCATTTCGATGGGCTGCTGGTCAGCAAGGTAAAATTCGGCGAGTTTTTGAGGGCCAAATACCTGCTGTTCACTATGGTATCAACGGTATTTTTACTGCTTGCAACGCCATATGTTTACTTTGGCTGGAAGACACTGGTGATTGAAGTAATTATGTATTTATGGAACATAGGCGTAAATACTACCATGGTGCTGTTTTTTGCCAATCGTAATTATAAGCGCATGGACCTTTCAAAAGGCGCTGCGTTTAACTGGGAGGGGATGAGCGGTAACCAGTGGATTTTATCATTCCCGCTCTTGATCGCCCCTTTTATAATATACGTGCCGTTTGCCTTATTTCACCAGGCAAACACGGGGCTGGGCATACTTGGGATAGTAGGGTTGGTTTGCACATTTACACGCGGTTTTTGGATAAAAAAACTGGAAGCGGATTTTCACACAAAAAGATACACCATAGCTGAAGGCTTCAGAAATAAATAAGATGATAGAGATTAAAAACCTTAAAAAAGTTTACAACGGCGTAATTGTTGTAAACGTGCCTGACATTCACATAAAAAAAGGTGAGAGCGTAGGCCTGGTGGGGAATAACGGCGCGGGTAAAACTACCTTGTTCCGTGTGATGCTTGATTTAATCAGGCCCGAGGCCGGGCAGGTTTTGTCGAATGGGGAGAATGTTGCCGGGCACGAAAACTGGAAGAACTACACCGCATCATACCTTGATGAGGGCTTTTTGATAGACTACCTTACACCTGAAGAATATTTTTACTTTATTGGCGGGCTACACCAGCAAAGCCGCGCACACGTCGACGATTTTTTAGCAGGCCTCACCGATTTTTTTAACGGCGAGATATTAAAAAAAGGCAAATACATCCGCGACTTGTCCAAAGGGAACCAGTGCAAGGTGGGTGTGGCATCATGCCTTTTACAAAACCCGGAGCTGCTGATGCTCGACGAACCGTTTGCTAATATCGACCCCAGCACCCAGTTCAGGCTGAAAAGTATTTTGAAAGATTTAAACAAAAACAAAGGGGTAACCACCCTTATCTCCAGCCACGACCTTAATCACATTACCGATGTATGCGACCGCATCCTGCTGATGGAAAAAGGCGTGATAATTAAAGATATCGCAACCAGTTCATCAACCTTAAATGAGTTGGAAGAATACTTTGGCGTAGGGCAAATTGTTTCAGCAAAAACAAATATCGATATAGAAGAAAATCATTAAATTAATCCATATTGCGCTGGAATATGCTTGTGAACAATGTAAAGTTTTACGTTGCTGTGCACAGTGAAACATAAGGAACAGGGTGGAACAGTAAGCGGTTCGCCCCAGGTGTTAAAAAGCTTATTTCCGCGTTAAAAACGCACCTTTTAGGCTATTTTTCACGCTAAAAAATGCGAAAAGTACTGACAAATTGGTGTCAGTACTTTTGTAAAAACTGCTTATCGGGGCGCGGAGAAGGCAAAGGAACATACAAAGAAATTACATATATGCACTTCATAAGGGAAGCAACAATTAACGATGTTGAGGCCATCCGTGAAATAGCCGATACAACATGGCGACAGGTTTACTCACCCATACTTGCCAAAGAACAATTGGATTTTATGCTGGCCGAAATTTACTCGACAGAAAAATTAACCTCGCAGATCAGCAATAATATCCAAACATTTTTGATGCTGATTGAAGGCGACGAGCCTGTGGCATTTGCAGCCTATTCCCCGCGCGATGAAAACCCCGCAATATACAAGCTGCACAAACTCTACTGCCTGTCCCAAACACAGGGAAAGGGGTACGGCAAAATATTGATAAACCAGGTAATTGATAATACAATTGCCGCCGGTATACACACCCTCGACCTCAACGTAAACCGCTACAACAACGCAAAAACTTTTTACGAAAAGATGGGATTTGAAATAGCCTATGAGGATGATGTTCCGATTGGTAAATACTGGATGAATGATTTTGTGATGCGAAAGAAATTATAATTGTATATTCACTTCATTATGAAGCAAATCCGCCAGGTATTACCACCCCAATTAATAGTCTTTATTGGTGTTTTTACATGTTTTTGTATCGATGCATCAGCACAAGTGGCTTTCAATTGTTCGAAACTGCTGAAGCAAAACATTGCAGTTGAAAATCAACAGGATGTGTTAGCTAATTTTAATAAACATGCCGACTGCCTTGGCCTCGACAGCGTTGACCTTAGAATGTACAGCGATGGGCCAGTGCTGGGTACGTTATTATTAGGAAGAATTAAAGCCAAGGGGGATGAAAAAATAACTTATGGCGATATATCAACCTTTATAAATAATGCTAAAAAAGATACTGGTTATACATCGGTTCGAAATTTAGTCATAGCTCAGATGACACTCGAGAAACGGCGATTTACACCTGACAACTGGGAAAGCAGCTTGAAATATCTTAAAGTAGTGGGAATGCCGGATGCAGATATGGAAGCCTTTCATAAGTACCTGCTTGAAAAACAGGAGCACCACTGGACATATCGGCAGCTCATTGTTGGATACCAAATGAAACGGGAGGCGGAAGCGCCGGCGAAAGGAAATTAAACCGGGAATAACATTACACCCTTTCAACTTTCCAACCTTACAACAAATAAACAATTTCGTATTTTTGCACCATGGATATGGATGCTGTAAAACTGTTGCATGGCCGTTATTGTAATTCGCTGACTGAATACTCGCGGTTTGTGACCCGCGAGGTCGCAATCGGCGATGTGCCGATGGGTGGTAATAACCCCATCCGTATACAAAGCATGACGACCACCGACACCATGGACACCATCGGTACGGTCGAGCAAAGCATTCGTATGGTTGACGCTGGCTGTGAGTATGTGCGCATTACCGCCCCAAGCATAAAGGAAGCCCAAAATCTTGCTGAAATAAAAAAGCAGTTACGCATGCGTGGCTACACTGTGCCTTTAGTAGCTGATATCCATTTTACCCCCAATGCCGCCGAAGTTGCCGCCCGCATAGTGGAGAAAGTGCGCGTTAACCCCGGCAACTATGCCGATAAAAAGAAATTCGACCAGATAGATTATACCGATGCCCAGTACCAGGGCGAACTGTCGCGCATATACCAGAAATTTGCGCCGCTGGTAAAGATATGTAAGGAATATGGCACTGCCATGCGTATAGGCACTAATCATGGTTCGTTAAGCGACAGGATTATGAGCCGCTATGGCGATACCCCGCAAGGTATGGTGGAATCAGCGATGGAGTTTATCCGCATCTGCGAAGATTTGAACTACAACAGCCTCGTAATCTCCATGAAATCTAGCAACCCACAGGTTATGGTGCAGGCCTACCGCTTGCTGGTTGAAACCATGGTTGCTGAAGGCATGAACTACCCGCTGCACCTCGGCGTAACCGAAGCCGGGGACGGCGAAGACGGTCGCATAAAATCGGCCGTTGGTATCGGTACGTTGCTTGAAGACGGTCTGGGCGATACCGTGCGTGTATCCCTCACCGAAGAACCCGAAGCAGAAGCCCCGGTGGCTATTGCATTAGTGGAACGGTACTCGAGTCGTAAGTCTTTAGTCGAAAGTCAAAAGTCGACTCAAGATTCAGGACTTAAGACTCAGGACTTGCAGCACAATCCATACGAATACAAACGCCGCCATACCTATGAGGCCAATGCTTTTATAGGCGGGCACATGGTACCGAGGGTAGTGGTTGATTTATCGAACAAAAACCTTAAAGATCCAGCGATATTAAGTGATGCGGGCTACCTGTACTCGCCGCTGCTGGATAAATATAACATGGCCGAGCAATCGGTTGATTTTGTATATTTTGCTGATGAGTTGCCCTCGTTTAACCTGCCGGGCAATTTAAAGCAGCTTTACAATTATAAGACCTGGCTTAAGCTGGCCGATAAAACCATGTGCCATCCATTGTTTACGTTGGATGAATATGTGCAGGATGCAGACAGGTCATCAGCCTTAAACCTGGTAAAATTAAAACCTGCCGATATCGATAGCGATGCATTCGGCGCTTTGCCATTCGACCAGTCGCTGGTATTTGTGCTGGAGACCGAATCGGCACTGGGTATGACAGACCAGCGTTCGTTTTTCTTTAAAATGGAGGAACTTGGTTTAGATGTGCCGGTGATTGTAAAACGCGAATACTCCTTCCCAACTGACGACTCGGAGCTAAAGACTCAGAACCTGCAACTCTACGCCGGTACGGATCTTGGCGCTTTATTAGTTGACGGCTTTGGCGATGGTATCTGGATTGACGCACCCGGCATCGAAACAAAAATAATTACCTCAACTGCATTTGGCATTTTGCAGGCCACACGCTCACGAATCTCAAAAACAGAATATATCTCGTGCCCCAGCTGTGGTCGCACACTGTTTGATTTGATGATCACCACGCAGATGATCCGCAGCCGCACCAGTCACCTTAAAGGCCTGAAAATTGGTATTATGGGCTGCATCGTAAACGGCCCCGGTGAAATGGCCGATGCCGACTATGGTTATGTGGGTTCAGGCACCGATAAAATTACCCTTTACCGCGGCAAAGAAGCCGTGAAAAAGAACATTAATTCGGCTAATGCGCTTGATGAACTGATAGGCATTATTAAAGAGGATGGAAATTGGGTGGAACAAGAAAATATTTAGCTAACCCGCTGAATACTATTGCAATATTCAATTATTAGTTTTAAAATTATACTTGTAATTTAGTTTGCATGTATAAGTTCAAATTTTACTTCCCTGCGTTATTTTTTTTATTGAATTGCGGTTACGTTTTGGGCCAGACCCATCCCCGCGGTATGGATATCGACGATAACGGCTACCAGTTGGTGCCCAAAAAGGCAAAACTTACCCGCGCGCTCGATGTGTTGCCGGCGCAGGCATCTATCAAACAATACGCTCCCATCCCAAAAACGCAGGACAGGTACGGCACCTGTGCAGCATGGGCGAGCGCTTATTGCGGCCGCACTATGGTCGACGCTATAAAATATAATTGGACCAATAAAGATAGTATTACCAAACACGCTTATTCAGCTGCATTCCTGTTCCGGCTGCTTCGCCCTAATGATGGGGCTTGCGCAGGCGGCTCAAACCTGGGCACAGCTTTCCAGCTGATGAAAACTACTGGCAGCATCCATTATAACGATTTACCCGTTCTGTGCGTACCTTCAGTTGATAATACTCAAGTAAATGTAGCGTCGAATGCTAAGTTAAAAGATTTCGCACGCCTTTTTGACGTTACATCATCGGCTAATATTAAAATACAGGCAGTAAAAAAATCTATTTCCGAAAAAAAACCGGTAGTTATTGGAATGTTATGCCCCGACTCCTTTGACACCGCTCATCGCTATTGGATACCAAAGGAAAGGCCGGCGTCAAATTTGGGCGGGCATGCCATGTGCGTGGTTGGGTATGACGATAACATGTACGGCGGAGCATTTGAAATTCAAAATAGCTGGGGGACTAATTGGGGTAACGGTGGTTACATCTGGATTCGGTACGCGGATTTTACGAGCTTTGTGCAATACGCTTATGAGTTTGTTGATTTGCCCGACGCTGCACCAGACACGCCGGATTTATCAGGGTCGATAAAGCTTACGCTTTCAACAGGTGAGCAAATGCCTGCCAACTTACTGGTATCCACACGCGGGTTAAAAGTCGTTACTGCTAAAACAACGCCTCAGCCGCTCACCATTTATCAAACCGCAAACCCGTACACTTCGGGAACAAATTTCAGGATTTATATTTCAAATAATCAGCCGGCGTATGTATACGCCATCAGTTCGGACCTTACCAACCAGGTAACCAAAATTTTCCCTTATGAAGAGGGGATTAGTGCTGCGCTCAACTACAAAAAGAACGATGTCGCCATTCCTGATGAAGATCATTTTATCCAGTTTGATAACCAGCCCGGTAAAGACTTTTTATGCGTTTTATACAGTAAAACGGAGTTGAACATAAACGACATAATTGCCCAGGTAGGCGCCAAAACCGGTACATTTAATGAACGGGTGTATAACGTTTTGAGTAGCAGGATAGTCGACCCTAAAAACATAAAGTTCAGCAATGATAATATTGCCTTTGATGGCACCAGTAACGGTAAAGATATCGTTGCGATGATGGTGGAGTTAGACCACAAATGATATGAGAAGATTATTTACAGCAATTTGCCTTTTTGCGTTATTGCTTTGCGGCACTGCCCGTGCCCAAAGCCTTATCTATTACAATGCATTCAGCAATGGAGAATCGTCATGGAGAGATTACGATGACCAGGTAAGCAATGCCCGTATAGCGGGCGGTAAATACCTGCTTACCCATAAACAACATTCGTCAACCGTGGTGGCGCAGCTGGTGCCGGTTGACTACAACCGGAATTTTGCCATACAAACAACTTTTTCGCACGTGACGGGAGGAACCAACTTCCCGGCCGGGCTGGCTTTTTTTGGACAGGACGCGCTGAATACCTATTTCTTTTGCATTACTGCCACCGGCAGCTTCCAGGTTGGCAAATTTGACCGCGGCCAAACGTCGGCCTTAATTAACTGGACAACCTCGCCCGCGATATTGCAGGGTAATACATCGAATAAATTGCGCATAGAAAAGCTGCTGGATAGAAATAAGTTTTACATAAACGGCGTACAGGTGGCCGAACTGCCGCCATTGCAACCTTTCGGCAATCATTTTGGCCCTGTGGTAATGGAACAGCAAACTGCTGCTTTTGACTATATTAAGCTGGTTTACCTGGCCTCCGGCGACAATGAAGCAGCCGCAAATACCCCGGCCATAAGTGCAGGTATATTGGAAACTGCCTACCATACTGACTTTAACGCCGACGACAATAACCAATGGGTACTACCCACAACAGACTCACTAACCACGGCGTTAACTGACGGTTATTTTAAAATGGTGCGCCGCGCCAAAACCGGGTACAACGCATCGGTTACTTCGGCCGATTTAAAGGTTGATATGCGTCGCGATTATTTAATTGAAACCGAGGCGGTACATTATTCAGGCACCCAAAATTTTGGCTATGGCCTTGTTTTCGGTTGCGACGAGCAGCATAATTATATGTTTTGGATGGGCGCAGGCGGTTATTACTACATCGGCTCGATTGACAAAGCTGGTTTTAAAACCATTGTGACCTGGACAGCATCTGATGCCATAAGAAAAGGCGACCTGTCGAAAAACAAGCTTGGCATTGCCCATAGAAACGGACAGCTAAATTTTTACATTAACGACCAACTGGTTACATCGCACCCGGAAATTGAATTTACCGGTCACCAGTTCGGCGTGTCGGTGAGCGCTAACCAAAATGTCGGCTTTAATTACATTACTTTTGGTTACCTGGATAAACCGAAGCCGGCAGTAACAGTTACTGCACAAAATGATATTACTCCTCCCGAGATTTTTATTACCTCGCCAGAAGTAACACGTGGTCTCAAGGTAGTGCAGAGCAGCGATGTGTTGCACGTTGCCGGGATAGCTAAGGACCCAAGCGGCATATTTTCGGTAGTGGTAAACGGCATACAGGCTGTAGTTGATAAAACAGGCAGCTTTACCGTAGATGTGCCGATGGCTATTGGCGAGAATCCCTTACTGGTTGTAGCCACCGATAATAATATGAATAAGGGGCAGCAACGATTTTCGGTAACACGTAATAACGTTGCCGCCAGCACTGTGGCGGCCATAACCCAAACCGCAGCGCAAGGCAAGTTTTATGCCTTGTTGATAGGCGTGCAGGATTACCAGGACCAGTCAATACCAAGCCTCGAAGGCCCGGTGGGCGATGCTGCCACCCTTTCGCAGGCGCTAACCGGTAATTATACCTTTAATAATGAAAGCGTCACCCTGCTAAAAAATCCAACCCGTGCGCAATTTTTCGCGGCGCTTGATGATGTCTCGGCAAAGGTAAAGCCGGAAGATAACCTGCTGATATTTTATGCCGGCCATGGCTACTACGACGAAACCCATTTACAGGGCTATTGGTACCCTGCCGACGCCGTGCGCACCCGCAGGGATACATGGATATCAAACGCCGACCTTATAGATTACATCACCGCTATAAAATCAAAACACACCTTATTGATTAGTGATGCGTGTTTTTCGGGTAGTATATTTAAAACCCGGGCCATTGAAATGGCACCGAAGGACGTGCAGGAATTGTACAAACTACCAAGCCGGAAGGCAATGACCAGCGGCGCCATGAAAGAGGTACCGGATAAAAGCGTATTTATGCAATACCTTGTAAAGCGGCTAACCGAAAATACGGATAAGTTTTTGCCATCGGAACAACTGTTTGCCAGCTTTAAAGCGGCTGTGATAAACAATAGCCCCAACGGCCAGGTGCCGCAGTTTGGTGAGATACGCGAAGCCGGCGACGAAGGTGGAGACTTTATTTTTATCAGGAAATGATTTTTGATGTGCAAATGCGTGGATATGCAGATGTGCGAATGAAAAAAACGATATTGTAGCAGCGGATAGTCCGCTTCGAATTTCCCCTATCCGCACATTAGCACATCAAAAATCCGCACATCAATACGCTTTCTTATTCAAAAAATCCGCCAGCTCATTAATATGGTCCGTACCTATAACGTCGGCATGAAGCTTAATCAACTTTTTCCAGCAAGTGCTCGTGTCAGGGATGGCAAAGAAACGTATCTTCTTGCCTAAGGCATGCGCGCTGTCGATAAGGCCGGTTATACGGTCGGCGTCTGCACTTGCCAGGTCGCCGGCTCCGTTCCATTTGGAGTACTTGTCGAACGGTACGCTTATGAGGCCGATTTTGGTGAATTGCTGCGGGGTAAACCCGCTCATATGATCAACATCAAAGCTCATCCATGCGGGGTAGGCGAGCATCACTTCGCCCGGTGGAACTTTACCTGTCATTACAATCGAAAGCCGTCCGGGGTGACCAGGATAATCAAAATATTGACTAAGGGGCTTCAGTTCGCTGATTACCAACGGCAGGGTTACCGTGTAGTCTTTTTTAATTTCGATAAGCAGCCGCAGTTTTCTCGCGGTGTCTTTTTTTAACTTCTCGACCAAAGGATCGATATACATGAGTTTAAGCGACCGTGCCGGTGTAATTTCCTCTTCTTTATGCGCAACCATCAGTTGGCCGTTTACTGCAAATACGTCCGCCTCTATCGAGCCAAAACCGGCATTATACGCCCGGTAAAACGGGATGCTGTTTTTGTAATCATTATGAGAATGAGCGTCGGCAGGAGTGTAGGTTTTGGTGGAAGTGTTGCAGGAAGCAAGACCGACCGTAATTAGTAATATGAATTTTAACGTTCTTATATTATTCCGCATTTTTCTTATACCTGTTGACGATAACATCAACAAAAGCGACGCAATATTAAGTATTTATTGCCGCTGTTGCCGATGTAAGTGTTAAGATTAAAAAAACGTTTTATTAAATTTCTCCCTTCGCAAACAGCTCATCCAGCCTTTCATGCGAATCATATACCCCGCGCTCCATGCCGGCCTGCATCATGCCGTCCCGGTCAGTTACTGATTGGAAAACCGACTGTATGGTTACCCGGGTACGATTGCCGGGCAGTTCTTCAAATCGCGACGTTTCCAGGGTTACGTGGCCGGTTTCTGGCAGGCCTTCAAATTCAAAAGTCTGGATAACACGCTGCGGGGCCAATACTTCGTGCACCACGCCATGAAAACCATACTCGTTGCCTGCCGGGTCGATGTGTACATAGCGGTATGAGCCGCCACTTCTTGGGTCAAACTTGTCCAGTTTCATTTTCAATTCGCGCGGACCAAGCCATTGAACGATCAGTTCGGGTGTGGTGAACGCCTTGAACACCATTTCGCGAGGTGCTTCAAATTCGCGGGTTATAAATAACTCCTGTTTGCCTGGTTCGGCTTTTATGGCGGTTTTATTATTGCTTGCCATTGTAATATTATTAAAGGTTAACCATTCATTTTACTCATATCCATATACAGCATGTTCCAGCGGTGGCCGTTAGGGTCAATAAATCCGCAGCCATACATCCAGCCCTGTACTTCCGAAGGGCCCGAGAACATCTTGCCGCCTGCGGCAACAACGTTTTTGGCCATTTCATCCACTTCTTCGCGGGTTTCGGCATCGAAAGAAAATAATACTTCGCTGCCTTTGCTGGTATCCGCCAGCGGCATGCAATTGGTGGCTGCAAAAAAGTTTTCTTCAAACAGCATTACCACAATGTTTTTAGTGCCAACTATCATCGGTGCCATATTTTCGGTATAGCCGGGGCTGTTAGTATTAAACTTGAAGCCTATTTTGGTGAAAAAGTCTATCGAGCTTTTAAGATTTTTCACCGGTAAGTTAATCCACAGTTCTTTGGTCATAATTGTTGTTTTTAAATGTGAGACAATAGATATTGATTTAGTAATTTATGGTTTATTGGTTTTTCGCCTCACCCTGCCCTCTCCAAAGGAGAGGGTTCTAAAGCTTAGTGTGGCTCAAGTCCTCTCCTTTGGAGAGGATTTAGGTGAGGCAAAACGCAAGCTATTTGAGTGAACAATATCAATTTATGGTTTATTGGGTTGGTTTTGCATGTTATTCAGTAAATCGTCCAGTTTGTTAAATTTCTCTTCCCATAGTTGCCTGTATTTTTCAATCCAGTTCGATACCTCGTTCAGTTGCTGCAAACTGGCTTCACAATAGCGTTCGCGGCCTTGCTTTTTTATGCTGATAAGCCCGCACTCGGCCAGGATTTTTATCTGTTGCGATATGGCAGGGCGACTAATGTCGAACTTATCGGCAATAGCATTCAGGTTTAACGGGTTAAACGCTACCAGGTTTATTATCTCCCTGCGGGTTGGGTCGGCTATGGCCTGGAAAACATCTCTTCTCATCAGCTAAATATAATATGTAAGTAAATGCTTACAAATATATATGTAAGTAATTACTTACACAAATAAGTTTTCATTTTTTTGTAATAAACGGCTAAGCGGTATAGTCTCAATTTTATTATAGGCTGATTGATAAAAGCCATTAATGATTTTTTATATATTTATCCAATCAATATAAAGCCCCTAATGCCCTACACGCCCGGTTTACATATCATATCCGAATTCATCTCAACACAACAATCTTTATTAACTTCAAGCGACAGCTTCCGCATTTTTTTAGACGGATTAATTGCCAGTCATAGTCTGTGCAAGGTTGGCGAGGTGTACCATGATTTTGATGGTGGTGGCTTTACAGCTGTGGTTTGTTTAACCGAATCGCACATATCCATACACACCTGGCCCGAGTTTGAGCTGGCTACTTTTGATGTTTTTTTATCAAACTACCAGCACGTAAACGACGGGAAGGCAAGGGACATTTACCAAAGCGTATTGGAATTCTACAATGGTACCGAACTTCAAAAAAATGAAATAAAACGATAATGGCAGCAACGGTTAACTTACGGTCGTTCCCTTTTACCAAACAGCTTAATTGCCCCCATTGCAAGCAGGATGTAACCGTGTACGACCAATATGGCAGCGAATACGCTGTTTGCGGTTCGTGCCAGTCGTACTGTAAAATTATTGCCATGGAGCGCCTGCAGGTGCAGCAAACCGTTGCTCCCATAAAATGGATACCGGTATTACCTTTAGGCACAGAAGGCACTTTGATGGGCGATGCCTATAAAGTAATTGCCTACATGGAAAAAAAGGAAAGCGGCACCGATTACGAATGGAGCGAGTACATGCTTTACAGCTACATCAAAGGTTATGCTTTTTTAGCCGAGTATAACGGGCACTGGAGTTTTATAGCTGGCAAACAGCAATACCCCGAATTAGCTGCTGCTACTTACAATACAGGCAGCGCCGAATTAAACGGCGTTGAGTACAAACAGTACAACCGGTACACACCTGTTGTAACCGCCCTGATTGGAGAATTTGACTGGGATGTTTACCACGAACACATCACCACCCGCGAGTTTATAAACCCTCCCTACATATTAATAAGGGAGGCGAATAAATCTAATTCAAAACAGGTGGACGGGTACTTTGGCGAGTATATTGAGCCGGAAAAAATTGCGGCCGCATTTAACGTGCCGGAAGAAACATTCCCCGAAATTATTGATATTGGTGCAAACCAGCCAAATCCGTATAAAAAAAGGTGGCTGGGAGCATTATCGGTAAGCGCGGTTGCTGTGGCGCTTGTTATTGCATTTCAGATAATATTAAGTTTTGTAAAACCTGAGCAGCTAATAGTAGATAAAACGGTGCCTTTGTCGTTGCCGGCCGCCTTAACCGACACCACAAAGCGTAGTCCGAACACGAAAGCCGATTCGACGGTAAATGCCCTCCTCGTAGCAGCTACCAATGGTAATTTTGAATACCAGCCGTTGCGCACCTCCAGCTTTACTATTTACAATGGCCCGGCGCCGCTGAAGATAGAGCTTTATGCCCCGGCGGATAATAACTGGTTTGAGGCCACTGTAGAGCTGGTAAACGAGGCAGATAACCAAAGCTGGGACGTATCAAAAGAAATTGAATACTACCACGGCTACGAGGATGGCGAAAGCTGGTCAGAAGGCTCCACATCCGAATCGGTTACCATAGAGGATGTGCCCAAAGGAAAATATCATTTAAATATTTACCCTTATGGGGGTACAATGACATTCAGTTCGATGAATATAAAAGTAACAGCCAACGTGATGCTGTGGCAAAATTTTATCATCACTATATTATTGCTGTGCATTATCCCGCTGGTGTTTTGGTTTTTAACACGGCGTTACGAAGTGAACCGGTGGATGTTCAGCGATTACTCACCCTATAAAAAAGACACAACAGATGATTAAAACAATATTAGACGCCATAAAAACCAACATAATTTACACTGTGCTGGTAGGGGGCATTTTAACCTGGTTTATATACGATAACCTGAACGGCGCTGAATTTTTTCACGAAAGCGGGGTGCAGAAAAATGCCGGCTATCATGGCCCTATCCCGCATTCGGGTTACGGGGTTAGGTTTTATCATAAATAAGCCCGGCAATGAATAAAAAACTCCCCATTTTACTACTGATATCCGTTTTTATAATTGCCACCTGCGGCCTTATTTATGAATTGATATCAGGCACGCTGGCCAGCTACCTGCTTGGCGATTCGGTTACCCAGTTCTCTACCATCATCGGTGTTTATCTTTTCTCGATGGGGGTAGGCTCGTGGATATCCAAATACTTCGACAAAAACCTGCTGTCGTGGTTTGTGCGGATTGAGATTTTGGTGGGATTGGTTGGCGGCACCAGTTCGTCAATCCTGTTCCTGGTGTTCGAGAGCATCAGTTCGTTCCGCTTTGTGCTGTATGCGCTCATCTCTGTTACAGGTGTTTTGGTGGGGCTCGAAATCCCACTGCTGATGCGCATTTTGAAGGACCGCTTTGAGTTTAAGGACCTGGTATCGAAAGTATTTACTTTCGACTATATCGGCGCATTAATTGCCTCGCTGGTGTTCCCATTGTTGCTGATACCTTATTTGGGCATAGTGCGTACGTCCTACATGTTCGGCATGCTGAACGTGGCGGTTGCGCTGATAGCCTGCATCGGTTTTGAGCATGAGATTAAAGGCGTAAAGTATTTAAAAAGCGCCTCCATCATCAGCCTCGCGGCGCTGCTTGCCGGCTTTATTTTCGCTGAAAAAATAACCAGCTTTTCCGAAAGCCTGACTTATAGCGATACCATTATCTTCTCTAAAAGCACGCCCTACCAGCGCATCATCATCACCAAAAAAGGCCGTGATTTGCGCCTGTTTTTAAACGGCAATCTGCAGTTTAGTTCAGTAGACGAATACCGCTACCACGAGGCGCTGATACACCCCGTTTTACAGGCCCTGCCGAATGCCAAACATGTTTTGGTAATGGGCGGCGGGGATGGGCTGGCGGTGCGCGAGATATTAAAATACCCGCAAATTGAAACCGTTACCCTGGTTGATTTGGATAAGGAAATGACGCACCTGTTCCGTACCAACGATATGTTGGTGAAATTGAATAAGCGGTCGCTGCTGGCTAAAAAAGTAACGGTGATTAATGCCGATGCCTTCTCGTGGGCGAGGGTGCAGCATAAAACATACGATGCCATCATTATTGATTTTCCTGACCCGTCGAACTATTCGGTGGGGAAGCTTTATACCAATACGTTTTACGGGATTGTTAAACATTTGCTCAATCCGGATGGCATTATCGTTGTGCAATCTACTTCCCCTTATGTTGCGCCGAAATCATATTATACGGTTGAGAAAACTTTGCAGTCGGTGGGGTTTCATACGGTGCCTTATCATAATTATGTGCCATCGTTCGGCGAGTGGGGTTACATAATGGCCATGAACATGCCGGTTTACAAAGTGCCAGAGCATTATTTGCCCGGCCTGCGCTTTATGTCGAAAGAGACGCTGGAGCAGATGCTGTATTTCCCGAAGGATATGGCGCGTGTACAAGGCCAGGTTAACCGGCTGAATAACCAGGTGCTGGTTAAATATTTTGATGAGGAGTGGTCGAATGTTTTATAGCAGTAATAACTTGCTAAAAAGTATTGGCCGGCGCTCGTTCCTGCTGCGCGCCGGGTTGGTTACCGGTGCATTATTGCTCGATGGCTGCATAAAAAAGCTAAGCGGACGTAAACCTGAATATGCACACATTAAAGGAAAACTATCCGGCCCGAATGCTACTGCAGGCCACATTTTACGAGATAAACTTCCATTACCCGATATAACAACACAAAGCTCGATAGATACGCTGATAATTGGCGGCGGCATCTCCGGGCTTTCCGCTGCGCGATGGCTGAGCAAAGCCGGGCATCACGATTTTAAATTGCTGGAGCTGGAAGACCATGCCGGCGGCAATGCTTTTTTCGGTACCAATAAGGTATCCTCGTACCCGCTTGGGGCGCACTACATCCCGATAGTAAATAATGAAGATGAGTTGCTGGTTGATTTTTTGCATGAGCACCAGGTAATAACCCATTTCGACGAGCACAGCCTGCCATTTTATAACGAGTTTTACCTTTGTTTTGACCCTGAGGAACGCCTGCTGATAAACGGCCATTGGCAGGAAGGCATCGTGCCCGACTTTGGCGTACCCGACGCTGAACGGAAGCAGATAACGCGCTTTTTCGAACTGGTGACTAAACTTAAAAATGCCCGCGGGAAAGACGGAAAATATGCATTCAACATACCTGTCGATGAAAGTTCGGCAGACGAGGAATTCCGTAAGCTGGATAAAATATCGTTTAAAGAATACCTGGATAGCAACGGTTTCAACTCAACCTACTTATTGTGGTACTTAAACTATTGCTGTAAGGACGATTACGGCACCCCGGCGGCGAACGTATCCGCGTGGGCAGGCATTCACTACTTTGCTTCGCGACGCGGTAAAGCAGCCAACGCCGATGCCAACGCTGTAGTTACCTGGCCCGAAGGCAATGGCTGGCTGATGAAAAAACTGCGTGATGGAGTTAAGGAACATATCCTTACCTCGCACATGGTGTATGATATCGAGCTGTCGGATAATGGCGGCGTATCGGTTAAAGTTGTCGACTTAAAAAAACAAACCACATCGGTTATCAGTGCAAAGCAGTTGATTATTGCCTCGCCGCAGTTCGTCAATCAAAAACTGCTTAAAAACATTGAGAGGCCCGGTGTTAATTATGCCGATATGCATTATTCGCCCTGGCTTATCGCCAATATTACTGTAGATAAATTGCCTACTGCTGCCAAAGGCATGGTGCTGTGCTGGGACAACGTCGCATACAACACGCCCTCAGTGGGCTATGTAAACGCCAACCAGCAGGATGTGAATTTAATTGAAGAGCGCAAGGTTTTAACGTACTACCTGCCCTTATGCGATAAAGAGCCTCGTATGGCGCGTTTAGCCGCCTACACCCGGACGTATGAACAGTGGCTTGATATAGTAATAACCGAAATGGAGCAAATACATCCCGAAATAACACCGCACATCGAGGCCGTAGAAATGTGGCTTTGGGGGCACGGCATGATTAGCCCGGCAGTAAATTATATCTGGGGCGACACCCGCAAAAACGCGCAAATGCCCATCGCCAATAAAATATTTTTCGCCCACACCGACCTTACCGGGATATCGATATTTGAAGAAGCGTTTCATCATGGCATTAATGCTGCAAAGCAAGTAATCAATACGAAAAATGCAGGTTAACACGCAGCAGCAACCCTGGATAAAAAGCCGTTTGGTAGATAGTATATTCATCCTGTCGCCGCCGTTTTTGGCTTTGCTGGTGGTGACGTTGTTCCCGGCAGAGTTTAAAAACTCGGGCAAAATGCCGGTTGAGTACTGGATAATACTGATTGTAATGATTGATGTGGCCCATGTTTATGGTACATTATACCGCACCTATTTTAATCCCGCCGAGTTTGAAAAACAACACCCGCTATTTATTGCCATCCCTTTGTTTTGCTACTTAGGCGGAGTGCTGTTATATATGTTCGACGGCATTGTTTTTTGGCGTGGATTGGCATATCTGGCGGTGTTCCATTTCATCAGGCAGCAATATGGTTTTATGCGCATTTACTCGCGTAAGCAAAAGCAAAGCAGGCTGTTTAACATTATCGATATCACGGCTATCTACACAGCCACCATTTACCCGCTGCTTTACTGGCACTTTACCGGCAGCCATAAAAACTTTAACTGGTTTGTTAGCGGTGATTTTGTTTTATCTGAATCGGCAACTGTGCTGGCTGTTACCAAATATGTTTACGCTGCTATAATTGGCTGCTATTTGATAAAGGAATGCTTGGTGGTTTATAAAAACAGGAAATTTAACATTCCCAAAAACCTGGTGATAACAGGCACCTTCCTGTCGTGGTATTTCGGGATAATATATTATAATGGCGATATGGCGTTTACCACGCTTAACGTTGTATCGCATGGCATACCCTACATGGCGCTGGTATGGATTTACGAGCAGAAGCGCTACACCGGCACCAACGAAAAAAAGACAACCCTACTGCGGCTAACTTTCAGCAAATATGGCGGAGTGCTGTTTTTTGCAGCCGTGCTTATCTTATTTGCCTATACCGAAGAAGGCCTGTGGGATGGCCTGGTATGGAAAGAACACCAGCAGTTTTTTAAGCCCTTTAGCGCGTTACCTGCAATCAGCAAAAGCATCGTGCTTGCCCTTGTGGTTCCTTTGCTGGCCCTGCCGCAATCCACACACTACGTGCTTGATGGTTTTATATGGCGCGTAAAAAAAGAAACCGTCGGTTAAATTTTGCTTGTTTTTTACCACAGGGTTAATAATTAAACAACTTTAGCGTTACCACCGTCGTATAAAACTGCGACGCATTCGCTCATCTCTACCGTAGCGTATGCACCTGTGAGGTTGATTATGAAAAAAGTAATTATTGCTTTAACCGTTATTGTACTGATGGATACAGCCGCCATAGCCTATACGCACTATTATTCCGTTAAAATTCTTTCGGCCGGCAGGGCCCATACTAATTTCTAATCGCAGTATTCAAAAAGGTGAAAAAGGGGGCTACCCGGCATTTGATGAGCTATATCTATTCGCACGAGGAATCGGATTTCCAGGTTTTTAAAGATGATATCACCTACCATTTGGCGACTGGGAAATGGAGCGTAACAGGCTTTAGTTCTTAAATGAGAGCGTAAATTTCGTCCCCTCATTTACTTTGCTCTTTACGGAAATGCTTCCGCCCAGGCTGGTAATATGGTTATAAACAAGGTACAGCCCTATTCCCTTACTGTCGGCATTTTCATGAAACTTTTGGTTAAATCCAAAAATCTTTCCTTTTACTTTTTTTAGATCGAAGCCCAGGCCTTCATCTGCGAAAATTAATTGAGTACCCCGCGTATGTTTTTTTGAGGTTATTGATATTAATGGCACACTATTGGGCCTGGCGTATTTTATGGAGTTGGTAATGAGGTTTAAAAATATGCTTTCGAGATATGCTTTATTAAACATAACTGTTTTAGCTTTAGAAAAATCCGCCGTAACTACTGCGTTTGAGTTTTTAATTATCGACTGTGTGGATTGTAACACTGCGTTTAAGCAGCCATTCAAATCCAATTCCTCAACATTTACGTCCGAGCGATTTTTCTCAATTAAAGCATCAACATAACTATTTAGTGTGTTCTTCAAACTATCAGTAGTTGTTTTCAAAATACCGATAAATTCAAGCGTTTCTTCGTCCTGGATTTTTGAAACGTCGAGCAACGTAAAAACTGAAAGGAGGTTACTTACCGGCGTACGCAAATCGTGCGAGGTCATGTACGCCAATTGTTTCAAATCATCGTTTAATTTCGTAAGATTTGTTAGCAGCAGGTTTCGGTCCGCTTCCTGTTTTTTCTTTGCTGTAATATTTTTGGCAATGGCAAACACCACCTTATCGTTGTTAATTGGCATGGATGTCCAATGGAGCCACACTATTTCGCCGCTTTTGGCGACATAGCGGTTTTCGAAATTTAACAGGGGGATATCGTTCAGCAAATTATCTCTTAACGTGGCAGTAATGTCCTTGTCTTCGTGATAAATAAATTCGTGAATTGGTTTTGCGAGCAGCTCTTCGTTAGTATAGCCTAATAGTTTAGAAACAGCGGGATTTATCTTTTTGAAATACCCGTCGTATCCGGCAATACAAAGTAAATCGGGCGACAAATCGAAAAAACGCTCGATATTAAAATTTTTATCTGACCCTTTTTTATTCCCTTTCGTCGCCATCCTTTGATTCTTATAGCTGTAAAAGCCCCATTTTTAGGTAAAAAGCAATGCGAAAGCCCGTCCCTTAATATCTAAAACTACCGCTGTTTGCTAAAATAGCAAAAATGAAATAACCGGAAAATGTTATTATTAACAGATTTATGGGGGAATTTTTCATTAAAACCTTAGCTGTAAAATTTCGTATAAGGTAACGGTGCATTTCTGATTTAGAAAAATAACGATTTGCACCTGTGAGGTTGACTATGAAAAAAGTTATTATTGCTTTAACCGTTATTGTATTGGTGGCTACCGCCGCCATCGCCGTTACGCACTTTTATTCCGTTAAAATTCTTTCGGCAGGCAGGGCCTACACTAATTTCGAATCGCAATATTCAAAAGGTGAAAAGGATGCTACCCGGCATTTGATGAGCTATATCTATTCGCACGAGGAATCAGACTTCCTGGTTTTTAAAGATGACATTACCATACCACGCGGCGACAGCATCGCCCGCGAAGCATTATCGGCGGGGAAAGACACAAGAATTGCGCGTATCGGTTTTTTAATGGGCGCAAATCATCCTGATGATTTGCCCGAGCTGATATGGTATTACCAGCATTTTAAAAACGAGGCTTTTTTTAAGAAGGCGATAAAAGCCTGGCAGCAATCAGACGTGCTGGTGGCAAATTTAAACCTGATTGGTTCGGCTGCGCACCGGGATATTGCCGCGGGAAAAGAGGTTGACCAGGAAGCTATTGTGCTACAGATAAACACAATATCAGACAACCTGACCATTCAACAGCGCGATTTTTCGGCCATACTGGGCACAGCGTCCCGCACGGTTGACCATTACGTTTTTATTGCCGATATCGTAATATCCGCTATTATTTTATTCAGCACTGCTTTGCTTGCGGGGCTGATGCTTAAAAAATTACACAGCTCGAAAAAAGTGATTGTCGACCAAAACCTGGCCCTTAAAAGCATGAACGAGCGGATAAACCATTTTGTGTTTGCTGTTACACACGATTTACGAGCCCCTTTAACGTCATTAAGCGGGTTGGTTTCGGTGCTCGAAAAAGAGAAAGATATTACTAAGATTTCAACCTATACTGAAATGATGCAGGAAACCATCCAGCTTCAGGATAATTACATAAAGGAGGTACTGCATACTATCCAGAATGAAAACAATGACATTGGGCCTTGCAAACTAGACGAAATTGTAAACGATGTAATAACCCAAAATAGCTTTTTTGAAGAAGGCAAGAAAGTGAAATTTGTAAGTGAACTGGCGGTTTGGGAAGTTAACTGCAATGTCACCGATTTAAAAACTGTGTTTAACAACCTGATATCAAACGCCATAAAATATGCCGATTTCAGCAAGCCGGAGCAATGGGTAAAAGTGAAATCATATAGCGATGGTAAACATTGTGTTATAGAGGTTGAGGACAATGGGATAGGTATTAAACCTAATCAGTATACAAATATTTTTAACAAATATTTTAAAGCGGGGCTCAATAAAAAAAGTATGGGGCTGGGCTTGTATTTTGTTAAACAGGCCATAGAACAAATGCACGGTACTATCGCCGTTAAGTCATCACCGGGCAGCGGTACTTCGTTTATTGTGGCGCTGCCATTGTGAGGCTGTTAAACTATTACTTTTCCCGGGTCACCGTTCATCCTTTCCAATTTTACAAGGAAGATATCTGCCATTAAACCAGCTCTTTTCTTTGCATCAACCGCCATAGGCCCGGTAAAATTACTATCAATCGTATCTGCAAATAAAACAAGCCAGCGCTCAAAATGAGGCGAACTGATTTTTAGCGGGGCATGTTTGGCAAATGGGTTGCCTCTATATCCCGGTTCCGCAAAGAGTGCAGCATTCCAGAAAGCATACATCTTGTCGAGGTGCGGCTGCCAGTCGCCGGTTATTTTTTCGGAGAAAACGGGGCCTATCAATTCATCTTTTCGCACTTTGTTGTAAAACTCGTTTACAAAAAGTTTAATATCCGCTATACCGGTAATGTCTTTCATTTACTATCCCCCGAGGCAAATATACGCTGATTTTAAGTTTGCATTGTCACCCATTCGTTACTATCAATTGCTCGTATGCAATTTCCAGCGACTCAACCGCTACCTCGTTGCCTTCGCTTTTTAAATCGGTGCTGGTGATTTTTGTAGGCCAGGCATTATTAAGCTGCCATTGCATAGTTGTGTTGCCGTTTTCGTCAAGCAGCCTTATTATTACCGTCATCCTCTTAATCGTGTTCATGGCAATTTGACTATGCCAGTTCCAAAAGGTATTGTCGTTAACAAAAACACCTCGTTTCATGGTCACGTTCCCATATTTAACAATACCGGGCATTTTTTCAGTCGAAAAAAGCGGGTTGTTGCTTTTGCGGTATTCAATTATTGGGTTCTCAACATCCATTCCTGATACTTCCTGGAACGCTACGTTTTTTAAGGCGTTGCCAAAGTCAACCTCGAACCTGAATTTTGGCATGGGCCAGGTTGCGCCTTGTGTGCTGCCGTCGTCGTTATTTGCCATGGGGGGGATCTTTTTACCTGGTAACCAAATTCGCTGTCTCATTGGCCAAACCTATTGTGGCAATTGCGCCGCTGTTGAATTTTATAAAGTCAGCCTCAATTCCATCGCTGAATATAACGCCGCCTGCTGGCATTAATGATTCTATGGTTAACGAGTGTTTGTTTTTTATTAAACCAGCGGTTATCCCGATCTGTGTCCGGATGCTTTGGAATGGTTCGCGTACCGCAAAAAGTAGTTCGTCATCTTTTAATCTTGGCCTTTTTAGCTTCAAATTTTTCTCGAACATACCGGCAACACCGTAAGCCATATTGAACACGGAACTTAACCAGCCAGTTGACCCCGCAACTGTTGAAACTATTAATCCGCTGGAAGATTGTTCTTCGGTTTTTTCGCCAAAAGCAATTTTATAACGGGACGACACATGCGATGACGCGCCTATAAACAAATCGTTAAATGCCAGCAGCCGTTGCCCGTCGTTGAGTTTAGCTTCCGCAAAGCGCATTGTTTTGGAGTTATATTGGCTGGTTATTACTCCTTCTACGCCACCGATAAAATCACCGGCATCAAACGGGAGTAAAACCCCGTCATAGCGTCCTTTGTCCGGGTTTACCGCAACAATAGGGATACCTTTTGAGTATTTGGCGGTATTAGCAACCAGCCCATCCTGTCCGACAACAACAATTACATTTTTTTCGGAAAAGATAAATGAAGGCATAAAGCCGCGGTCGAGCAGCTTATATTTTATAACTTTCGAAAGCTGGGTTTGCAGCGAGTTTAACGAAGCATGAAACATTTCGTGCTCTGCCTCATAGTCTTCAAAGTTACCGCCAAGCCTTTCAATATAAAACTTAGCCTGTGCCTTTGTATTAAAACGTTCGATTAACGACTCGAGCCGGGTTTTATTTTTTACGATGATTGCATATTCTACGCCCATCTCTTATTTCTTTTCCTTCCTCTCGGTCTTGTCGTTTAAAAGTGTGTCCAATAAATCAGGGCTGATATTGAGGTTGCCTATTTTGTCTGCATTTTCAGCAAGTTCTCTAAATGCTAACGATATATTGAATTTAGGGTCGGGGTTATTGTTCAAAGCCGTCAGCGTTTTCCAGTCGATATTTTTATACGGCGCCAGCGTCGTTTCAATTACGAAACCCTGCGTTTCTGCTTCTTTTCGGTCGTTCTCGGTTTTTTGCTTTATTAATAGCTTTCGCTGGTTTTCAACTGCGATATCGGCTTCGAGTTTCATTTCCCTAAGCTTTCGGTCGTTATCAGCTTTTTGAACATCTGATTCCATTTTCTTTTCGGCAATCTGCTTTTGCTTCTCCTCAACAGCTATTTCGGTATTTAACTCGCTCTCTTTTATCCTGCGTTCCTGTTCAACGGCAAAGTTGCGCCTTTCGTAAATGGCCTGGTCGGCCTCCTGCTGCAGTTTCTCCCGCGTATCCGTCTCCAAAGCCCTGGCCATTTCTGGCGTAGCCGAAATGCCTAATATATTTGCACCTAGTATCTCAATCCCAAGCATGCCAATAGCAGGTGCGGCCTTTAGTCCCTCAATTATCCGCTCTTCAATTGCCTTTGCCGCACGGATGGCATCTTTAAGTTTGATGCCGTGTATATAGGATGATGTTGCCGTTTGCGCCTCGTTGATGATGCGCTGGTTTAACTTTTCAATATCGTTTTTCTTGTACTGCCCGTAATCGTTAACCGTAAAATCAAGCACATCCGAAAGTTCTTTCGGTTTACTGATTTTGTAGCTTATCTGCCCTTGTATATTTACCGTTTGGTAATCATTTGTCGACTCGCTAAAGATAAACGGCAAATCGTTGCTTCCCATGGGGATGGCAACTATGGAGCTATTTGGCGCAAAGTAAAAAAACGAAAGGCCGCGACCCTCTTTTATGATGCCTCCATTTTTAAAATGGAGCACGTAAGTCATCGCGTCAAATTTAATGTGCTTTATCCCGAACATGATAATGGTTATAAATTGTAAAAGGCCTGGTTAGGTAGCCAGCTAAATGTAGCAATATTTATTAAATTTCAATAAAAATGAAATTTTCGCCGGAGTGTAGTTTACCCCAAAAACGTCCAGGCCAAAATCCTGCTGGCCTTTTGCCCTTGCGCCATATTGATGGTTTTTACATTAATGGCACGTACCCTGGTTAATGCTCTTTGCACTATTGGCACTGTTTCTTTTTTTGATACCAGCGTTGTAAACCATTTGCAGTTTTCGGGAATAACGGCGCTTTCTTCAATCATCCGTGTAATAAAAGCCGCTTCGCCACCGGGATACCACAGTTCGGTCTTTTGTCCGCCAAAATTTAGCGGCGTTTTTTGGTTAGGGTTTACGCCAAGCTTTTTCCACTTGGTTTCAGTCGCATCCTTTGCTTCAAGCGCCGAAGCATGGAAAGGCGGGTTGCAAATACTTGCATCGAATACCTCACCACCATTAATTATGCCATTGAAAATATTGGTTTTGCTTGCCTGTCTACGGATGTCAATTTTATCCCTTAGGTGTTTATTTAAAGCAATTATGTTTTTTGCCGACGCAAGGGCAATAAGATCTACCTCTGTGCCAACAAATTTCCAGTCGTACGCACTGCTGCCTATTAAAGGGTAAACAACATTGGCACCTGTGCCAATATCAAGAATTTTTACTTTGTTGCCTGTTGGCACAACGCCATTGTTGCTTTCGGCCAGTAAATCGGCCAGGTAATGTATGTAGTCAGCGCGGCCAGGTATCGGCGGACAAAGATATCCATCCGGGATATCCCAGCTATCAACCCCGTAAAAATGTTTTAACAAAGCTTTGTTTAAGGCTTTAACTGCCTCTGGGTTCGTAAAGTCTATCGATTCAATATCGTACCGGTTAACAGCCACAAACGGTTTTAACGCCGGGTTGCTTTTGCAAAGCACTTTAAAGTTATAGCGGTCGCGGTGCAGGTTGCGCGGGTGCAGGATTTGCTTTTCCTGCGGAGTTGAATTTACGGGCGTTGTCGACATGGGCGCAAAGGTAGGGGTTTAAATCACGGTAAAAAATTATGCCTTTTTTTCGGGAACAGAAACAGTTGTTCTTTCTGTCTGTTATGCTTTAAAATAACAAAACTGCATCTGTTTTAGTGTTGATGAAACCCTTTATTTTGCATTGAAGTTTAATCAACCCGCTATGGATACAACAGTAATAAGCAATCAGGAGCGCAATCAGCTAAGGCAGGACACCGCCGGAACTGCAAATGTTATACATTTTAACAATGCCGGCGCCTCGCTGCCGCCCGATGTGGTTGTTGATACCGTAGTTGATTATTTAAAGGAAGAAGCCCTGGCTGGCGGATATGAAACAGAATATAAATACCGGGAGCAATTGGCGAACACCTACGCCCTTATTGCAAAGCTTATTAATGCAGAACCGGAAGAAATTGCCGTAGTTGAAAATGCCAGCACGGCCTGGTGTATAGGCTTCAATGGTATCGACTTTAAAGCAGGTGATGAAGTTATCACTTCCGAAATGGAGTACGTAACCAATATCATTGGATTTTTAAATGCCGAAAAAAATAGCGGTATTAAAATCAAGCTGATCCCCAATGATGAAAACGGGAACTTTTCGCTGGCAGAACTGGAAAATGCCATATCGCCCAAAACAAAACTTATCGCCATAACGCACATAGCGTCGACCACCGGGGGGATGATACCTATTGTTGAAATAGGTAAGATAGCCCGGAAACACAATGTCTTATACCTGGTTGATGCATGCCAGAGTGCAGGGCAGGTGCCGGTTGATGTTAAGGAAATTGGCTGCGATATGCTATCGGTAACCGGGCGTAAGTACCTGCGTGCGCCCAGGGGAACAGGTTTTTTATTCGTAAAAAGAGAAATACAGGACAAACTGAAACCATTATTTATGGACGGATTTAGTGCACCCGATGTAAAGCCGGCCCGGTTTAACTTAAGGGCCGATGCGCGCAGGTTTGAACTTTATGAAAAGAACAGGGCGCTTACCCTGGGCCTCGGTAAAGCCATTGAATATGCGTTAACAATCGGCATCGACCGGATATGGGAGCGAATACAGTTGTTAGCAGCAATATTGCGTGGTAAACTTACCAGTATCGATGGCATAACAGTGCAAGACTTTGGCGCTGAACAATGCGGAATTGTAACTTTTACCGTGCACGGATTTGATGCGGCACAGGTGAAAAATTACCTGGCGCAAAAGCATATTAATGTATCGGTAGGTAAAGCCATTTCAACTCTGTATTTTATGAACAAAAACAATTTAACAAACGTGGTTAGGGCATCAGTACATTATTATAACACCGAAGAAGAGATAAATGCAATGTGCGATGAGCTGCGTGTCTTATTAAAACAATAGTTTGCTGGGTAACCCATTTGTTACGGCAAAATATTACCCGATAGCTGCTGCAGGCTGAAATAATTAATAAAAATGCGTTCTTTTATACTTTTTATGGAGTGCTAATTAACGCTCTAAAAAGCAGTGAAGAAAAGCAATATTATATTACACCTGTTTTTTTGGGGGCTGGCATATGTGTTTTGGATATTTATCTTCCGCAACAATACGCTGGTGCTTACCCGCGCCATAACCATACAATTTTGTTACCTTATTTTTATTGCGGCCAACTATTACTTTAATACCGCTTACACTATTCCCCGGCTGCTTAATAATAAAAAATATGCGGTATTTGCATTATGCTTATTGGCCGGTATTACGTTTACGGCGGCCTTGCGTGTCCCGGTAACCATATTGGTAAACATCCATATTTTTAACGTCGCCAATTTTCATCCCGATCTGCTTGCTGTTTTTTGGGATTCGTTTATCAATATCCTGTTTTGGGTGGTTATTATATTGACAGGTAAATTTGTTGCCGACAGGGTGCGGTCGGGTATTTATATTGAGCAGATAGAAAGGGAAAAGGCTGAGCATGAGCTCGATTTCTTGCGGGCGCAGTTTAACCCGCATTTTTTGTTTAATTCCATCAATTCCATTTATGCCCACATCGATAAATCGAACAAAACAGCGCGCAACATGCTGCTGGTATTTTCGGAGATGCTGCGCTACCAGTTGTACGAATGCAATGTGGAGCAAATTGAGCTTAACCGCGAGCTGAACTATATTAAAAACTACATCGAAATTCAAAAAAGCCGGATGGACGAGCGGATTAAAGTGAGTTTTTGCGCCGGCGATATAACTGCACCCATAAAAGTGGCCCCGCTGTTATTAATTACTTTTATTGAAAATGCTTTTAAATATGTGGGCTTTAACGAGGCTAAAGAAAACCGTGTAGATATCAATATGAAATATGAGCATGGTAATTTGTGTTTCAGGTGTTTTAATACCACGGATGGCCATATAAATCCAGTCGAAAAATCATCAGGGCTTGGAATAGCCAACGCCAGGCGGCGCCTGGAACTTCTTTACCCCGGCAGGCATTCACTAAAGATTGAAAATCATGACGACAGCTTCGAAATCAATTTAATTTTGCGTAACGTATGACCTTAAAATGCCTTATTGTTGATGATGAGCCTATAGCCCGCAAACTGTTGCAGGAATATATTGAAGAAACCGATTTTTTAAAACTGGCAGGCGCTGCCGAAAACCCGTTAAAGGCAGCCGGGATGATAAATGAACTGCAACCCGACCTTGTTTTCCTCGACATAAATATGCCAAAAATGAGCGGGCTCGATTTTTTGCGGTCGACCAATAATTTGCCGATGGTTATTATGACGACTGCCTATGGCCAATATGCTTTGGATGGCTTTGAACTTGCCGTGGTTGATTACCTGGTGAAGCCGTTCTCGCTGGAGCGGTTTTTAAAAGCATCGCAGAAGGCGCTCGAACTGCATACTTTGAAACAGAAAAAGCCTGCTGCCGGTAGCGCAGAGGCCAACCACATTTTTGTAAAGTGCGATGGCAAAATTGAAAAGGTGCTGCTTGATGAATTGTTGTACATTGAAGCACTCGCCAACTATGTAACGATTTACACTAAAACCGGCAAACTGGTGGCCTACCTCACCATAAAAGGAATTTTAGAAAGCCTGCCGCACACCAAATTCTTGCAGGTACACAAAAGCCATATCGTAAACCTTGATTTTATAACCACTATTGAAGGGAACATGCTCCATGTTGGCAATACAAAAATAACCGTAGGGCAGAGCTACCTTAACGAGGTGATGAGCGTGGTTTTGAAGGACAGGTTTATCAAAAGATAAATGGCCTGTTGTAACCTGCTATTTGTTTATCATCGGCAAAATATAATTCATAACTATTTTATATTGCATAGCTACTACAGCCTCGTTAAATCCGTGTGCCGCTTTGGGTAGCAGGAAATATTCTTTTTTTGGTGCATTTATTTTTTTAAAATACGCTGCCGAAATTTCTTTTGGGGTTAAAATATCTTCTTCACCCTGTATAAAATATACCGGTATTTTAAATTCAAATCCATCTCTTAGAAAATCAACACCGGCCATCATCGGTTTAATGCCGAAGCCTTTGTCGCCAACGTAGTTGATAAAAGAATAATCGTCCCCGTCTTCGCGGTTTTTGTCGTCTTTGGCATTATCATATTCGGGCGACATTTTCCACATAGATGCCGGGGCGGGAGTTGAATTCAGCGCCTCGTATTTTTTTATAACCCGAAACAGTTTGCCCGCGCTCCGGGCAGAATCGTACGGTGGGGTACCAATTTTTTTAAGTATATCTACCGATTTCTGGTCGCCGGCGTTGGTAGCAATTTTGAATATCTTTTGGTAGTCGTACACTAAATTTTCGGCAGGGTTAACCACCTGCGAGTGCCCCAGGTAGGCATAAAAAAGGTCAGGCCGTTTTAGCGCCATTGTTGCACCCAGCACCGAGCCCCATGACGTGCCGAATAGGATGATTTTTGGCTTGTCGAGGTATTTGGCCAGATAGGTTGATAAAGCAATACCGTCTGCTGCCATCAGGTCGATAGTCAAAGGGTTTGCTTTCCAGTATGCAGGGCTAGGTTCAGCAGGTGCATTGCGCCCAAAAGTTCGTGCGGTTCCGCGCTGGTCCCACTGAACAATGATAAAGTCCTTTTCCCAACTGCTATAATTTGCGTTTGCATACGGGGTTATCGGGCTGCCCGGCCCGCCATGCAAAAACAGTATAGCGGGTTTTGAGCGGTCGCCTTTTATGGTTACCCATTGGTCGATGCCGTTGATGGGAATAAAGCGTTCTTCCGAAATTAAGTTGGTGCTTGTTTTTGTTTGATTGGCTTGCGCAAATAACGGGTTGATAATTGCGGTGATGAAAAATAGTAGGAGCGAAGCCGTACGAAGCGCTGTTTTCTGCATGTTAGATAGCGGTGCACAATAGATGCAGGCTATATGTAGATGATATTGGATGAACTATGTTACGCGGCGAAGAAAGTAATTCTATAAGTTTATGAAAAGGAACTCATTAACTTCCCCCGCATCCCCCACACGAACTTCCCCCGCATGAACTTCCGCAGCTTGAACCGCCGGACGCACCTGAATCACCGCCACCCCAGCCCGATGTTTGTCCGCGCTCTGCAATGCTTGCTAAAGGAGCAAATGTAGCTACAAATGCTACACTGCCTATTGCAAAGTAATTCCACTCCCAGTCGTCGTCCGATTTCTGGGGTACAATATTTTTAAAGTAAAATTTAGGCAGGGCAATTGTTCCGATAGCCGATGTTAAGCGTTGCAGGTAAACAAAAGCGAAGATTGCAAAAGCTACTAAAACGGCCGCAATAAGTGTAACCGGTCTATCCCTGGTGACCCCGGTTATCAGCCTTCCGCCTCCCCATGAAAACACGATAGCGAGCAGTATAAAGTTTGTAAGGTACAGCCCGATAAACTGTTTTGAGCTGCAAACATACGCGTTAAGGCCATCCATGGCCCGCGCTGTTTTATTGAATGCCGGCTTTAACGCCAGCTGCTTCACCAGCGAATCGTAGCCCACGTTTGGGTTGGCGTCGATAGTTTGCAACACACAAATTTCAACCGGGGTATTCATCGCGGCGGAATCAGTTACCGCCAGCGTATTATTGGGGAAGGCTGATACTTTTCCAGAGGAAACCAATTGGCTCACTACACCATTAATTACTTCCACTATTTTATTTTTGCGCAGGTAAACCAGTTCGAGCGCTGATAAATTAAATACAAAAGCACATTTTTGCCGGCTATCGATAATTCCGCTAAGCATAACCAGGTTGTAAAATTCGAGCGCTATAAAACAAGCGCCAATTATTAGCAGGTAATAAAGTAAAAAATCGGGGTTGTCTATGAGCACATACGTCGGTCGGAATAACCAAAAGGCGCCGAAAGCAGCTGCAATTAAAATGGGTACACCAAACGCAGTTACTTTTATTGGCGTCAACGATGATTGCGGCATTAACAACGACCCGTACATATCTTCATATTCCCAAAACTCCGGCGTTTGCGGCCCGAAGTTTTCGATGTACAGTTTGGCGGTACGTTCGCTGGCCGATTTAAACTTTTCGAAATCCGCGTTGTGGTGCGTGGCTGGTACATGGGCTATTTTTTTGCCCAATACCCGGCAAAACTCGTCGTACGACTGGGTGAATATTAAGTGCTGGTGCCAAACCACATCAACGATAGGCGATGGTGAAACCATATATTCCGAAACTGCCGCCAGGTACATGAACTTTTTATACTCAGCAATTGCATCACGTGCGAAATTAACCGTCCAAAAATTCTCGTTTTCGAGCCGGGTTGAAAAGCTGTACGCGCTTACTGGTTCATCCAGGTTAAAATCCAATACGTTTTGCCAAAGTTGCTGGTCCATTTTTAAAATGCCGGGAATGGTTTAAATGTAGTAATTTACCCGGATACCAAAACCAATGTTTACATTTATATCATCCAAATTTAATGCTATGGAAATTAATTATTGGTGGCTTATCCCGTTTTTACTGCTTATGGCCTTGTTAGTAATCTGGCTGATTAAAAGAAACCAGAAGGACGAAAAGGTATTTGAGAAAAAGATCATTCAGTCGGAACTGAAGCCGGACGATGACGATCATGATGAACCCGTTCCGCATTAGAGAGTCGTCAATTAACTTCTAATAAAAAATGTTTTTTCAAAATAATATAGTAAGCCATAAAATATATTAGATTTAGATATAATAATATCTAAAGGCCTGGCCGGGTGAAAGAAGACAAGAAGCCAACTAAGTTTTGGATGAAAATTTCTCTTTTTCTCGGCAGGGAGATGAGCCTTACGCTCTTGTTTTGGATACTTATCTTAATAATTATGCTCATCAGGAGCTGGTTTGTTTAATAATGAATGGTGGTTAACCCAATAGGTATCCATTAAACCCTTCCCGCTGAAAAGACTACCGTTAACAATTAACTTAATTTTTTTAATAGCTGCAGCAGGTTTATCATTTAAAAGGGCGATGTATTCGTCATCATTGGTAACCAAACAGCCAACATATAGTCCCATCTTTAACAGCTCGGGCGACGTTTTGTAGGTAAACCATTTACCGTCAGCCCGCATATAGCTTATCTGCACATGCGGAGGCTTGTTTACAAAGGCTTTTATTTTGCCCGGCAGGTTATATTGTACATCCAGCTTTATAAAATTGAAATTGGTTACCGGTATGGTGTCGGTCGGGGAAAACTCAAACCGTTTGATGTGTTTAAATTGCAATGGTGCAGTCTTATCGTTCCGCTGTAATACAAGACGCTGCCTTTGGTTAGATGCGAAAGTATCAGCCAACGTATAATTGCGCAGGATGAAAAGATTTGCCAGGCTTTCGTCGTTAAACGGGTATCTGTTGTCGATAGCATCATAATCGTATATCAAAAAATTTGGGGCCTGTTTTACAAAGTAATCGTAATTGATTTTTTCAAGTCCTTCGGTGTAGGCTGAAAACGACTGAAATACCGGCCGGGGCTTATAGTTTAATTTATTTTCAATCGCATACTCGCTATCCCATGGAAAAACATCCACCGGTTTATTGCCGATAATATCCAATACCCTTTGAGGTACATATCGTTTGCCGGGATGATTAATATGTGATGCCGGTCTATAAGCAACAACCTGTTTTATATAGGTAACCGGTGCCGCTACCCGGCTGCTGAGCGAATAAGCAGCGCCACGGTTATACAGTACAAAGCCAAGGGCAAAAAGTACGATGATCATGGAGTACTTCAAGGTTGATTTTTGAGCGTTACGGGCTGTAAAGTTGCAAAGCAGTACCAACGGGGCAAACGAAAAATATTCGTACAAGTGCTGCGCATCATTGCGCAAAACAGCTTGTTTTTGCAACAGGAATAGGAATACGATGCCCGCAATTGTGTACATGATTTGGTTATGTTTTTTCGCGGCTACCTGTCGCCATAAACTATATAAAAGTAACGCGAGCATCGCCAGAAAAAGCAAATATAGCGCGGTCTCAATTACAGCATGGCTTTCATCAAGATACATCACATCGTTATATCCCTTTATTATTTCGAGCGAGCCGGTTATATAGCTTAAAATTGAAACATTTAGCAATATCGCCGATAACATGATGAGTACAATAAACCAGGCAAACCAACCAAACAGGTTTATAATGGTTAGTTTTTTTGCAATAAACATGTTGATAAAATGACCACACAGCAATACCATGGCGATTAGGCCGGTATTCATTTTTATATAAAAGGCCAGCATCGTTAGTGTAATTAGTATAGCAAGGTATAGGGGCCGCGGCTCAATAAAGGTCTTTATCATCCAGTAAATGATAAAGAACAGTAATACCCACGAAGTATCGGAGCCAAAGCATGGATTAACCAGCAACGCCAGGCATATAACTATAGCAAAAGCCGATAGCTTATTAGTATTGTTTTTTATAAAATCGGCAAAAACAAAATAGAAGTTGATGACTAAAAAAAGATCAAATAACGCCATTGCCAGGGCCGGAATCCCCTGCCCGGTGCGGGTGGAAAGATTAGCCAGCGGTCCGTAAGTATATACAATATCCTTACCCCATGCCCAATGTTTGGCAAACGCATAATCAAGTGTCACTTTCCACGATACATCCAGTCCCAGCCAGCTCGGACCCTTATCAACAAGATAATTGTTGATGGCAAACGGGGTGCTAACCATTAATGCAGCGAATACTGCAGCAAGGCATTGCCAGGAAAGGAGGGAGGAGAAAAGCTTTTTCATTTAAGCTGTATTGCAATTGCCGGTTAATGGGTATAATAAATATACTCTTTAAATCGGGGTGAGGTTGCTTTGAGAAATCGCTTTTATAAGGACGCGGATTTACCATTCATTGCCGCACAGGGGGGGGGCCTGTGCTGGCATATTTATCCCCTCCAGGGAATGATGTTTGGTTCTGCATAATATTTATTCCCTGAAAGGGAATTACCCGTTAGCGCAGGGCACCGCCCTGCGCTAAATTACGCCCCAAATTGCCGCAAATGATGATCGGTATGTTTATACACAAACTGCCCAACCTGCTCCGGCGTCATTTTTCCGAAAAACCAGTATACAAGGTACGGGGGCCGGTAGTTAGCATATTCTTCAGTCAGCGCAATCCATTTCTTTTTTTCGGCTGATACATCACCTTCTTTTTCGGTAACCTTAAAGGCTGCCGCAGTAGGTGCATTCCGGCTCATTGGGGTTTCATCTTTCAGCATTTTTTTTAAAGTAGACTGGCCAAGCAAACGACCCAAAAACATTCTAGGGTGTTTTGTTTTACCCAAATACATTTCTTCCGCCAGTACGCAGTGTTTCAGCATCTGGTAAATATTCATGCTGCCCCATTGGGCGATGCTGTTTTCGTTAAGCGTGTTAATCCTGCCAATCAGTTCGTCCCTGGTCGGCTTGTCAAATATCGATTTCATCGGTTTTTTTACTCTTAATTTTTTATAAGTTGGGCCAGCGAAAACCAATTTCCCGAGTCGTCCTTAAACAACGCCTCGGTGCCATAAAATTCCTTTTTTGGGGCTTTGGTAAACTCAACGCCTTTTGCTTTTAGTTCTTCGTAAGTTGCGTATACATCGTTACAGGTAAAAACACCGCAGCCAAAGGTGCCGGCTTTTATCAATGCACGCAAGCTTTCGGCGGCCTCCTTGCCGTACCAGTGGCCTTCTGCCACAGGTGTTAAGTTAATCTCCAAACCGGGTTGCTCCGGCGGCGCCACAGTAAGCCAGCGCTGGCCGTTGCCCATAGGCACGTCAACTATTACTTTAAAGCCCAGTTTTTTGGTATAAAATTCGTATGCACTGTCCTGGTTAAGAACAAATACATTCATGTGCGTTAGCGTGGTTATCATGTGTTTGGTGTTATGGTTAACTATTAAATTGCCGCAGGTGATGGTCGGCATGTTTATAGGATAAATAACCTATTTGCTGGTTAGTTATTTTTCCGAAAAAAGCATGCTCCGAATCCATGTTTCCAAAATTTGCATAAGCCTCCAGTAATGCTATCCATTTCTTTTTCTCGGTGGCGAAATTGATGCCCGGTGGAAATACCTTTAGTTCAGGAATTGTCGGCAGGTTTCGCTTAACGGGGCGTGCATCGCCAATAATATCCTTCATGGCGACTTTGCCAAACAGGCGGCCTAAAAATATCCTTGTAAATTTTCTTTTTCCCTGCAGCATTTCTTCGTACATGGTACAGTGCGCCAGCATCTGGCGGATATCCATTTTGCCCCATTGGGCGGCGTTACTTTCGGTTAACGTGTTTATCCGGGCAATTATCTTATCCCGTGTATTTTGGTCAAATATTGTTTCCATATTATGATGCAAATAACGCTTGCCGGTAAGGTAATCATTTCTTTAAAATTGCTGTTTTTATAGCCAGCCGCTTTTTTCGGCAAAGCAGGCAGGGACGAAACTCAATGGCGATTTTTTTATTTGCTGTTGCAGATTTTGCTGCTGTGCCGCATAAGCAGAGGGACTTAAGCCAGCAACCCGTTTAAACAGCCCGCTGAAAGAGCTTAAACTTTCAAACCCTACGGCATAACAAACTTCAGAAACCGGGATGCCGGTTTTTAACAGCTCGCCCGCTTTTTCAATTCGGACATAAATTAAATACTGGTGCGGGGTTTTACCATACGTGTTTTTAAATGCGCGTATGAAATGGAATTTTGAGAACCAGGCTTCATCGGCGATGTTGTTTAAATCGATACTGTCGCCGTAATGGTCGTCGATATAGAGTTTTGCCTGCACTATACGCCGGTAAAAATATAGTTTTGGGTATTGATGGTTTTCCATTTATTTGCTCGTGGCCGAATTACTAAGTTAGGAAACAAATTGGGGAAAATGCCTTGTATTAATCTATGTGGCCTTTTTAACTACGCGAGGTATTGTTTGAGGATATTAATTCCCTCCTCCTTTCTTAAAGAATGTTATTGCCTTATAAGTATATTCGCATACCTAAGACGGTATTGATGAGCAAAGAAAGACTTCTCGAATTTTTTCAAAAGGGAAACCTCAATTCGCCGGCTATACGGAATGAAATTGCCGGCCATTTTGCTTTTAAAACCGTCGCCAAGGGCCAGTTGCTGCTGGTTGCAGGTAAAATATCTGACGAATACTTTTTTTTAGATAAAGGATACCTGCGTTGCTTTGCCTATGATACTGAAGGCAACGAGGTAACTACCAACCTTTGTTCGCCGGGGCAAATAGTATTTGAAATTTCATCATTTTTTAACCGCACCCGGTCGCAGGAAAACATACAGGCGCTTACCGATTGTGAGGGATGGTTTATCAACTTTGAGCAGTTGAATAACCTTTTTCATGCCTTGCCCGAGTTTCGTGAGTTTGGCCGCGGGGTACTGGTAAAAGGTTTCGCGGCGTTAAAAACCCGCATGCTTACCATGATCACTGAAACCGCCGAAGAACGTTATGCCCACTTGTTAAAAACCAATCCCGAAATTTTTCAGCATGCGCCATTAAAAAATATCGCATCGTATTTGGGAATTACAGATACTTCCTTAAGCCGTATCCGGAAAGAGTTTTCAAAAAAATAGCATAGTCCCCATTTCTTGCCAATTGGCAAGATACCTGCATTTTATAAGCAGTTCCTTTGCTTAGCAAAATAATTTGAAGCAAATGGAAACGTTACCAATTTATATAAGCATTGTTTTTGTGCTTACTACATTACTTACGTTGTTGCTGCTGTGCAAGGCCGGTAGCAACTCAAAACCACTAATTGTAATTGCACTACTATGGCTGTCACTGCAGGCTATTGCGGGCCTCATGGGTTTTTATACCATCACCAAAGGCACTCCGCCGAGGTTTGGGCTACTCCTTGTGCCGCCTGTTGTTTTTATTGCCATGCTTTTTCTCACAAGAAAAGGCCGGACTTTTATCGATGGGTTTGACGTTAAAACTCTTACGTTACTGCACGTTGTGCGGATACCCGTCGAACTCACCCTGTACTGGTTGTTTCTGCACAAAGCAGTACCACAAGTTATGACCTTCGAAGGCCGGAACTTTGACATCCTTTGCGGACTAACAGCACCTATTATTTATTATTTCGGCTATGTTAAAAATGTATTCGGGCGAAAGATAATGCTGGGATGGAACATGATTTGTTTACTGCTATTGGCCAATATTGTTGTTACGGCAGTTTTATCTGCGCCGTTCCCGTCCCAAAAACTTGCGTTCGACCAGCCGAATATTGCGATGCTTTATTTCCCGTTTGTGTGGCTGCCTTGTTTTGTGGTGCCTGCGGTTTTGTTTGCACACGTGGTTAGTATAAGGCGGTTAGTGAAATAGCGCAGGCCTGCGATCTGCGCTGGCGGATGCCGCCCTTTCAGGGCTTAATGATTTGCGTTCAATACAAGAGTTGCTTTAAAAAACACGTCACTTTAATTTGAAACAATCTCCCAAGCCCCAAGGGGGCGCGATTCATCAGCACAGGTCGCAGGCCTGTGCGCTCAATTAAATTCATTAATCACTAAAGGTTAATGAATTTAATTGGGTGTTAATCGTTTTGTTAACCCCTTTTTTAATAGGGTGCGGCTATTCTTGTAAAGCCAATAAAAACACAAACCAAATTATTAACAAACAAACCTTTACTATGAGAAACCACGCTTACATTTTTTTGCTTGCCTTAGGGTTTGCCTGCCTGGGCTGCAGCAAATCGTACCAACCACCTGCGCCACAATCCTTAAAACCGGTGCCGGTTGTTCAGCCGGTAAATTTTACGCCGGCCGATGCCGACGCAGCTTATACCGCATTCAACAAATACTTTTATAACCCTACCGCCAAACTTTATTACAACGCCACCGACAAAAGCGGTATTGGCGCGATATGGACCCAGGCCATCTACTGGGATTTGGCAATGGACGTTTATGAGCGCAAAAAGAGCGACGCCCAGATGCAAATGATAACCGACATATACGCCGGCGGGGCAAACCAGTACGACAATTATAACTGGAACAATACCACTACCTGGTTTATTTATGACGATATGATGTGGTGGGTAACGGCCATGGCCCGAGCCAATCAGCTAACCGGCAACGCTGCCTATCTGCAAAATTCAATCGCGGGTTTTAACAGGGTTTGGAATGGCTCGTACGATCCGGTTAACGGTGGCATGTTTTGGGATTTCCAGCACAGTGGTAAAAATGCCTGCATAAATTATCCTACGGTAATTGCAGCGGTGCGCCTGTATCAAATTACTAAGGATACCACTTACCTTGCAAAGGCAAAATCGGTTTACGCATGGGCCAAAGCAAATCTCTTTAATACTAATGGCCAGGTGGCCGACCATAAAATAGGTAACAATCCACCCGGCTACGAGAATTATACTTACAACCAGGGCACAGCTATTGGCGCTGCCGTAATGCTTTATAAAATTACAAATGATGCGAGTTACCTGGCTGATGCAAGACTAGCAGCCGATTACACCAAAAATAATATGTGCGTTGACGGTATACTTCCCGCGGAAGGCGATTTTAACGAGCAGGGTGTGCTGAAGGCCATATTTGCCCAGTACATAATGATGCTAATTAACGATGGCGGCCAACAGCAATACTTAAGCTGGATACAGCAAAATGTAAACACCGCATGGACAAACCGCGATAAGGCCCGTGACCTTACTTATCGCAACTATGCAGTTGCCTGCCCAACCGGTGTAATACAATCGTACGAAGCAAGCAGCGCCTTAACCTTTATGCAAATTTGCCCGCCATCGCAATAGAATATAAAAGGACTGCAAATAGAAAATTACACAATTAAACGCGACAGCCTGGTTTTTTAACCGGGCTGTTTTTTGTTTTGCATTATAAGTACGATTGAAAATTGCTGTTTTTTTCGGCAGGTTGGGGAGTAACTCTACAATCATATTTATGTGTGAAATTATTAACTGTCTGATTTTTAGGTCTTTTGTGTGTATTTTAATCGTTGGCACCATTATGCATTATTGAGTCATATCATATTAAAAAACAAATTGTAATTATGAAAAGATTCATTTTATCAGCAGCAGTATTAGTAGTAGGCTTAGCCTCAGTAAAAGCAAATACCTTAAAGACCAACGTGCAAAACGTTGCGATTGTTAGCCAGGCAGATACCGGTAAAAAAACACCTATTAAATTAGATGCCCTGCCCGACCCTATAAAAACTGTGCTTGGTACCGAAGTTTTTAAAACATGGGTACCAACAGATGCCTTTGCAGTAACCGCAGGCACCGCTCAGTATTACGAAGTTGATGTTAAGAAAGGTACCGAAACAAAGGCGCTAAAATTTGACAAAGACGGAAAAATGATTCAGTAAATTTCAGTTAATATTGTTTTATCCCTCAAAAGCCCCCGATATACCGGGGGCTTTTGTATTTTTGCCATACATCAACCCATATTACCTATGGCAAAAATATTGATAGTTGAAGACGATTTAACTTTCGTCCAATTATTGCAAGGGTTTTTGCAAAAGCAGGGCCACGAAATACTTACGGCACCAAATATTAAAGGCGGTTTAAAGCTTATTGCACAACACCCCTTTGATTTATTACTGCTGGACTACCGGTTGCCCGATGGTATCGGCCTCGATGTGCTTATTAAAGAGCGCGAAACGGGTTCTGTGGTGCCGGTTATTATCATGACCAGTTTTAACGATGTGCGCACTGCAGTGAAGGCTATTCAGTCGGGTGCGTTTGATTATATTACCAAGCCTGTTAATCCGGATGAGTTGCTGATGATAATGCACAATGCACTTAATGGGAAAAAGCAACCAGCCCAAACTACATCGAACGAGCAGCCGGAATTTATAAAAGGCAGCAGTCACGATTCGGACAAACTACATGAGCATATAGATGTAGTTGCGCCTACCGATATGGCTGTATTGATACAGGGCGAAAGCGGTACCGGCAAGGAGTATGTGGCCCGTACCATTCACAGTCAGAGTAAACGCGCGGCAAAGCCCTTTGTGGCCATTGATTGCGGGGCGTTATCAAAAGATTTAGCGGCCAGCGAACTTTTTGGCCATATTAAAGGGGCATTTACAGGTGCAATAGCCGACAAAAAAGGTATGTTCGAGTATGCCGATGGCGGTACGCTTTTTTTGGATGAAGTAGGTAATTTGAGTTACGATGTGCAAGTAAAGTTGCTGCGCACCTTACAGGAGCGGGTGATACAACCGCTGGGCAGCAATAAACAAATACCTGTTAACGTGCGGATAATTACTGCAACCAACGACGACCTGGTAAACAGCGTAAGCGAAGGCGATTTCAGGCAGGATCTTTATCACCGCATTAACGAATTTAAGATACAGCTATCGCCTTTGCGGTTTAGAGATGGGGATTTGGACATTTTTATTAAACATTTTATAACACTGGCAAATAGGGAACTGGGTCGTAACGTAAACAGCATAGCGCCCGATGCCAAAGAAATATTACATAAATACGATTGGCCGGGCAACCTGCGCGAGCTAAAAAATGTGATTAAGCGCATGGTGTTATTAAGCCAGTCGGAAATTGCCGGGGCCGATACCCTGCCTGATGAAATGTTGTTTTCAGTATCAAACCATATCCTTCAAAACCGTGATTCAGATTTAAAGGCCCAGAATGAGGTAAATGAAAAGCAGCTGATTCAAAAAACGCTTATCCAGGTAAAATACAACAAATCAAAAGCGGCAAAATTGCTAAACATAGACAGGAAGACGCTATACAGTAAGATTGAGCGATACAGGCTGGATAGTTAAGGTGCTCTTATCGGTAGCCTTAATTACACCACGGTTTCCTTCACACCATATTCCCTCGCAGCCAATGCCAGCGTGTGCAATTTTTCGACAAGCGCCAAAATATTTTCAGTAAGGGCTGGTGTTAATTCATTCTTTCCGGTCAATTCCATTTCAGCAAGGCGGAAGCCCTCGGCCAGTTCACGTGAGCCTGCTTGTGCGGTGCGGCCGGCAATTCTGTGGGTTATCAGCGAAAGCTTTTCTGTATCCTCTGCAGTTATCGCAGCCTTTAATTGTTTAATATCGTGCAGGCTGTCTTTGGCAAATTGGGCAAGTATTTTAGCGGTTTGCTCCGGGTCACCAAAAGTCATTTTTTCAATAGTTTTGAGGTTTAGCTGTGGTATATCGGGGCCAGTATGTTTGTTCGCAGATACTAATGCCACCAGCTCGCTTTCCCTGAAGGGTTTCATCAGCAGGCCATTAAACCCATGATCCAAAACTGTTTCGCTTTCGCCGGGCAGCGCCTGGGCTGTCAGGGCATAAATCATCACATCATTCGGCACTTGTTTACGCATTAACCTGCACAGCTCAATTCCGCTCATTTCGGGCATGCGGATGTCGAGCAGCAGGTATTTAACTGCCGCATCCCATTTAGCAGCCAACAGCTCGTGCGGCGAGCTAAAGCAGCGGTAAGGTATTTGGTTATGATCAAAAATCCTTGAACATAGTTCAAGGATGAATGAGTCATCATCAATTATCCAAACCTTATCATTGTTTCCGCCCCCGTTTGTAACAGGTTTTTTAAGGCCTGCCGGTTGCTGCGCTTTTTCGAAAGACAAATCGAAACTAAAGCTGCTTCCTTTATCCGGTTTGCTTTTTACGGTTATTTCGCCGCCCTGGCTTTCTATCAATTCTTTGGTTATGGGTAAGCCAAGCCCGGTACCCACGCGCATTAATTTTTCGTCTCCAGCCTGTTCAAATTCTTTAAAAATCCGGTCGACATCCTCTTCAGCCAGCCCAATACCGGTATCGGTAACATCGAAATGAAAAACGATGTAGTTGCCGGCATGTTTACATTTTACCGTTAAAGCTACGCCACCCCGCTCGGTAAATTTAATAGCATTGCCCAACAGGTTAAAAAGTATCTGCTTAAGACGAAAAGGATCACCGTTTACAAAAACCGAAATGGCCTCGTCAAAATTGGTGGTAAGTGCAATGTCCTTTTTCTCGGCCTGCAAATGCATTACGGTAACAGTTTCATCCAGCAGCGTCAGCATGTTAAACGGCTGGTTTATAAAACTGATCTTGCCCGATATGATGCGGTTATAATCAAGCACCTCGTTTACTATCTGCATTAAATGCCCGCTGGAATTATAAATTGCGTCAATGTCTTTCTGCTGCGGATGCTTTTGCTGTTTAACCATTTCGGCGTAGCCGATTATCGACTGCAGGGGCGTGCGTATTTCGTGGCTCATGTTTGAGAGGAAGCGCTGCTTTGCCTGCGCATGGTACTCAGCCTCGTCGCGCGCTTTTTCCACTTCTTTCCGATATTTATTTATACGCGATATGTCCCTCAAAATAAAATAAACCAGTAAAACAATCAGTATCACAAACGCCAGCATAATTAAGCTGATGCGCTTAATGCTGCCCTGTACCATATTTTTGGCCGCCATATTGTTCTCGGCGGTTTGTATAACAACTTCTATCTCAACCTTATTCAAAATTGACAATATCTGGCCGATGATGTTTTCACTTGATTTAATCAATACTGCCTCCCGGGTTACAAACGCAGCACTTTTTTCCTGCTGAACTTTTTCAAGGTCGCGCATGGTTTGCCCGAGGCCTTTCAGCAAACTGTCCTGTATGGCTTTTGCCAGGGTATCGTGCTTTACTTTTAGTTCCTCGTTTACTATCTGGAAAGGCTGTTTTAATGAGTCGGTATCCTTTGCCTTCTTTTTGCCGAACAGGCGGTTAAAAAAACTCCGGTTATCTTTCTTTTCGCTGGTGTAAGCCGGGTAAACGGTGGTTGTTGATGTTTTCTTTTCGGTGGTGGTAACCATACTGTCGGCCTGCTGCGAACTTTGGGCCACAATTTCATTCAGCCCTTCAACCTGCGCCGAAAACGATTTATTGTCGATAAGTCCTTCGCGCACTTTCAGGTAGTTTACAAACAGGCGGTCGCGATCGTGCAACAGTTTTTTCAGCGTGTTGAGCCGGCGTACCTGTGCCGATTTTACAGGGTAAAGCGTTTGCAGCGTATCTATTTTTAAAATGAGTTTTTTTGAATCGTTGAAACCGTAATATTTGTCGGGGTTGTTGATTGAGCGGGCGCGCTGTACCTGGTCGATACGGGCAATACCGCGCGACAGGTCGTTAACCAAACGCAGCTTGTCGTTTGGTGCAGATACATTTTCAAAGGCATCCAGCATAGCGGTAAAAGCGCCCTTGCTGGTGCTCCAGGCCAAAAACAGGGCAAAACAGGCCAGTATGGCTGCAATAATTATTTTCCCTTTTACCGATTGTATAAACCTTGGTTTGTGCGTTGGCATAATGGTTAAACAATTATACCTAAACGCAAAAACAGGAAATATGTGTTTTTTTTGATGAAATAGGCGTTTTTTCGTGCCACAACGGCAAGGAAAATCTATTTCTTACTTTTATCCTTGTTTACTTTACAGGAGATTAGTTGGCTTTCGTAAAATCATACGCATCCCTTTCCACAAAATCGGCAACCTTAACTCTTATGCCCTTTACACTGCCATTTTTAACAATAAACGGGAACACCGCCTTACCCAATGTTGGATCGGAGAAGGTAGCATAAAAACGATTACCTCCCAGTGGTTGCAGGTGAGTATACATTTTAGGGTGATGTTCGAAGCGAATTTCCAGGTCGTTGTTTTCACCTTGTGTTATCGTCATGCTGCCATAAAGGTCGTTAGTATATTTGCCGGTATAGCTTGACGGGGGGAAGGCCGGTTTTAAATTCAGGGCAACTGAATCCCGCAGTTTTTTATCAGCCACCTGCTCAACAGCTGCATCGTTTTTAAATTCGGCTAAATACGTATCGCTGTAATCGCGGTATTGCATTTTAAAATAGGCGTCCATTATTTCCCAGCGCAGGGCCTCAAAAAAGTTGTTCTGGTCGGTATTGGTTAAAATAACTATACCGAGGTGGTCCTGCGGCACCAGTGTTACCGACGACAGGTAACCATTTACTCCGCCATCGTGCATAATAAGGTGATGGCCCGAATAATCCTGTATCATCCAGCCAAGGCCATACAGCTCATAATTGGTTTCGCCATTTAAATGCTTTACACGGCCCATAATATCCTGTGCCTCGCGGGTGGCGTTTATGGCGGCGGTTGGTATTACCTGCCTTTGGCCTACCTTGCCATCGCTGAGCAGGGCAAGTACCCATTTGCTCATGTCGTTTATAGATGAGCTTATTCCGCCGGCTGGTGCAAGGCCGTCAATCTGGCAATAGGGTATGGGCGATAACCGGCCGTCAATCAGGGTATGTGGTACAGTGCGGTTTAATGATTTGGGCATATCGGCACTCAGGGCTACAGTATTGGTCATGCCCAGCGGAGCAAAAATGTTTTCCTTTAAATACACCTCCCATGATTTGCCGGTTACCACCGGAATAATTTCTCCCGCAGTTAAAAATGCTGCATTGGTGTAACCCCATTTGGTACGGAAAGGGTAAACGGTTTTCAGCATGCCCAGCCGCTGTATAATATCGGCCCGGGATAAGTTGGTGTTGTAAAAAGTAAAATCGCCCTGGAAGGTTTGGAAGCCCAGCCTGTGGCACAGCAGGTCGCGAATGAGGACCTGGTCGGCGGGTTTTCCTTCCAGCTTAAATTGCGGCAGGTATTTGTTAACCTTGTCGTCAAGCGAAAGCTGTTTATTGGTTTGCAACATGGCTAGTGCGGTGGCAGTAAAGGCTTTGGTGTTGCTGCCTATCATAAACAGGCTATTGATATCAACCTGGGCAGGCAGGCCAAGCTCTTTAATACCGTAAGCCTTCATCAGCACAATTTTGCCATCCTTAACAATACATACTGCAGCGCCGGGAATGCGCCAGTTGGTGAGGGAGCGGTTGATATAAAAATCGAGGCTATCTTTAATAAATTTACTCCTGTCGATACGTTGTGCATAACTAACCATCACACAGCTTAAAAGACCAACCACACTCACAAATATTTTTTTCATTACACAGGTATTTATAATAAGCACGTATTATCACGAATTAGAACGAATTTCACGAATTCACGCCGCCAGCTTAGTTCAATTTTTTCAATTCGTGTAATTCGAATTAATTCGTGACAATTAGTGATTCATTTGATAATGTACTAATTTAACGCAAAATTTACGGGCGCATTACCGTAAAATAAAATTAAGCTAAAAACTGACCACATGAATATTAAAACTTATCAACAAAAACTGATACCCCTGTTTTTTTTAGCGCTGATGCTATGCCAGCTGGCGGTAAAAGCCCAGCGGGGGAGAACACATTGGGCCGCCGACGGCTACCAGTATTACCGCGCCGTAGAGGCTAACGGTATTGTAGAATTGGATACCCGCGACCCGGCCAAGAAAACCGTTTTGGTAAGCAACGAAATGCTTACACCGCAGGGCAAAAGTCCGCTTAAAGTAGCTAATTTCTACCTTTCGGATGACGGGCAAAAGGTGCTGATTTTTACCAATACCAAAAGGGTTTGGCGCTACAATACCCGGGGCGATTATTGGGTATACGACCTTGCTGCAAAAACTTTAAAACAATTGGGTACCGCAAGGCCCGAGTCATCACTGATGTTTGCCAAACTGTCGCCAGACGGTACCAAGGCGGCTTATGTTAGCGAGCATAATATTTACACCGAAGACCTTGCTACCGGTGCAGTTAAACAGCTAACCACCGACGGTAGCCAAACACGCATTAACGGAACTTTTGACTGGGCATACGAAGAAGAATTGGATTGCAGGGATGGTTTCCGCTGGTCGCCTGATAGCCATAACATTGCTTACTGGCAAATAAATGCGGCAAATACCAAAAAGTATTTGATGCTTAATACTACCGATTCTATTTATCCATACGTGGTGCCGGTTGAATACCCGGTAGCGGGTGAAAACCCAAGCGAATGTAAAATAGCAGTTGTTGACGTTACTACCGGTAAAATTACCTGGATGAACATTCCCGGCGATGCCATACAGCATTATATTCCGCGTATGGAATGGACAACCAGCCCCAACGAGATTATATTGGAGCAACTGAACCGTGCCCAAACTGAAAGCAAAATTTTCACTGCGAATATTTCAAACGGAACAGCGAGGGCCATTCACACAGAAACAGACAAGGCCTGGATTGACGGCAAAGCGCGCTGGAACGGTGGCGATCCAGTTGGCTGGGAATGGATAAATAAAGGCAAAGATTTTTTATGGATAAGTGAAAAAGACGGCTGGAGGCACATATCAAAAATTGACCGTGATGGCAAGGAAACGCTGATTACCAAAGGCAATTATGATGTAGAGGCGCTTGATCTGATTGATGAGGCAACCGGTTATATCTATTTTATGGCTTCGCCCGATAACGCTACCCAAAAATACCTTTATCGTATAAAATTAAGCGGAGGCAACGCCGAGCGCGTAACGCCTATGGATGAGCCAGGCACACATAGCTATGAAATATCGCCGAACGGAAAAATTGGTTTGCATACGTTTTCGAATATTTACACGCCATACCAGAGCGAAGTAGTAAGCCTGCCCGACCATAAGCACATTAACGGAACGGCTATTAAATTAAACACCGATGCCAAAAACAAGCCGGAGTTTTTTAAGGTGAAAACTGTTGATGGCGTTGAAATGGATGGCTGGATGGTGAAACCAACCAATTTTGACCCAACCAAAAAATACCCGGTTGTATTTTTTGTGTACAGCGAACCGGCAGGTGCAACGGTAACCGACAGTTACGGCACGGGCCGAAACGGCGAGTATGTGGGTAGTATGGCTGATGATGGGTATATTTATATTTCGCTTGATAACAGGGGCACTCCTGCTCCGAAAGGCGCTGATTGGCGCAAATCAATTTACAAAAAAATTGGTATAGTTAACATACAGGACCAGGCCATGGGCGCAAAAGAGATTTTGAAATGGCCTTATGTCGATTCAAGCCGGGTAGCGGTTTGGGGCTGGAGTGGCGGCGGCTCGTGCACACTTAACCTGATGTTTCAGCATCCTGAAATTTATAAAACAGGTATAGCTGTGGCGGCAGTTGGCTGGCAACTTACTTATGATAATATTTACCAGGAACGTTACATGGGTGTACCCATTGACGAAGCAAGCAGGCAGGTGTTTATACAGGGTTCGCCTATTACTTATGCCAAAAACCTGCGCGGCAACCTGCTTTACGTACACGGCACCGGCGATGATAACGTACACTATAAAAACGCTGAAATGCTGATTAACGAGTTGGTAAAATACAACAGGCAATTCCAGCTGATGTCGTATCCTAACCGCACACACGGGATATATGAAGGGCCGGGAACAACATTGCACCTGCGCACGCTTTATACACAGTATTTGAAAGAGCACTGTCCGCCGGGAGGTAGATAGGACTAAGATTGGAAAGAAGCAAAGCAAATAATCGAAAGATTATTTGCTTTTTTATGCAAATAAAGATGGTTAAATGCTAATGTCAAAACTCAAAAAAATAAACCCTGAAATAAAACTTCTTTCTGATATTTCGCAGCTTATCGAGGAAAGCAAACTGCGGATTGCTTATACAGCTAATACGGCTTTAGCATTGCTTTATTGGAATATTGGGACGCTTATCAACAATGAAATTCTTGAAAATAAGCGCGCTGAATATGGAAAACAAATTGTCGTAACGCTGTCACGACAATTGGGAGATAAATATGGAGCAAGTTTTTCCGATAAAAACTTAAGGCGAATGATGCAATTTGCTACGGTTTTTCCGGATGAAAAGATTGTCGTATCGGCGCTACGACAATTAAGTTGGTCGCACTTTATTGCTTTGATACCATTGAAAGATGCTTTGCAAAGAGAATTTTATGCAGAAATGTGCCGGGTAGAAAGATGGAGCGTAAACGTGCTGCGTGAAAAAATAGATAGCATGTTATTTGAACGGACAGCAATAAGCAAAAGGCCTAAACAGTTAATAAAAGATGAACTAAGCAACCTACGTAACAATGATAACTTAACCCCGGACCTTGTTTTCAGAGATCCTTATATTTTGGACTTCCTGGGATTAAAAAATACTTACAGTGAGAAAGACCTAGAACATGCAATCTTGAAAGAACTTGAACGCTTCATCCTTGAACTAGGCCAAGGTTTCACCTTTGTAGAGCGCCAAAAAAGAATGATTATAGACGGTGAGGATTTTAAGCTTGATTTACTTTTCTATCATCGCAAACTAAAACGACTTATAGCATTAGAACTAAAGTTGGGGAAATTTAAAGCAGCATATAAATCACAAATGGAATTGTATTTGCGATGGCTTGAAAAAAATGAAATGCAAGATGGGGAAGAAACCCCATTAGGATTAATCCTTTGTGCGGAAGGGAATAAAGAACAGATTGAATTATTACAATTGGATAAAGCGGGCATCAAAATAGCGGAATACTTTACTGAATTACCGGATGAGAAATTATTAAGGGCAAAGCTACATCAGACAATCGAGTTTTCTAAAAAACAAATCGAAAACTCTAGCGAACCAGAATAAAAAAGCCACCCGGTAACCCCGTGTGGCTTTACTATAATTATCTGCAATTGGTTTAGTAAGCTATATTATCGTCTCCGGCGGTGGCGGTTAAATCTTTTGGAGCGGGTTTTGCAACACCGTCATTTTCAAAATCAGTCTTCCGCCCGAGTAAAGTAAAGTTTTCGGCAACTACCTCGGTAGTGTATTTTTTTATTCCTTCTTTATCCTCGAACGAACGGGTACGCAGCTTCCCCTCTATATAAACAAGCTTTCCTTTTTGTAAAAATTTCGCTGCAACATCAGCAAGACCGCGCCACATCACAATATTGTGCCATTCCGTCTGTTCAATCTTACGGCCATCTTTATTAAAACTTTCGGATGTAGCAAGTGGGAAACTTACTACTGAAACACCACCTTCTAAAGTACGGGCCTCAGGATCTTTCCCCAGGTGGCCCACTAAAATAACCTTATTTACGCCTGACATATATATTGTAAAGCAACAAAAAATATATTACAAATTAAAAATATTTTTTATAAATATAAATACGATTTTGGGAATAGCTAACTTTTGAAGGTTTTCGACGGGTGTATAAAACCAATTTTCCTGTAATTTCAGGGGCTTGTTTTGGAGTGTTATCAAACGAACGTACAGTCGCTGATGGGTAAGCACATGTTTTTTTAGCGGCGATATTTCGCTGATTTTTAAATTAGCACCAAAGAATTCTGTGACCTTATCACCGTTAAATAATTCTTCGGGTGTAAGTAAGGCAGTGGTTTCAATCAATGGCAAATCGTACATATTTGCCCAGATGTCAGTTTGATCGCGCTTGTTTACCAACACGCTGTAGCTGTCGGTGACCAAAAAATAATTAAAAAAGCGCTCACGCACCTTCACTTTGTTTAGTTTAACAGGCAGGCTGTTTATTGCATTATGAGTAAAAGCATAACAGCCGGTGCGCACAGGGCAAATGCCACATGCCGGATTTTTTGGTTTACAAATTACCGCGCCAAACTCCATCATTGCCTGGTTGTGGATGCCGGGCATTTCACTATTAAGTAAATCGTTTGCAGCCTCCTGGAATATTTTTTTGCCTTTTGTACTGTTTATAGGCTCATCAATACCAAGGTAGCGAGCCAATAACCGGTATACATTGCCGTCGACAACTGCCTTCGCCTCGTTTGAGGAAAACGATGAGATAGCCGCGGCCGTATACTCCCCGATACCCGTAAGTTTTATAAGCTGGTCATAACGTTGCGGGAAAATGCCGTCGTATTGCTCCTGAACCAGTCGCGCAGTTTTAAGCATATTGCGACCCCGGGAGTAATAGCCCAGGCCCTGCCACAGTTTTAAAATATCATCTTCACTGGCCGCGGCGAAACTGGTAACTGTAGGGTACTTCTCTAAAAAACGATTAAAATAGGGCATTCCCTGTTCAACCCGGGTTTGTTGTAAAATAATTTCCGATAGCCAAATTACGTAGGCATCGGTGGTGTTGCGCCAGGGCAAATCGCGTTTATTATTTAGGTACCAGTTTAGCAGTTCGTGGTTAAAATTCATGGGGTGTAAAAGTACTAAGCAATTAACACCATTTTATAGATAATTTTTGAGGCTTTTAACTGAATTACAGCATGTAATAAAAAAAATATGTTAATTATTTCAATCTTTAGTAATAAAGAGATACTTTTGCAACCCCAAATCAGTTAAGTAATTGTATAATAAATAAAAGAAAAAGCAGATATGACTAAGGCAGAAATTATAACTGAAATCTCGTCAAAGACAGGAATAGAAAAAGTAGACGTGCAGGAAACTGTTGAGGCGTTTTTTAAAGTAGTAAAATCCTCAATGATGGGCGGTGAAAACGTATACGTAAGAGGTTTTGGAAGTTTTGTTGTAAAAAAGAGAGCGAAAAAAACAGCACGTAACATTTCGAAAAATACTGCCATCATTATCCCGGAACACTTTGTACCAAGCTTTAAACCAGCAAAGACCTTTGTTGATAAAGTTAGGACCGGCAACAAGATTACAAAATAATTTAAGGCAATGCATAAGAAACAAATAGCTGTACTGGTAATAGTTTTCGCTATTATGGGCGGTTTGTTTTTAATGCCTGTAAAGGGGTTGATTAAGGCTAAAGATGACCCGGGACATTCCCGTGCCACTGTAAACCAAAGTAAACCCGTTAGCAAGGTTGATGTATCAGTTGTATCAGGAGCTGCCAAAATTTTAATTGGCCCCTCGTTATCTGCACAGATAAATGACCTTGAGGGCCAGCTTAAAAGTGCAACATCTGACGCTGATAAACTTAACCTGCAGAAAAAACTAGCAAAGTTGTGGGATGATGTAAATCAGCCTGCACCGGCCGCTTTTTACTACCAAGATATTGCCCAAAAGGAAAACAAGTTTGAAGACTGGTTAAATGCCGGCAACCGTTTTAACGAAGCCTACCGCACTGCCCAGGACACAGCAGCACAGCCAACATTTATAGTAAACGCAATTGCGAACTATAAAAATGCTGTAAAGCTAAAACCTGCCGACCTTGATGCCAAAACCGGCTTAGGTATTGCCTATGTAAACCAAACGAGCTCTGGTATTACCGACCCTGACGGCGGCTCGCCGATGCAGGGTATAATGCTGTTGCTTGACGTGGTAAAGCAGGACCCTAAAAATCGGAATGCAAATTTAAACCTTGGCTTGTTCGCCATGAAAAGCGGTCAGTTTGATAAAGCTATCGCAAGGTTTAAAACTGTAATTGAACAACAGCCTGAAGCTGGCCCGTATTTTTATATGGCCGAAAGCTACAAGGAATTAGGACAAAAAAAGGAAGCTATTGCAGCTTACCAAAAATGTAAGGAATTAGTTACTGATCCAACTTTTGATCAGAAGATTGACGACTACATAAAAGAATTGAAGAATTAATCACACATTAAAAATTATTATTATGCCCAGCGGTAAAAAACGTAAAAGACACAAAATGGCTACCCACAAACGTAAAAAGCGTTTGAGAAAAAACAGACATAAGAAAAAATAAGCAGTGTTTTTTTAGTCGGTAGTCTTAAGTCCTAAGTCGATAGCCCTTTTTAGTTTGGGTGGAGACCTTAGACTTAAGACTATAGACTTAGGACTAAACACTTACCCCATGCTTATTTTCCTGTTTGTATTACAGGCAAAGTTGTTTTTTACCCACTAATTAACGTGCGGTTGTATAACCGCTTTAAGAAATGGAGTAGCAGTTGATAAAAGAATTAATTATCGATTCATCCCCCAGCGGGACTACTATTGCATTATTACAGGACAAACAGCTTGTAGAACTTCATAAAGAGCAAATCAGCAACAATTATACTGTTGGTGATATTTACCTTGGCCGTATCAAAAAGATTATGCCAGGGCTAAATGCAGCCTTTGTTGATGTAGGCTACGAGAAAGACGCCTTTTTGCATTACCTTGATTTGGGGCCGCAGGTACAAAGCCTGCTTAAGCTAACCAAACAAGTACGTAGCGGGGGATACCAGTCAAAGCTTTTAGATAATTTTAAGCTGGATCCGGATATTAATAAAGGGGGTAAAATCTCGGAATTATTATCGAAAAGTCAGCTTATACCTGTGCAGATAGCTAAGGAGCCCATTTCAACAAAAGGCCCCCGCTTAAGTTCAGATATATCTATTGCCGGACGATACGTAGTATTGGTGCCGTTTTCGGAAGTTATCTCTATCTCGAAAAAGATAAAGAGCAACACCGAGCGTACCCGCCTGCGTAAAATTGTTGAAAGTATTAAGCCAAAGCATTTTGGCGTAATTATACGTACCGTATCAGAAGGTAAAGGTGTTGCCGAAATGCAAAAGGACCTGCTTGATTTAATATCAAAGTGGGAATCATTCATTACGCGCCTGCCATCTATCGAGCCCGCAAAAAAAGCGCTTGGCGAAATTGACCGGACCTCGACCCTTTTGCGCGATATTTTAAATCCCGATTTTCAGCATATTTATGTGAACGACAACAGCATGTTCGAAGAAGTGCGGTCGTACGTTCATGAAATATCGCCGGATCTGGAGAGTATTGTGCGTTTCCACAAAAACAGTGTGCCCATATTTGAGCACTACGGTATTGACAAGCAGATAAAAGGTGCTTTTGGTAAAACAGTAAACCTTGCGGGCGGCGCCTACCTGGTTATTGAGCACACCGAAGCCCTGCACGTTATCGATGTAAACAGCGGAAACCGCACAGCCAATAAAGAAAACCAGGAAGAAAACGCATTCCAGGTAAATAAAGAGGCTGCCAAAGAAATTGCCCGCCAGCTCAGGCTGCGCGATATGGGCGGCATTGTGGTTATCGACTTTATCGATATGCACAAGCCAAACAACCGAAAGGACCTGTTTGATTATCTGCGCGGAGAAATGGCACACGACCGTGCAAAACATACTATTTTGCCGCCGAGCAAGTTTGGCTTGGTACAAATTACCCGCCAGCGCGTTCGCCCGGAAATGAACATTGTTACCAGCGAAGTTTGCCCAACCTGTAACGGAACCGGCACCATCAGGCCTACTATTTTACTGCTTGATGATATCGAGACTAATTTTAACTTCATATTGGTTGAGCAAAACGCAAAAAATATTACGCTGTGCGTTCACCCGTACATCGAGGCTTACATTAAAAAAGGCTTTATAAACCGCCAGGTAAAATGGTTTGTAAAATACAACCAGTGGATAAAGGTAAAGAGCAACCCAGCTTACCAGATTACTGAGTTCCACTTCTTTTCAGGGAAAGATGAAGAGATAAAACTTTAGATAGATTTGTCCAGCGTGGATGAAAAAAATGCAGGATGTGCAAATTTCGAAAGGGGTTTGCACATTTTGTTTATCAGAAGATTTTTGGATTATAAAAGGCGATTTTCAAATCATCAAATCAACACACCTTCAAATCAAAAATTACTTTTTCATCTCTTCCTTAATCGACCTTAAAAATTCATTTACATGCTGGGAGCCGATGATATAGATAAGGCCATCGCGGTCGGTAAGGTGAAGGGCTTCTTTGCCTGCGCAATAAAAGCGGATAGTACCTTTTGAATGGAGATTATAAACAGGGTTGTTGAATAAATATCTGCTGTATTCTTTTCTTTCAACTTTTACAATACTGTTCAGATCTATTTTTACCAGGCGGGTGGTCCAGAGCCCATCAAGCATGATGCTTTTATTTTCAACACGGATGCGGAAATGCAGCAGGAAACCCATGATGATGGATATGATGATAATGGCGAAGCCTACAATAGCCAGCAGGCCGCCGTTACGCTCGCGCTCGTCGGTAAAAAAATAAGCCGCAAAGCAAAACATAGCCAATACCAGGCGGATGGTTATTGGTATAAATTCCCTGCCGAGGTATTGTTTCTCAACGAAATCCGGTTTGTCCATTTTGATTTGAAAATGAAGTGATCTGAAGAATTGATGATAAGACGATTTAAAGATGAAATTTAATTTTCAAATCTTCAAATTGCCAAACCTTCAAATCGAAATCAATTCGAATATAACTACTTTTTTGGTGTCTTTGGTAACTTTATAATTATCGGCAAGCCGGTAACCGCCCAGCCAGGCAATATCACCATTGCCGTTTATCAGCAGCGGTATTTGCTCTTTTTGATGTATCGGTACTTTTTCGCCAATAAAAAAATCGCTTACCTTTTTGCGACCCTTCATCCCCAACGGGACAAAAGAATCGCCTTGCTGCCACGGCCGCAAAGTTAAGGGATAAATTAATAACCCTGCATCAATTGAAACAGCCATCGGGTTGTTTTTTACGATTAGCGGACTATCGTCATGCAAAACATTCAGCTTATAACGGCCATAGTTAATCTCCCGGTCGTGTATATTGATCAGCACTTCCTGTTGTTGGCCAACTTCCTTTTTTGTTAAAATAAGCCGCTCACGGTCTGATATCAGCTTAAAATTTTCTGAGTTAAAAACCCGGCCGGAGTGCTTGCCCAATGCCGAAATTAAGTCATCAATGCTGGTTTCATTAAAGCCATAGGGCTGCAGCAGGTTAAAAAGCAGCAGGCGTTTGGGCTCTAAATCAATAATGTCCTTTAGAAAAATATGACTTTCGCCCCCGTCAATTATAACCACTTTTTGCTGCAATTCTGCCACCCGCAGGTTAAGCAAAATCTCCAGTTCCCTGAAATGCTGCAGGTTATTTTCAAAAGTACGCTCAAGGCCCGGGTTCAGTTCCTTTAGCTTCGGTATAACTTCGAGCCGTATTTTATTGCGGGCGTATTTGGTTGATGAATTCGAACTGTCCTCGCGGTACGGTATTTGTAAGTTACTTATCAGTTGGTGAATATCATCGCGCCCTAAAAATAATAAGGGCCGTACAAGCAGGCCATTTTTAGCTAAAATGCCATGCAAGCCGGCAATGCCGGTACCGCGGGTAAGGTTTAACAATATTGTTTCAATTGCATCGTTTTGGTGGTGTGCAAGCGCAATAACTGAATAACCCGCCTGTTTCCTAACCTTTTCAAACCATTGGTAACGGAGTGTACGGGCAGCCATTTGAGTTGATACTTTGTTATCAGCGGTAAATGTTAAAGTATCAAAACTAGTGCAGTGAAAGGATACATCAAGTTGTTGTGCCAGCTGGCGGCAAAATTGTTCGTCGCCGGTTGATTCATCGCCCCTAAGCTGAAAGTTACAATGAGCAATACCAAAATTATACCCTGCCGATTTGAGTAAATGAACCATGATAACAGAGTCCATACCCCCGCTAACGGCTGCAAGTATTTTACTTTGCCCGTCAAAAAGTGAATTTTGATCGATAAAATCAGTGAAATTTTTAACCGGCAGCATCCATCAAAATTATTAATTTAAAACCCCAACAAAAAACTAATTTTGCGAGCGTGAGGAAATACGTTTTATTCGTCCTGTTATTGTGCTTTTCGGCGACCGCATTTTGCCAGAAAAAATCGTCGGTCACGCTGGTAAAATCGCGGGAGACATTTGGAGTGAAGCGCAACGGCAAAGATTTGATTAAAGTTTACCAGGGAACTTTTAAGCAGGATTTCAGCACCCTCACTTCAGATAGTGCCTACTTTTATCCGCAGGATAACGCATTCGATGCCTTTGGCAACGTGGTAATAAACCAGGGCGACACGCTGCACATATTTTCGGACAAGCTGAATTATAACGGTAACACGAAAATAGCCATACTTACCGACAACGTAAAAATGGTTGATAAAGACGCCACGCTTACTACTAATCATTTAACCTACAACACGGCCACACGCATTGGTACCTATACCGATGGGGGCAAGCTGGTGAACAAAGATAATACGCTTTTAAGTAAAAATGGCTACTACTTTGCCTTTACCCGCGACTCGTATTTCCGTTATGATGTATCGCTCACTACACCCGATGCACTGGTTAAAACCGATACAATGCGGTATAATACAGGTACTAAAATTGCCTATTTTTATGGGCCAACGCATATTTATAGCCTCGGCAAAGACAAAACTCCAAAGACCAAAAAGAGCGATACCGCTAAAAAGGACAGGGACACGCTTTACACGGAAAACGGGCAATATAATACGGTTACGGAGCAGGCGGCTTTCGGGAAAAACAACCTTTATACTTCGGGCACAAAATCCTTAAAAGGCGATAGTTTGTTTTATGATAAGCTGAAAGGCTATGGCCGGGCAGTTAAACATGTAACGTTTACCGACAAGGAACAGAAAACCACCATCAAAGGCAATTTAGGTACGTACTTTAAAGATGAAGAGCGAACGGTAATGACCGAAGACCCTTACATAATTATTGTTACGGAAAAAAAAGATACCACTAAAACCGACTCGCTGGCGAAAGCTGATTCTGTTAGGAAAGCCGATTCGGTATTTAAGATAAACCCCGGCAAAAATAAGGGCACCATTAACATGGCGAAGCTGATAAAGCAAACCGTGCCCGGGAAGACAGACACTGTTGCCAATACCCGCAAATATAACCCGGCCTTGATAAAAGATGGCAAGCTGAAAGTTGATACCGTACTTAAAAAGCTGCATGCCGATACCGATGTTATCCGTAAAAAGATAGACTCCGTTGTAAAAAAGCCGCCGGTTAATGTAAAAACCAATAATTTGAAAACGGTGCAGGCCAAAATAATTCCGGGGAAATCAAAACCGGTGACCAAGCCCGGGATAACTCCATTGAGGCGTGGGCAGCCGGTGTATGATAAGGAACCTGTTACTACTGTTGTAAAGAAAGATACGAGCCGCCTTAAACGCGATTCGGTTTATATGTCGGCAGATACGATTGAAACCCGGATCTTAACTTATAAGGACTTAAAGATATACCAGGAAAAACAACGACTGGCGCATATAAGGGATACTTCGGCGAAGCCGAAGAAGAAAGTGCCGGAATCGAAATTTTTAACAGCTGTGCCGGCAGGCGTGCCATTGGATACTACTTTTCACCATCGCGATTTTTTTGGCAAGCCCAAACCAGTGGTAAAAAAGGCGCCGCCCGCACCAAGCAAAAGACAACTTTTGGCCGATAGCCTTCGAAAAAAGAAGTTTGACGACTCGGTTACCATGGCGAAGAAGCTTGAACCGCTTGATACTGCGCGTATACGTATTGTAATAGGCCACCATCACTTTAAAATGTTTAAATCGGATCTGCAAGCCAAAGCGGACTCGATGTTCTACAGCAATGCCGATTCCACCATTCGCTGTTATGTGAACCCGATTATATGGACCCAGGGCTCGCAACTAACCGGTGACACGGTGTATATGCAGATGAAGCATAAAAAGATGGACAACATGACGATGTTCCCGCATGCCTTTATTGTGAATATTGAGAAGGATGACTCCGTACATTTTAACCAAACGGGCGGCAAAAAAATGCGCGGCTATTTTAAGGATGATAAGCTGCACCAGATGTTTATTGATGGCAATGCTGAAAGTATTTATTTTGCACGCGACAGCGGGAGCACAAAAGTAACCGGTATGGAGCGGTCATTAAGCACCCGCATAAGTGTTGATTTTGAGAACAACCAGGCAACCCGTATAGGGTTTTATTTAAAACCGGAGCATAAATACACGCCTATTGCTAAAGTTGTGGATGATGATAAAATACTAAAAGGCTTTATATGGAAGCCAAAAGAACGGCCCATCTCGAAGGAGTCGATTATTCCTTCGTACACCAAAAAGGCTGAAGCGAAAGCTGCAAAGGAAAAAGCAAAGGCTGGCAAAGCGGGAGATAAAAAATTGCCGGATGGAAAAGCAGTTAAAGATACTACAGCTAAGTCGCTGCAGAAACTGCCGGGTGTTAAGGCCGCCAAGGATAGTTTAAATAAACTACCCTCAAAATTGCCGGGGGTAAAAGCCGTTGCCGATAGTGTGAATAAGATGATTCAAAAATCGCCGGCGATAAAATCGGCGAAAGACAGCCTGCTTAAGGGTGCTCCGGTAAAACTACCCGGCAACAAAGCCTCAAAAGATTCGGTAAATGGTAAGCCGGTTTTGAAAAAAACCACCGAACAATAGGTATGAGCTTATAAAATTGAAGATTACACTTCAATATTTCTTCGATGGAATTATTACATTTGTAATATAATACTTACAAAATGAGCGACAAGGATTTTGAAAAGCTAATGGATATAGCTAAAATGCAGCTTGAAGAGGTTAAAAAAATGACCAAAAAAGAGGCAATCGCATCCCTTCATGATGCGGGTATCTTAACAAAAAAAGGAAAGTTTACTAAACCTTATGCCATTTTAGAACAGAAATAACAGTATTGAACCTGCCTTACTATGTATGATATCCGGCCCAATAGTATTATTGGTTTTCACGGTTGCGATTTAAGTGTACGTGACCATCTGATAAACAATCCCAACAATATTGAAATAAGCAGAGAACCGCACGATTGGTTAGGCCATGGGATGTACTTTTGGGAAAACAACTATACGCGTGCGATGGAATGGGCAGAGCAAAAGGCGACAGGCGGAAAAATTAAAAACCCAGCCGTTCTCGGAGCTATATTGCAGCTTGGCCACTGTTGCGATTTTTTAGATTCTAAATATTTACGGCTTATAAAGCAATACCATGAAATGATGAAGGAAGGGTATGAAATAGCTGGTAAAAATCTTCCACAAAATATTGACGCTACCGGAGACAGACATCATGATAAATTACTAAGGATTTTAGATTGTGCGGTTATTGAATATATGCACAACAGAACTATTAAGCTTTATAACAAGGAAATAGCCGATAACGATTTCAGTACCACAAAAATATTCGACTCAACCCGCGGCGTTTTTACCGAAGGGGGCCCTGCATTCGCAGGTGCAGGAATTTTGGAAAAGAGCCATATCCAGGTATGTATTCGCAATATGAATTGCATAAAAGGATTTTTTATCCCACGCGATGAAATTTCATTTCCTTAATTAACAGGTATATTCGCCGCAAATAAATTCGCATGGAAACCGAATCACCTTTGCCGCTTACCGCCGACACTAAACAACTTGCCCAACAAACAGTATTCCCCATCCTGTTTACCATCAGTTTTGCGCACCTCATTAATGATATGCTGCAATCGGTTATCCCCTCAATTTATCCATTAATTAAGGGAGAATTTCATTTAACCTTTGCACAGGTAGGGTTAATAGCGTTTACCTATCAAATTGTCGCTTCTATCTTACAGCCTTTTGTTGGCTTTTATACCGACCGTAAGCCAAGGCCATTCTCATTGCCGGTAGGCATGGGGCTTACCCTTACGGGCTTATTAATTGCATCTATGGCATCAAGCTACTATACTATTTTGGTAGCGGTCGGTTTTATCGGCCTGGGCTCGTCCATATTTCACCCTGAATCGTCACGGGTAGCACATTTGGCTTCTGGCGGCAGGAAGGGGCTGGCGCAATCCATTTTTCAACTGGGAGGTAATGCAGGCAGTGCTATTGGCCCTTTGCTGGCGGCTATTATAATTGCGCCTTACGGGCAGTTTAATGTAATATGGTTTTGCATAGCTGCGTTTGTTGGGATATTAGTATTGCTGCAAATTGGCAAATGGTACCGCGACCGCCTGGCATACAACGCAAAAAACAAAACCGTGCACAGCGAATATCATAACCACAACCTGTCGCGCAAACGGGTAATGTTTTCACTGGCAGTACTATTGGTGCTAATATTTTCAAAGTTTTTTTACCTGAGCAGCATCACCAGTTATTACACTTTTTTCCTTATCCATAAGTTTCATTTAACTATACAACACTCGCAGGTTTACCTGTTCCTGTTTTTGGGTGCGGTGGCGGCCGGCACTGTTATCGGCGGTCCGCTGGGCGACCGTTTTGGCCGCAAGTACATCATTTGGATTTCCATCCTGGGTGTGGCGCCTTTTACCATGCTGCTGCCTTATGTGCCGTTATTCTGGACAGCTGTGTTGTCTGTGGTAATCGGCTTAATACTGTCGTCGGCTTTCTCGGCCATATTGGTTTATGCTACCGATCTGGTGCCGGGTAAAGTAGGTTTAATAGCAGGGTTATTTTTTGGACTTGCCTTTGGCATGGGCGGACTTGGCTCAGCTGTATTGGGTAAAGTTGCTGATATGACCAGCATTGAGTATGTGTTTAAAATATGCGCGTTTTTACCGCTGATAGGTATTTTTACGGCGTTTCTGCCTAATATCGAACATAAAAAGAAATTGTAAACTACGCTCAAACATAACCTGTTATCGATTTGTTATTCGTGGTAAATTATTTATCATGAATGCAAAAGCTGCAGTTAGCATGCTAACTATTTACCTGGTTGCTTATGTAATTGTTTTTGCCACAGGCTACTATGTTACCCTGCTGGCCTACATGTTCCTGGTGTCGCCGGTGTTTTTAATAGCTACGGTGTATTTTGTATTGACTGATACTACGCACGCCTACCCCGAACTTGGTGAGGGCGAAGAGTGGGGTTACGGTGATAAGGACAAAAGCGAACTGGGTGTATTTTAACAGGTGGTGCCTATTTTCACCAGGTGAACTTTTTTTGTACGATATAAGTCTTACGGCAAAAAGTGCAGTAATACTTCCGTATGTCGAGAAAGAAGAGGAAGAACTTAACGAACCAGCCTCTGTGCTTTTTACAATTGAAATCATCGCCGCACGAAGGGCAAAAATGAATGTATTTTAGTTTTACTACTGTTTTCAAGAACGCGTATTTTTCCATTTTACGGAAAATGCTGCTGAATGGTTTTCTGCTATCAAACACTTAAGGGAATAATGAATGCTGTAGCCGAACGGCCGGTGGAAAAAAACTAACCGCTAATCTCCAGCCTCTAAACTCTAATCACTATCTTGCAGTCTAATTACCAATTCATTTCCAAACGATGAGAAAATTCCTGATACTGATTGCGCTGCTGTGCCCGGTGCTTATTTATGCTCAAAAAAAGAAAGGGCCGCCAACAACTTTTGATTTGCTGATAGGCACTTACACCAAGGGCAAAAGCAAAGGCATTTACGTGTACCGCTTTTATGCCGAGAAAGGCCGGCTTGAATATTTAAATGAAATTGACGGCGTAAGCAATCCATCATATCTTACCGTTACAAACGATAACAAATTTGTTTACGCAGTAAACGAAGACGGTAAACAAGGCGAAGTAAGCGCTTTTAAATTTAATGCAAGGCTGGGTAAACTGGAGTTTATAAACAAGCAATCGTCGCTGGGCGCCGATCCGTGTTATATTTCGGTTGATAAGGACCAGAAAAATGCATTTATAGCCAATTACAGCAGCGGCACCATTGCGGTATTGCCAATTAATAAAGACGGCTCATTAGCCAATGGCATACAATCCATGCACGATGACGGGCATGGCGTAAATAAAGAGCGCCAGGAATCAGCCCACGTACATACCGCAGTGCTATCGCCAGATGAAAAATATTTGCTTTATACCGATTTAGGTACTGATAAACTGCATGTAACCCGTTATCGCCCGGGCAAGGAAAGCCCTCTAACTGATGCAAAACCACCGTTTGTTAGTGTAACACCCGGTGACGGACCACGTCATCTTGTTTTTTCGAATGATAAAAAGCGGGTTTACCTGTTAACCGAAATGGGTTCGAACATACATGTGTTTGATTACGACGGCGGTAAACTGAAAGAAAAACAAACAATATCGTTTTTAATGCCGGGCTTTAAAGGTAAAACCGCCGGAGCAGCTGTGCATATTTCACCTGATGGTAAATTTCTGTATGCTTCAAACAGGCTGGAGACTAATACCATAACAGCCTTTGCAATAAATGAAGAAACCGGCGAACTTAGCCAGGTAGACCAGATTTCGACCTTTGGAAAAAACCCGCGCGATTTTGCCATCGACCCGAACGGCAACTTTTTGGTTGTAGCTAACCAGGACAGCGACAGCATTTTCGTCTACAAAATAAATAAGGAAACCGGCAAGTTAAACTTGTTACAAGGCAGGCTTGAAATTGGTAACCCGGTTTGTTTGAAATTTACGCCGGCAGAATAACGCAGGCGGTTGAAATAAGAAAGCCGGAGATTAGGAATAATCTCCGGCTTTTTGCTTTATATGCTTTTGATTTCTTACTGCGTCTTTGCGAACGTATAAACAACATAAGCTGTTTTATTGCCCAATGCTACCGGCGATTTTAAAGTCATCGTAGTGCCATCGTTGGCTGCAACTACTAATTGGTAGCCTTGCGTTACTTTTTGGGCTTTGTCGCCTTCAAAAAGTTTTTTGAACTGGAATAATTGGTCGCTGCCTGCGCTGTTATTTACCGACCAGAATATTGTTTGCGAAGTACCGTCCTGTAAAGTATATGTACCATTGCCGCTATTGGTCAGTTTCCAGGTACTGCCCACAAAAGCTTGTGGCGGCGCCTGGTCAAATACGTTTTGAACTGCTTGCTGTACAATGCCCTCGTAATTAACGCTACTGATGGTCCAGGTGCCGGTAAATTTACCGCGCGACACGTTGCTTGCGCCTGTAACTGCGTTTTTTGAACTTGAGCATGCCGAAATAATAAAGGTAAGGGCTAAAACTGTTAATGATAATTGAACTAATTTTTTCATGAGTATGTAGTATCTTTCCCATGCACAAGCATAAACCCTGCCAAAGTAATGGCCGCCGCAATATTGTAGCGAATAATTTTAAGCGATTTAAGCTTTCTCCTTTACCTTTTCCAACACCTCTAAATAGTAATTCTCATACACAGGCAGTATATTAGCCAAATCAAACAATTTGGCCCGTGCCAGGGCATTTTCTTTAAAAGTTGTTAGGCGTTCTTCGTCTTCTAAAATATAAATGGATCTTTCGGCCATACCGTCTACGTCGCCTACATCTCTTAGAAAGCCTGTTTCGCCATCTATGTTTAATTCGGGCAAACCACCGGCATTTGAGCTTACTACAGGCACTTTGCAGGCCATGGCCTCTAAGGCTGCCAAGCCGAAGCTTTCAGACTCTGATGGCATTAAAAACAGGTCAGACACTGACAGGATTTCTTCCACGGCATCTTGTTTACCTAAAAAGCGTACATCGTTCCATACGTCCAGGTCGCGGCACATTTGTTCGCAGTATGAACGCTCAACACCGTCGCCCACCATTAGCAGTTTGGCCGGAATTTTCTTTACTATTTTGGCAAAGATCTTCACAACATCCTGGGTGCGCTTTACCTTGCGGAAATTGGATGTATGCACAATAATTTTTTCGCCTGATGGTGCTATTGCCTTTTTAAAATGATCCTTGGCTTTCAGGTTAAAGCGGTTTAGATCGATAAAGTTGGGGATTACCCTGATATCGTTTTCTATTTCAAAAAAGCTAAAGGTATCATTCCGCAAATGTTCAGACACCGCTGTTACCCCGTCTGATTTGTTGATAGAGAAGGTAACCACCGGTTTAAATGTACGGTCTTTACCCACCAGCGTAATATCAGTACCATGCAGGGTAGTAACCACCGGTATGTAGATACCATAGGTCATTAATATTTGCTTGGCCATAAACGCTGCTGATGCATGCGGGATGGCATAGTGTACGTGCAATATATCCAGCTTTTCGAACCTTACCACATCAACCAGCCTGCTTGCCAGGGCCAGCTCATAGGGCGGAAAATCAAAAAGCGGGTAGTTTGATACAGATACTTCGTGATAAAAAAGATTTTCAGAGAAAAGGTCGAGCCGGGCGGGCTGGTTATAGGTAACAAAATGCACCTGGTGACCGCGGTCGGCAAGGGCCTTACCCAACTCGGTGGCAACAACCCCGCTTCCGCCAAAGGTTGGATAACAAACTATTCCAATTTTCATTAATGCTGTTTAAGTCGACACTAACCAGCTGCAACTAATTGGTTGTTTTTTGCCCTGCTGATTAATTATACAAGTTTAACAGCAATTTATGGGAATAGTGTTAACCGGATGTAAAATGATTTTGGCGGATTTCGGAATTCGGATGTTCGATTTCGGAATTAAATGGTTTGGTGCGCTTCCCGAAATAAATTCGGGACAGGCAGTTCCCCTCCCTGGAGGGGGCGCGATGGATCTGTGTTGTGGCAGGGGTGGGTTCGCCGCCATGCTCAGTAGAAAAACTAAATGGTTTGGTGCGCTTAGTTCCCCTCCCTGGAGGGGGCGCGATGGATTGGTGTCGTGGCAGGGGTGGGTTCGCCGCCATGCTCACTCACCCACCGTCATTGCGAGGAACGAAGCAACCTCTACGTAGGACAATCAATGAAACTTCATGATGTTGGGACCTTACAGCCCCATGCCCGGTAACCGCAGCCCTCACCCGCCCTGCAAAGCGTTCCATTTTCCCACGCGGAACACCCCGAACGCTATGGAACGCGCTCATTATCAATCATTTTATTTTTTTAATATTTGTAATATGTTGATAATCAACACTTCCAAGTTTTGCATATTTAACATCATGAAATACGTTGACAAGCAATTAATTAACCATAAAAGGCGTTTTTTTCGCAGACTTCATCCGTAAAGCTGGAACACTTTTTATTTTAATGCCGCGCCAAATACCGCTCCCTGCCATGGCCGGGGCCAAATTTGTGGAGGTAAATGGCCATGGTTAGCTTGTCGTAGTTGTCGTACCAGGCTTCGTTAAAGCTAATGGTTTGGTTGTGGTTGAATTTTATTACAAAATTTGTGGTGAAGCCCCCCCAGGTCGGGTTAGCGCCCGAATTGCGCGCCCTATACGTGTTAATAGTATTGATATCGGCCCACTGGATAATGAACGGTTTTTTAAAAACACGGAACACCGTAATCCCCTCGTCAGCTACTGTAATGCGCAGCCATGATTTTGAAAACATAAAATAAAAAAGCCCAACCCCGGCGCATAAAAGCGAATTGGAAGCAAAACCCCCTTCCTGTTTAAAACCGCCCGAAATACAATCGTATAGCATATATCCGGTCGCGGCAAGCAAAACAGCCACCCCTAAAAAAGCCCGGATATAATAGTTGACGCTGAATGAGGAGGAAACGGGTGCCGGCATGGGGAATTTTAGAATTGCTTTTGTTACTGTTGGGTTAAAGGTAGTGAAATTGTTAAAATGAATTGGGGGTTGCCCGCTGGTAGAAGCGTGGCCGCGCTTTCTGCTCATACGCCTGCGGGCGTTAGGCGCGAAGGCCGGTATCCGCGGCAATCGCTAACCCGAGGTTGTTACTACATAGCGAGTGGGCTACCTAAACGCAGGCCACAAGCGGAACGCTTGCGGAAGCGGGGGAATTTGGGGGAAGCGGTGAAGGCACGTAGCTTCTAACTACAGGCATATTCGTCCGTAGCCACCTCACTATAGGACCAGCAGTGCCACAAAAGAATCCAATAACATTGCATGACAGGGCGTGTCACCAATAACATTATCAACATCTATTGTGTATGCGAAGAATAGGTTTTATTTTTGGTATAATAAAAAACCCCGAAGCTACGAACCTCGGGGTCCAGATGAACCATACAATTTGCTGTTGTATGTTTAGTCTGTACGTCTACCAGTCTTGCTGGACTGATTTTCAGTTATAATGAAAGGGGCGTTGCGGCTCCTTTTTCATTAGTGTAAATATACGAAGCGTTGTAATAGTTTAATACGTAGTTTCTTAACACTGGATGTGGATAATTATATTTCTACGAGAATTTCTCGTTAAGTCGGCTTAAATTATCCACAATAAAAGATTGGTAAAAGTTAGTCAATAAAGTTTGCTGCTGATTATCAGGCAATTAAGCACATGTTAATAAACATGCAAATGTTAATATTCTTTACGCTTATTGATTTGCATATCTATCTATAAATAAGACAGTTAGAATAGATTGGACGGTGTCAGATATTTTAGAACTGCGGCATTAAGTTCTTTGATATGTCATAACGCTTATAGTTGTTTTCCAAAGCAGTAACTTATCCATCGCTCTTTGCTTGGACACTTACTTGTTAAGAGTGTAACATCTAAATTAGCTTTGCTCTGTAGGGCCTACAAATAAATTTAGTTGGGAGGGGTCTTTTAAATCGCTGGTTAACACTTCCAGCGTAATGATGATGTTTTTGGGGTCATATTCAAATGTAATTGAATTGTATTTTTCATCTTTTAAAAAGTACCTAAAGCTATTTGTTTTGGAAGCCAAATTATTAATATACGGCAATAAAATACGATTTACTTCGGTCAAGGATTTTAAGTTATCTATCTCTCCTTTCTTAAATAATTGGACGACAGGTTCACTTTTCACATCAAGTTCTTTATCCTCCTCCGAAAATAAATCAGTTATTTCCGGCGTCAGTTTTATTGCTGATTGTTCTTTTGTGGCGACCAATACAACTCCGTCTTCGAAGCCCCCTCTCTTATCCCGTTTTTTATTTGCAATGTCTTCCAAGTCGCTAAGCGTCAGATTATATAACTTACACGCACCGCGTAAAACCTCCAGCACATCGGACATCTCCTCAATATTATCTTCGTTTGTACGTGCCCAATAAAACTCGTTAGCCTCTTCAACCGCTTTGCTTTTTAATAAAGGCAAAAGTTCCTCGGGTGATACTCGTCTAATTTTGACAATCTCATCATTTTCGCTAATCATCGCGGGTATTTTATCCCTCACAAGTTTATAAAATTTTTTAATATCGTAGTCCGATTGAAAAGGGTCGATGCAGCGGATATTAACACCTTTTGAATGAAAAATGTAATAGGGATGTGAAAGCATGCTGCCTTTGATATCAACTGTATAGTCGTGCTCTTTGGCGTAAGTAGCAACTTCATCGATGAACGCCATGTTTCGAAAAAGCTTAATATTCAAGTCGATAAATAAATTTTTCTTTTTAACGCTTTCCGTGGAGTTTTTTAATTTTTTAAAATCTTCCTGCGATTTGATGACAACCTTATTTTTGACCGATAAAAAATTATTATATATGGTTCCTATATCGGAAATCTCGTCTTTGGTATAAAACCAAGGTAGAATCTCTGGATAGTTGTTGCTTTTGTTGACGAAAAACATTACGTTGACAGGGTTATGCAAATGTTTAGCAATGATCTGCGTATAGTTTGCTATCGTTCGTACCTGTTCATCTGTCAATGACGGAGTCCAATCGTAATTGATGCCAGCTCTTTTCAGGTACCACATGCCCTCGCTATTAACATCAATATAATTGCTTTTGCACCTTATCTTTTTTAAGACATTTGTATCGTTTTTATTATATTCAAAAGAATCATAAGGATGATAATAAAGTCCCTCTACAATTCCCCACGTCGAATCGATTCTGACAATATGCGTGTTGGGTTTTGTAAATGAGAGCGCGCCTGCTGTTGACGGGATAAATTGATGAACTAAAAAGCAAAACTGACCTGGTTGATAGCCCAAATCAATAAACGTCTTGGTTGTTTCAAGTAAGAATTTAAGGGCCTCTTGGTGGGTGAAAATCGTATCTGTCCTTGGAGATAAATAGCCCTGGTTTATTGTTTCTGTTCTAATAACGATGGGAACAGAAAGTATTTTTTTCAGATCTGTAATAAGACTTAATTCGGTTTCCTCTTTTGCCAGACCTTCAATAACCGCTTCGTTTTCCAAAATGTAGATTGGCCAGTAAGGAAGCCGACAAGCTATAAATGTTTTGACACATTCAATTTTTCGCCAATGATTGACAGTACTATCCACTGTTTCAAAGACCTCAAGATCTACTATTTGCTCTTTGCTAACTGAAGTCTTTTTAACCTTCCATTCTGTACCCGGTTTTGTTCCGAGAAAGCTATCAGTTGCTTCATGATCAACCTGTACAAGCCACAGTTTTCCTCCATCCCAAAGCCATTCAATATGGTATACTTCAGGTAATTGACTAAAAAATGTGGCAAATTTTTTCAGATTTTTGACTGCTGTCGGATAATTTAAACTATTTTGGAGTGATAGATCAAGAACTGCAGGTTCGTCCTTTAGTAAAAAAGGGGTTGATTTGTTTGGATCTCCATTCTGGAATTCTTCCTCTAATAACCAAACGAATTTTGAGGCGTTTACACGACGTTCATTTGAAAGATGCCCCTTAGATTTTGGCCTGTGAAAAACCTGTATCAATATAGCTAATTCAAGGGTCGAATCATCTTTTTGAACCTGAAAGTCCTTGTATATTGTTTGGAGTGCTTTTCTAATTTCAGCTACATTCGGTTTACAAGATTCACTATAATACTTTCCTCTATCAACGATATTTTCCTTTACACAACTGGATCTTAGAATAATCCTTTCGTGATCTCTACGTTGAAAATATAAAGCTATGGCTGTAATTGTTTCATTATTGTTGGCGACAAAATTATCAGGATCAAGCTGCCAGTTGACATAGAATTCTGTGGAGAGAACGATGAATTCCGGAGTGAAAATGGTGTAAGGAATCAGATTGATAACCTTTTTCCCCACCAGATTTTCCTGATACTCACTTTGACTGTTTAATAGATATTTTCCGATCATACCTTTTCGATAGGCGGATTCTCAGGTTTTTTACCAGGCTCTTTTTGCGTAGCCCCAAAGAGTGTATTGGCGATTTCCGTCAATTTTGCCACAGCGGAATCAGAAAAATAACCGATTAGAAAACTTACGCCAAATACTGCGCTGCTTTTCTCCATCGCCACCGGAGAAAACAAATTGATAATTCCTGAAGACATTAACAAGATAAAGGAAAAAGCCAGCGCACCGCTAATGTGCGGCGTAAATACCCGCCATAGAAATCTATCTTGGTTCCACACATTACGGGCTACAGAATGATACAGCCATTTAGTGCTAAATAATGTGCCTCCCAAGCATCCGCCAATCCACGCATAAGAGTATTTTTTGATCACATGGGGGATACTAATCTGATTGAAAAAGTCTTGATGAATTACTATAAGAAGAACGGGAATTATGAGTATCAGAAATCCGACGTAACGCGCCTCTCGCCAAATATAAGGGAGGGCTTCGGTATCATAACGAGTGCGCCAAGAGCCTGCCTTACGCCCATCAGTCGGATCCGCAGGAGCAAAAGAAACAGTTGGCTTTATTGGGGGTTGCTCAGGCGGAATTCTGTTCTCTTCGTCTTCACTCATTATTACTCATGAAAATTTAATTTGGTATAAGCAGATCCAATATTTTCCGCCATCGGGTTTAATTTCCAATCATAGCTATTGGGAATACCTAAATAATTTGCGATCACTTTTCTAAACGTCTGACTAGGAATATTTTCCTGACATGTCATAAAGTGTTTTCCTTCCTGGTTTCTTAGATATAAATAATCGTCATCATTGACGTTATAGAATTTAACATCCTTTATTTCATCTATATTCCGCCAAGCATAATCAAGATTTAAAAAATTATCTACCCCGGCCAATAGATCAAAATCAGTAGGTACCCAGTGTAAATGGGCATAATCAACGCCGCATCCGGCAACAGAATTCTCTAAAGTTGGCCCATGTTCAAACACCACAAATTGATCCTTGTTAAATATCGGTAAAAAGCGTTGGGCAAGATGGCCAATTACTCTTTCCAATTCAGCAAAGTTCGTAAGTGATAACTGACTGAAGTTAAGATGGAATTTTCTCGGTACGATTAAAAGCCATCCTTCAATCAACGAACCAAGAGTCGGAATAACTAAAAAGTTTTCCGATTCAAATACTGGTTTATTGTAGTCTTTGCTTTCAAAAAAATTATTCCTCATATAACAAATATAACGTATAAAAAGCGAATTTTCCACGCTTTATTGTTCACAAAACTAAAGTTAGCTATGTTTAATTTTTATAAACTGTTTCCAAGGTTCTCCAGCTTGGCGCGCGCCGCGTCAGCCCAAAGTGGCTGAGCACTCGAACTCTCCTCTCGCGCTAGTATGCAGCGGTGGGTTAAAGCGGTCGGGGTACTAGTGCGCCGCGTTTAGGTAGCCATGTGATATGCAACTGCAATTATGTCCCCCCCCGTTAGCGATAGCAACGGATACCGGCCACTTCGAGGGCCTCAGTGCAGGCGCCGCGCCTAAGGCCTGCAGGCGTATGACCCTGATCTTCATCAGGACAGGGTTCCAGCGCGGGCCACGGCTTCTACCAGCCGGGGCAACGGCATCATAACAAAAAGGCTTCCTGTAATTTAATTTTTCCCTTCCAAAACCAGCCCGGCGCATGGCGTACGGATTTTCTTGTTTTAAAGCAGCCTGTGGCGGGCATAACAGCGCATAAGTAATTTTTTTCACAAAAGTGCTGACACTAATTTGTCAGCACTTTTCGCGTTTTTTAGGGTAGCAAACATGATAAAAAGTGTATTAACAGCGCAGAAACGAACTTTTTAGCTCTTTGGCACTGCTATTTACTGTTCCACCCTGTTCCTTGTGTTTCAGTGTGCACAGGAACGCAAAATTGTACTATAATACTGGTATTGGTTTACCTTATTCCCCCCGCAACCTCACCGTATGGTTCACTGCTTTTTCTACAATCCGGTTCAGCGGGTCGCCGCTGCCGGGGATGCCCACATCCAGCGCGCCGTAATTATTGAACACGTCGGCTGCTTCCTGCGGCTCGCGGGCGTCGAGGGCATGCACGGTTACGATGGTCGCGTTTTGGGCGAGGGCGGCATGGGCAGCGGCTTCGGGCGGGTTATCAAACAGGTGGTTAAAAAAATCGTTGATGCGTGCCGGGTCGCCGCCGGTATGGGTGTCAACGTTTTCTGCCTTAAACAGGTTGCCCAGCAAGTAGGATGTGGCCTGTTCGGCTATTTGAGGGTCGGGAAAAATACCGATTACTGTTATCATGCCACTAAAAGAGAATGGCGGGGGGATTTGTTTTAATTTAATGGTGGGGGGCGGTACGGTTGTGCCTTTGGGGGCGGGTAGCTTCGGAATGGAGTTTGTGAGGTTAACTTAATGTTCACCCCGCTCAATTGCCGCGGGGGCTCTGCGGGTAGCTTCGAAATATAGTTTATGGGGATTACTTAATGTTCACCCCGCTCAATTGCCGCGGGGGCTCTGCGGGTTGCTTCGAAATATAGTTTATGGGGATTAACTTAGCGTTCATCCTGCTCAATTGCCGCGGGGGCTCTGCGGGTTGCTTCGAAATATAGTTTATGGGGATTAACTTAATGTTCACCCCGCTCAATTGCCGCGGGGGCTGTTACTTTGTCTTGATACAAAGTAACCAAAAATCAAGTCAGCAGAAATGCTTCTTTGCGCACAGGGCCTTTAACGCACAAAGCCGAAAACGTTGCGGGCTGGAATTTTTTTGCCGGACTATCCTTTCCGCTTTTATACCCTGTAATGCAAAAACTTCCTATGCCCTGCCCGGCGCACAGGCCTGCAACGTTTTCGGCTTTTGCCCGAAGCCTATCTGCTGACGGTACCCATAAAAGTATCCGTAAAAATATAAAACATAAAAGCGAAGCAATGACAAAATGGTTAAGGCGGGTAAGGGCCTGACAGAAAAGCGGGCCAGGGTGTTTTGCCTGTAGCGCGGAAGCTTTTTTCTGTCTTGATCTTTTGGTTACTTTTGGATCAAGCCAAAAGTAACAGCCCCCGCGGCAATTGAGCGGGGCAAATATTAAGTGCTAAGAAGAAATAAAACTTCGAAGCTACCCGTACATCATCCTATATTTTTCAGCACCAATACATCCTATTTCCCTTTCGCCAACACCACTTTCTTACCCACTTTCCCAAAGTCGTGCTTTATATTATAATCCAGCGTGGTTGCGCTCCAGTAGCCGCAGCCCAGCAGGCGGCGGATAGTCATGATGGGGTCGTTATTATCCCGGGGCGAGGTGAGTTGGAAGGCAGCTTTGAAGCCCCGCTTGTGCAGCTCGGGCAAACCGGCGGCGTTCCATTCGCCAAAGGGGAAGGCAAAATATTTGATTTCTTTACCGGTAATTTTTTCCAGCCTTTTAGTGGGCTTATCAATTTGGGTGTACCAGTCGTTGCCCTTGTAATGCCTAAAATTGGTATGGTCCTGCGTGTGGCAGGCGATGACGTTCCCCTCGTCCGATAGTTGTTTTATCTTTTTGGCGTCCATGTAGTGTTTGTTTTTTTCTATATCCGTAGTGGTTATAAAATAAACGCCTTTAAAGCCATGTTTCATTAGCTCGGGCCGGGCCACATCCCATTGGTCGCCGTCGGTATCGTCGAAGGAGAGCATGATGGGTTTGGCGGGCAGGGGGGCGCCGGTGCTGAGGTAGTTGTACAGTTCGTCGGGCAAAATGGGGTGGTAGCCGCTATCGGCCAGCATTTTCATATGGGCCCTGAACGTTGCCGGGGGAATGATGTAATCCTTATCAACCTGCTTGTCGCTTGCGCGCCAGTTGCGTATCTGGTGATAGCATAATATGGGCACCTGTTTGCGCGCCAGGATAGCCGCGCTGTTTGCAGGCTGTGCCATTGAAATTAAACTGAAAAAACAAAATGAAGCGAGGGCGATGAGGGGTTTTAACACTTGGAAAGGGTGATTTTATAAGAGTAAAAATAGGGTATTTTTTGAGATGTAAAAGGGGATTGTTTAAAGGAAATGAAAAATAAAAAGGGCTGCAAACGCAGTTGATTTTGATTAAACACTAATCGTCACGTCATTGCGAGGAACGAAGCAACCTCTACTTAGGACAATCAATGATACTTTATGCTGGTGGAATCCTTACAGCCGCATACCAGACAAGCGCTATGCACGCCTGGTTGCTTCGAAGTTTTATTTCTTCTTAGAACTTAATGTTCTCCCCGCTCAATTGCCGCGGGGGCTAGTCCTTTTTGTCTTGATACAAAAAGGACCAAAAAAATCAAGACAGAAAAAAGCTTCCCCGCTGCAGGCCAGACTCTCTGGCCCGCTTTTCTGTCGGGCCTTTACCCGCCTTAGACACATTGTTATCGTTTCCCTCTTATGTTTAGCAAAGGCCGGGAGTTGTTTCGAAGCTTATCTGCTCACGAGACACAAAAAATATTCCCTCGTGGTCATTGCGAGGAACGAAGCAACCTCTACGCATGCAAATCAATGAAGCAAAAACTCTGTGGTGACCTGTCAGCCGCATTTAAGTCTCCACAAAATCTTGGTTCATGAATGTCCTATGTAGAGGTTGCTTTGTTCCTTATAATGCGTAATCGTAAATTGCTCATTACCAATGGCAAATCTCACCAGTTTACACATGCTTTTGTGGGTTTCCCGTCAGCAGATAAGCTTCGGGCAAAAGCCGAAAAAACTGCCGGCCTGTGCGTCGGGCAGGGCATAGGAAATTTTTGCATGCAGGGTCTGCGCGGGATGGGGTAGTCCGGCAAAAAGATTCCAGCCCGCAGTTTTTTCGGCTTTGTGCGTGAAAGGCCCAGTGCGGCAAGGAAGCATTTCTGGTGACTTGATTTTTTGGTTACTTTTGTATCAAGACAAAAGTAACAGCCTCCGCGGCAATTGAGCGGGGTAAGTTTAAGTTCTAAAAAGGAATAAAACTTCGAAGCTTCCCGCACGTCATCACATATCTTTTTCAAGATTTACCCTGATGGATACTCGCAATTACGCATTTTTAAGTCGCTGATTATCAATGAGAATTTTATCATTTTACGGATACTTTTATGGGGTGCCTGTCAGCAAATAAGCTTCGGGCGACAAAAATATTTTACGCCCCCTTACAACTCCTTCTCCATATACATCGTCCCCGGCAGGGGGTTGAAGCGATACGGTTCAATTTCGTAGAACCCGGATGCGGCGTAAAGCTGCTGGGCTTTGGTCATGCTGGCCAGGGTGTCGAGTCGCAGTTTTTTATAGCCCAGCTGTTTGGCAATTTCGCACGAGCGCTGCAGCAGGGCCGCGCCAATTTGGTAGCCCCGGTACTGGTTTTTAACATACATGCGTTTAAGTTCGGCCGTTTCATCATCCAGCTTGCGGATGCCGCTGCAGCCAACAAAGGCATCGCCGTCCATGGCCAGCAACAGCGCCCCGGCAGGCTTATTGTATTGAGTGTCGATAGTCTCCAGCTCGATTTCAAAATTCTGAAACGACAGGTCGACATTTAACGAGATCACATATTCGCGGAACAGTTGTTTACCATTTTCAAACTCTTCGGCGGTAGTCGCTATTCGGTAAGTTATTTGTTTTTCCATTGTTTATGGTTAGCAGTGCAAATTTAAGGGTATAGTCGCGGGGTGCAAAATGGTTTGGCAATTGTTTCAACTTGTTCGCCTTTGTTGCGGCAACGGTGTTACGTCCCCAACATTCAGTTAACTTTAAATTTATTTTATGTTGTTTTTGTGGCCGCCATCAGCTACCTTGTTGTGGTAATCCCTAAAATTATGAAGCCGTTATTTTTAGTTGCCTTTATATTGGTTTTCGCCAGTTGTGCCATGATGCAGTCTATCGTTAAATCAACCTTCCCCTATACCACTACGGTTACTATACCGCAAACGGATAAGCCCGGGGAAGAACACTCGGCAACGGCCATGGCAACCAGTTTCGACCAGGATTTTCGTAAAGACGGTAACAACGGCGCTAAAGTGAGTGAGGTGCGCATGGTATCGGCCAAGCTTGAGTCAAGGGATCCTTCAGATTTCAACATCGGCAACCTTACGATGGTAAAGGTCTATATGGCTAAAGCCGATGGCACAGACGAGGTTTTGGTAGCATCGCGTACCGATATTACCGCCGGCGTGGGCAACACCATGGTGCTCGATATTGATAACTCTTCCTTTTTAGATCAGCATGTGCGACAAGCACAGGTGAAAATCAGGATGGTTTACAAACTGCGCAATGCCATCCATGTTAGTCCCAGTTTGCACGTTATACTGGGATTGAGCGCATATCCTAATAGGTGAGGAGAGTCTTAAGTCGATAGTCCGGAGTCTTAAGTCAAAAACTATCCCGCTAACCTCCATGCAAAGTGCGGCGTCTTCCGGACTTTCGGACTTCCCGACTAATCAATTCGTTAAGGCAAAATTTACAGGCACACGGTACCGTACCCTTACAGGCCGCGCAAAAACCGTGGCAGGAATCCATTTGGGCGATTTTTTAATTACCCGCACGGCCTCCTTATCAAGCCCGTCGCTTACATGTTTGTTTACCTTAATATCTGATATTTTTCCGTCTTTTTCAACCACAAACTCCACTATCACTACACCCTGTATGTCGTTGCCGCGTTCGTAATCGGGATATTGTATATTGTTGCCTAAATAAGCGCTGAAAGCAGAAATTCCCCCGTTAAATTGTGGTTGTACCGAGCGCGTTTTGGCGTAGGTGGTGCTTTGTCCGTCGGCAAACTTGGCAGTGCCGCTCACCAGTTCGCCATTGGCGTAAGTTTCGGTAAAGGTGGTTTTCTCGTTTTCAAAATTCCCTTTCCATACTCCTTCTCTTTTTTCATTTTTAATACTGCCTTCCTCGGCAATATATTTAAAGGCGTTGTCGTAAAGCTTGCAATAGCCACTTCCATTTTCCGCCAGTGCGGTGCCTAATGAGTCGTAATTCGCTTTTATCGAAAAATTGTCCACAATTGGGCTATAAGCAGCGTTATCCGGATACTCTTTTACCAGGTAGACTTTGCCATTTGGGTAAAAAAGAAATTCAGTGCCGTTAGGATTCCCATTCTTATAATTTGATATGCTGTTTTTGTTGCCGTTTTGATAAAAGGTTATGCACTGCCCTTCGTACCGTGGGGGATCTATTTTTGTTGATTTGCCTACCAGCTTCGGTTTATTGTTCAAATAAAATTCAAACACATTATACAATACCGAAGCCGAGTCGGGCTCGCGCACAATGCGCAGATAGTCGGCGCTGTCGCGTGCGTCAACGTAGCGGCCGTTATTTTTTAAAAAATAAACGTTTTGGCGCTGCGCAAAGCAAATGGCCGAAAGAAATAGCGCAATAAGGGTGAATAAAGGTTTCATTATTAAAGCGGGGGTATTAGCCGCTAATTTACTTCAAAAGCTTATTATCGTTATCAGGGAATACCAAAACAGGTTCGTATTTCCGGGCCTCCTCAACTTCCATATAGGCGTAGCTCATAATAATAACAATATCGCCAACCTGTGCAAGGCGGGCGGTTGCGCCGTTAAGGCAAATGGTGCCGGTACCGCGTTCGCCACGGATGGTATAAGTTTCAAAGCGGGCGCCGTTGTTATTGTTTACAATCTGCACCTTCTCATTGGGTATAATATTAGCCGCATCCAGCAAATCCTCATCAATGGTAATGCTGCCAACATAATTCAGTTCGGCCTGCGTTACCCTTACCCGGTGAAGCTTGGATTTTAATACTTCAATTATCATGGGTGCAAAGGTAGGAAATAATTTAGTGAGTGGTAAGTGGTGAATTGTGAGTGGCATGTAAAATGATTTGCGTCACTATTTACCACTCCCGGCTCACTACCCACCAAAAAAATTTGGATATTAAAACTTAAATCTCTTATCTTCGTTTCTACACAAAGCAAGACTATGTAGGCCGCGGGCCCGTATAGTCTTGTTTGTTTTTTAAAAGAAAGCCATCGCGTCCTTCTTAAAACAAGGGAGGGCGGTTTTTTTTGGCAACCGGTTAAACAAAAATTATTAAAAATTAATTTGTGCGTTATGGCAGAGGTAGCATATTATACCAAAGAAGGTTTAGAAAATTTAAAGAAAGAATTACACGAGCTTAAAACCTCGGGGCGTACCAACATCAGCAAAGCCATTGCTGAGGCGCGTGATAAAGGCGACTTATCAGAAAATGCGGAATACGACGCCGCAAAAGAAGCACAGGGCCTGCACGAGGCCAAGATCTCGAAGATGGGCGAAATGCTGGCCAATGCCCGCCTGCTTGATGAATCGAAAATTGATACATCGAAGGTGCTGGCATTATCGATAGTTAAAATTAAAAACGTTAAAAATGGCGCCGTAATGAGCTACCAGCTGGTATCAGAAAACGAAGCCGACCTTAAATCGGGCAAAATATCGGTAGCATCGCCCATCGCCAAAGGCCTTTTGGGCAAAAAAGTTGGCGAAACCACCGAAATTACCGTTCCGGCCGGTAAAATGGAATTTGAAATAATGGAAATAAGCCGATAAGGTTTAGTCCGAAAAGTCGGGAAAGTCCGGAAGTCCGAAAGACGCTGCGGGGCTTTCCCAACTTTTCAACCTTACAACATTTCAACTTTACAACGAAAACACTCACCCCATGACCATCTTCTCAAAAATAGTATCAGGCGAAATACCGGCGTATAAAGTAGCCGAGACCATTGATTTTTTGGCATTCCTGGATATTAACCCGCTGGCCGAAGGGCATGTGCTGGTGATACCCAAAGAAGAGGTTGATTACCTGTTCGATATGGATGACGCCGTGTATACCGAACTGCAGATATTTGCCAAAATAGTTGCCACTGGTCTAAAAAAGGCTATCCCCTGTAAAAAAGTTGGCGTAGCTGTTATCGGCCTCGAAGTGCCGCACGCCCACATCCACCTCATCCCCATGAACCGGGTCGACGATATGAACTTCTCACGACCAAAGTTAACCTTCACTCCCGAGCAACTGGAAGCTACTTCGCATAAAATACGGGAAGCGCTGAAAGGGGAATGATTTGAAAATTTGATGAGGTGTTGATTTGAAGATGTATGGAATTTTCTGAACCTTGATTTACGTGATTAAAGGAGGCTCATGATAATTTGCAGGCGGCATCCTCTAATCCCAAAATCTGCTTAACCCGGTTCAGACATTATGGCATTGCCTGCGGCCCGCGCTATCCGCTCATACTGCACAGGCCTTAGTCTTCAGGCCGGTATCCACTACTATCGCTAATGCAAGAAACGTTGCAAAAAATCTCTTGAGGCTGTGTCCCCACAGCCTATCGTTAAAGGATGAATAAAACGATTTTCTTCTATTATAGCGCGCCAACGGCCCTTAAACCCGAACAATCGCATTTTAAGGTCTCACATTATCTAAAGCTCCTTCACAAACTCCGCCATGGCAGCGCCGGGGTCTTCCTGTTTCATAAAATTCTCGCCGATTAAAAAGCCATTAAAGCCTGCCAGCTTCAATTCCTTAATGGTTTGAGGGTTGCTGATAGCGCTTTCGGATACTTTTAAAAATTCCGCAGGGATATGGGGCGCTAAATCGTATGAGGTTTGTACCGATACTGTAAAGTCGGCAAGGTTTCGGTTATTTACGCCAATTGCATCGAGGTTTGGGTTAATGCTTCTTTCGAGCTCCTCCAAATTATGCACCTCCAACAACACATTTAAACCAAGACTTTTTGCCAGCGATGCTAAGGTTTCTATTTCGGCGGGGGTAAGTATTGCCGCAATCAGCAAAATTATATCGGCCCCTAATGATTTTGCTTCGATGATTTGATATTCATCTATCATAAAATCTTTCCGTAAAATCGGGATAGTATTGGCCGCACGGGCAGCAACCAGGTCGGCTTTTTTGCCCATAAAAAAATTGCGGTCGGTTAAAACCGACAGTGCAGATGCACCAGCAGCGGCATAGCCGTTGGTTACATTTTTAACCGATACCTTATCGTTAATTATTCCCTTTGACGGCGACCGGCGCTTAAACTCGGCGATGATGCCGGTGCACGCCGGGTCGAGCAGAAAATCTTTAAATGAATAGCATTCCCGGTGGAAAAGGTCTGATTCTTCCAGCTGGATATACGAAGTTCGGGCTTTGGCCCGCGCAACTTCTTTCTTTTTGTTTAGTACTATTTTATCTAAAATGTTCATAAGGCCCCAAACCCCTAAAGGGGCTTTTTTGATTTGCAAATTTGTTAATTATTATGCTAAAAACAGTAACGTGCCAGTTCGTCAGCGAGGGCGTATGCAATACGCCCCTACCTCTATTACGTTGCCGGTCTATCCACCAACCCTTTTTGCTCCTCCGCTATTCAGCGGAGGTTGGGGGGCCTTACCTCAACCAGTTCTGCATCATTTCTTTCCCAAACTCTGTCAATATCGATTCCGGGTGAAACTGCACGCCACGTACATCATATTCTTTGTGGGTTAATGCCATTAATGAGTTATCCGCCTCATCAATCGCCGTTACAGCTAAGCAATCAGGTAACGTGTTGCCATCAACCACCCAGGAGTGATACCTGCCAACTTTAAAAGTTTCGGGCAGGCCTGTAAATAAGCGCTCCTGCTTGTCGGTTACCTTTATCGGCGTCGCTATGCCATGCATCGGCTGGGGCAGGTTATACAGCTTGCCGCCAAATACTTCGGCAATTGCCTGCTGCCCAAGGCATACGCCGAAAATACTTTTTGTTGCGGCATATTTCTCAATTACCTCCAGCAATAAGCCAGCTTCACTGGGTATGCCCGGTCCCGGCGAAAGGATGATACGGTCGTATGCATCTACATCGCCGATATTAAATTTATCATTGCGCCATACCTCGCATTGCAGACCAATTTCGTTAACCAAATGCACCAGGTTGTAAGTGAATGAATCGTAATTGTCGATTATTAATATTTTGTTATCCATTATCTTATTTTTTGAAGCTCTCCCACCTATCCCGTTGTGTTTCGTACCTACGGCACGTTTATTCTTCCCTTTGTTTTTCTACCAATATTTGGCCCCGATGGGGCTGTCTGCTTGTTTTACTGCCAACTGCTTACTGGCAACTGCCAACTTTTTTAAAGTTCCTCTGCCAACTCAATCGCCTTCCTTAATGCAGCTATCTTGTTATCAACCTCCTTTAACTCGCTTTCGGCAATTGAGCCGGCCACAATGCCGGCACCGGCCTGGTAATGCAGGGTGCTGTTTTTGCTTAAAAACGAGCGTATCATAATGGCATGGTTAAAGTCGCCGTTAAAGCCAAGGAAACCGATGGCGCCGCTGTAAAAGCTGCGTTTTGTTTTTTCGTTTTCATCGATGATTTCCATAGCCCGGTATTTTGGTGCCCCGCTCAGGGTGCCGGCCGGGTAAGTATCTGCCACCACTTTGAACGACGATACACCGGGAAGCAGCTTGCCGCTTACGTGAGACACCAAATGTATCAAGTGCGAATAATATTGTACTTCCTTAAATGCTTTCACGGTAACATCGCCGCAATGGCGGCTCAAATCGTTACGGGCCAAATCAACCAGCATCACATGCTCGGCCGATTCTTTAGGGTCGTTCTCCAGCTGGCGGGCTATTTCGGCATCCTTTTCGTCATCACCGCTGCGTTTAAATGTTCCGGCAATCGGGAATATGCTGGCTACCTCATTTTTAACGGTTATCTGCGCCTCGGGCGATGAACCGAATATCCTGAAGTCACCATAGTCAAAATAAAATAAATACGGCGATGGGTTAATCGACCGCAATGCCCTGTACACATTAAATTCATCGCCTAAAAACTTCTTAGAAAAACCGCGCGACGGCACGATCTGGAACACATCGCCCCGGTAAATGTGCTGTTTCATTTTCTCCACCACAGCCATAAATTCTTCTCCGGTCAAATTTGATTGCTCAGCGTCCTTGCTTTCAAAACGGTACTCCGGGAAGTTTTTATTGCGGATAAGGTCGGCCAGTTTTTCGAGGCCATTGTTATCCGCTTCGCCTTCGGGCTGGTTATGGAAAATGTACAATTCGTTTTTAAAGTGATCGATGGCGATAATATACCGGTAAATATGGTATTGCATCACCGGGATCTTGCGGCTGGTATCGGCACTTTCCTTCAGTTTGATGGTTTCAAAATGCTCAACGGCTTCGTGCGTAAAATACCCGAATATCCCGTTCGAAATAATTTTGCCCGGATAGGGAACTGTATCGAAGCTGCCAATAAAATCGTTTATTTTACTGATCAGGTCGAAATCGCCGGGCGCGTAATTGTCTTCGCTTTTATCAGGGTAGCTTACTTTAAGCGCACCCTCGTTTAAAACAAAGCCGCTTATCGGTTCGCAGCAAACATAGCTCACGCTGTTTTCGCGGCTGTGGTAGTCCGAGCTTTCCAACAGCAACGAGTTGGGGAACACATCGCGCAGGCGCAGGTAAATGCTTACCGGGGTAGTGGTATCGGCCAGTAGCTTTTTATGCGTTGTTATTATTTTATATTTCTTCATACAGTTTAAAAATGTCCTTAAAACAAAAAACCCAGCGAATGAGGTTCGCCGGGTTTCCTATTAGGTTTACAATTGATTAATCGTTCAGATCAAAAACTTTACCGGCTGCCAAATTTAATTGGTGCCACCAGCTATTTATATGATTGATTTTGAACATTACGGTCACAAATTTATAAAGAAAATTGAATTGACAAATTTTTTCTGCATTTTTTTATGATTGTGAACCTAAAACAGGCAAATGCCCGGCCATAATGGTGCCCACAATTACTAAAAACGCTATGATATAGAATATTGCAATAGTACGGTGCTTGCTCTCGGGCAGGATAATCTTTTTTGATTTGCTGTGCCCGATAGTGATTAAAACAATGGCTATTACCATCCCCACCCAGTGTTCAACCGAAAAATAACGGGTTACGTTATCCTTCATCGTGGTGCTATCAAAATGCACCAAAGGGCTAAAATAAAGTAGCACAATACCGATAAGCAATTGGGTGTGGGCCGATATCAGCGCGAATAAATTGATTTTGCGGTTTGTTTCGGTATATGGCTTTTGACCGAGCCACCCCAGCAGCGACTGAATGATAGCGACCAGCACCAGCAAAAACACAATGTACCTAAAACCGGAGTGCAACTGTTTAATAATAACGTAAGTATCCATGGGAATAAAAATTTATTCGAATATACGTTTTTAGTATTAAGTGCGGCGTATTGGATCTTAACTCAGGAAATTAAACACGAATAACCTAATAACTCTCACTCATCGGCGGTATGCCTTTCTCGTCAGATATGTCGGTGCTTTTTTTTTGTTTTTTTTCAAAAAGCACCTTCACCTTATCCCAAAGGCCCAAAACAACATCTTCAGATATAAAATGAGATGCCTTTTGAGAAACCAGGCCAACGAGTGTTTTTACCAGGAACCCCGAATTGCGAAAAATGGTTTTATTAAGTGCAAAGGGCAATACGAATCGCGAGATCAGCCCAACCAGATCCTGGTCGAAAAAGCTGGTGCTTTTGCCTTCGGGGGTAATAGAACGGGGGAATAGCGTGCCCAATGTAGATATGGTAGCCGAAAAGTTTCTAAACCGCTGACCAATAGCCACGCTTTGTTGCTGCTGTACTTCTTTAAGCCGATAAATTTCGCCCCTTAAATCGCTAATGTTTCTGATAGGTGAATCCATTTGGCTTATTGGTTTTTAAATATCTTTTGGATAAATGCATTTACAATCGGCTTTTCGATAGCGCGTTTATTATACTTAATAGCCAGGGCTATTATTAAGTATATAATGGCCACGCACCCAAATCCAATCCAGTCGGCGCCAAACAGATACGCTAAATAAAAAGCAAGGGTAAAACTGGCAAAAACAAACGCCAGTACCATCGACATTACAACTACCACATCGGCAATAAGGCTGGCTGCAATTGAAGTTCCGCCTTCAATGGCCTGGTATTTTGCCAGCTTAATACGTGTTTCGGCGTAATCTAAAAGCTGTTCGATAATTGGTTGTGGAGGGGTCTCTTTTTCGGGTTCCATAAGGCATTATAGTCTTTAGTCCTAAGTCCCAAGTCTAAAGTCTTAGGTCAAAAAAATTAAGACTTTAGACTTTAAACTTACGACTAATGACTTATTTATGCGTGTTCCAAATCGTCCTGGTACTCTTCTTCGGCGCTGCTTATTTTTGATTTGATGTTGCCAACAACTTTATCTTTTAAACTCATCAGGTTTTCAATTTCGGCCGATGCTGTTTCTTTTATCGAGTCGCCAAGGTTTTTTAATGAATCGGCAAGCTTATCACGTGTTTCAGTCCCTTTATCCGGAGCAAATAATACACCTAAAGCTGCCCCAGCCGCCAGCCCTACCAGCAAAGCGACTACTACTTTTGTGTTATCGTTCATATACTATTAATTTTTAAGTTGACTAATTGTTTTGATTTTGATTAAATATATTCCTTTTTGTTACTGCTTAGTTCATGGTTGATGGTTCATAGTTCGTAGCAGTTTGCTTGTTGCGTATGTTATTTCAGCGGTAGCTAAAGCAAATTTAAGCTATTTTTTTGGCCCTTGAACTATCATCCATGAACATTTCCGGCCATGAACTATGAACCATCAACCATGAACTCCTCAACTTTCTCATCCATCCGGTCCGGTCCTTATCCGCTCCAGCCTGTCGGCGGCAAGGCGGTTGGTTTCGTATATTTCCAATAATAACAAAAAATACGACAATAGCAGCGGCCCAAATACCAAGCCAAGGATTCCAAACAATGGTATACCTATAAAAACACCTATAATTGATATTATGGGGTGCGTGTTGCCCACCCGGCGGTTTATAATCACCCTTAAAACATTGTCGACGTTACCGATAAACAACAACCCAAATGCCATTAACGACACACCTTTTAAGGTGTGGCCACCGGCGATCAATATAATACCAAAAGGGATGGTTAAAGTCGGTGCGCCTACCACTGGCAAAAAAGATATAAATACACCAATTACACCCCAAAAAATAGCGTCAGGCAAGCCGAAGGCATAAAAGCCCATGCTTAATAAGGAGCCCTGCACTAATGCTATTAAACCCTGGCCCAACACATTTGAGTAAGTGGCATTGCGCAAAGCAATGGCAAATTTTATAGCATGCTGCTCGCGGAAGGGAGCGTATTTTAATAAGGCTGCTTCAAACTCATGTATCTGGGTAAACATAAAATACATCAGGAAATACATCACCAGCAATACCAACAAAATATTTGCTGCGCTGCCTAAAATAGACGGGAACAACTCCGTCGCATAAGCACCTAATTTCTGTAGCGTATTTTCGGCAATGTGCGGCTGGTTAAAGTTGTAACCGGCATAATCGTCAATTTTATCGACCCACTCCTGCAGGTTGAATGATTCCTTATTTATACTGCCGATTTTGCCTACTACCATAATACTCAGGCTCATCATCGGGATGATGATAACAATCAGCGAGGTGAAAATTATAAGTAAAGCTACCAGCGATTTGTTCCAGCCTTTTACTTCAACCAGGTGGAGGTATATAGGCCTGAATATGGTGAAAAATACGATTGCTCCTAATACCGAGCTAAAAAGACTGGTTAGCGCATATAATAAAAAGCAGCCCAATATAATGATGGCTGTAAGTATGATATTATTGCGCTGTTTATAGTTAAAAACTGACATTAAGGCCTAAATTACACCTATATAACGTAATGGCTGTAAAATGTTTTGGGGAAGGAAGAATTTAATTGGATAGGAGTTCGAAAGTCGGAACAATCCGAAAAGTTGGCGAAGAGCGAAAGATTAAATGAACAATATACTGGCAGCGTGTTTTCTACGCAACCGGGTTGAAACCCGGCGCTACAATATGGGCCGAGCCGATGGCTCTGTAAAAATCTTCAAAATCAGGTTTGAGTAACGTCGGCGCAGCCAGGGGTTGTAAAATCAGTGCAGCGTCTTTCGGACTTTTCCGACTTCCTGACTACTCCGCCTCTCTTAACAACGTATCAATTTTAGCCGAGCTTAATGATATCGAATCAAGGTAAAAAATACAATCGGGGGTAAGGTCGGGGATTTCGTAGCGCAGCTGCTCAATGGCCAGTAAAATATTCGAAAGCTGATTTTTTACATCATGCTTAAGCGCCCGCAGTGGTTCGTTATTTGCTGATACTGCGGATTGTTTGTTTTGAACTTTGGCAGCTGCTTTCATGTCACTTAATATTAATGGCCTTCATTTTATTATACAAAGTTTTGCGGTCGATGTTTAATATCTCGGCGGCCCTAGTTTTATTAAAATTAACTTCCCTTAACACTTTTAATATCGTTTCGTACTCGGCCTCAAGGGCGGCATTTTTTAAATCGTGCCTGTTCTCCTTTATCTCGTGCATCTCTGCCACAGGCGAATAATCATAGATGGGCGCCTTAAAGTTTGATATCTCCAGCGGCAGGGTTTTCATGGTTATTTCGTTACCCTCTGTTAACAGGGTGGCGCGGCGTACAACATTTTTCATCTCGCGGATGTTACCCTGCCAGCGGTAGTTCATGAAGCATTCGATAACTTCGGGCGAAAATGTAGTAACATTGCGGCTGAGCTCCTGGTTGGCCATCCTTAAAAAATGATCGGCCAGCAGCATAATATCGCCGCCGCGCTCACGCAGTGGCGGTATAAAAATGCTGAACTCGTTAAACCTATGGTATAAATCTTCGCGGAACTTGCCTTTTTGTATACCATCCTGCAAATTCTCGTTGGTGGCTATTATAATACGGACATCCAAATTAATTTCTTTGGTGCTGCCTATGCGTTTTACTTTGCGTTCCTGTACGGTACGAAGTAATGCGGCCTGTATTTCGTAACTCAGGTTGCCTACCTCGTCTAAAAACAAAGTTCCGCCATTGGCCATTTCAAAGTGGCCTATTTTGGTATACAAAGCGCCGGTAAACGAGCCTTTTTCGTGGCCAAAAAATTCGCTTGCTGCAAGTTCTTTGGTAAGCGAACCGCAATCCATTGCTATAAAGGGTTGATTATAGCGCGGGCTGCTGAGGTGTATGCTTTTAGCAACCGACTCTTTGCCCGTACCGCTTTCGCCCAAAATAATAACACTGTAATTGGTCGGGGCAACCAATTCAATCTGGCGGGCCAGTTCTTTTGATACTTTGCTGGTGCCTGTTACAAATTCGTTATTAAATGCCTGCTTTTTATTTTCGCGGCTTGAGGTGCTTGGCTTATCGTAACCTGCGGTTTCTGATTCTTTATCTTCAACCAAAGCATGATGTGTGTCTATAGCTTTGGTTATGGTATTTAAAATTTCATCTGGATATAGCGGCTTTGTGATGTAATCGTAAGCCCCCATTTTTATCAGCTCCACAGCCATCTTGATGTCCGAGTAACCTGTAATAATAATAACCCCGGTTTTAGGGTATTGCGTTTTAATGTTTTTAAGCATTTCGCGGCCATCGGTATCCTCCAGCCTGAAGTCACAAAGTACAAGGTTAAAGTTCCCGTTTTTAAGGTACTCCATACCAATTGTACCGGTTGAGGCCGTAGTAACATCAAAGCCATTGCGCGCTAAAAATTTTGACAGTAATAACGCAACGTTTACTTCATCATCAATGATGAGAATTTTCTTCATAATGCAATAACAGTTTACTATAAAAGCGGCTTTTTTAAGCGTTGATTAAACACGCTGGTTCGCTAATTTATAAATTTAATTCCATCATACGTTTATCCTCACTAAAAAGTTATATAAACTAAAAAAAGAGGCCGGGGCCTCTTTTAATTTTATAGGTAGATGAGTGGGGAAAAGAGTTGAAAATCAAGAGTCAAGAGCCAATAACCAAGATAAGCTTCATTTATTGGCAAACTATGCTTTTTTTATCCTGGCTCTTGATTCTTGACTCTTGGTTCTATTCTTCTTCGATTACAGCCCGAAGCCGTAAGCAACGCGCAAGCCAACAAAGTTTACTTTGCTATCGCTAACACTGCTTACAAATTTGGTTGAACCTTCGTACCTTACACCTGCATCGATAACGTTTTTACCACCCAACTGAAACTGGTAACCAATTTGCGGCGCATAAATAAATGCAGCCGATTTATCGAAACCAACATCACTTTTGTTTAAAGCAAACGCAGCACCAGCTTCGCCCTGTACGTAAAAGTTAGGTACTAAAAAGTATTTTAAACCGGCTTTAACAGGCAGCAATTGGATGTTTGTAGCATCACTTGTTATAACGCCACCAGGAGTAACAAAGCGCAGATCTTTTTTCCCCTGGATACTGTTGTAGCCTGCGTTAACAGTTACAAACAGGTTTTGCGCAACAGGGATATCGGCCTGTACCGAACCGCCAATGTTCCAGTTGTATGAATCAGATAATTTACCTGTCGGGATACCCGCGTCAACACCTATGCTTAAAATTACCCCGTTTGATGAGTTTGTAGTTTTTGTGGTAGAAGTTGTGGTAGTTGCAGTTTGTGCTTTTGCGCCCAATGCTAAACCGGCAAAAGCTAAAACCAAGGCTGAAATTTTTAATGTACTTTTCATGACTATATGTATTATTTATTGTTGTGTTTTAATTAACACGGGGCAAAGTAACAGCACAATTTAACACGATTTTTCATCCAATTGTCACGATTATTCAATCGTTTGATTAACAGTAAATTAATTTTTGACCACTTTGGTACAATAGTCAGGGGAAAGTAAAATAGCGGTTAAATTGCCCTGTTGATGTCAGATTTAGCACGCTAGGCACGGTAATATTTGAAGCCTTGGGATACGATTTATGCGCGAAAAAAGGGGAAAAAGTGAATATAGCTGTTTATTGATCGCGCAATTGACAATTACGATTAACGAGACCAGGCTTGTAGGAGATGGCTTTTTACTTTCCCTTAAACTCTGCCTTCCGTTTTCCTAAAAATGCTGCGACGCCTTCTTTAAAATCATCGGTCCCGAAGCATTTACCAAATTCCTGTATTTCGGTTTCAAAACCATTAACGCCATCACGGGCGCCGGCATTTACTGAGGTTATGGCTGCCGCGATAGCAAGTGGGGCGCGTGTCAGGATTTTATTTAGTAACTCATCCGCCTTTGTTAACAACTCTTCCTGGCTGACGACGTGATTAACCAAACCAAGGTTCAGTGCCTCCGGGGCGGTTATCATGTCGGCCGTCATTATCATTTCCAGGGCCTTGCCTTTGCCAACTAATTGGGTTAAACGTTGCGTGCCGCCATAGCCCGGTATTAGTCCTAATGAAACTTCGGGGAGACCCATTTTTGCATTGTCAGATGCTATGCGGATATGGCAGGCCATGGCAAGTTCAAGGCCGCCGCCAAGTGCGAAACCGTTTATAGCGGCAATCACAGGCTTGTTACCATTTTCAATAAAATCAAACACGGTGGTATGGCCAAGCAGCGCGAGCTCGGTGCCGACTTTAACGTCCAGGCTGGCAAATTCGGCAATATCAGCTCCTGCGACAAAAGCCTTTTGGCCTGCGCCGGTTATTATTATGCCGCCTATTTCCGGGCTTTTGAAAGCATTCGTAAAAGCGGTATGCAATTCAGCAATGGTAGCTTTATTAAGCGCATTCAGCTTGCTTTCGCGGTTGATAATGATATATTGAATGCGGCCCTTATTTTCGATCAGCAGATTTTCGAACGCCATGGTGCGGGGATATTAAAAATTACGGTGCTGGTGCACCCATTCGGTTATGTATTTTACAATTTCCAGGGTAGTGGTCCCGGGTGGAAAAAGCTCGCCAACGCCAATTTTTTTCAGCTCGTCCATATCCTCCTGCGGTATAATGCCGCCGCCGGTAACCAGCACATCATCCATGTTTTTTTGTTTGATGAGGTTGATAATTTTTGGAAAAACCGTCATGTGTGCCCCGGATAGTATGGAAATGCCGATAGCGTCAACATCTTCCTGAAGAGCGGTATTCACTACCATTTCGGGTGTTTGGCGCAGACCGGTATAAATTACCTCCATACCTGCGTCGCGAAGTGAAGTAGCAATAATGCGTGCACCACGGTCGTGCCCGTCGAGCCCGACTTTGGCAACCAGCACACGAATAGGACGATTAAAGGTTTTGCTCATAAATTAGTCAAAGCTAAAAAACTAATTTCGTTTCGCAAGGGTAAGGGAAATGCCTTGTGGTACTTTGAGAAAATAACGCTATAAAAAAGCTATTAGGCGAAAACGTTCCTTTGCCTTATATAGCCAATATCTCCACAATCTTTAAAAAGTCGGGATTAATTTCGCCAATATGTTTGGTGGCATGTTCAAAGGGCGTGTAAACAATATCGTTGTGTATTAAACCAACCATTTCGTTGCGATGGCCAGCCATCAGCGCCTCAACAGCGGCAACACCTACACGACTTGCAAGTACACGATCCATACACGATGGCCTTCCCCCGCGCTGTATGTGGCCAAGTACCGATACGCGGGTATCGTAATTAGGGAATTTTTCTTTTATCTGGCGACCTACTTCAAAAGCATCGCCTGCTTCGCCATTTTCGGCAAGCATAATTATTTTTGACGATTTGTCTTTACGGCCGCTCTCAAGCTTGTCGAAAACCGCCTGTATATCGGTTTTGGTTTCGGGTATCAAAATTGTTTCGGCGCCGGCAGCTATACCGGTGCGCAGGGCAATCAGGCCCGAGTCGCGGCCCATTACCTCTACAATAAACAGCCTGTCGTGCGATTCTGCTGTGTCACGTATTTTATCAACCGCGTCAATTACAGTATTAATAGCAGTATCATAGCCAATGGTAAAATCGGTGCCGCAAAGGTCATTATCAATTGTGCCGGGTAATCCTACAACCGGGATGTCGTACTCTTCACCAAAAACGCGTGCACCACGGAAGGTACCATCGCCGCCAATAGCAACAAGGGCGTCGACGTTATGCTTTTTTAAATTTTCGTAAGCGGTTTTGCGGCCTTCCGGGGTGCGAAACTGGTCGCTGCGGGCGGTTTTTAATATAGTGCCGCCACGCTGTATAATATTCGAAACCGATTTACGGTCCATCGGGAATAAATCACCCTTTATCATGCCATCGTAACCCCGGCGAATGCCCGTTACCGCCAAACCATAATAAATAGATGAACGAACAACCGCCCTTATGGCAGCGTTCATGCCCGGTGAATCGCCGCCGGAAGTAAAAAGCCCTATATTTTTAATTTGCGTCATTGTGTGAGTGGCGCTGTCCGCTCTGTAAAAAGTACCTGAAACAATGCTTTAATAACGTAAAAACGGCGTTAACCGGTACATTTTTAAAGTCGCCGCGAATTTACACTATTTTTTCGGGTAAGGGGAGGGTTTTTGAAAAATGAACAGAGAATAGGTGCGTATTATTCGAGCCAGTTGAACCAGGCGGTATGCGGGTGTTAATCTGTGAGTTCCTCAGATCAGTTTTAAAAAAAAGCTGGCCGGCATTTTGGCCGACCAGCTTTTTAATAACGTTTAGATAACCTTAAAAGTTAGCCCTAACCTCTTCGGCTGTCTGACTAACTTTGCCAAGTGCGTCCTGGGCCAAATGTTTTGCTTTTTCAAACCAATCAGGCGCATTATCTGCAAGGTCCTCTATAATCGAGCGGCCGTCCGCATTTTTTTTGGTGATGTAGTTAATACCGTATCCTACGGCAGCGCCAACTATAATAAATTTAAATATGCTCATAATTTTATGTTTTTACTAAAACGGTGTTTAGTGGATAATGTTTTTTGAAGCCGGATATTTAACAGTTAAACCATAGCTCCGGAAAGGCAAAATCCACTTGGGCAGATCGCGGAACTGCGCTAAAACACAGAGCTAAAATGTCGTCGACGTGAAATCCGGCATTAAATTAATTATTTATCCACCTAACTTTATCTCTTCAGTTTTGTATATAGTAATGTAGATTACCACTTTTTTAATGTAGATACTCCCTATGAAGAGATTTTTGCCCGTTTTGCTACTGCTGTTGGTGGCATGTAAACAAAAAGACTACAATGCCGATTTGCTTGTTAAAAATGCAGTTGTTTACACAGTAGATGACAAATTTAGCACTGCCGACGCCTTTGTTGTAACGGCAGGCAAAATAGTAGCTGTTGGCAGGGCCGATAGCTTGCAGGAAAAATATAATGCCCACGAGGTGGTTGATGCAGGCGGCAAGGCTGTCTACCCAGGTTTCATTGACGCACATGCGCATTTTTACGAATATGGCCTTGGCTTGCAGGAAGCTGCACTTGATGATACAAAAAGCTGGCAGGAAGTAGTTGATTCGGTGCAGTCATTCGCTGCCAAAAACCCCGAAGGCTGGATAGTTGGCCGCGGCTGGGATCAAAACAAATGGAAAGTAAAAGAATTCCCCAATAAAGCTAAGCTCGACTCATTGTTTCCGGCCCGCCCGGTAATATTGAGCCGGATAGACGGGCACGCTGTGATGGTTAACCAGGCTGCTTTAAATTTAGCCGGCGTTAAACCCGGTCAAACTATAATAGGCGGTAAAATTGAAACCATAAACGGCAAGCTTACGGGCCTGATGATTGATAATGCCGAAGGAATAATTACCCGTAAAATACCGCCCCCAACCGAGCAAGTTACACAAAAAGCTTTTATGGAAGCACAGCAAAACTGCTTTGCAGTTGGTTTAACAACTGTTGACGATTGTGGCCTCCCTTATACTATGGTAAATACCATTGCCCAGCTGCAACACAAAGGCACCTTGAAAATGCGCATGTATGTAATGCTGAGTGATAATGCCGACAACTACGATTACCTGTTTAAACGCGGAGCTTACAAAACCCCGTCGCTAAATGTGCGGGCGTTTAAAGTTTACGCCGATGGTGCGCTTGGCTCGCGTGGTGCATGCCTGCTTAAGCCATACGCCGACCAGAAAAACTGGAGCGGATTTTTATTGAGCCAGCAAAAGCATTATGAAGAAGTAGCACAAAAAATAGCAGCCCATGGTTTCCAGATGTGTACCCATGCTATTGGCGACTCGGCAAACCGGGTGATATTAAAAGTATATGCAAGTGTTTTAAAAGGTAAAAATGATAAGCGCTGGCGCATCGAACACTCGCAGATAGTGGCGCCCGAAGACGTTAAGCTTTTTGGTGAATACAGCGTAATCCCATCTGTTCAACCAACTCATGCAACATCTGATATGAATTGGGCCGGCACCCGGCTTGGCAAGCAACGCCTCAAAAGCGGCTATGCCTACAAGCAACTGTTGGACCAAAATGGCTGGATGCCCCTTGGTACTGACTTCCCGGTCGAAAACATTAACCCAATGTACACGTTTTATGCAGCAGTGGAGCGTAAGGATTTAAAAGGACTCCCCGAAGGTGGATTCCAGATGGAAAATGCCATCAGCCGTAAAGAAGCATTGCAGGGTATGACCATTTGGGCAGCTAAAGCAAATTTTGAAGAAAAGGAAAAAGGCAGCATTGAACCCGGCAAGTTTGCCGATTTTGTGATACTCGACGATGATATTATGAAAGCCAACGGCTCAGCATTGCCCAAAATAAAAGTATTAAAAACATTTATAAACGGAGAGCAGGTTTATGCTAAGAAATAGGTGGCGCTTATCCCCCATTATAGTTTTAACAGGATTCATATTATTCAATTCGGCTTGTGCACAAAATCCTCCATTTACCGGCCAGGCATATGTTAATGAAGAAAAACTGGTTGAGAAATCTACAGTGCTGTTAAACAACGCATCGTATTTAATCCCCCTGCAAAACCTGGAGCAATTGAAAGTCGCCAGCATCCATTTTTCGAATGTGTATGCAAAAAATTTCGATAGTTTGCTAAACAAGTATACCAGGGTTACTTCATATAGCGGCAACGACTATACCGGCATTAAAAACCTGGATGACTTATCATCCGACCTTAAATTTTATAACACACTTGTTGTACAGGTAAATGATGCTGATTTAAATAATTCGCTACTGCTTAATTTCATCAATACCAATCAAAAAGTAAAAAATGTAATCGTAGCACTATTCGGCACCAATGTGGGGCTGGCTAAGCTGACAAACACGGCGGTGCCGGTCATATGGTGCCAACGCGTAACCCCGGTATCCGCGTTTTACAGCGCCCAGGCCATTTTTGGCGGTGTAGCTGTAACACAAAAACTTACCCGGTATGTGTCCCCGGTTTATAATACGGGCATGGGTTTTGTCACTAATAAAATACGCCTGCAATATACCGTACCCGAAGACGCAGGCATGAGCACGTCAAGTCTTACCGGGATTGATAACATAGCTATAGAAGCCATGCAGGAACAGGCTACGCCTGGCTGCGTGGTGCTGGTAGCGCGCGATGGGAAAGTGATATTCAATAAGGCTTATGGCTATCATACCTATAGCAAAACCATGCCTGATAAACTAACCGATATTTTTGACGTTGCATCCATGACCAAAATATCGGCAACTACAATGGAGGCCATGCAGCTTACTGACCAGGGGAAATTAAACGTCGACTCCACGCTCGGCTACTACCTGCCCCAGGCGCGCAAAACCAACAAGAATGATTTAACGGTTCGCGAAGTGCTGGAACACCAGGCCGGGCTGATACCCGATATACCAACTTTTGATAAGGTAAAACCAACGGACCATACACCTGATTCATCAACGTTTTATCCAACCAAAGTAAATGAGAACTATTTTTTGCGGAAGGATTATTTTAAAGATGTGATGTGGCCCGAAATGCTAAACTCGCCCGTAAAAACCAGGGGACAGTATGTATACAGCGATTTAAGCATGTGCTTTATGCAGCAGGTTGAAGAAACTGTTACCGCAACGCCGCTTAATGTGTATGTTCAAAAACAATTTTACGACCCATTAGGAATGCAGACCGCCGGCTTTCTGCCGCTTTATCGTTTTCCCGTCGACCAGATTATACCTACCGAAGACGACAAAAAAGACAGGCATGCGCTGCTTGATGGTTTTGTACATGACCCAACTGCTGCGTTAATGGGCGGTGTTGCAGGCCACGCCGGCTTATTTGCCAGTGCTAACGACCTTGCCATATTATACCAGATGATGCTTAACCGAGGCACTTATGGTGGCGTTGAATACATCAAACCTGCTACCGTAGATAAGTTTACCGCAAAGCAATCAAATGTAAGCCGCAGGGGACTAGGTTTCGACCGCTGGGACCCAATGGTCGACCACCATTACCCCTCAAAACTGGCATCAACCGAGGCCTACGGCCACACCGGTTTTACCGGCACCTGTGTTTGGGTCGACCCGAAATATAACCTGGTGTATATATTTTTATCAAACCGGGTACACCCTAATGTTAGCAGTAAGTTGTCAAGCCTGAATATCCGCCCCAGGATACAGGATGTAATTTATGAAGCTATTCAGAAGGGGATGTAGGAGAATGTTTGAACCATGATTTGCTTGATTAAGGGATTTCTTGATTTGTCACGCCTCCCCCTAATCCGTTAATCAAGCGAATCGTGGTTCAAGGAAATAAATCCCTAACTTTAGGTAATGAATTACTTCACCATTCCACCAACTATAGCCCTGAAACCTTATGTAAGGTACTTTTGGGTGTTGGAGCATGAGTTTGGAATCAATGAAGATTCGTATATCTATCGTTCGGTGGCCGATGGTTGTGTAGAGATAGTTTTCCATTACCAGTCGGCTTTTGACGAATTGGTGGCTGATGGCCCGGCGCATAATTGGCAATCAGGCATTCATTTTCAGTCGAGCCAGTACAGGCGGTTCGAAACAAAGCAGGGTTTTGGCATTTTTGGCGCCTATATTTATCCTTTTGCTGTTCCTTATTTCTTTAACGTACCATCGGAAAGAACCAGTAATGAAATGTTATCGCTGGATACATTTTTAGGTAACGGCGGCACCGAACTTGAAGAAAAAATAATGACAGCACCCGATAATTATAAACGGGCCGAATTGCTGGCGGCTTTCCTGGAACACCGTTTATTACATGCCCGCATTAAAGATAACGCTATTGCAACTTCCATAAAACATGTCATCCACGCAGGGGAACTAAATACGGTTGAGCAACTGGCTTATAAATTTAACCTTTCCACGCGGCAGTTCGACAGGAAGTTTAAGGAATATGCAGGCTTCAGCCCCAAGATGTATATGCGCCTGTTACGATTGAGCAACGCCCTAAAACAACAGTGCAACAACAAGCCGTTGAGCCAGATAGCATACGAATGCGGCTATTACGACCAATCGCATTTTATACATGACGTAAAAGCATTTACCGGCTATCATCCCGGCTTTTACTTTTCCGGCAAAGCCGAAGGGACAGAATACCTGTATGTTTAAGATGTCTTGTTTTTACAATTTATAACGGCAGGCGGCCTTTACTTTTGATAAAAAAAGACAAACATGGAAAATGTAAATATCCCCGAGGGCTACCCTCAACTAATGCCTTACCTGGTAATTGAAAACGCAGCCGCATTTATGGCCTTTACTCAAAAAGTATTCGGCGCAACCGAAAAGTTTAAAACCATGCGCGACGAGCATACAATTATGCACGCCGAAATGGCAATTGGCAACAGCGTAATTATGCTTGCCGACGCTACGAAGCAGTTTGCTGTTCAAAATGCCGGCATGTTTATTTATGTGGATGACTGCGATACCGTTTTTCAGAAAGCGCTTGATAATGGCGCCACAACCCTGATGCCCCCTGCCGACCAAAACTATGGCCGTAGCGGAGGGGTTAACGATGCTTTTGGCAATACGTGGTGGGTAACAAGTGTAGCGGCATTGCTATAACGTATAATGCCGCTTGCTTTTTATTGCTACTTATGCGCATGTCCCCAAAAATAGCCTGCAATTAGTGCTACAATTATAAGCGCCCAAAGAATATACTGCCGGGTTTGGCGGGCGTTTACGGTTTTTTTAAGTTCGCTTATTTCAGCCTGGTTGGCCAGTTTTTCGTTTTGCAGGCGCATGTTTTGCTGCTGAAGTTTGGCAAGCGTGCCGCCCACTTCCATTGGTTTTTGCTGCTCCAGATGGTAGCGCCGGGAAAAGCCGCCTTCTTTTAAAAATTTTTCGCCTTTGGGTTTCAGGATGAGCCTCTCGGGTAACTCATAGTCGCCGTGTTTGCCCGATTCGGCTATAAGGTCCTCGCGGGCCAGCGCCTGCACCATGGCAAAGGCCGAGGCTTCGTCGTTATCGAAAAGCTCGAGCAGTTGCCCGCGCGTCAGGCTGTCGGGAATGCCGAAGGCTTCCAGCACCGCGTCAAGCATTTCGCACTCATATTCATTCAGATCCGTCATCGCTGCAAATTTCGCCATAATTAAAGAACAAGGCAAGTGGGAAAATGTTATAGTATAAAACGCAGGCTAAAAAAATTGTTGCGAATATACCAGTAAACAAAATTTGCAGTTCACCCCCTCTGCTGCGCAAAGAGGGAAGGGAATAGAGACTACCTCACTTTTTCTTAATGGTGTTCTTCACCGGCCTTGCTGCTTTTACGATATCAAAAGCATCATCAGCCTGGGCTTTGGTTTTTACGGGGGCTGGTTTGTCGGCAAGTTCGGCTAATATGGTGCGGCCGCCTTTTACTACCTGGCCAAGCTCAACTTTAATTTCGGTACCAAGAGGTAAAAACACATCCACCCGGCTGCCGAATTTGATAAAGCCAAACTGTTCGCCCTGACTTACCACGTCGCCTTCTTTTACATACCACACAATGCGGCGGGCAAGCGCACCGGCAATCTGGCGGAACAATATAACTACACCGTCCTCGTTTTCAATCGCAATGGTGGTACGCTCGTTTTCGGTAGACGATTTTGGGTGCCAGGCCACCAGGTATTTGCCTTTGTGGTACCTGAAATATTTTATAACGCCGGCTATAGGGTTGCGGTTAATATGCACGTTAATAGGCGACATAAAAACTGATAGCTGTATGCGTCTATCTTTCAAAAACTCAGTTTCCTCGGTTTCTTCAATCACCACTACTTTGCCATCAGCGGGGCATAGCACGTGTTTGTTGTGCGCTTCGATGGTGATTTTAGGGCTGCGGAAAAACTGTACGATGATTACAAAAAGGAAAAACGACAGGATATAAACTATCCATTTTACAACATGAGCTTCGGGGAAGTAAAATTGTATAAACGCATTCAGTATAAATATAAACAGTATGCAAATGGCTAAGGAAGTGTATCCTTCTTTATGAAAAGTCATCATTGGGGTTGTTTGTTATAGTGCTATTGTATGCTGATAATTTTGCAAAACTACTAATTTGAAATGAAGTATAGGTAAGTATATACAATAGGGGCTGCTAAAAGCAACCCGTCGAACCTGTCTAACAAGCCGCCGTGACCGGGCAAAATACCGCCGGAGTCCTTGACATTAATGCTCCGTTTAAGCATTGATTCCACCAAATCGCCCGTAGTACCTACAATGGATATAATCAATGCCATAATAATCCAGTGCTGCATGGCAAGCCCGGTATGGTAGTGGCCGAATATGCGCGCAGCTGCTACGCTTATGAAAGCTCCCCCGATAAAGCCTTCCCATGTTTTTTTAGGCGAATGGCGTTCAAAAAGCTTGGTCCGCCCAATGGCCCGTCCAACAAGGTAAGCCCCGGTATCGTTACTCCAAAGCATTATTAAAAAGCCCAGCGGCATGTACAGGTTAAAACCACCGGTCGCGTAAGCCAGCCCATGAAAAAATGTAAACGGCACAATGGTAAATATCAGCCCCAAATAGGTGTAAGCAATATTAGTAAACGGTGCTTCTGACTTTTTAAAAAGCTCGGACACAAATATGGCAGCCGAGGCGATTGGTAGTAAAAAGAGTAGCTTATGCCCTATATTCATTCCCGCAAAAACGGGCATGGAAAACACACCTGAGTAGCAAATCACAGCAAATGCGGCAAATAACAGTGCGCCGGTTACAATCCCAACAATGGCATTTGGGCCGGCGGTGTTTTGTTTTATCAGCCCGTAAAACTCAAACAAGCAAAAGCAGCTTATCAGCAGGTAAAAACCCGCAAAAACTAAAGGGCCCAGCATTACTGAGGCCAGCATAACTATAACAAATAAAACTCCGGTAATTGCGCGTGTTTTCATTGGGTAATTTGATTCAGGATGATCACTTCAATGGCGTTGCTAAAATCGTCCTGGTGCACGTAAACTTCAATATCGCCAAACGAGCGGTGGCTCGAGTCCTGTTTGTTTAATAATACGGTTTCTATATTTTGCCCTGCAAGGGCCTGCTTTACCATTTCCGACTGGTAAAAGTTTGAAGAAGCATAAATTTTAATCCAGTTCTTCTCCATTACTCAAAAGCGGTTGTTGTTTTCGTGAGTCGGTGACTTTTTTGTAAATGATAAGCAGCGTGGCCGTAACCGCAAGGCTTATCACATAGGCAATGTTGTTAAATACATGCTGATTGTTTACATCGCCGGTAAAAACTTTTTGCTGAAACAGGTAAGTGACAATCACAATAGTGGCGTTGTTAATAAAATGTGCCCAAACACCCGTCCAGATACTGCCGCTCCAGGCCACAAAATAACCAAAGAACAGTCCCAGCAGCAGTCTTGGCAAAAAGCCAAAAAACTCCATATGGAATGCACTGAAAAGTACCGCGGTTATCCAGATAGCCACATGTATATTCTTCGTCCACTTATAAAATATAGTTTGCAACACCCCGCGAAACATAAACTCCTCGGCAATGGCCGTAAACAAGCCAATGAACAAAACGTTCGATATCATGTCCCAAAGACCGTTCATCTTTAGCATGCCTTCCATCAGCTTTTCGGTTTGCGCCTCACTTTCTTTCATCCACTTTAACCAGGGTGGCAGCACCATTTTTTGGTTAAGATTTGATAAAAACTCAATTAATGGCATCGACAGGAACATAACTGCCAACACAATCAGCAGCAAAGTCCACGGAAAACGGAATGTTGGTTTAATATAATCTGGAACGTCGCGAACAATTACCCATGCAAAAAACAGGGGAGATAGCAAAATTGGCAACGTTGTTCCGGCGGTTTGTATTATCCAGATCGAGGCCATAAAATGCGGCACCGTCATGTCAAGGCTGGCCAGGGAAGCAAGGGTTTTCATACCATATAACCCAATTACTATCCCGCTGCCTATCAGGTTGCCAGCCAAAAAAACAAGTACAAAAATGCCGATAAACGTTAAAAATTGCAGTCCGGGGTGCATCTGTTTGTCACCCTTTTCTAACTGTTTATATGGAGTATTTATCATCCGGGTTAAAATACGTATTTTTGCACGAAGATAACTGATGTCGGTACAAATAGGAAATATTGATTTAGGGGAGTTCCCGCTGCTGCTGGCGCCAATGGAAGATGTGAGCGATCCGCCTTTCCGTTATGTGTGCAAGCAAAACGGGGCCGATATGATGTATACCGAATTTATTTCGAGCGAAGGCCTGATACGCGATGCTGCGAAAAGCCGCCAGAAACTCGATATTTTCGAGTACGAGCGCCCGATAGGCATCCAGATTTTCGGCAGCGATATCGACCATATGCGCGAGGCTACCGAAATAGCTACCCTTGCCAATCCCGATTTAATGGATATTAATTATGGCTGCCCGGTAAAACAGGTGGCTTGTCGTGGTGCCGGCGCAAGCCTGCTGCAGGATATCGACAAGATGGTAGCCATGACCAAAGCTGTGGTTAACGCAACCCACCTGCCCGTAACGGTGAAAACCCGTTTGGGCTGGGACGATAACACCAAAAACGTGTACGAAGTAGCCGAACGCCTGCAGGATGTGGGTATAAAAGCCCTCACGATACATGGCCGTACCCGTGCCCAGATGTACAAAGGCGTTGCAGATTGGCACCTTATCAGCGAGATAAAAAAGAACCCAAGGATACAAATTCCAATTTTTGGAAACGGTGATATCGATTCGCCCCAAAAGGCTGCCAACTGGCGCATGGAGTTTGGTGTTGACGGCATGATGATAGGTCGCGCTGCAATTGGCTACCCATGGATTTTCCGTGAAATAAAGCACTACTTTAAAACCGGCGAATATCTGGATAAACCCACTATTGCCGAACGTATTGATGCTTGTAGCACCCACCTGCAAAAATCTATTGAATGGAAGGGCCCGAAAACCGGGATATTTGAAATGCGCCGCCATTACAGCAATTACTTCAAAGGCATTGAGAACTTTAAAGAGTACCGCATGCGCCTGGTGACCGCCGGAACGCTGGAGGAAGTAATGGAGATTTTAGAGGAAGTGAGCTTAAACCCAAGGTATGCTGAGGAAGCCGCCGGGATGGAATCGTAGTCTCGTGTCAATCGCAAATTGACGGTTAGTATTTAGTCGAAAGTCTTTAGTCCTAAGTCGGAAAAAGACAAAATTTGACTTAAGACTGTTGACTTAACAACACTCCTAAAATAAATTCATTTAACACTTTCCTGCTGACATACCGTTGTCACTACCGCTTCTTTCCTTTGTTTCAAATCAAAACAACCACAACATGAAACAACAGGAATCAACCATCGAAGTAAGCGTATCGCCAATTGTTTATTTAATGAAAAACTATGCCGACTATAACCTGTGGGCAAACGCAACCCTAATAAACTGGCTGCGTACCAAGCCGGCCGACATTTTGGAAAAGGAAGTACCCTCCAGTTTTAATTCGATCAAAGCAACCATTGTACATATCTGGAAAACCCAGCGCTATTGGTTATCGGTAATAAAAAGGAGCGAGCCCGATGGGTTTGATGAATTTACCGGTACGCTGGAAGATGCTTTTAAGGGCCTTGTGGAGCAGTCTGATATATTCGCGGATTATATTAAAGGAATGACAGGCGAGGGAATTGAAGAAACCACTTTGGTAGTTAGCCCTTGGTTCCAGTGCGATTTTTGGAATTTTGAATACATTATGCAAGTTATGAACCACAGTACGTATCACCGCGGTCAAATTATAACTATCGGGCGCAACCTGGGTTTCACCGATGCACCGATGACCGATTATAATTTTTATAATATACATGGGAGGTAGCCTATTGTGTTCCTGTTCACAGTGAAACACAAGGAACGGGGTGGAACAGCAAAGGGTCGATAAATTTTAGTAAAAAGTGCCTTCACGATGGTTTTATGGCAGTTTTATACTTAAAAACTATCACAAAAAATGATAAAAGTGCTGACAAAACAGTGTCAGCACTTTTATCATCCTAAATGCTTAAGGCGTTGCGATTTGACAACTTTTTGAAAGTTGTCAAATCTGATCTTGTTGTCAGGATTTTTATAATTTCCATTTTTACCTGCATTAGCCTATCTTTAAAACCCAATACAAAACACAGATGTCGGCCGGGTTAAAGAATTTTATTTCGCAATATGTAAAGCTGGATGAGGCTGAGCTGGAGGATATTGCCGGCAGGTTTAAATCGCGCAAGATTGCCAAAAACGATTTCTTGCTGAGCGAAGGCGCTGTTTGTAAAGACCTTGTTTTTGTGCAGGAGGGTTGCCTGCGCTTGTATTATGTAGTTGATGATATAGAGGTGTCGGTTTGGTTTGCGTTTAAAAATTCGTCGGCTATTGATATTTACAGCTTCATCAGTGAAAAGCCTTCAGGGTATTTTTTGCAGGCGATTGAGGATAGCGAGATTTTGTACCTGCCCAAAGCCGAGCTCGACAGGCTTTATCAAACCCACCCCAAAACACAGGAAATGATACGCCGATTTTGGGAAGATGCCATATTAACCCTCATCGACCGCTTTACTGCACTGCAACGCGACAGTGCCGAGCAACGCTATTTAGATTTGCTGACCAAGCCGCCATATATTCAAAAAATCCCCCAGAAATACCTTGCATCTTTTATTGGGGTTACGCCTACCTCGTTGAGCAGGATACGGAAAAATATACGCTGATTACACCGATTGAAGGATGATTGCACCGATTTTGTGGCAATCATTCGTCAGGCGTAGTTGCTTCGTATGATTATTGCAATTTATCCTATCTTTAAAACCAAATTATACCCGGCCATAGCTGCCTGCCAATTATGAAATATCGCCACTTTATTATAACTATTGTTTGTTTAACCATGCTTACAGCTTTTAAGCCTGTTGAAAAACGGGTATTGTCTGATGATTACCCGGCCTATTCCGGGAACGATCTCGGTGTTAAATATTCGCCATTAAAAACGGTTTTTAAAGTTTGGGCGCCGAAAGCCTCCGAAGTGAAATTGAGATTATATGATGCCGGGGCAGCGGGTGAAGCTATCAACACCATCAGCATGGCAAAAGGTCTTAACGGCACCTGGCGGGCATCAGTCAGCAAAAACATAAAGAATAAATATTACACTTTCCAGGTGATGCAGGATGGCAAATGGTCGCTGGAGTGCCCGGATATCTACGCAAAAGCGGTGGGTGTAAACGGGGCACGCGGCATGGTAGCCGATATGGCTGCAACCAACCCCGCCGGCTGGCAAACAGATAAAAAGCCGGCATTAAAAAACTTCACCGACATAATACTTTATGAGTTGCATATCCGCGATATATCTGTCGAACCCAATTCAGGCATCAAGCATAAGGGTAAGTTTTTAGGCCTTGCCGAAAGCGGCACCAAAAGCCCCGATGGCGAACCCACCGGGCTGGATCACATTAAACAACTTGGTGTTACTCATGTACACCTGCTGCCTTCGTTTGATTATAACTCGGTTGATGAAACCCAGCCCGACGCCAAGTATAACTGGGGCTACGACCCTTTGAATTATAATGTTCCGGAGGGCAGTTACTCCACTAATCCTTATGATGGAAACGTGCGGATAAAGGAGTTTAAAAAAATGGTGCAGGCCCTACACAAAAAAGGGTTAAGGGTGATATTGGATGTGGTGTATAACCACACCAGCGATGTCAAAAATTCAAACTTTAACCAGTTTGCTCCCGGCTATTTTTACCGTAAAAATGCCGACGGCACTTATGCTAACGGGACAAGTTGTGGCAACGAAGTCGCGTCAGAAAAGGCGATGGTGCGCAAGTTCATCATTGAATCGGTAGTGTATTGGGCAAAAGAATATCACCTGGACGGGTTCCGGTTTGATTTAATGGGCGTGCACGATATCGAAACTATGAACCAAATAAGCGCCGCCCTGCACAAAATTGACCCCACTATTTTTATTTATGGCGAAGGCTGGACGGCAGGCAATACGCCATTACCCGAAGCTGACCGGGCCGTAAAGAAGAATACTGCCAAATTAGATAAAATAGCGGTTTTTAGCGACGATATACGCGATGGCATAAAAGGCGGCTGGAGCAGTATGAAAGACAAGGGCTTTGTAAGCGGCGCGCTGGATAAGGTGGAAAGCGTAAAATCGGGTATCATAGCATCAACGCCAAATAAACAGGTGAACTATAGCAAAGTAAATTATTCCAAAGAAGCATGGGCGGCGCAGCCCTTTCAAACGATAACTTATGCATCATGCCATGATGATAACACCTTGTTCGACAGGCTGAAAATATCCAACCCCGGCGCTTCGGAAGCGGACCTGATTAAGATGGACAAACTTGCTAATGCGATAGTATTAACGTCGCAAGGTGTATCCTTCCTTCATTCGGGCGTCGAAATGCTACGCACTAAACAAGGCGTGGCCAATTCCTATAACTCGCCCGATTCCATCAATCAAATAGACTGGAGCCGCAAAGCCAAATACAAGGCAGTTTTTGAATATTATAAGGGGCTTATCGCATTGCGGAAAAATCACCCGGCATTCAGGATGCCAACAACCAAAATGATACAAGTCAACTTAAAGTTTATTGATACCGGCGATGCAGGGGTGATAGCTTATCAAATCAGCAACAATGCCAATGGCGATAAATGGAAAAACATACTGGTGGTTTTGAATGGAAACGCCTCGGCCAAAACTGTAAAATTGCCCGCAGGCAAGTGGACGATAGTAGCCGATGGAAATGTTGTAAATGAGAAAGGGGTAAAACAAATAGCCGGGAAGGATTTGGCATTAGCCGCTACAAGTGCATATGTTTTGCATTGCAACTAGCCTTAGGCGGCAAGCTGATATTCCACCTTCTCAATCAAGCAACTGATATCAAAAGGCTTATGCAAAACATCGTCAGGCGCACCTTTTTGTTTTAACGATTCATCGATGGATTCGTCGCCTGAGCACATGATGACCGGCAGGTTGCGGGTGGTTTTATTCAGTTTGATGAGCTGGCAAATCTCGCGGCCGTTAATGCCGGGTAAAATGGCGTCGAGTATAATTAAGTCCGGGTGATCATTTTTAATATGTTCAAAAACATCGGTGCCGGTGTTGGTTGCAGAAACTACATACCCATTATTTATTAATATGTAGGTCATTACCTCAATCATCAGCATATTATCATCTACTATTAATATTTTCTTCGGCATTATTCTTACTGCTTTAAATATTGCAGCCATATAAGGTAATACAAAGCCCATGCCACTTACCAAAATCATAAAATATAACTGCTTAGTTTTGAGGTTTTAACGTTGTGGTGTATATATTTACAGAATAATAAAGCAGATTTAAAACACAATTGATCACTTTTATTACATTTGACAGCTATTAAACTGATTCGCGCTAAAAATGGATAATATTAATATTAAGATACTTGCTAAAAAATTAAATATTTCAACTTCCACCATTTCGAGAGCATTTAACGGCAGCCCTGATATTAATAAGGACACTAAAGAGAAAATACTGGCATTTGCCCGAGAACACAACTTTTTGCCCAACCACTACGCCAGCAACCTGCGCGACAAAAAAAGCCGCACGCTTGCGGTAATTATCCCCGAAATAACCAATGATTTCTTTTCGCAGGCCATTAACGGCATCGAAGAGATAGCGCGTAAGAAAGGCTTTTATATTTTGCTTTACCGTACCGACGACGTTTTCGAAAAAGAAGTATCGTTTGTAAACTACCTGAATAATGGAAAAGTTGATGGCATCATCATGTCGGTAAGCGGCGAGGCCAACGACCACAACTATCTGCGGAAGCTTGAGCAAAAGAATATCCCGGTGGTGTTTTTCGACCGTGTGTATGAAGACATAGAGGCCGCTAAAGTTACCACCAATGACTATGACAGCAGCTTTGCAGCAACCGAGCACCTGATTGATACCGGCTGCAAAAAAATAGCCTACCTGGTGGTAAACAAAAGCATATCAATTGGTAAAGTGCGTATGCAGGGCTATGTAGATGCCTTGCAAAAACATAACGTACCATTCAACGATGAACTGGTGATTGATTGCAGTAACGATGAAAAAATAAACTACGGTATTCTGAAAAAAGTGCTGGAAGAAATTAAGCCCGATGGTATATTCAGCTCGGTTGAACGTTTGGCATTTGCAACCTACCACGTGTGTAATGACATGAACATCAATATCCCGCGCGATTTGAAGGTTATCAGTTTCTCCAGCCTGGGTATAGCACCCTTACTTGGCCCGCCGCTATCAACGATAACCCAGCCGGCTTATGAGATGGGTATCAAAGCGGCAACCCTGCTATTTGAAGAACTGGAAAACAAAGGCAAACCAATCAGCAAAAAAGAGCACGTACTTAAATCCAAACTGTTTATCAGGAAATCGTCTGGTGGTTGATTTTTCTGCTCCCCCTTTAGGGGGCTGGGGGTTACTCCTTAACCAACTCCTTCAAAGCCTTTTCGGCCTGCTTTTCTTCATCCCGAAGCCTGCGTTTTTCCTGGCGTATTTCTTTGCGGGTTTTGCCCGCGGTGTCAATTAAAAGTTCCTTTTGTTCCTCGGCGTCGCGCAGCTTTTTAATATCCGCTTTAAGTTTTGCTTTGACGTCTTCCTTTTTAATTTCTTCTTTTTTAGCCACTACCGAAGTGTCTTTTTTGCCAAACAAACGCTGAAAGAAGGTCGGTTTTTTAACTTCCGGCTCAACAACTACTACCGGCACAGCCTTTTCGTCATCATCCTGCTTTATCAGGCTGTCGGCAACTGATTGGCTCACCGGGGCAACCTCGCGGCGCATGCTTTCTTTCAGTCGTACCTCGTTAAAGCCATATTCATTGCTGCTATCGCGCTGTGCCCTTCCGTGTCCAGCCATCAGGTTGCCTATCAAATTAAAATAGCCCGCCAATCCAGGTCGTAAGGAACCGTCGGGCTCAAAAGAATATAGTCCTGTTTTTGGGTGGGGCACAATGCTGGCTAAGTAAATGCTTTCGCCGATGGTCAGTTCCGATGGCGATTTGCCGAAATAATAGCGTGATGCCTCACCAATACCGTACACATCGCGGCCCCATTCAATAATATTGAAATACACTTCCAGCATCCGGTTTTTGGTCATGATGCGGTTGTTTTCTATCAGCCATACAATCAATATTTCTTCTATTTTTCGGGAAAGCGTTTTTTCACGGCTGAGGAACGAATTTTTTATCAGCTGCATGGATATGGTGCTGCCGCCGCGCTTAAATTTTTTATCCTTAAAATCGGTAGCCAGCGATTTGCGGATCGACTCCTCCACAAACCCATGGTTGGTATAAAACGACGGGTCTTCTGCCGTCATTACCGCATTACGCAGGTTGGGCGAAATTTCATCCAGCGGGGTATAGTATGAATTGTCGGGGCCTATGAGCCGGGGCGCCATTGGTTTGCCGTTTTCATAAGGTACATAGGTAAAAACCTTGTTTAACTTACCCAAATCGGTTTTGCCATATTTAACAATATTGAAACCGTCTTTATCCAGCCGCGAATCAAACTGAACATCGTCAGGCTTTTCGGCATTTAAAAATACGTTCAGCTTATAATTTAGCTTGCCGGTAACCTGTATGCCTTCTAATGACTCAAACATACCCGAGGGGAAAGAGTCGAAAATATCCTGTGCATTTTGCCAGCCGCTGTTTACCTTGAGCTCATAAATTTTAACCGGGTTAAGTGTATATTTCGCGTAAGGGTGCGCCGTTATTTTTTTAAGGTGAATGGTTGACGAACTATCGAGCGATAAGTAATTGCTGCCAACAAACAAATTGGCGTCAATGCCGGCATTCGGTATCACAATATCGCTGCTTGAAAGGCCGGGATGATTGATCAATAAATTGGTTACGCCCCAATAGCCGTATATGCGGGTTTCGCCACCGCTATGTTCTACCTTGCTCAGCCGGGTACTTGCTGTATCAAAGGTTACCTTTAACTTAAAGCGTTTTTCAATATACGGAATCTCAACTTTTTTGCCCTCAGCGTAAAGCTTTATGTCGATGTCTTTATCTGAAGGGTGCATCCGGCCGTCAAAATGCCAGATGGCCCGGCCATTATCAATATTGATGGTTGAAGTTAGCTGGCCGCTTTTTATCAGTGCCGATTGAGCTAAAGCAGTAAAACTGCTGCTGTCGGTTTTAAGTGATACCAGGAAATTATTAAGCGTAAGGTTATCCGGGATTTTATAGAGTAGCTGGTTAATAAGGTTGTTTGATAGTTCTGACAGATCAACCTTTGTTTTCACCGTTGTGTCCTGCTTCTTTTTAAACAGGAAATCGAAATTTCTGACGTGGTTGATGTCGGTTAAATTCAAATGCCCTTGCTGCAGGTTTACATAGGCGAGCTTTACATTGCCAAAAATAAGCGGCATCAGCTTTACGCTTACGGTAAACTCTTTTATACTTAATAAGCTATCACGATGGTCGGGCACTATCGTAATGTCTGAAAATGCAACGGTGCTAAGCCCTGTAAACCGGGCCGAGCCAATCTCCAGGTCTAAATTATAGGTAGTGCGGGCTTTTTCCTTTGCTTTGGCAATGGCCTTTTGAAGTAAAGCTTCGCGTTTTGAATAAGCAATAAATCCACCTATTAGCAATAAAACGAATAAGCAGGCAAGTACAATTGCTCCAATGCGGAGATATTTTGGATTGATATGGATTTTTTTAAGATCAGGCAGCTGCATCTAATAATATTTATTCAAAACTAAACTAATTATTATGCGATACAAACGCGGAGACCGGCAAAATGTTTCCCACTACCTTACCTGTTAAAAATCTTTATTTCGTCAGGCCATCACCCGGGTAGCAGCAATGGCATCAAAAACGCCATCCCACAAGCCAATTCTTTTTTGTAATGCAGTTATTGATGCATTGGTTATTTCTTCCCATTTCTGCGGATCATTGCCGCAAAGTTCGGCTGTCATTTCCAGGGCGAGGTGACTGTGGTGGCCGCCATCAACTTCAATATGGCGGTCGAGGTAGTACTTGAATTTTGAAACCTCTTCCGGGAATTTATTATCAAGGTCGTTAACTATGGAGTGAAACATGTTAGGGATCAAATCTTCGCGGCCAAAAGTGAATACAGCAGCCTGCAAATAAGATTTGTCGCTGTTAATTACTTCAAAAGTATTAGCTACAAACTTCTGTACTGAATCCGGCGTACCGGCAATATTAAATGCCGCATCCATATCACCACTGCTTTCTAATTCCGCAATAAAATTGAGGAAATCAGTAGCCCCTGCACCACACTGCTGCATGGCATCGAGGTAAATTTCATAGTGGCTGGCGCGATTACCATCGCCATCCACATCTGATTCTTCGCCGGTAACTATCTCATTGATCAAATACCTTGTATTGGCCGAGCCAACCGGGAACCAGGGCACGCTGGTGCACGTTAAATTTTGCTGCAAAGCTTTTAAAAGCGACATAAAGTCCCACACGGCATAAATATGATGATCCATAAAAATCCCCAGGTCTTCAATACTATTTATTAAATCATAAACTTTATGATTAATAATTTGCTGCCTTAACGGCTCAATTGCCTGTTGTAGTTTTTTTATCTGGTCGTTCATCCTTTATTTCCGTTTTGCGCGGGCAAAGGTAGAGTTTTAAGGGGTACCTCAAACTTGGGGATGAGATGTAATCGGCTGTTTTGCGAATTATGAAAAAATTATGACACGGAAACCTTTATTTTTCTGCTATATCAATCCCGAATTTATTTTTATGAACCCCGGGAATTTTTGCATGTACATTACAAGTTGCAATTTATACAATGTTTCAAAGGCCAGCTACAGACGAAATATTTTGTTGCTGCATGAGTAATGCCTGACCTCAATTTGCGTCAAAATTTGCCGATAAAGCAACAATGCTTAAATAATGGCTTTTTATATTGACTGGTGATTTCGGGCATACCGGTGTGAATTTGTTTTTCAGCTCAAATAAAATGTGCGTGGCACATTTATTGAATAGTTTGTGAAAATTTACTTTTGCGTAAAAGGTATTTCTAATTCTCAAACACTAAAATTACTCATCATATTAAAGGTTAATGAAACAATTATCAAGACTATTTATTGCGGTGCTGTTTACGGCTATTGCACTAACTTCCTGCAAAAAAAGTTCCGACAATTCGCCCGCTGGTACAACAATGACTTTTAAGGCCAATGGCACTGCCGTTACCTATAATGCTTGCGTTGCTGTTTCGGCCAGCGTTAATGACGTTAACCAAACGCTGATTACCGGCACCAACCTTACTAACGGTAAACCGGGAGCTGCCAGCATGGAAGTAAATATCACCCATGATTTAGCCACACTAAAAGCAGGGCAATCTTATTCGGTAACCACTGCACCGAAAGATGGTTTAATATTGTTTTATTTCATCAATGATTCTGATGTTTTTACTACCCAGCCGGCACATCCAATAGGTACGGTAACTATTACCGAAGTAACATCGTCGACTATTAAAGGTACATTCTCCGGACAATTATTCAGTGAAGATGATTTTACCGGCGACCACGTTCTTTACACTATAGCCGGTGGTTCATTTACTGCAAAACGCAGTAACTAAAACCAATTTAAATTGAGCGTTGCCACTATCTTCTTAACGCAGCAATTTTGTTGCATTTATACAAAATTGTTACCTTAAATAAGATTATTAATACTTAGTTTTGCGGCAAGTACTAAAAGTAGCAGCTGACCGTGAAAAATAGTAAAAGCCATATTATCCATTCGTGGATATTATTGATCTGCTTCGTTGCAGGTCAGTATATGGTATATGTTCACCAGCATAAGCTGATAAAAACAAGCAGTACTTACATCACAATTAAGCAGCAAGCCAAGCAAACCGTTTCCGAAAAGTGCCAGTTGTGCGATGCTATGCACCATACCAGCATGATTGTTGGCAGCAATATGTTTTTTGACCACCAGGTTGTTGCCGATTGTTTTTATAAATCTCCTGTTTATAACTTTACAAGCCTCGCGCTCATACTTGCCGGTGGCCGCGCTCCTCCTTCAGTTAATTATTTCGCTTAAACTAAAAGCTAAACTGCTTTTCTCCGTTATTAACGTTGACTGTTTTGATTTTAAAAAACTCCCGGATTACCGGGATTTAACAATCAATCAAACAACCAGATTTCTCAATTCCATCAGACTCACAACAATGAAATTTAAGATAAGAATATTAAGCCTGCTGTTAATGTTGCTGTTAAGCACCATTATGGCCGAGGCCGCGATAACGACGCACAGAACCGATGAACTGGGGACTATTACCGGTACGGTAACCGATAAGGCCGATGGGAAAACCATAATAGGCGCCACGGTAAGTATTCCCGATTTAAGGCGCGGCTCAATTACCGATGTGAACGGCCACTACTCGTTAGAAAATTTACCTAAAGGAGTTTACCTGGTACAAGTTAGCTACATAGGATATGCTACTTTTAACCAACGGGTTGATTTTACCAAAACCACTACGCTTGATATTCAGCTACAGGCATCATCGATAGAAACCGGCGAAGTAGTGATAACCGGCGTAAGCAAAGCCACCGAAATAAAACGCGACCCGGTGCCGATGGTCGCTGTAGGTAAAACCTTCCTCGACCAGCGTTCGGCAGCTGGTAATGTTATTGACATGATAGCCAATTTACCAGGCGTTAGCGCTGTTACTACTGGCCCGAATGTGTCGAAACCTTTTATCCACGGCCTGGGTTATAACCGTGTGGTTACGCTGCAAGACGGCATACGCCAGGAAGGCCAGCAGTGGGGTGATGAGCATGGTGTGGAGGTTGATCAGAATTCAATTGACCGTGTAGAGGTAATTAAGGGGCCGGCCAGCTTATCTTACGGCTCGGATGCCATAGGTGGTGTTGTTAATCTTATTACTCCGCCGCCGGTTGCCAATGGTAAAATATTAGGCTCGGTACAGGGAACTTATGGCACCAACAACAACCTGTTGAATGGTTCATTCAGGCTATATGGTAACAATAACGGGTTTGTTTGGGGTACGATATTATCTGCCAAAGAGGCCAAGGACTACCAAAACCCGCACGATGGCCGTGTTTATGCAACAAACTTTAAAGAGAAAGACGCCCGTTTTATGATGGGCCTGAATAAAAAATGGGGTACATCCTATTTTAACTTCTCGCTGTTTGACGATCAGCAGGCTATCCCGGATGGCAGCCGCGATTCGGTAACCCGCCAGTTTACCAAACAAATTACCGAAGACGATGCATCGCGCACAATTGTGCCTGCATCTGAATTAAACTCGTACAAATTACCGGTTCTGCACCAGCATGTACAGCTTTACAGGATTTACAACAACAGCAATTTCAATGTAGGCGATGGCAACCTTTTGGTTAATTTGGGTTACCAGTTTAGCCACCGTAGAGAATACACCCATCCTGAAGATGCCGATGTTGCTGGATTGAACCTGCACCTGAGCACCTTTACGTATGATTTTAAGTATAGCTTTAATTTGAATAATGGGTATGAAACTACTGTGGGCGTAAATGGCCAGTATCAAAACAACACCATTGGCGATGCTACCGAGTTCCCGATACCGGCCTATCACCAATTTGATATTGGTCCGTTCATTATCATGAAAAAGAGCTTTGGCAAGCTCGACCTTTCTGGCGGCGCGAGGATCGACAGCCGTTCGTTCCACGGACAAGCGGCTTACATTGACACGGCGGGGAAATACCCTGTATTGTTCAACCCATCAAACGCTGCTACTCCGCCAACGGTGATTTCGCAGTTTTCGGCCCTGAACAAAACGTTTTCAGGGTTTAATGGAAGCTTTGGTGCAGCTTATAATTTTTCGAACAATTTCCTGCTGAAGGCTAATATTGCGCGCGGTTTCAGGGCGCCAAGTATCGCCGAGTTGTCTGCGAACGGGCCAGACCCGGGTTCGCAGATTTACCACATCGGTAACAACAACTTTAAGCCGGAATTTAGCACGCAGGAGGATATCGGTATGTTTGTTACCCTACCGAATGTATCGTTTAGCGTGGAGTTGTTTAATAACAATATCCAAAATTACATCTTCCAGCAACAGGAGTTGAATGCCGACGGATCGCCGGTACTGACGCAAGGCTACAACACATTTACCTACGTGCAAAGTAAAGCAAGGATAAATGGAGGCGAGATTAGCCTTGACATACACCCGCTTAGCTGGCTGCACTTTGAAAACTCGATAGCCTTAACTTATGGCCAAAACCTGGGTACAGGCGGCCCGGTTGCCGACAGCTTAAAGTATTTGCCTTTCATCCCGCCACTGCATACCCATTCTGAACTGAAAGGTAATTTCAGCAAAGGCTTTGGCAGATTTAAAAATGTTTATGGCTTTGTGGGATTTGATCATTTTAGCGCGCAGAACCGCTTTTTTGCTGCCTACGGGACAGAAACATACACTGCTGGTTATAACCTGTTGAACGCAGGCATAGGTACCGAACTGGTAAACGCAGCCGGCCAAACCTGGGTGAAGCTATTTATTGAAGGCACCAACCTGGGCAATGTAAACTATCAAAGTAATATGAGCAGGCTTAAGTATTTTGATAATGCGAACGTGCCGGCGGGCGTCCAGCCCGGTATTTTTAATATGGGCCGTAACGTAAGTTTCAAGGTGGTAGTTCCATTTGACTTATCCCCGCATCCAAAATCTTAAAACTAAAGTAAACTATAAAACCAGGGTCCCGCAGCGATGCGGGACTTTTTTGTTTTTTAGTGATTGACCAGGGCTATGCTTAATGATTGACCAGGAGCAGTGCAATTGGCCGTTTAAGCTACTTGCCCCTAAACATGGATGCTATCCAGATAATCAAAGCGATTACAACGATGACAGATATAATACCAACGACAGCGCCAGCTTTAAATATGCCTGTAATTACCGAACAACTGCTTAAGCACAGCAGCAAAACAATGAGGGATGGAAAATATAATCTTTTCATAGTAGGTTTTAGGTAATATAATATTCGAAACGACGAATAAGTTTTAGCCTGTGGAATTTATTTTGATACTCGACAAATATCATCCAAAACAAAACCGCCAACTTATCTGATAAGTTGGCGGTTTTTAATATTTTGGGGTTTTTATTTCCTTCTTACTTCAATTTGGACAATGCATCTTTTATCCTGGGTAGTAATTCCTGTACGTCTTGCAGGGTACTTGCACCTACCGATACACGGAACCATGGGGTATTATCATCTGTTCCGAATGCAGCAAACGGTACGAACGCTACTTTTGCCTCTTTAATCAGGTAAAAATTAGTATCTGCCGACGTTTTCAGCACGGTGCCGTCCGGTGTGGTTTTGCCTGCGTAATCAATTTTTATGGTCAGGTAAATAGCACCCATTGGCTCAATGGCGTCAACGTTAAATCCTTCGGCCTTTAATTGCTGGAAGCCCTGGTATAAGGTATTCAAACTGGCCTGTATATTGCCTTTTAATTCGGCAAGGTAACCCTTAACAAAATCATCTTGTCTTAAATATTTAGCCATGGCAACCTGCTCGGCCTTTGGCGCCCAAGCGCCCATATGGCCTACAATTGCCTTCATGTGGTTTATCACATTTGCCGGGCCAAAGCCCCAGCCTACACGCACACCTGTGGCGGCAAAGCATTTTGAAGCACCGTCGACAAATATGGTCACATCTTTTAACTCGGGGCGCAGGCTAACCGGGTTGTAGTGTACATGTTTGCCAAAAGTAAGTTGTGAGTATATCTGGTCGTACAATAAATACAACGGTTTTTCGCCGGCCTTGCGGGTTTTGTTTTCGGCAATCACCAAATCACATATCTCTTCCAAGTCCTTTTTGGTAAACATGGTACCGGTTGGATTTAGTGGCGAGCAAAGGGCCAGCATAGCTGCTCCTTTTAAATGCGGCGCTATTTCATCAGCCGTAGGCATAAAATTATTTTCGGGCCGGGTAGGTATGATGACAGCTTCGGCATTGGTTAAATCGCAATAGTGGTTGTTGTTCCATGACGGTGCAGGGAAAACAACTTTATCACCCGGGTCGATAAGCGCCAGGTAGGTTGAATATATCAATGGCCTCGAGCCGCCTGAAATCAAAATCTGGTTGGCAGTATAATCCAAATCAAACCTGCTTTTTAAAAAGGCGGATACGCTTTCCCTAAGATCAAGCACACCATCGGCCGGTGGATAGTTGGTTTGGTTGTTGGCATAGGCGTCAACAATGCCTTGCTTTAGTTCGGCAGGGATGGGGTAGATGTTTGAATCAAAATCGCCGATGGTTAAATTGGCAATGTTTTGTCCCTGGCGTTTTAGCTCGTTTATTTCACCTGCAATTTTTATGATTTCGGACCCGTGCAGATTTTGGGCCAATAAAGAAACACTCATGTGGATGTGTGGGTTATAATGTGCAAAGTTAAGCGAAAAGCTGAAAGCAAAAAACGAAAACCTTTTTTTAGCTTTATGGCCTGTTACAAAAGGTATAATTGACTAACATAATTGCGGAAAAATGACGGTTGAAAACCCAATGGCTTACAGTTTTATTATGCAGGATGACATCTACCTGCTGAATACTGATAAGCTGCAATATACCCAACCCCCGGAAACAGTGACACCATCAGCCGTGGCGGAACCGGAGCCTCAATACACACCCGCCCCGGCGGCACCTGTTGCCTTGCCAGAGCCTGTCAGCTTTAAATACCTCGGTGGCAATAAAAAAGGTTTCCTGGTAATTACCCACTACCCGGAGCACGATTTTATGCACGACAAACACCTTGCAGCGTTGGAAAGTACGCTTACACGCTTAGGGTTTACCCGGGATGACATTGCAATTGTTAATCGGGTACATTATACAGATACTGATTTTGATGTTTTGGCTAGTTTCTTTACTCCTAAAAAACTGCTCATACTAGGGAAACATGCGATGCCTTTAAAGATGGAATCGCTCGAATTAAACAAACTCAAACAATCAGGCACGCTTACCGCATTACTTACATTCAGCTTTGATGAGATGATGGACAGCGTTGAGCATAAAAAAGCATTTTGGGAACAAATGAAGCAATTGTAATATGCACCAGTTAGTTTTTGCCACCAATAATGCCCATAAACTGGAAGAAGTTGCCGCCAAAATTGAAGGGCAGATAAAACTGCTGAGCCTTAATGATATCAATTGCACCGACGATATCGCCGAAACCGGGGAAACCTTCCGCGAAAATGCCTCGATAAAGAGCCAATACATCTACAATAAATATAAACTGGATTGCTTCGGCGATGACAGCGGCCTTGAAATTGACGCACTAAATGGCGACCCTGGCGTTTATTCCGCCCGTTATGCAGGCCAGCATGGCAACCACGATGCCAATATCAACAAAGTGCTGGCCAGCCTGCAAAATGTAACCGACCGTAAAGCCCGCTTCCGTACGGTAATATCATTGATATGGAATGGCTATGAACATTTTTTTGAAGGTGCGATTGAAGGCACTATCCGCCACGAACGATCAGGTACCGAAGGTTTTGGGTACGACCCAATATTTCAGCCCGATGGGTATGATGTCACCTTTGCCGAAATGAGCCTGGATGAAAAAAACAAAATAAGCCACCGTGCAATAGCGATGGAAAAGCTGGTTGATTTTTTAAATGGAAGCTGATCTTCATCCGCCAGGTTTTACAACGTAGCCAATGCCCGTGTTGCCCTTGGATTTCCGGGCCTGATTATTAATGCCTGCTGATAGCATTTTTTCGCATCTGCTTTATTGTTGTTCTTAAGGTAGGCATCTCCCAGGTCGTTCCACGCTATTACTATTTTTGGGAATAGCATCGTGTAAACTTTATATAACGAGATAGCCTTATCGAATTCATTTTTTGTCAAAAGTTGCTGACCAACATCCAGTAAAACCATGTCATTGCCCGGCTCCATGGCCGATTTCTGCATCTCAGATTTATAATTTTCTTCGAAATATTTACCACCGTTAGTACTTATAACCTGGTATAAATATTTTGCCGGTGGCAGGTGTAGCGGAGCAACCGGTTTGTTATTTAAAATGGCCGAGATTCGCATCCCAAGAGCTTCTGCTGTCCCCTCATCAAAGTTGGATAACACAATAACCACATTTTGTGTTTCCATATTGGCCGACCATAATGCGCTTAGCCCGGGTGCACCGCCCGCAAGTGCTATTTTGCCGGTTTTGGCAAATTCGGCCCAGGTGCTGCCGGGGGCTTTGCTAAACGGATTGGTGAAAGCAATTTGCTTACTGTCATCCGTCAACAATTTATTATCATGCAGCATCGAATTTACAAATGCCAGCATATCATGGGTGGTGCTATATATCCCGCCATCGCCACCGCCAATAATATGCATTTCGGTATTAGTTTGCAGCGGGCCAAGTGAGTTCGATATATATCCGGTTGCTTTACCAGGTTCCGGTTTTACATAAGCGTTAAACCCGGTTTGGACCATGCCGACCTTATCCAGTATTTGCTCTTTCAGCGCCTGGTGATAACTTTTACCTGTTACTTTTTCAATTATTGCAGCCAGCAAAACAAAACCCGAGTTTGAATATAGCGCATCTGTTCCCGGCTTAAAACTCAATGGTTCACGTTTAATGTAGGGCAAAATATCAGCGATGGTTTTTATCCGGGCAATTTCATCCGCATCCTCGCCAAAAGGTGGTCCGTCAGTATAACTGCCCAAGCCCGACTTATGCATGAGCAATTGCTGCACGGTAATTCCATTTAACCGGGGCGGGAAACCGGAAAGTAAAGCGCCCAAAGTATCGGCAAGCCGCAATTTGTTTTGCTCAACCAACTGCAATATCATCACCTTGGTAAAATCCTTGGTTATTGAGCCAATTTGAAATTGTGTATTAACGGTGTTTGGCGTATTGTTTTCGTAGTCGGCCTTGCCAAAACTCTTAACATAAATAACGCTGCCATTATTTGCAACCAGCACATTGCCCGAAAACAACTGTAGGCCAACAGCTTTTTCAATCAGTGAATCCATGCGCGCGCCAACGGCGGCACCTGGTTGCTGTGCTTTTGCGTTAACAGCATAAAACGAAATTAAGATAGCAAATGAACGGACGAAGAGTTTACAGGATTTCATTACCGTAAGTTTCTTCAATAGTAACCACATATTGTAAATATGTATAACTTTTGGTGGAAACAGGTTCTTTTAAACAGCAAACGCTGCTAATTTGTGATTTAGCAGCGTTTGTAATTATGTGAGCAATCAATGATTATTGAATCAAATGCTTTAATTGTATTACTTCTTTCTCTTCTAAAAAGCGCCACCTTCCGCGGGGTAGGTCCTTTTTAGTAAGGTTAGCGTATACCGCACGGTCAAGTTTTACCACTTCGTAGCCCAAGTGTTCAAATAAGCGGCGTACAATGCGGTTTTTGCCGCTGTGTATTTGTATACCTACTTCGCGTTTTGAGCCGCCTGCAACGTATGATACAGAATCAGGCTTTATCAAACCGTCTTCCAGCTCAATGCCAAAACCAATTTTGTTCAGGTCGCCCTGGGTTAAGCTTTTGTTCAGTTCAACTTGGTATAGTTTGGTTATGCTATTGCGGGGATGCGAAAGTTTGTCTGCAAGGTCGCCGTCGTTAGTCATCAGTAATAAGCCTGTGGTATTCCTGTCAAGGCGGCCTACGGGGTAAATGCGTTCTTTGCTGGCTTTTTCAACCAGGTGCATAACCGTACGGCGTTCCTGCGGGTCTTCGGTAGTAGTTATATAGTCTTTTGGTTTATTTAAAAGTACATAAACCATTTTTTCGCGTTTAAGCAATTCGCCGTTATAGCGTATCTCGTCTTTTTGCGGGTCAACTTTATGGCCAAGTTCGTTTATAACAATACCATTAACCGATACCACGCCTGCAGCAATCAACTCATCAGCCTTACGGCGCGAGCAGATCCCTGCATTTGAAATGTAACGGTTAAGCCTTATCAGCCCGGTTTCTTTACTTTCAGCAGGGCCTTTTTTGCGGCCGCGCATTGTTTTTACCGGCGCATCAAGATCCTTGGTTATTTTATCGTAGTTTGGTTTTGAGCGTTGTGGTCTGTCGGCATCGTATGGTGTGTCGGCGCTTTTTCTTTTAAAGCCAAGCCCGCCTGACGGGCCTGCAGTAAATTTTTTGTCGCCGGTTCTTTCACCACCAAATGAACGTTTTGGTTTATCATCAGCATTAAATGAACCTGTTGATGATTTGCTACGCGATGTGAAAGGTTTTTTGTCACCTGTTCTTTCACCGCCGAAACTTCTTTTTGGTTTATCATCGGAATTAAATCCGCCTGTTGAGCTGCCGCGTGATGAAAAAGGTTTTTTATCGCCGGTGCGTTCTCCGCCAAAATTCTTTGCCGGCCTTGGGTCATTGTCGGCTGTTCTGCCGGTGTATGGTCTGCCTTTTGGCGCGAATGCTCTTTTTTCACCAGATGATTCACCATCAGTTGGCCTGCCGCTATATGGCCTGCTTTTGCCCGTAAACGTTTTTTTGTCGCTGCTGCTAAAGCTGCTGGCAGGTTTGTCATAACTGCTGTTTCCGCGCGGCGAAAACGATTTTTTCTCGCCCGGTGCTTCGTTGTTATATTTTTTTGATGGTCTGGTGCTTTTGGGTTGATCTGAACCTTGTGCCGAATTTCCTCGAGATGAGGTTGCTCTTTTGGGTCTTTCGCCAGTCTTCGGAGCCCTGTTTGATGATCTGCCGGACTTGTCGTCGCGGCCATTACCTGGTCTGTTAAATGCCATAGTTTTAATTTTGCGCTTTCGCAGCGTGAGGGTCAAAGATAGCCTTTTTTGGGCGATTTTTGATTTTTTTTTATGACAAACAAAAAGTGCGTTTAAACGTTTTAAACCAAGTTTTTGGACCGAAAACCAGGTTTAAAAAATGCGCTGAAAAGCTAAGTGTTTGATAATGTGACTTATATAACTTACCTTTGCAGCACATTCTACCAAATGTATAATTTATGGATAAAAAAGAAATGACTAAGAGACACTTAATTACGTGCTCCGTAATAGTGTTGCTGGTTATCATTTCCGTGTTCAATATTTGTGGTACAAAAGCCGTACCAACCGTTGTAAAAACGGCAAAATTGAGCCCGCGCATCTCAACTTTTATTTACAAAAATACCGATGCAATTAATGAATACAGCTTCGCTAATGAAGCCGTGCCTGTACGAGATGCTGGCGTAACCCGCAAGTTACTGCGTTCGATTAAAAAGCACAGTTTTGCCTGTGTGCAATCGAACATCTTACAAAACAAAGCCGATAAATGGTTCCCTGTTGTTGTACCTATTTTAAAAGCTTACGGCATTCCCGAAGACTTTAAGTATATCCCTTTAGTGGAGTCGGGCTTTTGCGAAAGCACGTCGCCCAAAGGTGCAAGGGGTATCTGGCAATTTATGCCCGGTACAGCACGCACTTATGGCCTAAAAGTAGGCCACGGGGTTGATGAACGCTTAAACCTTAGCAAAAGCACCGTTGCGGCTTGCAAGTACATTAAAGAATTGTATGCACAGTTTAACAGCTGGACACTGGCCGCCGCCGCTTATAACAACGGCGAGATAAAGCTGGCTAAGGTGATGAACAAGCAGAACGAGGACAATTATTTCCGTATGCATTTAAACCGCGAGACCGGAGTTTATGTGTACAATCTTATAGCCATGAAGGCCATCATATCCCATCCTAAAAAATATGGGTATGACTATTACGCAATACGAGATTTAAGCCACGGAACATTTGTACTGCTGGCAGTTAACCAGTAAGCGGAGTTTAATCCGCCGAAAGTAAATTTATATTACGGAGCACTTTGAGGCCGGTTTCCAGGAAGGAGACCGGCCTTTTTTTGCGTATATTTGTAGCAATTTAATGAGTGATTTAGTGAATGAGTGATTTAGTGAATTTTGCCGGTATGGCTTTATTACTGAATCATGAAATTACAATGTTTGATGATGGGATTTGAGAATATTAGATCGAAAAATTTGAGTTCTTTTAATCACTAATTCACTAACTCACTAATTCACCAATTATATGATAAACAAAGCTATAGACCTGGGCGAGCAAAACGAAGTTGAAGTGTATGGGGCCAGGGTACATAATTTAAAAAATATCGATGTTTCTTTCCCGCGCAACAAGCTGGTTGTCATAACCGGGTTGAGCGGCAGTGGTAAATCGTCGCTGGCGTTTGATACCATTTATGCCGAGGGGCAACGTCGTTATATGGAGACATTTTCGGCTTACTCACGCCAGTTTATGGGCGGTATGGAGCGACCGGATGTGGACAAGGTGTCGGGACTTAGCCCGGTGATAGCCATTGAGCAAAAAACAACCAGCAAAAACCCGCGGTCGACCGTGGGCACCATTACCGAGATCTACGATTTTATGCGGTTGCTCTTTGCACGTACCGGCGAGGCCTACTCGTACGTGAGCGGTGAGAAGATGGAGCGTATGTCGGAAGACCAGATATTGAAAACTATTACCGAAAAATTTGATGGACAGCCCGTTAATATCCTTGCACCTGTTGTAAAAGCCAGGAAAGGTCATTACCGCGAGTTGTTTGAACAGATACGCAAGCAGGGCTACCTTAAAGTTTGGATTGATGGCGCCATGGCGGATGTTGAACCCAAAATGCAGTTGGACAGGTATAAAATACATGACATCGATATTGTGGTGGACAGGTTGGTGATAAGTGAAAACGACACTAAACGATTATATACATCTATACAGGCAGCTTTAAAAATTGCAAAAGGCATTATCCGTATTGGCGATAAGGATAATAATGTAGCCTATTACAGCAAGTATTTGATGGACCCGATATCGGGCATATCATATGATGAGCCGCAACCCAATACTTTCTCTTTTAACTCACCGTATGGCGCCTGCGAAAAATGTAATGGCCTGGGGTATATTTTTGAGGTCGATGAAGCTTCTGTTATCCCGAATCCTAAGTTAAGCATCTTAAACGGTGGTTTGGCACCTATTGGCGAGTACCGCGAAACCTGGATTTTCCAGGTGTTGAAAGCACTTGCCAAAAAATATGAATTTGCGCTGTCAACTCCGATCGAAAAACTTTCGCGCGACCACCTGAATATTATCCTGAATGGCAGCAACGAAATGATAACCGTGGCGGTTGAGTATAATAAATGGAACGTACAGAGCTACCAGGTGGCGTTTGACGGTATTATCCGGATGCTGGAAGAGCAACAGGAGCGCAGGGGCGAGGAAGGTATGGACGATATGGAAAACTATCGCGTGCTCAGAACCTGCCCAACCTGCGACGGTGCGAGGCTGAAAAAGGAATCGCTGCACTTTAAAGTTGATGGTAAGAATATTTTCGAGCTGGCCTGTATGGATATCCGTAACCTGCAGGAGTGGTTTGCTAACCTCGAAGACAGGTTAACTGAACGCCAGAACGTCATCGCCAAAGAAATATTGAAAGAGATAAGGGCCAGGATAGTGTTTTTGCTGGATGTGGGCCTGAACTATTTAACGTTAGACAGAACTGCCAAGACTCTTTCAGGCGGCGAGGCGCAACGCATCAGGCTGGCTACGCAGATTGGCTCGCAGTTGATGAACGTAATGTACATTTTGGATGAACCAAGTATCGGCCTGCACCAGCGTGATAACGAGCGCTTAATTAACGCCCTGAAAAACCTTCGCGACCTGGGCAATACCGTATTGGTTGTTGAACACGATAAAGATATGATACTGCATGCCGACCACGTGATTGACATGGGCCCGGCAGCCGGCGTACACGGTGGCGAGATAGTGGCGCAAGGCACGCCCGAAGAGTTAATGAAGGCGCATACCCTCACCACATCATACATCAACGGCGAGCGCGAAATTGCCATTCCAAAAACGAGGCGTGAAGGCAATGGCAAAACGCTTAGCCTGAAAAAAGCTACCGGCCATAATCTGAAAAAAGTATCGGTTGATTTTCCATTGGGTAAATTAATCGGAATAACCGGCGTATCAGGCAGCGGCAAATCCAGCCTGATAACAGAGACGTTGTATCCCGTTTTAAATCATCATTTTTTCAGGGCTAAAAAGCACCCGCTACCGTATGAAAGTATTGAGGGTTTGGAGCACATAGATAAGGTTATAGAGATTGACCAAACGCCTATCGGCCGTACGCCGCGTTCAAACCCTGCAACTTATACGGGCGTATTTTCTGATATCCGCAACCTTTATGTGCAATTGCCTGAGGCGCGCATACGGGGTTATAAACCCGGCCGGTTTTCATTCAATGTGAAAGGTGGCCGTTGCGAAACCTGCCAGGGTGCCGGTCAAAAGGTTATAGAAATGAACTTTTTGCCAGATGTACAAGTGCCCTGCGAAGAGTGCGGCGGCAGAAGGTATAACCGCGAAACGCTGGAGGTGCGCTACCGCGGCAAATCCATTAGCGATGTGCTGGATATGAGCATTGAAGATGCCACACCCTTTTTTGAGCATATCCCGGCTATTTATCGCAAGGTTAAAACATTGTTTGATGTGGGGCTTGGTTATATTACGCTTGGGCAGGCATCCACCACGTTATCCGGTGGTGAGGCGCAGCGGGTGAAATTGGCTTCTGAACTGTCTAAAAAAGATACCGGTAACACTTTCTATATTTTGGATGAGCCTACTACGGGCCTGCACTTTGAAGATATTAACGTGCTGTTGGGCGTTTTGCAGCAACTCGTTGATAAAGGCAACACCGTATTGGTGATTGAACACAATCTTGATGTAATAAAGGTAGTTGACCATGTGATTGACCTTGGCCCCGAAGGTGGCACAGGCGGCGGTAAAATACTGTTCAGCGGCACACCCGAAGGGTTATGCAAGGTTAAAGAAAGCTTCACCGGGCAGTTTTTGAAAAAGGAGATGGGGGTAAAGTAAAAAGAATGCGCTTGTCTTAACGGGTATATGTATTTACAATTAAAGCGATACATCAACTTAAATATTCGTGTTTCTAACGAACAGGTTGATGAAATTATTAGCTGTTTTAAACCAATAGTTGTAAAGAAAAATGCCTTGCTCCTGTCATCCGGCGAAACCTGCAACAAACTTTACTTTGTAAACAAAGGCTGTATTCGCACCTATTATATCACAGCACAAGGGCACGAAAAGACACGGTTTATTGCTTTCGAAGGCATGGTTGCAACTGCATTAACTTCATTTATTTCCCGGCAACCGTCTTTTGAATTTGTTGATGCACTTGAAGATTGCGAACTACTGTACATAACCCAGGCCGACTTTTATAAACTCGCAGCGAGCATCCCTGAATGGAACCAGTTTTATCTTAAACTCCTGGAGTTTGCCTACATTTATCAAAATAAAAAAATTGAAGAGTTGGTTACCCTTTCCGCCGGTGAGCGTTATGCTATTTTGATGAAGGAGCATCCCGGTTACATAAAGCGCCTGTCGAATAAAATATTGGCCTCTTACCTGGATATTACCCAGGAAACTTTGAGCCGTTTAAAATCCAAATAGTATTATTTGATATAGATCAATGTTTTGCAAATTGCAGGGGCTTAGTTTTACGCTCGTCAAATAAAAAACTAAACAAATGCAGTTCGACCCAAACAATAAAGTGGTAAAGCTATGCGCCGAAGGCATGCAAGCCGAGGCAGAGGGCAAAATTGAAGATGCCCATAGTCTTTTTCAGCAGGCATGGGATATAGCCACCGATGATTTCGAAGCGTTTACCGCAGCTCATTACCTCGCCCGTAATCAACAAGATCCCAACGACGTTTTGAAATGGAATTTGGAAGCATTAAATCGTGCTAATAAAATTAAAGGTGAGGAGATGGGCTCACATTATTCGTCGCTTTACTTAAATATTGGTAAATCATACGAAAACCTGGACGATATGAAATCTGCAAACGAGAACTATGCACTGGCCGCCGATTGTAGTTCGTCTTTGCCTCCCGGGAAATATAGCGATATGATACGTATGGGAATTGCCGGCGGATTGCAGCGTACCGGCACAACCAAATTTAGCAATAGTGCTTTAGATGAACTGATTGATAAATGGTGCGCAAACAGAAATTTAAAGCCGCTTGGCCTGGTGCTGCCTGCATACAACAGCAATTTGGGTACGGAAAACGATATGGATAAATTGATATCTGCATTAAGTTATTTAAGTGCCACACAGTGCTTGGAAAAGACTGAACAGGCCGCGATCGATCGGTTAGTCACGGAATTATCGACCGTGTCGGATACGCGGTAATATTTAGTGTTTTTTTGGCCGCCTGCTTGTGTGCCTTACCCTAAGAATCTTTATCTCATTTTTTTGAACGCGATATGATACCCGATAACTGTCTGTTTCAAATGCACGATAGCTGCCGTCATTTTGCTTTTTATATTTATCTAAGGGGTAAATCTTGTAATTGTTTGGCAGGCTGTGAACTCTTGACAAAATGCTTCTTTCCAGTTCAATTGCATATGAATAAAATTCGTGTTCTTCAATAAATTCAATTGCCTCTATCAGTTGTTTTACCGCAGTTTTATTCCATTTTATTATCATTCAAGCTTTTTTCTTCTAGTGGCAAACAAATTTTCTACCTCTTCTTGGCTTAAATAATCTCCTGAATCAATTTTAGATTCCGCCTCGGAAAGTTCTTGATTATATTGATCAATGAAAGCTTCTATATCATCTTTTCCCGCAGTTCCAGATTTGTAATCAAGCCGATGGCTATTTAGAAAAGCTATTAGGAGCCTTTCCTCTACGTCGTTGTGTGTATTTACCAAAATGCTCATAGTCAAATTTACAAAATCAAAATTACATTTGTTAACCTTAAAAAGCCCGGGTTTATTATTTAACGAAGTTATTCCCTCCAAACAAAACCAAACAATCGTAACTTTAACATATATGTTACCATTGTTGATCTCATCCCAAATTCGCGAAGCTGATGCTTATACTATAGCCAACGAGCCGATAAGCTCGGTTGATTTGATGGAACGCGCCTCAAAAGCATTTGTGGGCTGGTTTTGTAATCATTTCCAGGAAAAGAAGAAGGCCATCGCTGTTTATTGCGGTACCGGCAACAATGGCGGCGACGGATTGGCCATAGCGCGCATGCTTAGCGAGCATCAATATAAAAACATCAACGTCGTAATCGCCCGGTTTTCAGATAAAGCAGCGGATGATTTTAATACGAACTTTAAAAGACTGCAACAAACCGGTATCCCCTTAAAGGAAATAAAGCCAGGCGAAAGTTTACCCGACGCAAATAGCCCAATTATTATTGATGCCTTGCTTGGCACCGGCTTAAATAAACCCCTTGAAGGTGATTATAAAAGGCTGGTTAATTATATCAATAGTTTAAATTCAACCGTAGTTTCGGTGGATGTACCTACTGGTTTTTTTTCGGAAGGGGAAATGCCTGCCGATGCTATTGTGTTAAGGGCCGACCTAGTAATTACCTTTCAACAGCCAAAAATCAATTTCCTGTTACCCGATTCGGCGCCGTATATTGAATGCTGGGAAGCGGTTAATATCGGTATTGATGAAAAGTTTGTTCGATTATTAAACTCACCTTACCAGGCGGTTGAAGATAAAGACATACGGGGATTATTGAAGCTCCGCCATCGTTTTAGTAATAAAGGCACCTACGGGCATGCTTTAATTATAGCCGGCAAAGAAGAAACCATGGGCGCAGCATTATTAAGTGCAGCTGCTTGTTCCTATGCCGGGGCCGGGTTAACCACAGCGTGCGTTCCAAAAAGCGGACTAACCGCTTTGAATACTTACATGCCCGAATTAATGGCTGTGATACGCTGCGGCGCCGAAGTGCCGGCTATTGAATGGGATAAATTCAATTCGATAGGGATTGGCCCGGGCTTGGGTAAACAGGATGATGCGATGGGGTTGCTTACTGATGTATTAGCCAATTACGAAAAACCAATTGTCGTTGACGCCGATGCGCTTAACTTGTTGGCAGCACACAAAGAACTCTGGGCAGAATTACCCGAAAACAGTATCCTGACTCCGCATATGAAGGAATTCGACAGACTTTTTGGAGAGCACAGCAACTGGTGGTCCCGCATACAAACCGGTTTAGAAAAAGCCCGGGAGCAGAAAATATATATATTATTGAAAAACGATTATACCATAACCATAACCCCGCAGGGAGGGGTGTATTTTAACACCAGCAGCAACCCGGCGATGGCTACAGGTGGTATGGGCGATGTACTTACAGGGATAATTACTTCTTTGTTAGCTCAAAAATACACCCCGGAAGAAGCCTGTATTATAGGTGCTTATATACACGGCAAAGCCGGTGACGAGCTTTCGCGGCCAAACAGGTTAAATGTGGTTATGCCTGCACAACTGGCAGCGCGCCTGCCTGCTACCATGGCAAAGTTAATGGCATAAAAAAACGGTTGTAAGTATCGTACAACCGTTCCTAACTATTAACTGATCTTATAAAGAACAAAATACTCAATGGGGCAATTGTGAACCCGTTCTTTGACTATACTAATACAAAGTCAAGCTCCAATTTTATACCTATAAGACGTTTTACCAATTTGTTTAGTTACAAAAACAACTAAAAATTAATTCTTGTTATCTTAACAATATAAAATTAGCTTAGTAACAAGCTGGTTTTAAAGTTGTTTTAGGAAAATAAAAAAAAGTTGAATAGTTGATTAAGTTGGATTGGGTTGATTAAGTTATCGACTATCGGAGCGAATATAGCTAAACAGGTATTCCCAATTAACTAAATCAAACTTAATAAACTCAATCAACTAGCCCTAAAACTTCCCGAGCACCATCATTTGGTCCATGGTGGGGTTTATGCTGCCGCCGCGTGGTTCGAGGGTCACTGCAAAAGCATCGGTTTTTACCGCCGCAATGGTTTTCATCTCCTTCATATCTGTCGAATCTGGGTTAGCATCAAATACGCCCAGGTCGACAGGCTTGCCGCCAACAAGCGCCCATAGCTGGTATTGGTGCTCTTTGTCGTTCACAGGCATTTTTACATTGGCCATATCCACCATCACCTTGTGCCTTTCTTTGCTCCAGGCAATCGTAATAGAAGCACCCGCAGGGGCCTTAGGGGTCGCTTTTAATATCAAAAACCTAAAGGTAGTATCGCGCAGTACGCCAAGCTCGTTCTCAACAAAATTTACCCTGTTGGCGAAATGTTGCTTATCGGCCTGCAGCACCGCTAATTGGGTGTTTGACTGCTGCAGTTTATTATATAGGTTCATTAATGCTACACCGCTTGCTATTAATAAAGCAAGACATGCCGCAAATGCGTATTTGTAAAAATTTGTTGGTTGTGCTACTGGTAGCGTTGCTACATTATCTCTAAAGTCTTCGGCCTTATTAAACGTGCTGTCGTCGCCGAGGTTGGTAAGTAAGCTGTTTAATATTCTTCCCCGTAATTGTTCGTTTGGCTCAACCGCATTATGTTCTGCATATTGTTCCATCGACCGCTCAATTTCATCCAACTCGGATTTTATTGCCGGATGTTTTGCAGCCATAGCCTCCACCTGCAACTTTTCGTCGTGGGTAATATCACCCAAAACATAAAGTTCCAAAATGCCCGATTCTATATATGCTTTAATATCTTCCACTTTCCGCCTGTTCAATTAAAATGTTTTCTGAGCTGTATTATGGCCATTCTAAGCCTTGTTTTAATGGTACCAAGTGGCACGCCAAGTTCATCGGCGGCTTCCACATGTGTGTATCCTTTAAAGTAAACAAGGTCGAGAATCGACTTTTGCTCGGGCTTTAGTGTTTCCACCAATTCTTTAATGCCCAGTAGCTCAGGGTTGTAAACTGTGTTTCTTTGTTCGTCTATGAAAGTTACGTTATTTTCAAGCTCCTGGTTTTTGTTTTGGTTCTTAAAATCTTTCGACCGTATTTTATCTATCGCCAAATTGCGGGCAATATTAACCATCCAGGTAAACAGGCGGCCTTTTTCAGTACTGTAACTCGCAAACGAATTCCAGATTTTTACGAACGTTTCCTGCAATACATCTTCTGCTGTTGGGGTATCAATTATTATGCGCGATATGATACCATACAACGAGGAGGAATACATGTCGTAAAGCGCTTCTATTGCAATCTTTTCCCGGTTCCTTAGCGCAAGCACTAATTCTTCTTCCGATAGCGATATTTTTCGTTTCCTGCTCAATTGGGCTGAAGTTAATAAGAATTTTTAGATTTCAAACAGATGTTTTTCTGCATGATATGACGAACGAACCAGCGGTCCGCTTTCTACATACCTAAAACCCTTATCAAGCCCAAATTGTTTCAACCGGTCGAACTGGTCGGGATGTATCCAGTCAATTACAGGGTGATGGTTGCGTGTTGGTTGTAGATATTGCCCCAGGGTAAGTATCTGCACGCCGGCCGTCAGCAAATCATCCATCGCTTCCAATACGTCATCCTCGGTTTCACCAAGCCCCAGCATAATGCCCGATTTGGTGCGTAAACCAGCCTGCGAAATATGTTTTAAACATTCCAGGCTGCGGTCGTACTTTGCTTGTATGCGTACTTCGCGTGTTAAGCGCCTAACGGTTTCAAGGTTATGTGATACCACTTCGGGGCGGGTTTCAAGCACACGTTCAAGATTATCCCAGATGCCCCTGAAATCGGGCAGCAAAGTCTCCAGCGTTGTCCCGGGGCTTTCCCTGCGTATAGCGTTAATGGTTTCGGCCCAAATAATGGAACCCCCATCCTTTAAATCATCGCGGTCGACAGAAGTAATTACACAATGCTTAACCTGCATTAATTTAACCGAATTGGCTACACGGTTAGGCTCGTCGGTATCAACAGCCAGTGGCCGGCCAGTGGCAACGGCACAAAACGAACATGAACGGGTACAAATATTGCCCAGTATCATAAAGGTAGCAGTGCCGGCACCCCAGCACTCGCCCATATTTGGGCAATTACCGCTTTCGCAAATGGTGTGCAGTTTGTGCTCATCAACTAATCCACGCACATGGGCATATTCTTTTCCAATAGGAAGCTTAACCCTAAGCCAATCAGGCTTACGTTGGGTTTGGCTAACAGCAGCAACTACCGGCAATTCGATCATGGATACAAAAGTATGGAAAAAGTTGTGATTAGAGATTAGAGGCCGGAGATTAGAGATTAGTTTTTACATTTATTAGATATTATAATATAGACAACAAATGGCAGAAAGATCCAAGTCGATTGCAAAAATAGCACCTAATATCATCCCGCCACGTGAAGGAGCAATATTAGACCACTACAAGGATTACTATGATAGCGTTTACATAATCCTGCATCCATTTAGCAAAACAAAATTGCGTGATGACAAGAAGTTGGAGAAACACCCTACATCAAAAGGAGAATATGTGAATGCCACACAGAAAATATCTTGGGCTGAATTGTTAACGCTATCGGGCTTACCTGATATTAATCGATTAGATATTGCATTGAGAAACCTGATTTTAGGTTTAAACAAAGTTTATTCTAATGAAGAAGACCTCCGAATTTTAAAGGAAAGCATCAAAAAAAATAATTTAACAGAGCCAGTTGAAGGTTGTTTTAGTTGGTTACTCATTGATGATATGATGGCAGCTTTAACAGCTCTTGGACACGAGTGGATTTATATTGGCGACGAATTTGGGTTCGAGCGAAAAATTGAGTTTATTGATGATATAATTAATGATAAAATAGAACTTTCGTCAGGACACGAAAGCTGGTACACAACAATGAACGAGGTTCTAGTTACTACTCATTGGGATAGTCATTTCACTTTTCTCTGTTCCGATAGACAAACAATCGAAAAGATATTAGAGTTATATCCGTTTGAAGGCTTTTACTGTACGCCGGAGACTGAAGTCTATTGGAGTATTCGCTCAAAAATATGATTCCTCTGCTAGTTTATCACCGACAACGCCTCCTCAACCGAAACTTCCCCATGCGACAGATCAAGCACGCATTCGCCGTCTTTTATCACCAGCATCTGGGGCGATTCGTGGTGAACGATAAAATCGGATGCTATTTGGTTCGATAAGTCGCGGTGCTTTATCAGATCGAGAAAATAGAGGGGTAAATTACCGGGGAGCTTGTCCCAATCCAGTTCGAAACGTTTTTTAACCATCATACTGATGGAGCAACGGGTGCTATGTTTAAAAATCACACTATACCCTTCCTGATGTTTTATAGCATTAATTTGCTCAGCCGATTCCAGCGATGTCCAGTTCATAAAATATTTATAGGAATGAATGCCTATTAAACGCAAAACAACGCAAAGCATGTTCCGGTTTGGCGCAATTGATAAAAAATGACATTTAACTGTTAACGCCCGCTTTTTGGGTATGAACCGTATGCAGGGCACAGTTTGTTTGAGCATGAAGCCATGCTGCCTAATACTAAAGCGATGATAGCGATGTAAATTACTTTCTTCATGTTTTAATCCGTCAGTGTTTTTATACGAAATTAACTGTTTAAAGTTTCAGCAAGGTACGCCATTTTTATGGCAGTTACAGCACCTTCAATACCTTTATTTCCATGTTTACCACCAGCCCTGTCAATTGCCTGCTGTTGGTTATCGGTGGTTAACACGCCAAATATAACAGGTTTTGAGTATTTAATAGCAACATTAGTTAAGCCGTTAGCCACTGCGTTGCAAATAAAATCGAAATGCCTTGTCTCGCCTTGTATAACACAGCCAAGGCATATTACGGCATCTAATTTACTGTTTTTTAATAAAAAATCAGCTCCTGATGTTAATTCAAAGCTGCCAGGAACCGTGTAGGTGAAAATATTTTCGAGCAAAGCGCCATGCTCAAGCAAGCTTTCGTAGGCTCCTTTGTACAATGCATTGGTAATCCCTGTGTTCCATTCAGCTACAACGATGCCGAAGCTAAATGGGGCCGCCGACGGAATTTCGGTTTCAGAAAAATCAGATAAATTTTTTAGCTGAGAAGACATTTGAATTCGGATTTATTTAAATGCGAAAGTCGGAATGCTGATTGCGGAATGAAATTTACAATTTGCAAATAAAACACTTCCGAAATCGGCATTCCGACTTCCGAAATCAATTAAAGTTTAGCCTCGGTGCGTGCTATCAACTCATCAATATTCTGAGCTTCGGGGCTTTCGGGGTAATCGTTTTTTATTTTTTTATAAGTTTCGTCAGCCGATTGGTTATCGTTTTGTGTTTCGTAAACCAGGCCTAATTTTTTCAGGTAAAGCGGGGTCAAAAATTTATTACTTGCTTTGTCGGCCGCTTTTTTAAAGTAAGTTACAGCTTTGTCGTAATCTTTTAGTTCAACATAAGCATCTGCGGTACCGCCAAATGCTTCAGCAGCAACCATGCTATCGTTACCGCGGTAGTTAACCAGGTTGTCAATAGCTTTTTGAAATTCACCTTTATTTAAATAAGCAGTGCCTAAATAAAAGTAAGCCAGGTTTGCTGACTTGGTATTGCCGTAATCGTCAATTATTTTTTGGAAGCCAGGGTACCCTGCATCGCCTTTAATAGCCTTGTCCCAGTCTTTTTTGGCCCAAAAATCCTGCGCAACGTGCATCTGGTTTGCAGCTTTAACTTCAAGCGGTGCGATATAAAGTTTTTGATAAGCTACATATATAACAACCATGGCGAAAATGGCGCCTACTATAAAAATTACGCTTTTTTGGTTCTCGCGGAAAAAGTTACCGGCCTGCCCTGCATTCTTCTCTTGCGCTACCGGCTTGGTATTCACCTGGGTTTTTGACATTTCTCTTCTAAAATTAAGTTTGCAAAAATACAGTTTTCAAAATTTTTATCAATAGCTTTTAAATTTATTATTTAATGTTAGAGATTGGAGGTTGGTTAATTAGAGATTAGGCAGGACATATTGTTAAATAATGGCTGATATTCAACGTGTTTATTTGTAAAATCATTCCGCATTCAGCCCTCCGCAATCCGCATTTTTAAACTAATCTCCAATCTCTAACCTCTAATCACTAACTTTACGCCTCCTTATGTATCTGAAGCAGCTATCGGTTATCAATTTTAAAAATTACGCAGAGGCGGGCTTAACCTTTAGCGAGGGCGTTAACGTTTTTACCGGCAACAATGGCGCCGGCAAAACCAATTTACTTGATGCCATTTATTACCTGGCATTGTGCAAAAGCTATTTTAACCCCATCGACAGCCAACAAATAAAACAGGGAACGGATTTTTTTATCGTTACCGGAAATTTTAACCGCGACGGTAAAGCCGAAAATATTGCCTGCTCGGTAAAGAAGAACCAAAAAAAGCAATTTAAACGGAACAAGAAAGACTACCAGCGCCTTGCCGACCACATAGGCCTGCTGCCCCTGGTAATGGTATCACCATATGATATCAGCATTATAATTGAAGGCAGTGATGAACGGCGTAAGTTCATCGATAATGTGATATCACAAACCGATAACTCATACCTTGATGAATTGCTGGTATATAATAAGGTATTGGCCAATCGCAATGCGCTGCTGAAGCAAATTGCCGATACGGGCCGTTACGACCCGGCATTGCTTGAAATTATTGATGAACAGTTAACAGCTTCAGGCAATCGCATTTTTGAAAAGCGCAAATTATTTATGGAGGCTTTCACCGGCATATTTAATAAGCATTATAGTTTTTTAAGCGATGATGCCGAGCAGGTAGAAATGGTATATGATTCGCAACTGCTGCAGAATGATTTTGCAGGTTTGCTGAAGAAGAATATGGAAAAGGATAGGGTGCTTGAGCGTACCAACGCCGGTATCCATAAGGATGACCTGGTTTTTGCCATCCACGGCATGCCGATGAAAAAGTTTGGCTCTCAGGGGCAGCAAAAATCGTTTTTGATAGCGCTTAAGCTGGCGCAATACAGTTTTTTAGATCAACAGAATAAATTTAAGCCAATATTACTGCTCGATGATATTTTTGACAAACTTGACGACTCAAGGGTCACCAAATTAATGCAAATGATATCGAACCATGATTTTGGCCAGGTATTTATAACAGATACCAGCGAAAGCCGCGTGCGGGGGATATTTGATAATATAGGTGTGGCCATTGCACTTTTTAAAGTAAAAGGAGGGGAAATAGATGCGTAAAGCAAACGACAAATCGTTAAAGGAAGCTATTGAGCAAATGCTTAACGTTTATAAAATTAAGCGCAAGTTTGATGAAACCTCGATTATAGCGCACTGGCCCGAGTTAGTTGGTAAGCCTGTTGCTAACCGCACCAAAGAGTTATTTATCAATAATAAGAAATTATTCCTGCGGGTTGAGTCGTCGGTAATTAAAAACGAACTCATGATGATGCGTACGCAGATAATTGAAAAGATAAACGAAGAAGCAAAAGTAATATTGATTGAGGAGATTATTTTCCTCTAGTCCACCTTGGGAAAAACGACCTGAAGTTTAAGTCGTCGCTCATCCTCGAAAAAGCAAGGATAAACAGACCGGGAAGTATAAAAGCTAACTGGGCCTCGGGGTGCGTACGATAAAGTAAAATAGTACCCGACACCAAAACAATTATAAGTAGCAAATACAGTATATATTTAAGCAGTAATCTCATAATTTTTGTTTCAGTTTACAATTAAAAGGGGCTTGCGAAATCTTAATTTCTCAAACCTTTATAAAAATACTTACTTCTTTTTGGAAAAACAAAATAACAGGGTGTTTTTTTATTAATAAAACACCCTGTTAACTAATATTTAAAATTTTTCGAAAGCCGAAAAGAAGAAGCTACCTTCTATCTCCGCATTTTCTGAAGAGTCGGAACCGTGGACGGCATTTGCACCGATTGATTCAGCAAAACGCTGGCGGATTGTTCCTTCTTCTGCTTTTGAAGGGTCGGTAGCGCCAATAAGCTTGCGGAAATCATCCACAGCGTTATCTTTCTCCAAAATAGCAGCCACAATCGGTCCTGATGACATAAAATTCACCAATTCGCCATAAAACGGGCGCTCTTTGTGTACTTCGTAAAATTTCCCGGCTGTTTTTTCTGTTAATGCAATGTATTTCATAGCGTTAATTTTAAAGCCTGCCTTTATAATCTGGTCTAAAATTGCACCGATATGGCCGTTTGCAACAGCGTCGGGCTTAATCATTGTAAAAGTTTTATTGTTACTCATATATTTTTAGTTCAATGTTAATGGTTCATAGCAGCTTCAGGAATATGGGTTTTACTATGAACCATGAACCATCAACTATAATATGAACTGCTCTAATTTTCCGCAAAAATAGCTTTTTACAATTGAACCGTAAAGCCTTTAACATTAAATAACATACCTGTATTTGATTTATTTATTTAGCTTTGCAACTCTTTTTTGAAAATTGATGTTAGATACAGCCTCGCTTATAAAACTTTTAGCGCAGCCACAAAAAATAGTGATTACTACTCATCACAAGCCTGATGGTGATGCTATGGGCTCGTCGCTTGGTTTATATAATTATTTAATACAGCAGGGGCACCACGTTAAGGTTATTACCCCTACCGATTACCCCGAATTTTTGTTCTGGCTGCCCGGCAATGGCGAGGTTATTATTTTCACTGAAAATGAAAAAGAATCGGCTGATTTAATTGCTGCGGCTGATATTATATTTTGCCTCGACTTTAATGCGCTTAACCGCATTAACGAGATGGGTGAACTGGTTGGCGAAAGCAATGCGGTTAAAGTAATGATTGATCATCACCTGGAACCGCAGGATTTTGATGATTACCGCTACTGGGATATCAATGCCTGTGCAACTGCGCAACTGATTTACACTTTCATAACCGAAGAGCTTAAGAATAAAAAGCTGGTTAATAAAGATGTAGCTACCTGTTTGTATACTGGTATCATGACCGATTCAAAATCGTTCTCGCTGCCAAATACCACCTCGGCAGTGCACCGCATAATTGCCGATTTGATTGACGCCGGCACTGTAAACTGGCATATTTACGACCAGGTTTACAATAATTCGTCAGAAAACCGTTTACGTTTTCTGGGTATCTGTTTGTCGGAGAAGCTGGAAGTGCTGCATGAATTTAATACAGCTATTATAACGGCTACGAAAGAAGATCTGGAAAAATATGAAGTAATTACCGGGGATACCGAAGGAATAGTTAACTATGCACTTTCAATTACTGGTATTAAGCTGGCCGCGTTTATAGTTGAGCGCACCGATAAGGTGAAACTATCATTGCGTTCGAAAGGGGAGTTTCCGGCCAATGATATCTGTAAAAAATATTTTAATGGTGGCGGCCATCGCAATGCAGCGGGTGGCGCTTCAACCGGCAGCCTTGAACAGGTTGTAAATCAATTTAAATCAATTTTACCCGAATATAAAAAACTGTTAATACAATAAGAAAAAATGAAAAAAAGACTGATGTTTTTAGCGCTTGCTGCAATTGGATTAGCAAGCTGTAATGGTGGCTTTAAAAAACTGGGCGGCGGCACAGAATATTCAATAGCCGACGATAAAGGCGGCCCGAGCATAAAAGAAGGCGATTTTGTTTCGTTTAACTTTTCAATAAAAAACGACGCCGACTCGGTTATGCAAAGCTCATACGAAAAAGGCTTTCCGCAAATATTGAATATGCCTAAGGTAGAAGCCGGCAAAGGAAACATTATGGAAGTGTTTACTTTTCTTAGCGAAGGAGATAGCGTAGTTATCAGGCAGAATATAGATTCGCTTGTTAAAGGAAAGCCAAGGCCAAAACAGTTAAAAGGCAAATACATTTTATACGTGATAAAGGTTGACAAAGTAATTACTAAAGGCAATCAAACCGACGCTGTTTTCCAGACCAAATCACAAGAGTATGTTAAAGGAATTGAGGAAAAAATTAAGGCAAGAGAACCTATTGCGATCAAAAAGTATATCGCTGATAAAAAACTTAAAGTTACTACCACTCCATCAGGGTTAAACTACGAAATTACTAAACAAGGTACAGGCCCTCTGCCAGCTCCAGGCGATAGTGTTTCTATCTACTACACCGGTACTTTTGTTGACGGTAAAGGTTTTGACACAAACGTGAAAGGAAACGCTGTGAAACTGAAGCTGCCAATTAACCCGATGAACCCATACAAACCAATGAACTTTGTACCGGGTGCTCCTGGTATGATCCCTGGGTTTGGCGAAGCCTTTAAATTATTCAACAAAGGAACTAAAGTTACACTGATCATCCCTTCGAACCTTGCTTATGGCGAACAGGGATACCAAAGCGTACAACCGTTTACTCCGTTGGTGTTTGATATCGAGGTAGTTGATATTATCCACCCAAACCCTAATGCGCCAAAGCCGGTGCAATTGCCGCCGCCCGTGGTTAACCCAGCGCAGCAGCCGATTAGAAAATAATTTTAATATAATAGCGCCTTCCTGTTTTTAACAGGAGGGCTTTTTTAATTTATGATGAAGTATATTTTATTTGTTTTTGCTTTAGCACTAACCATTGGCGCCAAAGCACAGGATGCCGCCTTACAGCACACGCCTAAAGGGGCGTTATACCAGATTTTTACTCATGCTCCGGGCGATAAAGTAAAAGAGGGTGACATTATTACGTTTCAGTACATTCAAAAGACAGATAAAGACTCGGTGCTTTATAGCACTTATGTAAGCGGTCGTCCCGGCCAGGCAAGGATACAACCTTCGCAAAATTTAGCTGATTTGATGGAGGTTTTCCCGTTATTGGCAGTTAACGACAGTGTGTTGGTTAAGGTACCTACCGACTCGTTATTTAAAGGTCACGAAGAAAGCCGTCCGCCATTTTTTCCAAAAGGAAGTTTCCTGAAGTTTTTTATTAAAATTCAAAAGGCGCAATCAATGGATGCTTTTATGGCTGAAATAAAACAGGCCGAAATGGATGGCGCCAATAAATATATTGCCGATCATAAATTAACCCTGCAAACCACAGCCAGCGGTTTGAAATATGCTATAACCAAGCAAGGAACCGGTATAAAACCCCAGAATGGAGATACTGTGCTGGTAAATTATGCCGGTCGAGGCCTGGACGATAAAGTGTTCGACAGCAGTATTGAAGCAGTGGCCAAACAAGCCGGTTTGCAACAGCCTGGCCGTACTTATGAGCCTTTAGTTGTTTATGTAGGCTTAGCCGGTACTGAACACTCCGTTATTACGGGCTGGAACGAAGGCTTACTTTTGTTAAACGAAGGCTCGAAAGCAACATTTGTTATCCCGTCAAACCTTGCATACGGGGCACAGGGCTCGGGCGAAATTAAACCATTCAGCACATTAGTGTTTGATTTAGAACTGGTAAAAGTTAAACCTGCTAAAAAGACGCCTGCTGCTACGAAAGCGCCAGCGAAAAAAACACCGGGTAAAACGACCGGCCTTAAAAAGAAAGTCACTACAAAGAAAAATTAAGTAAAAGCCTCCTGATACCCGGGAGGCTTTTCTATTTTTGCACCATGTTACTTACCGATACGCATACCCACCTATACTACGAAACCGATAACACTAAACTGGATGGGTTGATACAGCGTTGCAGGGAAAACAGTATACATCGTTTGTTTCTGCCAAATGTTGACGCAACATCTGTACCCAAGGTGTACGCACTTACAGAAGCTTACCCGGATATGTGTTTCCCGATGCTGGGTTTGCATCCATGCGATGTAAAAGCTGGTTGGGAGCAGGAACTTGACGAAATAAAGTCGTTCCACAATCAACATAAAATATACGCCATCGGCGAAATAGGCATCGATTTATACTGGGATAAAACCACCCTTGATATTCAAATACAGGCGTTTAGAAAACAAATAGCCTGGGCAAAATTGCTAAAACTCCCTATCGTTATTCACTGTCGCGACGCATTCGACCAGGTTTTTGAAGTTTTACAACAAGAGCAGGGTGAAGATTTGCGCGGCATATTCCATTGTTTCACCGGAACAGTGGAACAGGCGGAACAGGTTGTTGCTTTGGGCTTCTACCTTGGCATTGGCGGGGTTGTTACCTATAAAAATTCGGGGTTAGATAAAGTAGTAGAACAAGTTGACCTAAAGCATATAGTTTTAGAAACAGATTCTCCGTACCTTACGCCCGTGCCGTATCGGGGCAAACCTAATGAAAGCTCGTACTTAATTTATGTTGCCCAAAAGGTAGCCGACCTGCATCAAACCGATCTTGAAACCGTGGCTACAACAACCACTGAAAATTCAAAGAAGGTATTTGGCGTATGAACAATTATTTTTTAATAGCTTTATTTTTTACAGAACCTATATACACATGAGTCAAATATTGATCATTTATACCGGAGGGACAATTGGTATGATGAGCGACCCGCAGACTAAGGTGCTCAGACCGATCAATTTTGAGCAGATAATGGATAATGTGCCCGAGCTTGAAAAGCTTAACTGCAAAATTAAGGTGCATTCGTTTGAGCAGATTATTGATTCATCGAACATGAACCCCGCCATTTGGAGCGAACTCGCAAGCCTTATTGAGTCAAATTACAACGATGTTGATGGCTTTGTGATCCTGCACGGCTCAGATACGATGGCCTTTTCAGCATCGGTATTGAGCTTTATGCTTGAGGGATTAGGCAAGCCGGTGATATTTACAGGCTCACAATTGCCTATAAGTGCAATACGCACGGATGCAAAGGAAAACCTGATGACATCTATTGAAATTGCCAAAGCAAAAAAGAACGACCGCGCCCGTGTACCCGAGGTTTGTATCTATTTTGATTATAAATTATTCCGGGGCAATCGCTCGTTTAAATATAATTCGTCAAAGTTCGAGGCATTTCGTTCACCAAATTACCCAATACTGGCCGAGTCGGGGGTGCACCTACGCTTTAGCGCTAACGATATAAGGCACCCCAAAGACGGTGAAACCCTGAAGGTGCATAAAAACCTGGTGAGCGATGTGGCGGTGCTGAAGTTGTACCCCGGCATCAGCCCCAAAGTAGTGGAAACAATACTAGGCGCCGATGTCCGCGGCATAGTAATGGAGACATTCGGCGCGGGCAATACCACCACCGACGATTGGTTTGTTGACCTTTTAAAGCAAGCCATTGATAGCGGTAAAGTTATCCTTGATATATCGCAATGTAAAGTAGGTACGGTTGAACTTGGCCGATACGAAACCAGCAAGCAGCTGAAAGATATTGGTGTGGCCAATGGTTACGACATGACCTATGAATCGGCTGTTACCAAGATGATGTACCTGTTAGGGCAATTTAAAAACCCGCAGGATGTAAAAGAGCATTTAGAGATGGATATGAGGGGCGAGATTACAGTTAGTTAGTTTTTTGAAGTAATAGAAATTTGGTATATTTACAATAAATAGGGGGTAATTATGCTAACTACAATAAAAGGATATTACGATCATGGGCATCTTACACTAGAGGAAACCCCACCGGCGGATAAAACACCCGTAATGGTGACTTTTCTTAATGAAGTGACCCCAGAACCTAAAAAAAGAAAACTCGGCGGACTTGAAGGTAAAGTAAATCTTCCGGATGATTTTAATGAGCCGTTAGACGACTTGAAGGATTACATGTAAGATGAATGTTCTTATAGATACGCAAATTCTAATATGGTCTTTTGATGTTAATTCTCCACTTTCAGAACACCATAAAAAGATACTTGAGGATCCTGTAAATAAAATTTTTGTAAGTCACGTCAGTTTGATGGAGCTTGCAATAAAGAAAAATATAAAAAAACTACCCGAATTTATTCCTGATATTGAATTAATCGCAACTCAAATAACCAACAATGGATTTGAATTGTTGAGATTGAAGGATGAGCACATCTTTGCCTACCAAGATTTGCCTTTATTTGGTGAACACAAGGACCCATTTGACAGGTTTTTGATTGCTGTTGCAAGGCATGAGGATTTCGTCGTGATATCTACTGACGCCAAATTTCAACTTTATTCATCGTTGATAAAAATACTTTAATATAGTAGGCGACTGCAATAGCCATAAAACACCGTCAACTTATAGCTATATTAGTTTCTCAAATCCACCTCATCATGAAGAAGCTAATTTTCCTGCTGCTTATTTCTGTTTCGGCATCTGCACAAACATTTAGGGTAAGTATTGATCCTGCGCTTAAGGAGCCGGTTCAAGACGGTCGTTTGCTGTTGTTGCTTTCAAAAACAAATAAAGCTGAGCCCCGCTTCCAAATCAGCGACGGCGCAGGTACCCAACTGGTTTTTGGCATTGATGTAGAGGGATGGAAGCCGGGGACAACCCAACTAATGGATGTGCAGGCCATAGGCTATCCGATTGAACGTTTAAAAGATGTGCCGGCAGGCGATTACTATGTACAAGTGCTGCTGCATAAATACGAAACGTTCCATTTAAAAACAGGCCAAACGGTTAAACTACCCATGGATAGGGGCGAAGGCCAGCACTGGAATATAGCCCCGGGCAATATTTATTCGGTGCCTGTAAAAATACATTTCGACCCTGCCGCTACGAACGAAATAGCGTTAGCCATAACTAAAATCATTCCGCCGACTAAGGACCCGGAGGACACCAAATACATTAAACACATGCGGATACAAAGCAAATTGCTTACTGAGTTTTGGGGTCGGCCGATGTACCTGAGCGCAAACATTTTGTTGCCCGAGGGTTTTGATGAGCATAAAGATGTGAAATACCCCCTGGCTATTTTCGAAGACCATTTCAACCATGATATGGGCGGCTTCAGCACCACCAAACCCGACACTGCAAGTATAAAGCCGGACACTTCAGAGCGCTTTCATATAACCGGTTATAACCGGATTGTAGCACAGGAGGCCTATGATTTTTATAAACAATGGACGGGCCCGGACTTCCCGAGGGTACTGGCGGTGCAGCTAAACCACGCCAACCCGTATTATGACGACTCGTACGCGGTAAACTCGGCCAACCTGGGCCCATACGGTGATGCCATTACCTACGAGCTTATCCCTGCTATTGAAAAGGCATATCGCGGCATTGGCAAAGGCTGGGCGCGGTTTGTATATGGCGGTTCGACGGGTGGCTGGATATCGTTGGCGGTGCAGGTTTTATATCCCAATGAATATAATGGCAGCTATGCCGCATGCCCCGATCCGATAGATTTTCATCATTACACTACTATCGATATTTATAATAATAAAAACGCTTACTACACTGAAAGCGATTTTAAAAAGACACCGCGCCCCGGGGAGCGTAACTACCTGGGCCATGTACTGGCTACCGTTAAGGAAATGAACCAGCATGAACTGGCCGAGGGCAGCCGCACCCGCAGCGGCGAACAGTTTGATGTTTGGGAGGCTGTTTTTTCGCCAATGGATAATGACGGTTACCCCAAACGAATCTTCGATAAATACACCGGTGCAATTGATAGTTCGGTAGCCAGGTACTGGCGCGACAATTTCGACCTTACCTATATCATTAAACGCGACTGGCCAAAGATCGGCAACAGCCTGAAAGGTAAAATCCACATTTATGTGGGGGATATGGATACGTATTATCTTAACGATGCCGTATACACTGCCGAAGACATGCTGAAAAAATTGAATAACCCCAACTGCAGCTGTTTTATAGATTACGGCGACCGGGCTGAACATTGCTGGAACGGCGATCATACACAACCCAACTACATCAGCCGCTTACGCTATAACCAAATGTTTATAAAAAAATGGGCCGAAGAAATTAAAACACGGGCGCCGAAAGGGGTTGATTTAAAATCATGGCGATACTAAAATAGGCACTAATTTTCACGAATTAAGGCGAATTACACGAATTGGAGCGAAAATCGCTCGTGCCTTCAATTCCAATAAGTAATTCTTTCAATTTTTTCTGGCTGATAAAACGTACCTTTGCAAAATTATTTTCTTGAAAATCGCCGCAGGCCTTCCAATTCAACGACAATAAGTTAAAGATTACGCATTATGAAAAAGATTGTCGATTACAGGAAACTGTTGAATGTGAATGAAGCTGCCGAATTGCAGGAATTGAAAACGGTTTACCGCGGCCTGATGAAAACCTGGCACCCGGATAAGTTTAATGATAACGAAGCCTTAAAGCTGGAAGCCGAAGAAAAAAGCAAAACCATAATTGAAGCATACCACTTTTTGGTAAGCATAGCGCCCGAAACCCGCGACCAAACCTTTGCCGACTATACCATAACCACCACTACATCAAACATAGCCGATTTTGAGTACAAGCAGCAGGTATTAACCGTTTACTTCCTGGACGGCAACGCTTACGAATACTTCGATGTACCAAAAGAAGTTTACCGAAAACTTGTAAACGCCGATTCGCCGGGAAGATTTGCCCGCAGGCATATTTTTAATGAGTTCGTGTATAGGAGCGTGAGTAAGTTAGTGGCGACAGCGTAGAGGGAATAACCAATATCGGTATACACCCTTTTAATAATGGCCTTTTAAGGATTGGATGACGAGGGCGCCGTCCGTAACGATGTATACAAGCCTGTGTTCGCCATTTATTCTCCGCGACCAGTATCCGGTTAGTTCATGCTTCAACGGTTCTGGTTTGCCAATGCCTTCAAACGGATTCTCTATAATGGCTTTGGTAAGTTGAAGGATTTTCTTCAGCACGGGCTTGTTGCCGGTTTGTATCCAAAAATCTAAATGTTCTTTTGCTTTAGGGGTGTAGGTTATTTGCATAGGTTTTCTAATTCCTGCAAAGTCATAGTTACGCCTTTCCCATCTTTTAAATCTTGCTCACCTTGTTTTATCATCGCTACAAATTCAGGGTCGTAGGGTGATTCTGAATTATCGTTGACTTTCGATATTGTGTATTTAATTTTAAAAGCCTTTATCACAGCTTTTATAGCCTCAATTTGTGATGCATCCTCTGTATAGGCCGTAATGTTTATTGCTTTCATGCTGCTTTAATTGAAAAACATAACAAATTTACATAAATAAACTACAGTGCCACGCGGGTAGTTTGCAATTATTAAATGCTTCGTTAAATTCTGTTAAATAATACAAAGCGACTTGCCATTTAATTATTTTTGATTCAGCACAAAGTCAATTCGTGTAATTCGCCTTAATTCGTGAAAATTAGTGTAATTAATTATGTTCAAAAGCTACTTAAAACTCGCTGCCCGTAACCTTTGGAAACGGAAAACCACCACCGCCATCAATGTTTTTAGCCTGGCAATAGGTTTAACCTGCTGTGCTTTGGTGTTTTTGTACTGGCAGCACGAGTTGAGCTTTGACAAAGGCTTTGATAACCGCGACGATATTTACCGCGTAACATCCACCTTTAAAGGCGATAGCAAAGCGCCTACAGTTGGCCTTCCCTATGCCAAATATTTAAAAAGCGAGATTCCCGAAATTGAGCAGGTAACCCGGATGGACCCTACCAACGGTTCGGTTATCATTCAGGTTCAGGGAGCGGGAAGCGCTACACCATACGTACAAGACTCCGGTTATTGGGTCGACCCGCAATTTTTTGATGTGCTCTCCTATCATTTTGCACAGGGCGACCGTAAAACAGCTTTCGCGGCGCCGAATACCATAGTGCTTTCGCAATCATTGGCGACCAAGCTTTTCAAAAACGTATCGCCCATTGGCAAAACATTAAAGGCCGGGCTTACCACTTATACCATTACCGGTGTTTTTAAAGAGGATTTTTTGAACCACATAAAAGCAGATTTCTTCGCCTCGAACAACAGCGACCATATCCGCGACCTGATGGCTAATAATGAAAGCTGGGTGGTAAACGATAATTTTTACACTTACGTAAAGGTGCGGCATGGTACTGACCCGCAGGCCCTAACCGTAAAGCTGAACGCGTATTTAAAGCGCCATGCTGGTGCCGAAATGAAGGCGCATAATGATTATATCACCAACGGACTACAATCGCTTAACGATATTCATTTGCACTCAGGCGAGTTTCAGGATTATTTGGCTTATAAACAGGGCAATATCAAATACCTGTACCTTTTAGGCTCTATCGCACTAATTATTTTGTTGCTGGGTTGTATCAACTATATGAATTTGACAACCGCGCAGGCCATAAGCCGTGCCCGCGAGGTCGGTGTGCGCCGGGTAATGGGTGCAGGCAAAGGCTCCATCCGCTACCAGTTTTTGATAGAGACAATTGCCATTAGTACTTGCGCGCTGATTATTTCGGTTGGGCTGGCATTTTTAGCCTTGCCTGTCTTTAACAACCTTACTAACCAGGCCCTTTCATTTTTCGCGGAAGAAAACAGCAGCTTAATTTTATGGCTCGTACTAATCGCGCTGGCAACCGGGCTGGCGGCAGGTTTGTATCCGGCGTTTTACCTGTCGGCATTTAAACCGGTTAAGGTTTTAAAGGGTAAGGTTGCCGGCTCATCGGGCATGTTCGGCATACGTAAAGTGCTTATTGTATCGCAGTTTATTATTTCAACCTGCCTTGTATTTGCTACTGTGGTAATATGGAGTCAGCTGCATTTTATGATCAACTCAAAACCTGGTTTCGACCAGGCACAGCAATTGGTACTAAATCTTAACGGCGACCAGGCCCAGCGCAATAGCGCCTTGCTGGTAAATCAGCTCAAAAGCAACCCTAATTTTAAATCAGTAACTGCGGCGACAGCGCCGCTGGTATCGGGCGATATGAACCTGTATGCTTCCGATAAAACTATAAATGATAAACAAATAGTTTTTTTTGATTTTGCCGACGAGAACTATGTAAACACACTTGGGTTAAAATTGGTATCGGGCAATAATTTTAGTTCGCAAGCATTTACCAATACCAATATGCAGGAGGATATAGAATTGCACGATTTTGGCAAAGAGGTACTGCTAAACGAAGAAGCTGCAAAGCTCCTGGGTTTCGACGCTAACACCGCCCCGGGCAAATTTGTATCGCACCTGCATAATGGTATTACCTATAAATATAAGGTAGTGGGGGTGGTAAAAAACTATCATTATTTTTCGCTGCACGCAGCTATTGGCCCCTGCGCCATTATGAATGTAAACCCATTAAGATGCACCACTATTGTTGCCAAAGTAGACACGCGCCATGTTAAAGATATAGTTGGCTACGCCGAAAAACAGTGGAAAGAATTGAACCCGGATACGCCATTTTCTTATGGTTTTTTAAATGAGCTTTCCCAATCGGATTACGATCAGGACAAGCGCCAGCAGCAAATGATGGGGTCGTTCGCTGTGATAGCCATATTCATATCCTGTTTAGGGCTGTTAGGGCTGATAACCTATTCCGTAGCACAAAAAGAAAAGGAAATCGGTATCCGCAAGGTAATCGGTGCCAGTGTGGCAGGCATAGTTAGCTTATTTGCCAAACAGTATTTTAAATTGTTGTTGATAGCCAACGTGATTGCATTACCCCTTGCATGGTATTTAATGAACGATTGGCTGAAAGATTTCCCTTACCGCATAACAATAAGCTGGTGGATGTTTGCCGTAGCATTAGCTGCCGGGTTAATAACCGGATTATCGACAATTGCTTTTAAAACCATTAAGGCGGCAATGGCAAACCCGATAAATAGCTTAAGGGCAGAATAAGGCTTAGGATGAAAATATAATCAGTGAAATCGATGTAATCATTCTCCAATCGGTGTAATCAAAAAATTCGCTGGCTTATCACCCCCATAAACTTATCCTTAAACTTTTCGCTGATGGGTATTTGCTTGGCGGCTATATAAATGTGGTTGTCCTGTATCTTTATGATTTGCTTGGTATTTACAATGTAGGAATTATGCACCCTTACAAACGGCGGGTTTAATTGTTCTTCGATCTCTTTCAGGCGCCGGTAAATCAAAAGTTGCTCGTTAGGGGTTACGAGGCGCACATACTCTTTTTCGCCCTCAAAATATTGTATATCCTCCATTAATATCTTCCGCAGCACCTTGCCCGACTTCACAAAAAAGTATTCGCTGCCACCCGCAGGTTGTACGCTGTGGCTCGCCGCATGGAAAGTAAAATAGCCCTCAATTTTGTGCATCGCCTCTAAAAAACGTTTTAAGGTGATGGGCTTTAACAAGTAATCAATAGTTTGAAAGGTGTAGCTTTCAGCTGCATATTCGGAGTAGGCGGTAGTAAAAACTATCTTTGTATCTTTTGACAACAGCCCGGCCAGTTCCATCCCGCTTAGTTGGGGCATGTTGATATCCAGGAAAATAAAATCGGGCTTGTTTTCTTTTAAAAATGCAATTGCTTCAAGTGCGTCATAACACTTGCCTAATAGTTGCCATTTGGTATTTTGGCCTATTAAAATCTCCAGCAGGTTTACTGCATTGGGCTCATCGTCAATAATTATGCAGCTTAAATTCATGCTACGGGTACTTTTAAAAAGGCATTAAAATAATTGCCGGGACTGTTAATATTCAGTTCGAAATTTGTGCCATACAGCAGGGTAAGCCTTTTGCGTAAGTTCTCGATACCGAATCCATTGGGCTCATTGGTGCCGGGTTTTTCGTGTACCTGGTTGCGGGTTTCAAAAAGCAGGTAACCATCCTTCTGTACCAGCGAAATGTCTATCTTATTTTTGCTGCTCGATTTATCAATCCCATGTTTAAAAATATTCTCCACAAAAGTCATGAACAGCATGGGCGGTATGCGTAAATCGGCGTTGCAATCTTTAATAAAATTTAGCTCGATTTCGTGGCGGATCCGGATTTTTTCGAGCGCGATATAATTTTCCAAAAACTGAACTTCGGTTGATAGTGAGACCTCTTCTTTTGGGCTTTCATCAACAAAATATCGCATTATATCTGAAAGTCGTTCAATAAGTTTTGCTGTACGTGGCGCCTCACGGTAAGCCTCATAGTAAATATTATTCAGGGTATTGAATAGGAAGTGCGGCTGTACCTGGCTTTTTAGTAAGTTAAGTTCGGCCTGGCTTTTTTGCGCCAGTATTTTTTCTGATTGCTGTTTTAATGCAAAATAGGCAATGGCAATCCTGAAGATAAAGCTAAGCAGGTAGGTTAAGAAGCCTGCTATCATAAAGTTGAAAATGGTGCCTTTTGTTATGGTCTCGGGCTTTACCGCAAAATATTTATTATAAAGAAATGTCATCAGGAAGCCCCTTGCCAGGCCTACCGACACTACAAAAATTATAGCTAGTATAACGTAGGTTGTCTTTCGCCCGGTTTCATAAAATCGCGGGAAAAGAAATTTGATGTTGCCATAAATAATAATGGCATTAAACACAACTATAAAAACCGACCAGGCGCCGGCCTGGTAAAGACCATCTTCGGGCAGGTACGAAAAAAATATAATTAACAAAACGGCAATCCAAATCAGCCATTGAAGCTGTTTCAGCGTTGCGCCGGTACTCAGAAATTTCATATTTTAAATGTACAAAGGTTTTTTGTTACGGCACCGGGTTTTCAATAATTCACCTTATATATTCAATAAACGCAGGGATAAAGTAAATGCGGTCGGTTGATGTTTTAAGGCAAATCATTTAAAATAAAAGCCATAAGGTTTAAATGATTTGCCGGGCAATCTGATAAAAACCAGCTTTATTGAAAATTCTGTTCAATACTTAAATCCTTCGATATGAAAAAGCTAATTTATGCGGGTATCATCACGGCATGTATCCAATTAGGCTTTGCCGGTATGGCAAAAGCGCAACTTACCTCGCTTCCCGACGGGGATAACAAACGGGCATCTGTCAGTGAGCAAATAGGCCTTGCCGATGTTACTATTCGCTACAGCCGCCCAGCGGTAAAGAAACGGGATGGCCACATTTGGGGCGAACTTGTTCCGCCGGGATATGTTGACCAGGGCTTTGGTCCGTCGAAAAGTGCACCATGGCGCGCCGGAGCTAATGAAAGCACCACTATTGATTTTTCGAGCGATGTAAAAATAGAAGGTCAGCCCCTGGGTGCTGGAAAGTATGGCTTTTTTGTAGCTTATGGCGCTGACGAATGCACGTTGATCTTCTCGAAAAACACTTCGTCGTGGGGTAGTTTCTTTTATAAGGCCGATGAGGACGTATTGCGTGTAAAAGTTAAACCGGTACCTGCCGATAAAAGCGTTGAACGGCTCAAATACGAATTTGCGGATGAAGCCCCGGCCAGAGCGACGGTACAGCTCCAATGGGAAAAATTGGTCATTCCCTTTAAAATAGAAGTAGATGCCATGAAGAACCAGGTAGCGATGTTCAGGGATGAACTGCGCTCCGAAAAAGGGTTTAACTGGGAAAGCTGGAACCAGGCTGCATTATACTGTGCACAAAATAAAACCAATCTTGAAGAAGCTTTAATGTGGGCCGATACAGCCACCAGCCGGATTTTTGGCGGCGACCAAAGCTTCCAGGCCTGGACCACCAAAGTTGCCGTATTGCAGGCACTTGGCCGCAACAGCGAAGCCGACGAGGTTATGAAAAAAGCCCTGCCGCTTGGCAGCGAAACTGATTTGTACCGTTATGCCCGGAGCCTATCAGCTGAGAAGAAAGCAAAAGAAGCGTTTGCTGTTTACAAAATGAACTATGATAAACACCCGGATACCTTTTTCACAAACGCAGGTTTGGGCCGTGGTTACTCGGGCATTGGCGACTATAAAAAGGCGATAACCTATATAGAAAAAGCACAGGCACAGGCGCCAGGCAAGCCCGCCAAAGACAATATGGGAAAACAAATTAAAACCCTGCAGGACGGCAAGGATATTAATTAAAACTGTTCATCTATCAATTATACCATAATGCATTATTTACACTGGTTGGTAAAGGCGGTTGTGCTGGGCATAATCATCACCTGGTGCGCTGTTTTATCGGCCTTTAGCCAAAATATACAGGCTGATATTATTGATACCGCCGCCAATCCGCATTTATTTGCGGATGGCGTGGTTTCATCTCCCTATACCGAATGGGCCACTTCTTTTACACCGGATGGCAAAACGGTTTACTTTTCGCGCGGCGCAGTTTATTGGACAATATGCTCGTCTAAGATGATAAACGGTGCCTGGGCAAGGCCAACGGTAGTAAACATATCAGGCCGCTGGCGCGATACCGACCCTTTTATAACCCCTGATGGCAAACGAATGTTTTTTATTTCGAACCGCCCGCCCGAGGGCATGCCGCAAAATAAACCGCAGCCTAATTTTCACGTTTGGTATGCGGAGCGTTTGGCCGGCGATGAGTGGGGCGTGCCGCACTACCTGGATACTGCCATCAATAGCAAAATGGCCAGCAATTACGGCATATCGGTAAACCGGGCGGGCGACCTTTATTTTTGTTCGCGCGATAGGGAAGGCCATGCAGGGATGTCGAGCTATTGTGCTAAGTGGTTAGGCGACCATTTCGACAAACCAAAACTGCTTGCCCTGCGCGACAAAGAAGAGGTACAGGACCCGTTCATAGCACCCGACGGGCGTTACATCTTATTTGAAAGCGGGCCGGATTTATACATCTGCTATAAAAATGGCGATGGCTGGTCGCCGGCCGAAAACCTGGGGCCAAAGGTCAATAATGGCGATTCCAATTCATCGCCATGCATATCGCCGGATGGAAAGATGCTGTACTATTCGAGTTCGCGTATCAGGGGTTTTTACAAACGAGACCCGATAAACCATGCGTTGAACTATAATGAGCTCGAAAAAGAAATGAATAGCGATTTTAATAACCAGCCTAACATATTGATGGTGCCAGTTAATATAAAAAAGGCATCAGGCTAAAAAAGATAAAATTTATGAAAAAGATTATTTACATCATTACACTTATAATATCCTTCGTTGCAAGCCAGGCCTATGGGCAGGTAGACACTATCCGACTTAAAGACAAACGCCTGCTTACTTCGTCTTTAAAGCCGGCATTAAACCAGTACCTGGTATATTTCCAGGCGCCGAAGGATAAAAAGAAGCTTGGCTTGTCGTTTTGGCTGCGCGACATAAAAACTACCACCATTAACGGCGAAAAAGTTTTTACCATAAGCCAGCACTGGTATGGCAGCGACACCAATAGCTACCGCGTGGTTTATTCGATTAATAAACAAGCTGATTTTGCACCGGTTTATCATTCAGAAACTTTGCAAAACAAAATAAATGCCTACAACTGGGGCCCTGATAAGATTACAGGCGCCGACACCGTGGCCAACAACACCAGGAAGGGGTTTGCGCTCGATTTTAAACTGCCAAACTTTAACTGGAATTTAGACATCGAGACGTTTGAAATGCTCCCGCTGGCAGCAGGCAAAACCTTCGCTATTAACTTTTATGATGCGGGGCTGAGTCCGCCGGAATGGGTGCTTTATAAGGTAATCGGCAGCGAAATAATATCAACCTTAAACAGCGAAAAAATTGATTGCTGGAAACTGTTTACCGAAGGCGAATACAAAGGCAACAAATACTCAGAAACCTATTGGATCAGCAAAAAAGACCACGAGTTTTTAAAGGAACAGGACAGCTTTAATGGAGGCTACCGGTATAAAATAAAAATGATAGGCGCCTCGCCCGACCTGGTGCAGGTGTTTTCGAAATAAAAACCAATAATCAACCAATTGTACCAGCCTGTCGCAGATAATGCGGCCGGCTGTTTTTTTTATATCTTTATTAAAATTAAAAGGGACGACCTAAACATTGCTTCAATTCCCGGTTGCGAACATTGCCGAACTATAAACTTTAAAAGCGTTGTACTATGGATATGATTAAGGATTTGAGGCTGGCTGTTTTAATTGATGCAGACAATGTGCCGTATGCCAACGTGAAGCAGATGTTTGAAGAGATTGCCAAATACGGTACGCCAACTTTTAAAAGGATTTATGCCGACTGGACAAAGCCAACGGTTTCCGGCTGGAAAACGGTACTGCTTGAAAATGCCATAACACCTATACAACAATACAGTTACTCAACCGGCAAAAATTCAAGCGATAGCGCCATGATTATTGATGCCATGGATATTTTATATTCGGGCAAGGTGGATGGTTTTTGCATTGTATCAAGCGATAGCGACTTTACCCGGCTGGCCATACGCTTGCGCGAAGCCGGGATGAAGGTAATAGGGATAGGCGAAAAGAAAACCCTTATCCCCTTTATTACGGCCTGCGACAAGTTTATTTATATAGAGATTTTAAAAGCTGAGGAAGCCGCGCCTGAGGAGGGCCGGAAAGTCAGGTCGGGTAAAAAGCGGTCGTTGCCTAAGGCGGCGCCGATAGATAAAGTTGACCATGAGCTGGTAAAGCTTGTGAAAGACAGCATAAGCGACCTGGGCGACGAAAATGGATGGGCTTACCTTGGTAACCTGGGCACTCAGATATTGAAAAAGAAGCCCGACTTCGATTCCCGGAATTACGGTTATCCGAAAATGCTGCCGTTGATAAAGAGTTTAAATAAATTTGAGTTTGATGAACGGGAATCGGGCAAGGGGAATATAAAACACGTATATGTTAAAATAAAGTGACCTTAATAACCTTATCATTTCGGCAATTAAAATTTGGCGCAGGCTGCCTCCTGTTTTTGTTATGGGTTAAACCCGTATGGGCACAGGTTGTCACTAAAACAGATATGGTTAAGCTTACTGCTGCAGCAGATTCATTCAGGAACCGGAGTGCAGTGGAAAAGCTTCATTGCCAGTTTGATAAACCTTATTATGCCGTGGGTGACACCATTTGGTTTAAGGCCTACCTGCTTAACGCCGCTTACCTTACGCCCTCAGTAAAAAGCGGAATCATGTACGTGGAACTCGTTAATGACAGCAATAAGGTGGTGCAACGGCAGATGCTGCCGGTGGCCAACGGATTAAGTTGGGGAAACATAGGGCTTGATCCCAAAACGGTGGTTGAAGGCGGCTATACCTTCAGGGCATATACCAACTGGATGCGCAACTTTGGGGAAACCTATGTTTTTAAACAGAGAATCTATATCGCAAGCCCATCGGCAAATAATTGGCTGGTAAATACCCGTTTTAGTTTAACCAGGGAGGGTGGTATAGAAAAAGGAAAACTTAAACTGCAATTTAACCAGTTTAATAGCCGACCGGCGATTTTAAAAGATTTGGAATTAAATGTACTTGATGGCCCAAAAACCTGGTATAAAAGCAAAGTGCAAACCAAGCTTGACGGAACTGTTGATGTTGATTTTACCCTTAAATCGCCGGTAAAAAAGCTGGCGTTAATAGCACAGGAAACCGGGACCGCTGATGATACTCACAAATTAATTATTCCTGTAAATATAAGCCGCCCCGAAAATATCGACCTACAGTTTATGCCCGAAGGTGGTGCGCTGGTAGCTGGTTTGCCCGCGCACGTAGGCTTTAAAGCAATTGGCGAAGATGGTAAAGCCGTGAATGTTGAAGGTGCTGTTTATGACAGCCATCAACAGCAGATAGCTCAATTTAAAACGGTTCATAAAGGTATGGGGGCGTTTGATATGATGCCGGCCGCCGGCGAAGTTTATATCGCGAAAGTAACGTTGCAAAATGGGGTGGTAAAAACATACAGCTTGCCTGTTGTGCAAAACTCTGGAACGACACTAAAAATAACGCAATCTGTGGCAGCAGATTCGTTGGTGGTGACCATTGCTGGTGCGCAAGTTAACGGCAGTTATTATTTGATCGGCCAGGCCAACGGCGTGGTTTGTTACGGAGCTATTGTAAACCTGGAGGGTATCCCGGTAAAAAGTAAAATACCCACGGCCGGTTTCCCTACCGGTATCGCGCGCTTTACTTTGCTTAATGCAGCCCGCCAACCGCTTAACGAACGGATGATTTTCATAAATCATAATGATTTTTTGCGAATAGATGCAAAGCCGGACAAGCCTGGCTACGGCGCGCGGGATAGTATTGGTATGCAAATAAACATCACCGATAAGAATGGCCAACCGGTACAGGGAAGCTTTTCGATGGCGGTAACTGACGACTCGCAGGTTAAAATAGACAGTGCGGGTACCACCAGCATAATAAGCAATCTTTTGCTCACATCCGATTTAAAAGGTACAGTTGAAGAGCCGGGTTATTATTTTCGGCAAGATGCCGATGGTAGCATACAACAGCAGCTGGATAACCTGTTATTAACCCAGGGTTGGGTGGGTTATAATTGGAGCAATATACTTGCCATGGCAAGGCAACCGGTATTTAATGCTGAAAAAGAATTTATAATAAATGGGCAGGTAACAAATGTGTTTAACAAGCCGGTAGTAAACTCGCATGTGTTGCTATTTTCAAAAAAGCCGCCTTTATTAATGGATTCTGTAACCAACAAAGGAGGCAGTTTCAGCTTCCGTAATATTATCCCATTGGACACGCCTTATTATATGTTACAAGCCCGGAACAAACGGGGCAAAAGTTTTAACATTGATTTAAAGGTTGATGAATTTAAGCCGCCTTTGTTTGCCATGGTTTCGGAAACCGCAACCCCATGGTATGTAAACAGCGATACCATTACCATGAATTACATAAAGGGGAGCATTGCAAATAAAACGGCGAAAGACAACTACCAGGGTAGCGGCCATATTTTGAAGGAGGTAAAAATTACTGCGAAAAAATTTATTAAGGATTCACAAAACCTTAATGGGCCGGGCAATGCGGATGTAGTGATAGATGAAAAAGAATTGGAAAAGGCCGGCAAGAAGACATTTTTGGATTTGCTGAAGGAAAGGGTGGAGGGGTTTCATGAGGGTGCCTTTTTGTTGATGGGCTCCCACAAAAGGGCTGAACATGACAACATGCTGTTTAACTTTGTAACTGACTTAAACAGGGGCAGCGACCCTATCTGGTATTTTATACATGACAGGGCGATAAAGTTGATTATAGATGGAGTACCACTTTCAAAAGTGTACGCAATAACCGGATTTAGGGATATTAATGATTATTTAACCACTCATTCGGCTGAGGATGTGAAAGGCATAGAGGTTAATATAACTTCAAAATACACCATGAAATATATCCCAATGGATGCCCCTGCCGATTTAAGTATGGCCGACGTAGCCTTTGTTGAAATTACGACCCGGGCAGGAAGCGGACCTGTAATGCCTTACACCCCCGGCACCTATTTATACAAACCTATGCCATTTAGCTTGCCAAAGCAGTTTTATCAGCCAAAATATACAGTGAAAAATAAGGACACAGCCGCTAAAGACCTGCGGTCGACCATAGCCTGGTACCCTAACATAATCACTGATAAAGATGGAAAGGCTTCTGTTTCATTCTATTCATCGGACAGGGCGGGAACGTACACTTTGATTTTAGAAGGTACAGACATTAATGGGAACCTGGGTAGCTACCGGCGAAAAATAATCCTGTCAAAAAGATAGTACGGACTTTAAACCGTCAGGATTTTTTGAGCAGCGTCGTCATCTAAAAACCTGCGCGTTAAACGGTAACAGATATAAACAATACCCGGTGAAGCTAAAATATCGATAGTGTAATGGATATGTTGCACCACTAATAAACCAGCAACAATTATAGTAGCAAAAAAACCAATTATTTTATCGTTACGTTTTTGAAGGCACAAAAATATTAACGTAAGTGTAGCTATGTGGCCCGAAAAAAAGAGATCCTTGGTGATGAGCGCCTGCCCATAAAAAACGCCTGTAAGAGGATCTGTAAGCGGAATTAATCCAATCGGGTGTTCAAGGGGCACTATACTTATGGCAATAAAACGAGCGATGGTTATCGGGATGAGCGCCCAGCAATAAATTATGTAAATTTGTGGCTTGTGAGCCGCCCTTATCATAGTTAATAATACCATGCCCCATATAATCGCGAAAATTGCAACTGATACGTTGTGCGGAGGTACCGCTGCTAAAACAGGGTCGTTAATAAGCGTACCTTGTCTTTTCTCGATATGTCCGAAAAACAATGGCATAGTAAAAACTACCGACAGCATAATAACCGTGCCGACAATAATCTGCCTGCGTTTTAGGGTTTGTTTCCAGGTGTTACTCCAAACGTTTTTTATTGCCGTTACTGACATAGGGGGCACATAGCTTAAATTAGCGTTGGCAAAAGTAGTAATTGCTAAACTATTTGAAAACCTTAAAATAATATTAAATTAACATGACTAATTTTTAATAAAAACAGATGCAATGGCGTTGCATTTATGTTTATATTTGCAACATGAAACACCCACGGCATTCTTCAAGGCTTGATAATGTAGGCATGACAGCGTCTATATTATGTGCTGTGCATTGCGCCCTGGTGCCTTTATTAATAACCAGTTTGCCACTGTTTGGCCTGGGTTTTTTAGCCAATCCCTGGTTTGAGTGGGGCATGATAACCCTTGCTGTTTTTGTTGGTTTTTACGCCATTGGCATTTCGTACTTTCGCTCGCACCACCGTATTTTGCCGGCTGTTTTACTATTGGGTGGTTTCCTGCTGATAATTATCGGGCACGTTTATGTTAAAAGCTGGCGTGAGGCCATTATTGTGCCGTTTGGAGGATTGCTTATTGCCACAGCCCATTTTTTTAACTATAAGTACACTTCCATTTGCCGGGCCGACAATACCCTGTTTCATATGAAGCACAGTCACCCGCATAGCCATTAGTTTTAAGTTTGAGGTTTTAAGTCGAAAGTCTTAAGCCGGATTGCTGTCGTTTTTTACTTAAGACTTTCGACTTAAGACTATTGACTCATCCCTAATTCAAATACACATCTATACTTTTTGCCGATGTGTGTGTTATTCTTTTTAACTTTGCGTTTGTAAAATTTTAAATAGTTCAAATGACTTCTCTAGAAAAAGAACTTTTTGAAGAGTTGCTGGATAAGCATCATCTTAAAAAAACCGCGCCGCGCCTTAAGGTACTGTCTTTACTGTCTAAAAAGGAAGTAGCAACCTCGCAGCCCGACCTCGAAAGCGTTTTGAATGATGTTGACCGGGTTACTCTTTACCGTATTCTGATTGCATTTGAAGAAAAAGGCATTATACACAAAGTGTTTGATCTGGACGGCACGGCCAACTACGCCATGTGTTCGCCGGTATGTGGTGATGAACACCACCACCATGATGAACACCTACATTTTAACTGTACCGTTTGCAAAAGTGTTTATTGTTTGGACGACCTTCACCTGCCGGAGATAAAATTGCCAAAAGGCTTTAAAGTGGATGGCTTTACCTTATATGCAGCGGGCTTGTGCCCTAAATGCAATAAACCGGCATAATTTGAATAGGTTGAAACAATTTATTTAATTATGCACTTATCTATCTGATGACAAAATACGCCCGAAGCCTAAGAGTATTTACCCTTACTGTTTCCATGTTTTTATTTTTGATAATAACATCATTTAGTGGGGGCGATGATGATGGGCCTCAATCGTTTCATTTTAAAACTGTTGTAGTTGATGCTGGTCATGGCGGCAAAGACCCGGGTGCACACGGTTCCTATTCGTCCGAGAAGAATGTAACCCTCGCGATAGCAAAAAAACTGGAGCGCCTGCTTAAAGATAATATGCCGGAGGTAAACGTGGTGATGACCCGCTCGACCGATAGGTTTGTGGAACTGAATAAACGCGCTAACATTGCTAACCAAATAAATGCTAACTTATTTGTTTCTATCCATTGCAATTCATCGCCAGAAGGGACAGCAAAAATTGCTCACAAGGAAAAGGGCGTGATGATGCTGGTTTACGGTTTTCACCGCAAGGAAGAACAGATTGAAGCCCTACGCGAAAATGCTTCAATCTATATCGAAAAAGACTATCAAAAAAACTATGCCGGGTATAATGAAAAGGACCCTACATCGATGATTGTGTTAAATACTTTTATGCAAAAGTACCGCAAGCAAAGTATTTTGTTCGGCGAACTTTTGGATGAACAGTTTAAAGGAAACGATGGTCGCCGTAGCCGTGGGGTTAAGGAGCAGGGTGTTTTGGTTCTTGCCCATAGCGCAATGCCAGCCGTATTGGTTGAAACCGGTTACATAAATAACAATACCGAAGAAAAATACCTCAACTCCGAGGACGGGCAAAACGCTATTGCCAACTCTATTTTCAGGGCCATTAAGGCTTACCGCAGGCAAATTAAGCCGGTTAAGTAAGCTCTGCGCAACAAACATTTTACTTGTTTAGCTGTAGTTTTTTGTATTATTTGTAAGTGTACAAAAAACCAGCATCGCCATGAAAAAATTAACACTTCTTTTTATCGTAACCATCGCATTTGCCGCAACAGCCTCAGCACAAAAAAGGTTTTCGGCAGACGATTTTGCCAAAAATATGGGAAAAACAGGAACCCTTTGCGATACTGTTTACTCGCTACGGGTAGTGAGCGATACGCTTGCGTTGTTAAATATGGGGGGCGTTTATCCCAATCAGAAGTACACAGTAGCCATAAAAGGCAATAAGGTAACGCTGGACTATACCAACCTGAAAGGCAAACCACTTTGTGTAACCGGTGTGTTTTTAATGTACAAAAACAGGCCTGAGATAGAGGTTTCGGAGCCGGAGCAGATTAATGCGAAATAGACCAATGCAGATTTTTCAGTTTCCAACGTCCGTCATTAAGCCCGGAAATGGCGGTAAAATAGCCGTGTGTATGTTGGGTCAAACCTTTGGTATCTGTAAGATCTTCGTTAAATCCGGCTGCGATAAATACTGCATCGTTTGCCAGGGCGACGGCCTTTACGTTGCTCCAAACTAATTTTATGCGCGGGATAATCTTAACAAGGGTATCCAAAACAAATTTTCGTGCCGACGGGTAGCTGGCAAAAGCAATCTTACCGTCGGATGCCATGAAAAAGCCTGGACTATCGTCAAAGTAATTTAGCCAGGCAGCGGGGCCTTTGGCTGAGATATCGTTTTCGATATTAACCATCAACTTAACCGCGCTATCCTTCACCATTGCGCTATCAGCGGGAGTTAACTTAGCTATTTTTTGCCGGCATGCAAAAGCCATAGTCACAATCACTATAGACAGGCTATATTGTTTTGCAAGGCGCGTCATAAGTCCGGCTATCTTTGGTTTAATTGTAATCTAAGCTATACAAAAAAACAAAATAAATTACACATCAATTTTTAATAATTGATAAAGTGTACTTACAAATGCCTTACCTGCCAGCTCCTTACCGAAAAACTCACCGCGCCCAAAAATACATTCAGCATCAACATAATCGATATAAAGCCTATGGGCGAATCATGTGGCAACGCCCCGAGGTAATCGGTTAATGGTATTTTTTGCGTTATAAGATAGGTGATAAAGAAAAACAGAATCTTGAATAGCTTTTTGCCACCGCTTACAATCCCGAGGCTTGCCGCGAGTAAAACAAGAAAGGCAGCGCCGTTGATAATATTGAACACCGAATAAATATTCCCGGCGGCGGCACTGCGCAATATCACCGGCAGCGCTAATGCAACAGCCATTGTAAAAGCTGCCAATAACTGCGATGGCAGCATGCGCTGTAATGGCTTGTATGACGACCAGGTGAAATAGTGAAGCCGGTTTGTTACTTCTTTGGTTGCCAGTTCCGACCAGCGCGTAACCTGCAAAAACAACAATATGGGCAAAAGATATGCATAAGCTATATCGAGCTTAACAAACACCATGCTTATCCAAAGCCCGCCGTTGACCAGCCAAAACCATTTTGGCCCTTTGCGGATAAGCAGTAATAGTTCGGTTTTAACAAACGGGAAGATGCTGTAATCGGTAACCACAGGCGGTAACAACGACACATTAATTCCGGCTGCAAAGGTGCCATTGGTATGCGATATGTTTGCCGGTGCCAGGGCTTTTTTCTTTTTACCGGCGGCTTGTTTAAAATCAAACCTGTGGAAAAAAGAGGATGAAAAATAAACTAAGCCAAATGCAATGCAAATCCACATCAGCCGGCTTGCAATAAAAATGCCTGTCCAGCTAATGCCATCCCACTCAAAAGTTTTAAACCGGTGTTTGGCGCTAAAAGTAAAGCCAAGGTTAACGGCGTCGATATGTTCATGATATTGCGTGTTTACTTTGTCCTTCACGCTATTGGTCATGGTGTTTACGCCAAAGGTGTCGATGAACGTATTTACCGTGCTGCTCTTGTGCCCGACGACATTTGCCATCAGCGCACCGAACAGGAAGAAGAAGATAATGTATTGCAGGATCAGCCTTCGCCCCAAAAAAACTTCGGCAACTATGGCCAGCGCCGATACGGTGAACAAGGCCGGAATTGCAAAAAACAGGAATGGTAGTATAAAATCGCCGATGATGAAAGGGCTGCCGCTTGTTCGCACAAAAAACATGACAATGCTAATCAAGAATGTGAGGGCCGAAATGGTAAGCAAAACAAAAAAGTTGCTGAGGAATTTGCTTAATAAGTATCCGAAATTGGTAATGGGTGTTGTGGCAATAATTTGGCCGATGCCTGTATCTACATCTTTTTTGATACCTCCGTTTATTAGGAAAAACCCATAGAGCGAAAGCATGATGGTTGTCATCATTGCCGAAACATGCCCCACCCATGCCGAATTATATATTCCTTTATAACCGACAACATTCAGTGTGGTGTACGAGGCTGTTGGCGGCGGCACAAACGAATAGGCCGCGTAAATGGTAATTGCCAGTGTTATTAAAAACGAATAGCTGCGCGTGCGCTGCAAATAGTCGGCCTTTATGATGCTGTAAATGTATTTCACGGCGTTAGGCTTTAGTATGTGTTAAAAACAGGTAGGCATCCTCCAGTGTAGCGTTAACTGCGATAGAACCTGCCTCTGGCTGGTGGTCCCGGGTAATATAGCGCGCCCTTGTTTGATCTTTTTGACGGCTGGTATCAATAACAAGATGCCGCGCCTTTAAATCGTTAAGTTGCTGACTATCCAGTATGGTTTCAAATACCTTGCCCTCAACCAGTTTCACTATATCGGGCTGTGTGCCTTTTTCAAGCAGCGTGCCGTTTTGCATAATGGCAACCTCATCGGCAATGGCCTCGATATCTGATACAATATGCGACGAAAGTATAATGATACAATCATTTGCCAGATCGGAAATTAACTGGCGAAAGCGGACACGTTCCTCCGGGTCGAGACCTACGGTTGGCTCGTCAAAAATTAAAACTTTCGGGTCGTTAAGCAGGGCCTGGGCTATGCCTATACGCTGTTTCATGCCGCCGCTGTAGGTGCCTATGGGGCGTTTGGCATCAGCAGTGAGGTTAACACCGTCGAGCAGCATATCAATTCGTTTCCGTAAATCAGGGCCGCCAACGCCTTTAAGTGCTGCAATGTATTCCAGGAACTCGTATGCGTTAAGATTTGGGTACACGCCAAAATCCTGCGGCAGGTAGCCTAATATTTTGCGGATGTTGTCGGGGTTCTTAACAATATCTTCGCCATCCAAAAACAGCGTGCCCGTTGTGGGTTTGCTGATGGTGGCAATAATTTTCATCAGGGTTGATTTCCCTGCCCCGTTGGGCCCAAGCAGACCTAAGATCCCCCTGTCGATTGTGATGGAATAATTAGATAAGCCGGTTTTATGCTTGTTATATTGTTTGGTAAGGTTTTTAATTTCTAAGGCCATAACGATTGTATATGCCTTTGAGATGCTATTTGGGGGATTAGGTTACAGCCCGGGGAAAAAATAGATCCAAGAATCGAGAAATCAAGAGTCAAGAAGTAAAAAGTCCGCCTAGTCTTCTTATCTTGATTCCTGACTCTTGACTTCTTGATTCTTCGTTACAAATCCCAATTAAAATCAACTTCCCTGCCATTCAGCTTCCATTTACTTGGAAAGGGGTTTGTCATCCAATCCAGTGGTTCACCAAGCGGCTGCGGTTTGGCGGCCATAGCAAAGCACTCTTTAATATATTTTTTCTGTGCTTCGCCGGTAGCTTCGGGCTGGGCCGAAATAAATAGCGGTGCACCGCTTTCGGCAAGCAACTGCATCCACTGCTTGTTTCGCTCCCACGATATATCTTTGGTAACGCCAACGCAATCGCCGTCGGCAGCATAAAATGCGTTATGTTGGGGCAGGCGGAAAGCCATGGTGTTTACGCCCATTTTTTTAACACGCGGCCATTCCCTGCCGCTGGTATCATCACCAATGCGGTTCAATTCAAACAACCCGGCCGACAGGTGGCTCATGGTATTGCAGCCGATAATATAAATACCGTCGCCGGCTGCATTACGTATCGTCCGGTAAAGATGATTGATGATTTCGGCAGTGGTTTTTGTTTTGTCGTAAAAACTCCAGTTAGGCGTTGTTAGTGCGTCCTTCATTTTGTTACCCCAGCGCCCAAAAATATCATAAGTGGTATAATCATGTTTTACCATTTCAAAGCCCCATTGCTTGTAAACATCAAAATAAGCTTTTATGCGTTCGATATTCTCGGGGATGGTTGGGTCAAGTATCGGCGCTTTCGGATCGTCACGGCCAGGGATTTTCGGCAATGTTAAACTTTCTTTTTCATCGTGCCTTGCACAAAGTGGCCGTATCCATAAACCCGGGCGCATACCGAGTTTTTTTATCTCGTCGCCCATGGCGTGCATATCCTTAAACTTGTCATTGGGTTTTGCATAGGTTTCGTTCCAGCCACCATCGCCCGGCAGCAGCGGCGAATATTCGGCCCAGCCGGCGTCAATTACCGAGAACGGGCGGTTATTGGTATCAGTAACCAGCTCAGCCATCATGGCGGTGGTTTTCTTAATCAGTTCGTACGAGTTCTCGCCGTAGGCAAAATACCAGTCGTTTATACCATAAACAGGTTGCTTTGGTAGCCGCGGCTTATCGCACATAAGTTTGCAAAAACGGTGGGCTGCAGCGTAGGTATTTTCGGTGGCCGTGCTATGCATGGTCACAATATCTGCGGCATGCAGTTTTCTGTTGCCCAGGTGTACCCCAGCCCCGCCCGAATGGGTATCCAGGGTTAGTTCAAGGTTTGCAGGGCCAACATTCCACCAGCAAATTGTGTTTGGCCCGGTTTTTACACCAAAGCAGGCTGTGTTTTTGCCATCGTTTACTAATACATACCAGGGGTTTTTGTTATCACTGTCCATGCCGCGCCAGGCAAGGTCGCCATAGCTGCGTTCAAAATGGTCGCCCATGGTTTTGGCTGCCGTGGCAGTTTGATGTTTCCATTTAAGTTTTATGCCCGATAAAACTGTTTTTGGCGACTGAACATATACTCCGCTTGCATTGCCATTGGTTTTAAAGCTTACTTCCACATCTTTATGAACGAACGCGCCATTTCCTGATGGTTTCAACTGGAACCAATCGGCATCAGACTGCCCCCAAACTTCATCCGGGTGGTTTATTAAAGCGGCGTTATCGCTGGCATACGTAATACGGCTAAACAAGAGGGCTGCGGTGGCAGTTGCCGATAATTTTACAAAATGACGTCGTTGCATATAGGTTAATGATAATTTTTTTCCGAAAGCTAACTTATAGAGCCGCCTGGTGGAGGCAATAAATGGTTGTTACGGTAAAAATAGGTTTTTACCCTTTATATGCAATTAAATAGGATGTAATAATGACAGTAATTTTAACAGGCGAAAATTTTAATGCTCATTGCAATATCCATTTCTTGCGCATGCATTTGAGACACTTGTACTTTCTTACCGGAAGCCAAAAGAAAAAAGTTTTTACGAAGCCGCCCCTCGGAATTCTTTGCATTTCTGACCGATCGGCCCTTCTGCATGGGCATAAATTCCCGCTATCAGGGGTTTTAGTTAAGGGATTTTGTTGCATAATACCAATAGTTTAAGTAAAACAAAAACAATTTCTTCTCAGGAAATGGTTGTAATTGGTGATTAAGAACGATAAACGCAGACGAACTATTTTGCGTTTTGGGATTATTGTTATATACCAGCACCAGGTGGCTGTTTATCAATAATATGGTTTAAGTGGGCCAAACGCTGGTTAACGCGATACCTCGTTTAACAAATATAAACTAATCCATTTTAAAATAAAAACGGATTTTCCTTTTTGTAATAGTGAGCAATTATCTCATGAATATTTAAATTAATTTAAATTATTTGACCGGCTGAGGTAGCTTTTTTGTCATATTGGCAAAAGCAATCGTAAGGAATATAACATATAGATTATATCTATATGTTATCAATTCTTTATATAAAATGCGGTATTTAAAAGTGATATATTTGTAGCGAAATTTAAAAAACAATATAAATATGCTAACTATAGGTCAAAAATTCCCTCAATTTTCTAAAACCGCTGTTGTAAGTATCGAAAAAGGAAAAGAGTTTGAAACTATCACATCTGATTTTTTGGTAAACGAAGATAACGTTTGGACAGTAATGTTCTGGTGGCCAAAAGATTTCACTTTTGTGTGCCCAACTGAAATTTCCGAATTCAATAAAAGCTATGGTGAATTCCGCGACCGCGATACCCGCCTGATTGGCGCATCAACCGATACCGAATTTGTGCACGCAGCCTGGAGAAGGGATCATGCCGATTTACGCGACCTGAAATTCCCTATGCTTGCTGATACTTCAAAATCGTTAGCTGAAGAGCTGGGTATATTAGAACCAAACGAAAAAATTGCTTACCGTGCGACCTTTATTATTGATCCAACAGGCATCATCCGCTGGGTATCGGTAAACGACTTGAGCGTGGGCCGTAACGTAAAAGAGGTTTTACGTGTACTTGATGGTTTGCAAACCGATGAACTTTGCCCTTGCAACTGGGTTAAAGGCGAAGAAACACTTACAGTATAATTAGAGCCAGGAATTCAAGAATCAAGAGCCAAGAATCAAGATAGAAAAGTTGAAAAAAGATGTAAAATCTTGCTCTTTTTGTCTTGATTCTTGGCTCTTTCAAGAAGGGATTTTTTATTCCTTACAAATTACAAATCATGAACGAATCTACCGAGATAATAAACGAATTACTGCAAGGCCTGGGCATCGACATGGCTTATCGCACAGCAAGCTTAACCTTGCTTGAAAAAGGAGAGTCGCGCTACCTGCGCGATTTAAAGCTGAACTTTACCAGCACCCTGACTTCCGAACAATTAAGCACTAAAGAGTGCGCCTTGCTTGGCCTTTCGACAGCTGTAAACAATAACAACGGCCCCTTAACTACCTATTTCACCAATTGTGCTGAAGAGCAGGGCGCCACAGCTGCCGAAATTGGCGAAGCTGTTGGTTGTGCGTCATTACTGGCATCAAACAATGTATTTTACCGTTTCCGTCACTTTACTCAAAAAGAAAAATACACCCAGATACCGGCGCGCATCCGCATGCAGCTGATGATGAAACCGGTAACCGGCAAGGAGTTTTTTGAGTTGATGAGCCTGGCAATTTCGGCAGTTAACGGCTGCGAAATGTGCGTAAATGCGCATGAGGACTCGCTGATAAAATTGGGCACCACCGAAGAACGTATTTTTGATGCTGTTAGGATTGCATCATTGGTGACCGCTACCGGGAAAGTGGTGTTTTAAACGGATCTTATAAAAGCCGGCCGGTATTATTATTTATTATTGATGGAATAATAATATGCCTCATAAAGTATTTAAATTGGGCAACCCATTTAAATACTTTATTGATGTTAAAATATAGCCATGTTTTTTTTATCGCCGTACTTTTTTGTTTAAGCTGCGGAAAAAGGCAAGCCCCTAAACAATCCACGAATACTAACACCGACGTGCCTAACGACCAGCACACCTCGGTGCTTACACAACATAACAATAACACCCGCGCCGGCTGGAACAACCACGAAACCAAGCTCTCCACAGCCAATGTTAATTCGCAGCAGTTTGGCAGGCTTTTTACACTAACCGTTGACGACCAGGTTTATGCCCAGCCTTTGGTGGCCGGCAATATTACCATAGCTGGTGGCACGCACAACGTGGCTTATATTGCAACTGTTAATAATTCAGTTTATGCTTATGATGGCGACAGCGGCAAGCTTTACTGGCAAAAAAACTTTACCCAGCAGGGTATGCGTGCACCAAAAAACACAGACATGACAGGGGCATGCGGCGGCTCGTACCAGGATTTTAGCGGCAACATTGGTATAGTGGGCACACCGGTTATAGATTCGGCCGCACAAACGATTTACTTTGTTGCCCGCAGTACCGACGGGGCAGCATTTGTACAATACTTGCACGCCGTGAATATACTTACAGGCGACGAGCAAACAGGGAGCCCGGTTAAAATTACCGCCACTTATACAGGTAATGGCGATGGCAATGTGGCCAACGTTTTGACTTTTGATGCGCAGCGACAAAACCAGCGCCAGGCCCTAACGCTGCTAAACGGCGTGGTATACGTAACGTTCTCGTCACATTGCGACTGGGGGCCTTACCACGGCTGGATACTGGGTTACAATTCAAAAACACTCTCCAGGGATATTGTTTATAACGATACCCCAAATGGCGGCGACGGCGGAATTTGGGAAAGCGGCATGGGTATGGCAGCCGACGACCAGGGCAATTTATACGCGGTGATTGGCAACGGCACAGTTGGCGAAGGTAGTAATCAAAGCGCGCTGATAAATCGAGGCGAAAGTGCGCTGAAGCTTACGCCAAACGGGTCGACGCTAAAGGTGAGTTCTTTTTTTACACCTTTCAATTTTCAAACGCTTGAGGATAACGACCTTGACTACGGCAGCATGGGGGCTTTTTTAATACCTGGGTCCAACTTTTACCTTACCGGTTGTAAAGATGGCAACCTTTACCTGGTAAATAAAGATAATATGGGCGGGTTTAATGCAGCCTCCAACCAGGTGCAACAAACAATAGCTTTAAACCCCAGCGCCAATATGCATTGCCAGCCTGCTTATTTTAAAGGAGCTAACGGCGAGTTTGCTTTTATATGGGCAGAAAATGACCAGTTGCGGGCATTTCCTTTTTTGCGTACGAGCAATTTGATGGATGTGGGTAAGCAAGTTACATCAGCAGTAAGTGGGCCGACAGGGCAAAGCGGCGCGGTATTATCGGTTTCTTCGAATGGCTCGACAGCAGGCACAGGAATTTTGTGGGCATCCTATGCTTCATCCGGCGATGCCGAACACGATGTGAGTCCCGGAATATTGCGGGCATTCGACGCCAGCGACATCACTAAAGAACTTTGGAGCAATAGCCAAAATCCAGGCCAGGACTACGCCGGCAATTACGCCAAATTTTCATCGCCAACTATCGTTAACGGGCACGTTTACCTGCCAACGTTCTCGAATAAAGTGGTGGTATACGGATTAAAGTAGCCGCTGCCTACATAAAAGATAATGAATTGCCGGGTTTAACGCGTGTTACTTTTATACCCGGCACATTCTTTTTAACCCAGGTCATCATAAACTCGGACCCGGCATCCTCGCTTGCGATATGGCCAAGCACCACCAATGCAATTTTATCACCTTTGGCGCGGGCATCGCGTACGTATTCGGCAGTTTCCCATTCGTGCAATTCGCCAATAATAAGCACATCTGGTTTTACCTGGTTGATGCCATTTATGTGCCTCTCCTCGCCCGCCGCGCCGGGAATTAGTAGCGCACGGGAGCAAACCTGTGCCGGATTGCCAATATACCGCACCATCTGGATATCGAGCCTTGTTTTCAAATGTCCAATTAAATCACTCAAAGATGCAGGCGGTAAAGTAACAATATTCGGAAGTTTTTTATCGGCGTATTGTTGCCATTGTAGCTGATCAAGCACTCCCTGCGTTACACCGTCGGGCCGGAGCGTATGAATATAATCATGATTGCGCCATACGGCAATGTTGTGTTCTTTTAACAGGTTGGCTTTGTATTTATATACTTCGTCATTTTCCAGCCATTTGGTATCATCGGCATGGTTATAAAAAGTAGGCTCGTGGGCGATGATGAAATTTGCGCCCAGGTCAATCGCCTTCCTGATTACTTCAATCGTTGCAAACATGGCCGTAACTATCCCGGTAATTTTTATATCTCTATTGCCCGATTTTAGCGTATCCACGGTGTTGGTTAATGCCCCGCCCGGCACCTGTTTTATAAACATATCCATTACCTGTCCTACTGTATAGCTTTCATCAGCAGCAATAAAATTCGATGCCTTGTTAACCAGTGGTGCCAGCAACAATACGCCGGTGGCCTTAACGGTATTTACAAAAAACTTACGCCTTTTAATGGCCGGGTAATTTAACGGGGCAGGTTTGTTATTCATGGTCGTTTTTTTATTTTAAATGTAAAACATTATTCATTAAACATTCAGGATTTTTTATACAGAGACGCAATACTGTGCCGTATGTAACGAGCCATAATTCGCCGTTTGAGGTGAAGTTATAATTTCATCCAGCGTCATGCCGAAACAAGTTCAGCATGCGGGTTCTTTTACTTATTTGAGCTTATTTCCTAAACCTATATTTCTTCAATTTCTCATACATATACCCCCGCCGTTTTGCCGCATCGGCAATAGATTCGCCGGCATTTCCATCGCCAAAAATCTTCGGCACCGCAATCCGCTGAGAACTGTAGATACCTGAGTTACCGCTAAAAAAATAAGCTGTAAAACAAGCCACGGCAAACAGCAGCGCATGCTCGCCGCCAAATAGCTCAATTCCCATAAAGGTACAGGCCAATGGTGTATTAGTTGCCCCGGCGAAAACGGCAATAAAGCCCAGCGCAGCAAACAGACCAACCGGCGCATTTAACAAATCAGCCAACGTGTTACCTAAAGTCGCGCCGATGTAAAATAACGGCGTTACCTCGCCGCCCTTAAAGCCTGTGCCAAGCGTTACCGTAGTATAAATGGTTTTCCATAGCCAGCTCCAGGTATCTGCCCCGCCGGCGTGAAATGCAGAAGGGATGGTAATTGCGCCGGGATGTTCAGGATCAATCCCCAGGCTTAAATAATCGGGCTTGTCATTGATAAAGGTAAGCCCAATGATAATTAACCCACCCAGTACAGGTATCATCCATTTATGTTTAAAGAGTTTAAGGCACACGTTTTTAATTTCGTGTACCATACCAGCAAACAAAAAACTGGCAAGCCCAAACAATGCCGAGGCAATGATTACCTTACCGAGTAGTGACAAATCGAAATGCAGGTAACTGTTTATAAGTCCAGTTGTTTGGGGTAAAATATCGATGTGGTATTGTGTATGGGTAACATGCCAGGCACTAACGGTTAAGTCGCCAACCACGGCGGCAATCAAAGCCGGCAGCAGGGCATCATATTTAATGCGGCCAATTGCCAAAACTTCCAGTGCGAAAATAGCCCCCGTAACCGGCGTGCCGAAAACCGCCCCAAAGCCCGCGGCCATACCCGCGGTAAGCATCAAGCGCATATCGGCCCCATTTAGTTTAAACCATTTGCCAAACATGGCGGCGATGCTGCCCCCAATTTGGACTGCTGTACCCTCGCGCCCTGCCGAGCCACCAAACAGGTGTGTAATTATAGTGGTAGCCAGGATAACCGGCGCCATCCGTTTTGGCACTGCACCGCCTTCTTCATGTATCTGTTCCATTATCAAATTATTCCCTTTTTCAGATGATTTGCCGACAGTTTGGTAAATAAAATGAATAAGCACACCGGCCACCGGCAACAGGAACAATAACCACGGGTGACTGAAACGGAAATGAATGGCAGTGGTAAGCAGCCACAGGAAAAACGCAACTACGCTGCCAATTACTATGGCAACGGGGACGGCCATCAGCGTCCAGCGGATGAGGTGCTTTATGATTGCGAAATGTTCCTTAAAGGGGATGGGTTTGTTTTCAGTCATGCAAGACGGGGTTAAGGTTGATGAAAGGAAAAGCAGCAGTTATAGGCCGGCGTTTTACCCGGACGATGGTTTTGTAAAATATGATATTTAAATTCTTCACCCACAAACAAATATATCAATAAGCTTTATTGCTATTGATTGATTGCAGGCGTCATCAGCGAATGCGGTTTTTGAAAGGAAGACACCATTTCCTAAGTGCAAGGTAGAGAATATTTTTTAAAAGCGAAATATTTGCACGTGCAATTTACCACGGGCCGGCGGCTTGTGCCGTGTTCCGTTTTGCAGAAATGGAACGCTTTATCGGCAGGTTTAAAAAATAGAACGCTTGATAATCAGGATGTTTCACGGCGTTCCAGGTGTTCCGCGTGTAAAAATGGAACGCTTTGCTGTGTCTCGTCCTGCAAAAAATTTACACTTCCCATAGCTGGTTCTAATGATCATCGGCGTCATCAGTTAAATCGGCAAATATTTGTGATTGCTTTCCCGTTGCGATTGTTGATAAGTTAAAACATTGCGTTAATGATTTCATAACGTAAATACTATTTTTGCCAGTGGACAGGTTTGCCCTGTGCTGAACTGTCCGCCTTTTCCCTTAATTTAATATTGATAAGATCTAAATGGCTGAAGCTGTAAATTATAGTGATGATAGTATCCGTTCGCTGGATTGGAAAGAGCATATCCGCTTACGGCCCGGGATGTATATTGGTAAACTTGGCGACGGCTCGGCATACGACGATGGCGTTTATGTGTTGCTGAAGGAGATTGTAGATAACTCGATAGATGAGTTTGTGATGGGCGCCGGCAGAACCATCGAGATAAATATGAGCGACCACAAGGTATCCGTTCGCGATTATGGGCGGGGTATACCGTTAGGAAAAGTTATTGATTGTGTATCGAAAATAAATACAGGGGGTAAATACGACAGCAAGGCCTTCCAGAAATCGGTAGGTTTGAACGGTGTAGGTACAAAAGCCGTGAACGCACTCTCAAACTCATTTATTGTGCAATCATACCGCGACGGCCGCACCAAATTGGCTGAATTTGCCAAAGGTGAACTGGTACGCGACGAGCCGGAAAAGGAAACTACACAACGCAACGGCACGGCTATAAACTTTTTGCCCGATGATACCATCTTCAGGCATTACCGCTTTATCCCGGAGTTTGTGGATAGCATGATATGGAACTACGTGTTCCTTAACTCGGGGCTTACCATCAACTTTAATAACCAAAAATATTTTTCGGAGCGCGGGCTTTACGATCTATTGGTACGCAACAGCGATGCCGAAAATATACGCTATCCAATTATCCACCTGAAAGGCGAGGATATTGAAATAGCCATGACCCACGGACAGCAATACGGCGAGGAATACTACTCGTTTGTAAACGGGCAGAACACCACCCAGGGCGGTACCCACCAGGCGGCTTTCCGCGAGGCAGTGGTAAAAACGATCCGTGAGTTTTATAAAAAAGAATTTGATGCTTCCGATGTTCGCGCGTCGATTGTAGCAGCCATCGCCATAAAGGTACAGGAACCGGTGTTTGAGTCGCAGACCAAAACAAAGCTGGGCTCTCAAAATATTGGACCTGAGGGGCCTTCGGTTCGCGGGTTTATCGGGGATTTTGTTAAGCGCGAGTTAGATAATTACCTGCATAAAAACCCGGCCGTTGCCGATGCGCTTTTAAAGCGTATTATGCAAAGCGAACGCGAGCGCAAGGATATTGCCGGCATAAAGAAGCTGGCTAACGAACGCGCTAAAAAAGCATCATTGCATAACCGCAAGCTACGCGATTGCAAAGTGCATTTTGACGAAACCCACGAGCGCAAACAGGAAACCACCTTATTTATTACGGAAGGAGACTCGGCCAGCGGGTCGATAACCAAATCGCGTGATGTGATGACACAGGCGGTGTTTAGTTTAAAAGGCAAGCCGCTAAACTGTTTCGGCCTTACCAAAAAGGTGGTTTACGAAAACGAAGAATTTAACCTGCTGCAGCATGCGCTGAATATTGAAGACGGCATTGGCGACCTGCGCTACAACAACATTGTGATAGCTACCGATGCCGATGTTGACGGTATGCACATTCGCCTGCTGCTGATGACCTTCTTTTTGCAATTCTTTCCTGATTTGGTTAAGGCCGGTCACGTGTCAATCCTGCAAACACCGCTGTTCCGGGTGCGCAACAAAAAGGAAACTGTGTATTGCTACAGCGATGAAGAACGCCGCAATGCCATAGCCAGGCTTGGTGTTAAGCCCGAAATAACCCGCTTTAAAGGGCTTGGTGAAATATCGCCCGATGAGTTTGGCTTGTTTATAGGTAAAGATATCCGCCTTGACCCGGTAATATTAAAGGACGCTAACATCAAAGCTCTGCTGGAGTATTTTATGGGTAAAAACACGCCGACACGCCAAATGCACATCATCAATAACCTAAGGGTTGAAAAGGATGATGAGCGGATTAATCCGCTCATTGCTGACGATTTGGATAGTGGGGAGTTGCCGGTAGCGTCATAACTTCTCGCCGATAATGAGTGCCGAAATAAAAATAGAATGTCCGAAATGTGGTTGGGAGCCGGACGGATACCCTCATTGGGGATGTACTTGCGGTCACTCGTGGAACACGTTTGAAACCAAAGGAAAATGCCCGGCGTGTGGCAACCAATGGCAGGATACAAGTTGTCCGGGCTGCCGCCAGTCGTCGAAACATGAAATGTGGTACACAAGTGGTGAGAAGCAAGCGGAGCCTGTTGGGACCGACCATGCCGAGTTACGAAAGCGAAAACAAATTATTGAAAATAAACTGGTTGGTTATGGCATAAAAAACAGCCGTATCAGTTACCTGCCTTATCTTGAATTTTCAGAAGATGATTTTCAATCGTCCCAGGACATTGGTTGCAGGATATTGATTTTATGGGCTGTGTCATATGTCGCCGGCGCCCCAGCGGAAAAAGACATTGTTGAGAACTGGTTGAAAACGACAGGGCTATGGGACAAAGTATCGGAGAGTGAGAAAAAGCTTTTTGAAGAAGAAGTATCTCAACGAAAGTTGATTGATTTTTCATGGCGTATCGAAGCTTGTATAGTTTTATCGTGGGCTGTAAATTTAATCGAAAATTTACCAGACCTCGATTGTCAAATATCTGATGATGAACTTGATGAGTTGATGATCAAATTGCCAATAAATGAAAATCCCGACTTCTTTTTAAGCACACTTGCTCTTAGAAACAAAGAGGAAATTTTTATTGAGAATATTATCAACGAGATGATAACCTGGCACCTGCGAGACTTGATGCTTTCCAATAAAAAAGAAGAACAAATTATAAATCCGGCAATTTCATTCGAGAGGCACTACGCACTAAACTGGGTGCGGAAATTTAGTGAAATTTCGGAATGGGATGAAACAGATACCTCTACTTAAAGTGGTTCTTTCAAATTTAATCATGAAAATCCATTAAATCCCAAAATCGTGTCGTATATTGTATCCCCCGTATTTTCAGGGGATATTAAAAATGACAGAACACCAAATAGAAATAAACTTTAAAGAATATATATCCTTAAACGAACTGGATAAGGCCAGCCACGCGTTATGCCTTGAGGCGGTAAAGGCCATGGAAAGCTCACACTCGCCCTATTCAAAATTCAGGGTGGGGGCAGCACTGAGGTTGCAAAGCGGCAAAATTGTTTACGGCAGCAACCAGGAGAATGTAGCTTATCCATCGGGGCTTTGCGCCGAACGCGTGGCATTATTTACCTGGGGCGCCAATCACGCTGACGACCCCATCGAAGCAATGGCGGTAACGGCTGCTACGGATGAATTTGAGCTTTTGAAACCTGTTACCAGTTGTGGCGCCTGCCTGCAGGTACTTGCCGAATTTGAGAAAAAACAAAATAAGCCGATCGAAATTATCTTATTCTGTAACAATAGCCCGGTTTGGGTAATGAATGGCGTGAATAGCTTTTTGCCTTTTTTGTTTTTTGAAAACAGGCTGAATGCAGAAGTAAAAGGCCTGTGACAAAACTTGCGAAGTTTAACTCGATTTGTTTGTTTTTATAGGCCTCGTTGAGGGCTTCGCCGTTTGCAAACATCGTAAGTTTGAAGATATCCAGTTATGAAAGCAAAATTAATCCTACTGTTCCTATTAGTTTGCATCGGCAGCCAACTGCACGCGCAAGCAGGTTTCCCGTTTGATAACGAGATACGCGATTTTAAACACCAGGACAGTCTGAAATTTCCGCCCAAAAACGGCATCCTGTTTATCGGCAGTTCATCCATCCGTAAATGGACGGACCTTGAACAGCGCTTTTCTAATGAGCCCATCATCAGGCGTGGGGTTGGTGGCTGCGAACTTTGGCAGATAGTTGACTATTATACCCCATACATATTGTTCCCCTACCAGCCGCGCAAAATTTTTATTTACGCCGGCGAAAATGATATCGCTGCAGGCAAAACCGGCAAATTTGTTTTTGAAGAATTCCAAAAACTTTGGGAAATGATTAACAAAAAATTATCTAAGGCTACCATATACTTTATGTCGGTAAAGCCGAGCCCTAGCAGGGTGAAGTTTATAGGCGAAGTGAATATTGCCAACGGACTGATAAGAAGCTATCTTAAAAATAAGAAAAACAGCATCTTTATTGACGTAAGCACGGTGCTGTATGCTCCTGGAAGCACCATGGTTGATAACTCTTTATTTGAAGGCGATTTGCTGCACCTGAATAGCAAAGGGTATGATAAATGGCAGAAGGTATTGGAGCCGTTTGTGAACTAAGGTTGATTGAGTTGACCAGGTTGGATTTCGTAATTAGAAAAGAAGCCATTTCATAATTGGTATGAAATGGCCTCTTTTTTTTTATATATATCAAAGAGCTGTTACCTCGCCTGTAAGCAGGTTAACCAGGTAGCTTTTGTTTGGAGGCGTCAAGGTAAGCTTGGCCATGTGGTTTCCTAAATATTCCAACGTGCCTGCTATCATGTTAATTGTATTATCCGGCCAGCCCTTATCTTGCCTCACCAGGGTGATGTTAAGCAATGCAGTGCCGGAAATGACATCCGCCGAGCCACTGGAAACATCCACCTTAAGTCCCTGCAATTTATAGCCGATATAGACATAATTATAGCCTACCGAATTTACGGTTTCAACCAACGAATATAAGTACCCATCCATAGATACAAGCTTATAGGTTTGGTCGAGGGCCTTTACCTTATAATTCTGTGCGGTGGTGTATTTGTTATTAAATAAAGGTCCTTTTTCGGTGTTCATCAAACTGTCGTGCACTAAATAGCCATCAGGAATGGTAGTGCTGCAGGTGTATACAAATTTAAAATTACCAAAGAAGGTTTTGGTGGTGTCACCTGCAGTTGCGGTGGTATTATAGGTAGTATCAATGGTATAGCCGCAAAGCGGATTTACGCTAAATAACACCGGACCGGAGTGGTTTGATGAAATATGCGATGGCGCCTTTATTCCCTCGTTTATATTTGCGCCGCCATATTTACCGCTTATTGACTGCACAAGGTTCAACGCGATCTGTTTACTTAAGGCGGCATAGTCAGTGTTGGTTTTGTCAACCGGCTTGATTGCGCTTTTTTTACACGATGTATAGCAGTATACAACTGCCAGCAGCAGTAGCATGCGGGTGAATCCTGATTTCATTATGTGCTTGATTGGGGAGTGAAAAAATTTATCGCACAAATGTAACATCTAACTTACTCCTAATGTAATTTTTACATAAATAAAAAAGGCCCCAACCACAGGGCCTTTTTACTAACAAACTATTTAACTAAACCTAAAACTAAATTCTTATTTAAAAACGCTGTACACGTTGGTGATTTTCCAGCCGTTGCCGGTGTTGGCAATGGTTACGTAGTTATTGCGTACAAAACTGTCGTATTTCATAGAAACTTTTACGATGGTAACGCTTGCAGTGCTCTCAACAATTGATGTGCTGGTAGTGCAGCTTTGCTCTATGTTTTTGTTTTCTTTAAAGAAGGCAAGCATGTCATTTTTGCCAAAGCTCAGCATTGTTTTTCCACGCAGCATATTAAACTCTGCTGTTTTATCCAAAACGCCATCAAGCCCTGCTAATTTGCCGCGGGTCATGGCATCAACAAAAGTATTAATTGCATAATTTGGAGTTGTTTTTTCGTCGATAGTGTTTGCTTTTGCAACACCGCATATAACTAGTAGCGCTAAGCCCAGTACGATTGATTTTAAGGTTTTCATAATGTTGTAATTTATTTGTGATTTTGTATTTGATAATAAGACAACGCTAGTTTTCCAATAGTTACAAGGATTTTTATTTTTAACAAACATTTAACAATAAGGCGCATTAACAACATTAAATGCCATAAAATGTGCCTTATCTTTATCCAAAATCGGTCTTAGGGGCTTATAATTGCAGTATTTTTAAAATACATGGTTACGTTTAACACAATTATTTTACAATTTGACGGGCAGGGCGAAAAAACCGGCTGGAGTTATATTTCTATCCCGGCCGATTTGGCGCAGAAGCTAAAGCCGGGCAACAAAAAATCGTTCCGCGTTAGGGGAATGCTGGATGGGTTGGCCGTGAGTGGCATGGCCCTTATGCCAATGGGCGAGGGTGATTTTATCATGGCACTAAAGGCCGAAGTACGAAAAGCGCTGCGCAAAAACAGTGGCGCTATGCTTACGGTAAGCCTGGAGGAAGATGTAGACTATAGAGTAGATTTACCCGAGGATTTAAAAGAATGTTTCGACTTTGAGCCCGAAGCCCTGGATTTTTTTAACAGCCTGGCAAAATCGCACCGCGAGTATTTTCTAAAATGGATAAACGGTGCCAAAACTAACGAAACACGAAACAAACGGATTGTAAATACTGTAAACGCCATGTTGCGAAGGTGGGACTATGGTAAAATGATGAGGGAGATGAAAAATGAGATTTGATGTGGGGGCTGTTGTATCGGCTTGAGCCGGACGGTGATAATGCGTAACGCCTGGCTTACTTAGCTGAAACCAAACTGGCAAACAACTCAACATCATCAATATTCATCAAAATTGTGTCGAACGATCTGCTTGCCCCATAAAGTTTTTCAATCAGCACAGGTTCGTTAAATGTAATAAGCAAGTTGCCGCTTTTGCTGGTTATACCGCCTTTAAAATAGGTTCCTGTTGAATGATAGTCATATCGTATCTTCTCTACTGAACTGACGTTGCTGATTGTGGTAACGGCCCGCCAGCGTAAGCCGGTGCGCAATATCAATTGGTTATTGTTTACCAATATTTTTCTTTTCAGGATTGCAGACAGATCGGCAATGAATAAAATAAAACTGTAACAGGAAAGTACGGTTACAATTATCGCGGCGGTATTGCTCCATTTTCGCAGGAGAAAATGAAAGGCCACAATTTCGACCATCATGGCAAATATAAATATGCACCACAGGGCAATATAGCCAAACTCCCGGTGCGCGGTGAAACTACTGTTATTGTTTTCGACGGCCTGCTCCTTTTTCCAGAATAACAGTCCGTACCTTAATACAGCCAGTTCGGATGCTATTATTTTTACACCAAACGATTCACCCATAACACCGGCCATTGCGCTGCGCAAATTATAAACCGGGTCCGGAAAAATGGACTTATGAACCAGGTATATCTTTCTTAACTTGTTGAATTTGGTTACCGCATAAATAATAAACGCAATTTCGGCTACCGCAGTTAATTTGCGTACCTGCAAAATATATTCCCGTTGCTGTTGCGGCAATACCAGGTAAGCCACACCGCAGCTCAGGCTTATAACAATCAGAAGTTTTTTAGCTGATATTTTTAATGGGCGGATAATAATAAAATAATAGAGCGCCGGGAACGTAATTACAAAATCAGCTAGCAGGCCGTCGGCAATTTTGTCTTTGGCGGCTATGGGGACGGCGTGAAGCATTAGCATTCCGCCAAAAAATATGAGCACCGCTATAATAGTTATTGCTGCGATATTCCGGGTGGGTTTTGCAAAGGCGGCTGTCATTATTTGAAATTTTATAAAGGTAACTAATATTGATGAAAGGGGTTAGGGGAGTGGTTTGGGAGAAGTAATGAAATATATTGCTGAGAACTTGCGTTTTTACGTAATCCATCTTAATATTGAGTTGATAAAATTCGTCTTTCAAATCTTCGTGAATTTTATCTTACGTAAACTGCTCTCCCCAAGCAGCAAAATCGAAATCAATCCCCAAACCCAGTTCATTCATGATTTTTATACATTCTGGGCTTATCGACGCACTTCCCAGGAGTTGATTACCGGCATGGAAATCCATGTTAATCTGCAGCCAGGCGTTAGCCCTGGTTTTTAACGCAACTATGCCATCTTCATCTGTTTTCAGATAGTTCAACAGCTTTCCAAGCTTATTTTCAAATTCATCCGGTTCGGGGTTAGGTGTTATTTGGATGCAACTAAAAGTATACGCCGCCTTTTTGTTTTGCTTTAGATCCCCTTTGTTCCAATTTTTTGTGACTTTTAGTTTTGTTAGACCCCTTAACTCCGCCGCTGTTAATTCTTCAGATGTTACACGCAAGGATACTATGTTACGTGATTCGGTTCCGACATTATATATTTCCTTTTTAATCGAATCGATATAAACCGCAAAATAAAAATATTCACCCTGTACAGGAAGGTAGGCTATGGTGATATTCCCTTTTTCTTCCCGGTCTATGCGTTCAATTTTAAGCCCATGCTCATCATAAACAGGCTGATGAATTTTAAGATATTGTTCAGTAACCCCCATAGTTGGGCTGGTCAATTCATTGAGAATTAATTGTAAAACTTCATCATCGGTCATTACCAAAAATAGCGATTGTCAGTTAATTTGGCTAACAAATAACATATCTTTATAGACTAAACACAACCGCAATGACTAAAAAAATACTCGCTATCGCATTTCTTGCTTTTACAATAAATGTTACCGCATATGCCCAAAATGTAAATAAAGCAAAATTGGACAGCTTTTTTAATGTATTAGGCGCCAATAATAAGCAAATGGGCAGCATAGCAATTTCGGCTGGCGGGAAGCTGGTTTATCAGAACGCAATAGGTTACAGTGCTGTTAACGGCGACAATAAAACGGCAGCAACCACCAAGACAAAATACCGCATCGGTTCGGTAACAAAAATGTTTACTGGCACCATGATATTTCAATTGATTGAAGAGAAAAAATTAACCCTTGAAACCTCTTTATCAACATGGTTTCCGCAAATCCCCAATGCCTCAAAGATTACTATAGGGGAAATGCTGAGCCACCGCAGCGGACTACACAACTTTACCGACGATCCGCAATACAAAACGTACATGGCAAAGCCACAAACCGAAACAGCTATGCTGGCAATCATCCAAAACAGTAAACCCGACTTTGAGCCAGATTTGAAAGCCAGCTATAGCAATACAAACTTTGTGCTGCTGGGCTATATCATCGAAAAAATTACCGGTCGCCCCTATGCTGATGAATTAAAGAAACGTATCATTTCAAAAATTGGCCTAGCCGATACCTACTACGGCAGCAAAACAAATTTCGCTGATAATGAAGCATTCTCCTTCGTTTATAACGGGAGCTGGCAGCAGCAGCCGGAAACGGACATGAGCGTCCCCGGTGGGGCAGGCGCAATAGTTTCAACACCAACCGACCTGGTTAAATTTATTGAAGCCCTGTTCGGTGGAAAACTGGTTGGTCAAGGCAGCCTTGACAAAATGCAAACTATGCGTGAGAATTATGGCATGGCTATGCTTACAATACCGTTTAACGATAAAACATCATACGGGCACGGCGGCAGCATTGATAGCTTTTTGTCGATGGTGTCCTATTTCCCCGAAGATAAAATGGCCGTGGCTTACATATCAAATGGAGCCGTATATGCACCAAATGACGTAATGATAGGCGTTTTAAGTATTTACTTCAACGAGCCTTTCGTGATACCTTCTTTTAAAACCGCCACCCTGAAAACAGAAGACCTGGACAAATACCTTGGCGAGTATTCAAGCACCCAACTGCCATTAAAAATTACCGTCACCAAAAATAATACAACGCTTATGGCACAGGCCACCGGCCAATCGCAATTTCCCCTGGAGACTGTTGATACGGACAAGTTTGTTTTTACACCGGCTGGTATAACAATGATTTTTAACCCGGCGAAAGGTGAGTTTACGTTATTGCAGGGAGGACAGAACTATTTGTTTACGAAGGGGAAGTAGTAGGTTGTTTTTTAAATCTGCAAGGGTTTGCACCAGCGCATCGCTGTTCCAAGACTTTCCTGCAATACCTAGTGGGTAATGCTGTGTTAGCGATAGCAGTGGATACCGGCCTGTGAATAAGGCCCGCAGGCGTATGAACGGATAGCGCGACCCGCTTCTATCAGCGGGAAACACCCAAAGTAACTATGTTAAGCTATAATTTTAGTTTATCAGGATTTTGCCTGTTATCAAACAATGTCAAAATCTCAACAGTTTCTCTATTCGCAGTGAAATATATTGATGTTTGTGGCGAGGCAACGCAACGACGTATTTTCTTTCTTACTATAACTATTGGAAAATGTTCGGGCGAATTTTATATGTGAGTTATAGTCTGCTCGAATTGTTGGGTAACATCAATGGTAATTTCAACACCCCATTTTTCCAATAAATAATCAACCAATTTTTCGTAGTCATTGGCGGCTCGTTCTGTCCACCTTAAGTTATAACTCACAGATTTACACTAACGATATAATTTTTTATTAATTCTTGCAATTACTTCATCATGCGATAAAGTACGTCCTGCGGCGACATCCTCGAGACCGTCTTTTATTCCTTCTATTTCTGTTTCAGACAAATCACCCCAATCCTCATCTGCCAAACGAAATTTTAGACCCATCCGGCTTAATAGCGCCTGTAAGGCAGGCAAATCGCGTTCTTTGTCAATTTCTACTGTTAGCGTTGTCATACTATCAAAATTACGCATATAATTAATATTTTCAAATACGGGGCCTTTAAATAAATACTCTCGGCGCCTCCGTGGTTAAAAAAACAGCCCCACCAATGTTAATACCTCTCAAAGTGTTTAAAAATCCCGGCTCTCAAAATCCACACATCCGCACAATATATTTATCTTTACCCATCCATATTTTTTGTAGCTAATAATGAGTGAAGAATTAACACCGGAAGAGATACCTGCTAATAACGAAGAAAAATTACACACCATTACCTCACTCGACGGGCTGTACGAAAACTGGTTCCTTGATTATGCCTCGTATGTAATCCTCGACCGTGCCGTTCCGCATATAAATGACGGGTTAAAACCTGTTCAGCGCCGCATACTGCACTCGTTGAAAGAGATGGACGACGGGCGCTTTAACAAAGCAGCCAACGTTATTGGCAACACCATGAAGTACCACCCGCACGGTGATGCGTCTATAGGTGATGCCATGGTGCAGATTGGCCAGAAAAATTTGCTGATTGACTGCCAGGGTAACTGGGGCGACCCGGTAACCGGCGATTCGGCTGCTGCGCCGCGTTATATTGAGGCGCGCCTGTCGAAATTTGCGCTGGAAGTAGTTTTTAACCCTGATACTACAGATTGGCAAGCCAGCTATGACGGCCGGAACCGCGAACCTATAACGCTGCCGGTAAAATTTCCGTTACTGCTTGCGCAGGGTGCGGATGGTATTGCCGTGGGATTGGCTACCAAGATAATGCCCCATAATTTTAATGAGCTGATTGATGCCTCAATAGAAGTATTGAAGGGCAACCTGCCAAACCTGATGCCGGATTTCCCGACCGGGGGGATGGCGGATGCTTCGGCCTACAATGATGGGCAAAGGGGCGGTAAAGTGAGGATACGTGCAAAAATAGAGGAACGCGATAAAAAAACACTGGCCATTACCGAAATTCCATTCAGTACTACTACCGGTGGGTTGATGGAAAGCATTGTTGCCGCTAATGAAAAGGGCAAGATCAAAATAAAGAAGATAGAGGACAATACATCGAGCAGTGTGGAGATTGTGGTGCACCTGGCGCCCGGGATTTCGCCCGATGTGACGATTGACGCCCTGTATGCTTTTACCGACTGCGAAGTTTCGATATCACCAAATACCTGCGTAATACAGCATGATAAGCCGCGCTTTATGAGCGTGAACGATATGCTTACCGAGAGCACGCACTACACCCGCCAGCTGCTGAAAATGGAGCTGGAAATTAGGCTGAAAGAATTGATGGAGAAGATATTTTTTAGCTCGCTGCTAAAGATATTTATCCAGGAGGGTATGTATAAGCACCCGGATTACGAAACGTCCACCAATTTTGAAAGGGTGCTGGATGTATTAGACAAGTTGTTTACACCGTTCTTCCCGCAGTTTTACCGGGCCATTGTACCGGAAGATTATAAGAAGCTTATCGATAAACCGATGAGCAGCATTACCCGCTTCGACGTAAAGAAAACGGATGAACAGATAAAGGGGCTCGAAGCCGAAATAAAAGAAGTAAAACATCACCTAAAACATCTTACCGACTATACCATCGCATGGTTCCAGAAACTGAAGGACAAGTATGGCAAAGGCCGGGAGCGCAAAACCGAACTACGTACGTTCGACAGGGTAGAAGCTGCCCAGGTGGCTTTGGCCAATGCCAAACTTTATGTTAACCGTGTTGATGGATTTATCGGCACAGGTTTAAAGAAGGACGAGTTTGTAACCGATTGTTCGGATATTGATGAGATTATTGTGTTCCGCGAGGATGGGCGCTGCCTGATAACCAAGGTGCAGGACAAAGTTTTTGTGGGTAAAGAAATAATACACGTGGCCGTATTTAAAAAGAATGACGAGCGTACCGTGTATAACATGATTTACAAAGACGGGCAGAGCGGGGTAAGCTATATCAAGCGTTTCTCGGTAGTGGGCGTTACCCGCGATAAGGAGTACGATTTAACCAAGGGTACTAAAGGTTCGCGGTCATTGTATTTTTCTGCCAATCCTAACGGCGAGGCGGAGATTGTTAACGTGCAGCTGAAACCGCATAGCAAGCTTAAAAAATTGCAGTTTGATGAGGACTTTGCGGCGTTGGCCATAAAGGGCCGGGGCTCGATGGGTAACATCATAACCAAGTACCCGGTTAAAAAAATCATCCTGAAAAGTAAAGGTGTGTCCACACTGGCAGGCCGAAAAATTTGGTACGATGATATATTAAAACGCCTGAATGCCGATGGCAGGGGTAAATACCTGGGCGAATTTGACGGCGACGATAAGATACTGACCATATTGAGCACTGGCTTGTACGAATTGACCAGCTTCGACCTCAACAATCACTTTGATGATAAAATGATTGTGATTGAAAAATATGACCCGGCAAAGGTTTACTCAGCAATACACATCGACGGCAAGTCGAAAAATTATATGGTGAAAAGGTTTGTATTTGATAACCTGGCCATAGGCAAGCAGACCAGCATCATCAGCGATGAAAACGGTTCGAAACTGGTGTTGATATCAGGCTCGGTACAGCCAGTAGTAAGCGTGATACAATTAAAAGGTAAGGAACAAACACCGGAAACCATAGAGGTTGATCTATCGGCAGTGATTGATGTTAAAGGGATGAAAGCGATGGGCAACAGGCTATCGCAGCACACTGTAAAATCGGTTGAGTTGATGGCTGAAATTGAACCGCCGGAAGGGGAAGTAATTGCAGATGTGGAAGAAGACGAAACAGTTGAAAGTGCCGAAGAGGAAACCATCGCTGATGTAAAAATGGATGACGATGATGACACAGATGGGGACATAATAGCTGATACTAATGCGCCGGAAGATAAACCCGTTCCGCCCGTTCCAACTAAAGTGGTGGAACCAGCAACTGAAGAAGAGTCGGTGAAACCACAACCTAAAAAAATAGACTTTGAAATAACTAATCCTGACGATATAGATATTGACGATAAAGGGCAGCTGGGATTATTTTAATTGACTATATTATCATAGCGATGGGTTTCAAGCTCATCGCTATTTTTAAATCCGGTCGATTTGTTATGAAAATAAAATTCAATAAACAACAAACTATACCATGCGTCATTTACCAAAACCTTTCCGCCTGATTGCTGCCATCGCGCTGTCAACCTGCCTTTTTACAGCCGCCGCCCAGCCCAAAAAACATGTAATTATTGGCTATGTAGGTGGTTACCGCGGTTTAATTGATACCACGATGGTGGATGCCAAAAAGCTCACTCATATTAATTATGCGTTTGTAAACGTAAAAAATAACCGGGCATGGCTCACCAATATTAAAACTGATACTGTCAATTTTAAGAGCCTGCTTAAACTGAAAAAAGTAAACCCCGATTTGAAAATCCTGATTTCAATTGGGGGATGGTCATGGAGTAAAAATTTCTCGGATGCGGTGTTAACTGATACTGCGCGGAACGCGTTTGCAGCCAGTGCGGTTGAGATCATAAGACAATACAAGCTTGATGGTGTTGACATAGATTGGGAATATCCTAATGATATTGGCGACGGCAATGTGTTCCGCCCCGTGGACAAGCAGAATTTTACACTGATGTTTAAGGCGCTCAGGATGGAGTTGAATAAACTGGAAAAAGAAACCGGCAAAAAACTTTTCCTTACTGCGGCAATAGGCGGCTTTAAACGGTTTACCCTTAATAGCGAGATGGATAAGGTGGCCAAGTACTTAAACTATGTAAACCTGATGACATATGATTATTTCCAGGATAGTTTGGGCGTTGCCGTACACCACACTAACCTGTACGTATCAAAAAGATATAACCCCGCCTATGACAATGCCGACAAAGCCATCAGCGACTTTATGGACGCAGGCGTGCCTGCCAATAAACTGGTAATGGGCATGGCTTTTTACGGCCGGTCGTCGAGGGTTGTGGATACGTTGGCAAATGGTCTTGGTACCAAAACTGATGGTAAAATGCGCGCCGGCGGTTTCACTTTTATAAAAGACAGCCTGGTTACCAATACTACAAAGGGCTTTAAATATTATCGCGATAATGACGCCGCGGCGCCCTATCTGTTTAACCCTGCTACTCGGCAGTTTATATCGTACGAGGATGAGTGGTCGGTAAAAAACAAATGCGACTATGTAAACAAAAAAGGTTTAGCCGGCGTGATGTTTTGGGAATACAGCGACGATAAAAAAGAGTATTTGCTGAATGAGATAAATAAGGATTTGAAGTAGGAGTCCGAAAGTCCGGAAGACCGAGGGTCCGAAAGACGAAACTGGTTGCTTGTAGCTTTCGCGCAAATGCGAATTTAGATTAGATTTGTCAGCCTTTAAAAGTTGACAAATCTCTTCCCCATTTCTATATAGCAGTATAAATTAATTTCAATCGTTTCGAATTATTAATTGGTATTTTAGATTCTAAATGTAAAATACCGTAATCATGAAAATCGATTTTTATACAAAGGCTGTACTTACCGTTATAGCAATATGCTTAAGCATCAATCTTATTAAAGGATTTATTACGCCTGCGAAGGCGGACAATAGGAAATTTGTAAGTGTGCCGGTAAATCCGGATGGAAGCATTAATGTAAACATCAAAAAAAGCAACGAAACTATGGATGTTAAAATTGTAGATGTTGATAGCCGGGCTTTTTATTATGCTCAACCTTTGGAGGTGAGAGTGAAATAACTATAAACATATCCAGACATAGCCGGGGCACATTTTCCTTAATTTAAACTCCGCAAGTTTCGGGTAGGGTTCGGTTTGCAGGCGCTGTACTTTTGTTATGTACAATTAAAGAAAAACAAAATGAAAGACCAGGAAATAACAAACTATAGCCGTATTGAGGACGCAATAGGCTATATCCGCAGCAACTTCAAAAACCAGCCTACACTTGACGAAATTGCCGAAAAGGTACATTTAAGCCCCTTCCATTTTCAGCGCATATTTACCGACTGGGCAGGCGTGAGCCCAAAAAAGTTTTTACAATACATCAGTTTGGACCATGCTAAAAAAATGCTTGCCAGCCAGGCCACATTGTTTGATACCGCTTTTGAAACCGGCCTTTCGGGCACCAGCAGACTGCACGATCTATTTGTAAACATTGAAGGTATGACCCCCGGCGAATACAAAAACGGCGGCGAAAGTCTTGCAATTAACTACAGCTATGCGGAAAGCCCGTTTGGTAATGTAATGGTAGCATCGACCCCAAAAGGCATTTGTCATATAACGTTTGCAACCAGCGAGGCAGAAGGATTAACTGAATTGCAAAAAGTATTCCCGAACGCTACCTACAAACCCATGGTGGATTTAATACAGCAAAACGCCCTGCATATTTTCAGGCACGACTGGAGCAAGCTGGAGGAAATTAAACTGCACCTAAAGGGTACCGAATTCCAATTGAAGGTATGGGAAACGCTGTTGAAAATCCCCGCAGGTAAATTATCAACCTACGGTAATATAGCAAATCAGCTAAACCAGCCCACAGCTTCTAGGGCGGTGGGAAGTGCGGTAGGGGATAACCCGGTAGCATTTTTGATCCCATGCCACAGGGTTATACAATCAACCGGAGAATTTGGGCAATACCACTGGGGCAGCAATCGCAAAACAGCCATTATTGGCTGGGAGGCGGCACAAATGGAAATTGCTAATTAATTCACCCGTAGAAACACAATACATGACCGACATAACAACATCCATAGAAAAAATAGACTGGCAAAACGTAACCGAAAACATGAACGACAACGGTTACGCTATCATACCCAACTTAATTAGCGACGAAGATTGCAGCGAGTTGATTAGCAATTACAGTAATTCGGAGGCATACCGCAAAACGGTGGTGATGGAACGCTACCGCTACGGCCTGGGCGAATACCGGTATTTTGCCTATCCTTTGCCGCCGTTAATTCAGCAGTTAAGAGAGCATGTTTACCCGAGGCTGGCACCGATCGCAAATAATTGGATGAAAGCACTTAATATTCAAACCATCTTCCCGGCTACGTTTGCCGAATTGCAACAGCTTTGCCACGCTAATAACCAAACGAAACCAACCGCTTTGATTTTAAAATATGGCCCGGGTGGCTTTAATACCCTGCACCAGGATTTATATGGCGATGTGTACTTTCCCATGCAAATGGTGCTATTTTTAACTGAGCCGGATAACGATTATACCGGCGGCGAGTTTGTGCTGACAGAACAGATACCGAGGGCGCAGTCAAAGGCCATCGTGCTAAAGCCACGCAAGGGCGATGTGTTGGTGTTTACAACAAATTTCCGCCCGGTGAAAGGCACAAAAGGCTACTACCGGGTTAATATGAAACATGGAGTTAGCCAGCTGCACAGCGGGGCGCGTTACACAGCAGGTGTGATTTTTCATGATGCTTTAAGTTAATTTACATGGACTTATTTAGCACAGGCCAAACTGAAAACCTGCTGCCATTTGGCGGGACGGTAATTTATCACGGCAAAATTATGAAGCCCGGTGCCGCGGCAAATTACCACAACGTGTTAATGGAAACGATACAATGGAAAAATGATGAAGCTGTAATTTTCGGCAAACATATTATCACCAAGCGCAAAGCGGCCTGGTATGGCGATGAAGGGTATTTGTACACCTACTCAAACACCACTAAAAAAGCCCTTGCCTGGACACCAGAACTGCTCGAGTTAAAACAAATGGTTGAGACCTTGACCGGCACGACCTTTAACTCATGCCTGCTCAACCTGTACCACAATGGCGATGAAGGCATGGCCTGGCATAGCGATGATGAGTCGTCGCTTGGCAAAAACACCACCATCGTGTCGCTCAGTTTTGGCGCCGAAAGAAAGTTTAGCCTTAAACATAAAAAAGGCAAAGAAACGGTATCGGTAATACTGGAAAGCGGCAGCCTGCTGGTGATGAAGGATGCCACCCAAACCAATTGGTTGCACAGTTTACCAAAATCGAAGAAGGTGGTGCGGCCAAGGATAAATCTTACTTTTAGAACTATTGTTCCGTAGCGCCCGGGTGCAACCCGGTGCTAATAACCGGGCAACGGATAACCCCGCATCTCTATTACAAATCCTTTACAAAACAAACAATAAATCCACCTGTTTGTGTTCCGTATTTACCTTAGTGTAACAAGCTAAAAATTTCTAATTTAGCTGTGCTATTTAAACAGGCTACCTTTATAATTTTTGCTAACCCTATATTGCTAAATGATAAGAAAGAATAAAATTTTTGTACTGCATTTTCATGTATATAAAATTGTATTTGCTTTTATCATACTGTTGGCCGCAGTTAAAGGCAAAGGCCAGGGTTTGCAGTTCAATTCAAACGACAGCCTGCTGGCCAAACGTACCTCGTATTCGGTTTTTAAAACTGAGCAACCCACGTTTTCAGGACACCTTTATATCAATTTCGACCTTTCATTATGGGATAACGAGCACCTGGGGTATATCCTCGACATTACCGATGCTAAAAACAACTCTTATAGCCTGAGCTCAATATATGACGGATCGCCCTTTTTGAATTTTAACATCGACAGCAAGGCTAATAAAATAAAAATTCCGCTCACCAGGGGGCAGTTGAAAAAACGGAGCTGGATGCCGGTGAAAATAGATATTGACCTAAAAGGAAATACAGTAGGCATATTGATAAATGGCAAATGGTACCGCGCAAACGATTTTGGTTTCAGTAATACTATTGCGCCTGAAATATATTTCGGGAAAAACGAACACTATTTTGACGTGCCCAAAATGGCCATCAGGAATTTAACAATCGGCGACGGCAACAAAAACTATTCGTTCCCCCTGAATGAGTGGAGCGGCAAAAACGTATACAGCGGCGATGGCGATAACCTTGGCGTTGTTGACAACCCGGTGTGGCTGATTAACGAATCGTACTTTTGGGCGCCAAGGTTTACCCGCAGTTTTAGCGAAGTTGCAGGCGCAAACTTTAATGAAGCTGCACAAAAATTGATCATGTTTAAAAGCGACTCGCTGATAAGTTATGATGTGCAGCGCAACAACCTAGCGGGCCAGACTTATCAAAATAAATGCCCGGTGCCCCTGCATTTGGGCAAAAGCATAATCAATACCCGCGAAAATAAGCTCTACTCGTACGAAACCTTAAAAGCTCCGAAGCCCAGCCCAAGCATTGCTTCGCTCGATTTGAATACCCTGAAATGGGATATAACCGGTTTTGGGACTATTAAAGAACAGCGGCACCACCACAATATTTTTTATAATAAGGCGCAGGACAGTATATTTTTGTTTGGCGGTTATGGCTCGTACTCATATTACAAGGATTTTTTCGTGTACAACAGGCAAGCCGATACCTGGGACAAAGTGCAGTTTACCGGCGATAAAATTATGCCCCGTTTTTTTTCGGGTTATAGCCAGGCGGATGAAAACAACAACGTTTACATTTTTGGCGGCTATGGTAACCAAAGCGGTAACCAGGTGGTTGGCGGTATGCATTTTTACGATCTGTATAGTGTTAACCTAAGCACCCATACCATCAAAAAATGCTGGGAAATAAAGCCGCCTGCCGAAGATTTTGTGGCAGCGAATAACCTCATCGTCAGTAGCGACAAAAAGTATTTCTATGCCATTTGCTACGCGCATGATAAACCGAAAACCAGCTTAAGGCTGTACAGGTTTTCGATAAAGGATGGGGCATACGAGGCTGTTAGCGGAAGTATACCAGCCAAGGGCGAAAAGATTGAAACCGACATTAACCTTTTTTATAACCACCAGCAGGAAACTTTTTATTGTGCCATACAGGAGTTTACCTCGCCCGATTATTCGACAGTGCGGGTTTACTCGCTGGCCTCGCCGCCGGTTACGGAGAAAGATTACTTGGCATCGCAGCAGGAAAATCCGGTTGCGGGCGGTTTTAGCTTTAGATTGGTTACGTCTTGGTGGACAATTATTCTATTTATCGGAGTAGTCATAGGTATAATCTTTTATTTAAAACAACGAAAAGAAGCTAAGAGTACGGCGGTACCCGTTGATATTGACAGCGACCCTGCCGTTATCGCTATACACCGTAAAGAAGATGAAAAACGCGCCAATGCCATTTATTTATTGGGCGAGTTTACCGTGTACGATAAAAACAGCCGGGACATAACCTACATGTTTAGCCCTAAAATAAAGCAGCTTTTTATATTGGTATTGCTGCACAGTAAGGACGAGACTGGCGTGGTATCTAAAAAAATATCAACCACGTTATGGCCCGATAAGGATGTTGCCAAAACAAAAAATATAAAAAACGTTACCATAAACCACCTGCGTGGTATTCTGGCTGATATTGAAGGTATGGAGCTTACCTTTTTAAACGATACCTATTGTTTTAAATTAAGCGATGAGCTGTTTTGCGATTATTTTTTGGTGATGGGCGGTATAAACGAACTGCGCACCCAGGCCAAGCCTGCTGATGAAACTATACTGACCCATTTTGACCTTATTGCCCGCGGTGGCTTGCTGCAACACATCCCTGAAACCTGGCTGGATGGTATTAGGCTGGCTTATGAAGAAGCCCTGATGCCCGAAATACAACCGGAAGTAAAGCGGATTTACGAGGCAGCTGATTACCGCAAAACAATCGAGGTCGCCCGCGTAATTTTAAATATCGACCCATTTAATGATGTGGCTATAATGTACAAGCTGAAAGCCCTGCGTCGAACCAAAGGCATTGACTACGCACACAAAATTTATAATGATTTCGCCGCCGAGTACGAAAAATCGATGGGCGAGGTGTACGGTGTGCCGTTTGAGAAAATTTGCAGTTAGGATTTCACCGATTCAACTAAAATTAAAGGCTTAACGGATTTTAAGATTGAATTAAGCAGCAAATTTAATCGTCGCAATACTTCGTTTTTTGAGAATAAACTCAACTACCCAATTCTTAACCATTATCAATCCCGCAGCAATTAACGGATTATTTAAAGAATTAATATCCTCTGTTTTTGGGTGGATAATGTTGTTGTAAATTATCATTACAAGCGTTGCAATAATCAAGCAAATAACATCTGAACCCAAAAGTGGCAAAATATAATACTCGTTTAGTTTCGCTTTTTTTATAAGTAGATAATCTTCCCGGTAACATACCAGCGTTACCGTTAAAATAAGTACCAGCCATTCAGGCGATGTTTTGATGTTACCGCTATAATTAATAGCCGACAGAACCTTTATAGCTAAGTTTTGAAAATCGAAGTATAGTCGCGGTGATAGAAAAGCAAAAACGATAAATACGGCCAGATGAAAGAGGTATCTGTAAATTGCTTTTAGGAGGAACTTATTTTCCGATTCTTCCATAATTGAAAAGTCGATTGCGAAACAGTGATTTAGTTTGCTAAAGGTATAAATTGATTTTCATTACAAAATATCGCCAAATTTTTTATTTTTGATAATCACAATCAAACTATTACCCCCATGTTTTACGGCGGCGGCTCTTATTATTACCTAATTATCGGTCTGCAGATTTTCTGCGCCATACACTGCCTGCGCCGCGGTACTCAAGGCCGGTGGCTTTGGATAATTATAGTTTTGCCGGTATTGGGCAGTTTGATTTATATCTATCAGGAGATTCTTTCAAATCGACGTTTCAATGCGCCTAAAATTAATTTAGGTGCAGTAATAAACCCCGGGGGCAATATCAAAAAACTGGAAGACGAGGTAAACTTTACCGATACGTTTGCCAACCGGATGAAACTGGCAGACGCCTACCTTGCGGCAGGCCAAACCGAAAAAGCAGCCGACCTTTATAAAACCAGCCTCACTGGCGCCTTTGCCGAAAATGAGCATGGTTTAATGCATTTGATGATCGCTTATTACGAACTGCAGCAGTATGAAGAAGTTATCCCAATAGCTAAAAAGCTGTACAAAATACCGCAGTTTGCCCGCTCTAAGGCACACTTGGCTTATGCCATGTCGCTTGAAGAGCTGGGACAAGTTGACGAGGCCGAAAACGAATTTAAGGCGATGAAAGGCCGCTACTCATATTTCGAGCAACGTTATCAATACGGCCTGTTTTTGATGCGTAACGACCGCGAAGCCGATGCCTGGACAATTTTTAGTGACATGCTGAATGAAGAACAGCACCTTAGCCAGATGGAAAAACGCAGCAACAGCAAATGGTTTGGCCTGGCCAAAGTCGAAATAAAGAAAATAGCTGCGCAGCAAAAAGCGTAACGCGCACTATCCCGTAGAAGAGTCTCGTGCACTTATCGACCCTATAGTATTAATGGTCGATAATTAGCGTACCTTACAACGGTATGGAAATCATATTCGACGAACTCATCGACAGCTACCTGGCTACTAACGTGGGTACAGTCAGCAATTTTCTTAGTATAGCCTTATCAGCCCACTTGGCTGATAATATAACAGCGCTTTATGCTGCCGATTTACTCCTCTCAGCTGGCACAGGAAACAATAAGCTGGTAAACCATGATAAACTGGTAAGAAGCGATAAAATTTACTGGTTAGACAGGACTCACAACGACGTACATGAAAATATTTTTTTTGACCTGATGGATAACTTTGTGAGCCACCTGAACCGGACTTGCTATGCAGGAATCACAGGCTATGAATTCCACTACACCCTTTACGAAAAAGGTGCTTTTTACAAACGCCATTTAGATAATTTTAAGCAAAATGGCACCCGGGCATTTTCGATGATCATGTACTTAAACAGCGAGGTTGACGGCGGAGAATTACGCATTTACCAGCGTAGTAGTTTCCGTGACATTTCGCCCAATGCTGGTAAAAGCGTGTTTTTTAAAAGCAACGAACTGGAACACGAGGTACTGATAACCCATTTGCCAAGAATGAGCATTACAGGATGGCTAAAGATTGCCGGGTGAGCGGACAAAAATGGATCGGTTATTCCGATACCATCTGTTTTTTTAGTTACCAGCGACCTTGTTGTAACAAAACCCCTATCTCCCACCTAAAAAATAATTGATTATACCACTGTGCGCCAGTTAATTTCACCCTTTTGGGGTGAACTTCGCTATAAGTTATAGCGATAACTTTGGAGAGAACATAGATAATCAATCAAACCCTCTCAAATGACTACCTGGCCAGCGTTTTTAATAATTCCGGGGAATAAAACGCATTCCTTCAACACTGAATTACTATTGTTTCTCGGTGCATTGTTTTGTTTGCTGTGTGCGCTCCCGGCTTTGGGACAAAATCTCCAGCAACCAACAATTACTATAGGCGGCTCGGTATCAGACTCTGCCCATAATCAACCGGTAGGTTTTGTCACCGTGGTTTTGCAGAACCCGCAAACACATGCCGCTGTTAAAGGCAGCCTGACCAAAGATGACGGCAGCTTTTCGCTAAAGGCGCCGGCCGGCAAACCCTATCAACTGGTACTTGTTTTTGTAGGATACAATACTAAAGTGGTTTCGGTAAATGGCGGTGCATCAGATATCAACCTTGGGAAATTATTATTGTCGCCCTCAAACGGGCAGCTTAAGGAAGTGTCCATCACTGCGGCGCGGCCACTGATGAAACAGGAAGTGGACCGGATTACCTACGACATCCAGGCCGATCCTGACAGTAAACAGCAGACTGTATTGGATATGATGCGGAAGGTGCCGTTACTGTCTGTTGATGCTAACGACAATATCCGGCTAAAGGGCAGCGGCAATTATAAAATACTGATCAACGGAAAAGAATCAGCGCTGATGAGTAAAAACCCATCCGATATACTCAAATCTATGCCTGCGGTTAATATAGATAAGATAGAGGTGATTACTACCCCACCTGCCAAATACGATGCGGAGGGTTTGGCAGGCATAATTAATATCATTACGAAAAGAAGCGTTGACCAGGGCTACAATGTAGGCATGTTTACAAGGTTCAATTCAACGTTCGGACCCGGCGTTAACCTGAACGGGACATTTAAACAAGGTAAATTTGGGATGGCTGCTTTCGGAGGCGTGGGCAGAAGTTTTAGTGGCAGCGGGGGCAATAAGCCCACTTTACTGGGAAGCACAGAAAATATTTTTGCCACGCAGACCACTATTTCGCAATCAGGTACAACATTTCAAAATGGGAACTTTCACTATGGCGGGGCCGAACTGAGTTACGAGATCGATACCCTGAACCTGGTTACAGCCTCGGTTAATGTTTTTGGGGAGAACCTTCATTTGGATAACCGCCAGCTTTCGGCCACCGACAGCCTTGGTGAGCCCAAACAAACCTATAACTGGCAAAATACAGGCCGTACCAGCACATTAGGCCTCGATCTTGCTGTAAACTACCAGCTCGGTTTTAAAAGATCAAAAGACCGCCTGCTAACATTTTCGTATAAATACAGCTACGCGCCGAACACACAATTCAACGACAATATGTTCAGCCAGCGATTCAATTACCCGGAATCGCTGTTTCCTGACTATCATCAATACAATAACGCCGGCAACAGGGATCACACCGTTCAAATAGACTATGCCGGGCCGCTTACCAAACAAATAGAAATAGAGACCGGGGCGAAAATGATACTGCGCAGTAATTACAGCAGTTTTCATGTTGATGACCGGGACACTGCCACCCAACAGTTTATTACCAATAGCCAATTAACCGATAATTTTAATTATCACCAGGATATTTACAGCCTGTATAATTCGTACCAGCTAAAAATGGAGAAGTGGACAGGAAAAGCAGGTTTACGGCTGGAGCGCACTGCTATAAGCGCCGATTTTGTTTCGGCGGGAGTTACTACTGCACCAAGCTACAATAACCTGATCCCGTCGGTTTCAATACAGCGAAGTTTTGCCGCCAGCAGTTTAAACCTTGGATTTACCCAGCGCATACAGCGGCCGGGTATATTCCAGCTCAACCCCTTTCTCGACCGCTCTAACCCGGCGTTCATCACCACCGGTAATCCCGCGCTGAAACCAGAGTTGGATAATACTTTCGATCTCAGCTATAGCAACTTTTCGAGAGGTTCCATCAATATCGATCTTAGTTATGCGTTCTCCAATAATTCAATCCAGAACGTATCGAGCCTGCACGTAGAAAACATAAATAACAAACCTGATACGGTTACTTATACTACGTTCCAGAACTTAGGAACAAATAAAACCCTGGGACTAAACATAAACACCAACCTTAGCATTACCAAAAATTTTACCCTGAGCCTCAACGGGCAATTGAATTACGTAAGGCTAAGCGGCAGATTTAATGGCGTGGTGTACAAAAACGATGGGATTACCGGCAGCGGATTTGGCAGCATGCGGTACAGATTTGGCGCCAGCGGGTTTGCACTTTCGTTCAACGCTGGCTATTTCAGCGGCAATGTGAACCTGCAGGGGCGTACCGCTGATAATATATTTAATCAATACCTGTTCACAAAAGACTTTCTTAACAAAAAGCTAACTATCGGGCTGGCGGCCAACAACCCATACTCGAAATTTTACACCCTTAGGACTGATATCCGCTCTGCTGATTTTTACCAGACAACCTACACCCAAACTTACAACCGCTCGTTTGCCCTGCGTTTTAACTACCGGTTTGGCAGGTTGAAAGGGGATATTAAGAAAAATGCACACGGCATTGAGAACGACGACACAAAAGGAAAAGAAACCGGGAATAAACCGGGCGGAAATCAATAACGGGCAGGTTAAATTGTGGTGAGTATAGATTTTTGAGTGCGTATTTTAGCAAAATAAAGCTTGCCTTGATAGATAAATAAAAACAAAAAGCTCTCTGAATTTGCGCTGAGGGCTTTTTGTTTTGCACCACAGGCTGTGTGTTTTTCGAACTGATTTTTATGTCGTTATGGTTACTTTACTACCTCGCTCACCAAAATGACGGGACTGATATTGGTGTAATTTGAAAAATCCGCACGAATGGCGTCTCTATGCGGCCCGATAGCCGCCTGATATTCGACCAGGCTTTTTACATAAAATGTACCGATAGCCATAAAAGGTAGTGGTTGGTTAGGAATACCACTGGCAAGCCCTTTTTCAATGGTGTATTTAACCAAATTTGATCCTAAAAATGTCGCTACCATAGGCATGTGCTTAGTTTCATAATACTCCATATTAAAGGTTTTACCGTCGGCATAAGGGTACATGATGGATACTTTAGTTAAGCCTTTTTCAACAACAGCCATGTTCTGCTTTTCCTGACTAAATGCAGTAAAACAAGCAGACAAAAGGAAAACCGATACCATTAGTTTTAATTTCATAATTAGTTTATTTATCTGGTAAAATGTTCAATTTGAGTATTATTACACAAATATTAACATATTGCCTTTATTTGCAAAACGTTATTTTTCTATTAGATCAATCGAAAAAACCGATTTAGGAATATGGAATTAAGACAGCTTAAATATTTTTTGAAAGCCAATGAGTTATTGAATTTTACAGAAGCCGCAAGAGCCTTAAATATCAGTCAAAGTACTTTATCACAACAAATAAAGCAGCTGGAAAATGAATTAAATGTTCCATTGTTTAACCGTATTGGAAAAAGAATTACAGTTACCGAAGCTGGTAGCCTGTTTAGTGAATATGCTTTGCAGAGCATAAACAAAGCTGATGAAGGATTATTGCTTTTACAAGATCTGAAAAATTTGAATACGGGAAAAATAACTATTGGTGTAATTTACTCCATGCGTATTCTATTTGCCAAAACATTGATACAGTTTGCAAACCGGTATCCCAATGTCAAAATCCAGGTTGTATTTGGCACCACAAAGGACCTTCTCGAAAAACTTAATTTGCATCAATTCGACTTTATTTTGACATTCAATGAAGAACCCAAAGATGCTCAGCTGAAGTATCAAACCCTGTTAAAATCAAATATGGTATTGGTAACTGCTAAAAAATCATCGCTGGCCCAAAAGAACAATATATCACTTAATGAAGTGGCTGAGTTGCCATTGGCCTTACCATTCAGTGGTTACAGTACTATACAGTTTATCGAGGAGTCATTTAGTCAAAAAAAGCTGACCCCGAATATTTGTATGGAAATAAACGACATACCTACGCTATTTGAAATTGTAAAAACAGGGCATTGGCATACCATATTGAGTGATACCAGTGTAAACGACCCCGATGTAGTGGCTATTCCCATTGATGGAAAAAACATGAGGCGAACCATTATGATTATTTCTCTCAGAGAAGCCTATGAAAAGAACGCTGTGAAAAAGTTCTATGAGATGCTAATTAAAATTTAACGTTTTTAAGCCGTGTTCTTTGCCTTTGGTCGTGTTTTCACTATAGCTATGATACTTTGCCTGTAAAATTCGTTAAATAAAAAAGCCCCACATTTCTGTGAGGCTTCTGCTCCTGAAGCTGGACTCGAACCAGCGACCCTCTGATTAACAGTCAGATGCTCTAACCGGCTGAGCTATTCAGGAGTACATTTCCGGTTTGGAGTGTGCAAAAGTATGATTTCTGACTTAATTACGCAACAACTCTTTTAAAAAAAATTAAAAAATTAAGCCTGTGCAAAATTAATGGCTCATTAATAGCGCTTTAAATGTTTTTGTGCCGGCGTAAATAAGGCTACTATGGCTTAATTTCATAATATTTGCAAAATTTTTAATTACTACTACATGAGTTTACTGGTTATTGGTACCGTTGCATTTGATGCTATTGAAACGCCTTTTGGCAAAACGGATAAAATTGTGGGCGGCGCTGCCACCTTTGCAAGTCTTGCAGCTTCCTATTTTTACGACAAGGTAAAAATTGTTGCCGTTGTGGGCGACGACTTCCCCGAACCATTTATAAAGGATTTTAACAAGCACAGCATTGATACCGAAGGCCTGCAGATAAAAAAGGGTGAAAAATCATTTTTTTGGAGCGGTAAGTATCATAACGACATGAACAGCCGCGATACCCTTGTTACCGAGTTGAACGTGCTTGCTGATTTTGATCCCATCATTCCCGAAAACTACCAGGACTGCGAATACCTGATGCTGGGTAACCTTACGCCGCAGGTACAGCAAACCGTTATTAAGCGCCTTAAAAACCGCCCTAAGCTGATTGTGCTTGACACCATGAACTTTTGGATGGACATTATGCTTGACGACCTGCTGGATACTATTAAAATGATAGACGTGCTAACCATTAACGATGCCGAGGCGCGTCAGCTATCAGGCGAATACTCACTGGTAAAAGCTGCCAACAAGATATTAACCATGGGTCCCAAATATCTCATTATAAAAAAAGGCGAACATGGTGCGCTGCTGTTTGGCGATGGCAAAATATTTTCGGCACCTGCATTGCCGCTAGCCGAAGTATTTGATCCTACGGGCGCCGGGGATACCTTTGCCGGCGGTTTTGTAGGCTATATGGCAAAGGTTGGTTCGGTTAATTTTAACAACATGAAAAATGCGATCATCTTTGGATCGGCACTGGCGTCATTCTGCGTTGAAAAATTCGGTACCGAAAAAATTCTTAACTTAACCCAGGAAGAAATTGCTGCAAGGGTACAGGAATTTGTGAGCCTGTCGAAGTTTGAGATATTATAGGAGGTCTGAAATCGGAGGTCTGAAATCAGAGATCTGACCTCCGGCTTCTGTCTTCAGCCCAGCTTCCCCACCACATCTAAATTCTGAAACACCCACTCATCGTGCGGTGCGTCGCCAAGTTCGGCGGTAAGGTCCTGGCCGGCCCAGTGTTCGTAGTGTTTGCCGTTGCGCCAAAGGCGACTGCGCGATACATCGTAAATAATTCCCTTATAGGCTATCCATACCTCAGGTTTGTCCTGCCCGTTGCGTAAAGCGAGTTGCGATTTTGTGTAGGTAGCAAGTTCTGCCATATTACACGCAAATCTATGCGTTTTTAAACAATGGCTGTATTACAATATCCAATAAATCCCCAAATCGGACAAATCCCGGTTCAGACAACTAAAAAGCCCGGAAAAAATCCGGGCTTTTTGTTTTATATAGATAGATGTAACTGAAATGAATTTTTAATTTTCGGCGTACACAGGTTTTGCTACGCCGTTATCATAAGCTTTAAGGCTTTTCTTTAGCAGCTTGCGTGCAACGTGTATACGTGTTTTAACGGTGCCGATAGGTATTTCTAAATGGTCGGCAATTTCGTGGTACTTGTGGCCCTCGAAATACATGGTGAAGGGCACGTAATAATCAGCAGGCAACCTGTCTAATGCTTTTTTCAGGTCGTCCATCACAAACTTGGCTTCGCCCTGATTTTTGGTCGAGCTGAACACCAGGTTTGGAGAGCTTATTTCGTCACTTTTGGTTACAAAAGTGTTCATTTTTATAAAACGGCGATAGTTATTAATGAAGGTGTTCTTCATAATTGTGTATAACCACCCTTTCAAATTTGTTCCTTCTTTAAACTTATTATAATAAGTTATGGCCTTCAACATTGTATCCTGAACAAGGTCGTTAGCATCATCTGCGTCATGGGTAAAATGGAGGGCATAAGACCTTAATGAGGTTGCCTGACGTAGTACTAGGGTGTTAAACTCAATCTTTGTCATACTTGTTAAAGTTTTGTAACTATACTTAGGCAAGCATAGTGCCACTTACGCTTTGCCTGCTATGACGACTTTAATGTACAACAAGTAATTATTTGGAATTTTAAAGTGTGTATATGTTACACTATTGATATATTTAAATCGTTGGTAAACAGTAGTATTGCGGACAATTCTATGACACTATTTCTCTAAGGAGTAGCGAGTTTAGGTAACAGGAATGTTATATTTCCCAGCGGTTTTTAAAGGTGTATTTTATTTCTAATAAAATTATTTAACTAATAATATTCACCTCGCGTTGTAACAAAACGCCAAATTTAGTGTACACACTGTCTATGATTTGCGACGAAAAACTGTACACTTCTTCGCCCGTTGCGCCACCATGGTTCACCAGTACCAGCGCTTGGTTTTTCCACGTACCTGTGTGGCCAACTACTTTTCCCTTCCATCCGCACTGTTCAATCAGCCAGCCAGCAGCCAGCTTTACCAGTCCATCGCCGCCGGGGTAGTTCACCACTTCCGGGAATTTGGCATGCACCTGTGCAAATAGTTCGGCGCTGATGATGGGATTTTTAAAAAAACTGCCCGCATTGCCAATGGTCGAAGGATCGGGAAGTTTGGATACCCGGATATGCGACACTACCTGCGATACATCTTTTAATGTTGGCTCCGTTATTCCGCGGTTTTGCAGTTCCTGCTCAATGGCACCGTATTTTAAATTAAAATTGGGCACTAGCGACAAATGGAATTTTACCGACACTATAATATACTCTCCCTGCAGTTCGCTTTTAAATATGCTTTCGCGATAGCCGAATTTACAATCGGATTTGGTAAAAGTTTTAAAGGTGCCTGTTGCCAGCTCAAAGGCGTTGCAGCTTTGGAATACGTCTTTCAGCTCGACCCCATAGGCACCGATGTTCTGTATAGGCGATGCACCCACCGAGCCCGGTATTAAACTCAAATTCTCCATCCCTGCATAGCCGCGTGCCACGCAAAAGTTCACCAGGTCGTTCCAAACCTCTCCGCCGCCGGCCTCAACAAACACATCGTTATGGCTGATCCTGTGCTCAATGCCGCGGATATTTATCCGAATAACCAGCCCCTCATAATCCTTCAGTAACAGCATGTTGCTGCCGCCGCCCAAAACCAGGTGAGGCATCTGCTTCCACTGCGGATCCATAAACAACTCAACAAGGTGGTCATTGCGGTTAATCTCCACAAAATACCTGGCTTTGGCATCAACGCCGAAAGTGTTAAAATTTTTAAGCGATACGTTTTCTTGTATTTGTAGCATGGGGTTGATGTGCGAATGTGCCGATGTGCAAATATAAACTAAGATTTATAGGATTTATTGGATTGTAGGATTTGATGTGCAGATGTGCGAATATGCAGAAGTGCGGATGAGAACAACCTTTTTGAAGCATATAACTGCCACTCATCACTTCTACTCAACACAGCTAATCGAAACTGCCACTTACTACTTAACTCCACATTCAACTACTCACTCAACAAAGATGCAACCACCAGCCCCAGCAACCCGCCATCAATAACGGTAACGATTAAATTGCCATACTGATGCAGCGGCAGTCCAGTGGCCAGGCGGACAGCAACGGTTACCGCTGTAACCAATATTAGTTGCAGCCAAAAAGCCGATATACTTTTTGCGCTTGTAAGTTCGCCTTTAGGCAGGGTTAAGCATACAATAGCGATAAACAAAAGCCCGAGCGCAGTGCTGCCATGCTGTAATATGGTAAACCCGAATAAATGGTAGCCATATATGTTAAACACCCGCTGCAAAACCGGCCACTGGTGCACATACATACCATTGGGGTGACTAAAACCATCCCACACAATATGCGATGCCGCCCCCAGCGCAACTGAAACCAGGATAGCCAGGAAATACCCAACGGTATAAAAAGTAACGTGCTGCCTGGCCCAGTAAAAGCGGCGGTTAAGTCCGCCAGGCAGGTGGGTTATCAGCTTTTCCTTGATAAAAATTTCGTACAAAATTACCAGCATAAAGGCCAGCGGCACATCAAACCAAACCAACCCCTGCCAGGTATGGCTATAGACCCTAACAATACGCATCCGCCCGAAATACTCAAAATCGGGCACCATGCTGCCAATAACCAGCCCCGTAGCCGAGAGCCCGTTTTTAAAAATCTTGCCAAAAGGCAAAACAATAGCAGGATGTGCAAAGGTGAATGGCATGGGGTAAATATAAGATTTTTGAATGATGGGTTCAGGATGTGCAGGAATGATTTGTGGATTTCCCCCAAGAGGTTTTACCCAGCCGATCAGTTAATAACAGCCCCGATAGCAAAGTTTGTCCCGTCTTCAAAAACCGACCACTCCATTACATTCAGGGCGCTCCGGTAAACGGCATATTTAACGCCATTGCGTGGGATGTCGTCGTAACGAAAGTTGCCGCCCTTAAAAACGCCCTTAATTCCGGGGACGCGGGGATAAAGGCTGCCATGGTCGTTTACAGTTTCGGTGCCATAGCGTTCCCGCGAAAGTGTTTCAATACCGATAAAAAGGCCGTCTTCGGGTAGTTGGATATTATATTTCGAAATATCCACCCTGAATACCGGCAGCTTTTTTTGATTGTATACAATAAGGGTGTCCTTAATCAGCGGTTCGCCAGGCTCCATGCTGTCTTTTACCTTCGAATATAGGGTCACCCTAAACGCCCTTTCAATGCCCTTATGGTTGTTGAGCAATACATATTCAACTGCGGTAACAGTGCCGGTAAGTTTATCGTTATTGGGTATGTATTCGGCAATCTCTTCGTTGGTAGCAAACAAGTATCCGCCGGTTGCCTGCAGGTTAATATTGCCGAAGGGGGTGCCTTTAGGCTTCGAATTTATGGTTACTTCGTGCAGTGCGGTGGTAATAGCACTGAGCATCAATGTATCCGGGTATTTGCCGCCCGGTTTATAATAAAGGGTTTTATAGCCAACGCACGAAACCGTTATGCTTTTACCACCGATGTTGTTTTTATCAATATTAATTACCCCATCAGCACCTGTGATATAGCTACCGGTATTAATGCCGGAAACTGTTGCGCGCTCAATACCTTTTAAGGTAAGGCTATCGGCAATAGTTAGGCGCCATATATTATTAGCATTGCTTTGTGATAGCACAGTAGTTGTAACACAAACTAAAAATAATGTAACAAGTGTTGATTTTTTCATTGCGACAAGGTATTTAACGGATAATAAAGTCTAAGTATTTTTTATTGTGCCCGTTATTTTTTTGCTCCAGTTTAAAGATTTCAAAATCATTAGCGCACCGCAAAAACGGTACTTATAAACCTTATATTTGAATAACCACAACCACCATGCAAACCCCAAACGAAGAATACACCAACCAACAACCGTCACCCGAAAATAAAGAGCCAATCTTTCTGCCACGGACCAATGGTTGGGGGTGGTCGCTTAATTTTAACCGGCGGGAATCGTATTTCGTGCTGGCTATTATTTTAGGTGTGCCCTTTGCCGTAGTGTTATGTGTCATTTTATTTGTTAAATAACATTGGACGGCGCGTAATTTAAAACCCCATCCCCACACTGTTCTCTTTCAAAAAAACCTTGAATTTATCCTGTAGCCGGTGAAACTCCGCTATTATCCTCAACCCTTCGGCAGTAAGCGTTGCGTTGCCGCCGCCTTTGCCGCCACGATGGCTGGTTACCAATGGTGATTTAAAGTGGGTGTTCATGTGGTTAATAAGGTCCCACGCCTGTTTGTAACTCATTTTCATCTGCAGCGCTGCCTGCCTGATAGAGCCGGATTGATTTATCCGCTCCAGCAGCTCGATACGGCCATGGCCCAGGATTTTCTCGCCGGCTGTTTCAACCCATATCCGCCCGTTTAGTGTAAATATCTGCTCCATTGGCCTGGTTTTGTTTTCAACTGTTAAGGTATAAATATAGTCAGGCATTTATAAACGGCTTTACCTCTTTTTAAAATATAATTTATTTGCCGACCATATTTTGATTGGGCCTTCTTTTTTCCTATCATTATATTTTTAAAAGTATAACGAATCCTATACTGGAAATTTAACCCTGTCAACCCAAAACCTATTATACTATGCAAACCAACTTACCCTCGCTTAAAAAAAACGTTCTAAAGTATTTCAAAATTAATGCGCTGTTAGCGTTTGTATTTCTTTCGGCCTCATTGGCGCCGCAGCTGACAAAAGCCCAGACCCCGCCTGATACCATTAAAGTACAGGGTGCCACCTATCAAAAAATAAAAGAGAAACCGGAGTACCCCAAAGTGGTGGGCTATTTGAGTTTTATAGTACCGATAGTTACCCATGCTGATGGTAAATTCACCCCCAATTTCGATCATCATACCGCCAGCATCGGTTTCCCGGTAGGCGTTAACGTGTTGTACAGCGCCAAATTTGGCTTTAGCTACGAGTTCACGCCAACTATAAAATCATCAGGCGGAACCAGCAAAATGAGCAACCTGTTGTTCGACCCGGGCACCATGTTCCGCTTCGAACACGGGTTTACCATTATCACACGGCTGGCTTTTGAAACATCAGGCCGGTATGGTTTTACGCCGGTATTTAACAAGGTTTACGCACGCTCAAAGGATGTAAATTACTTTGTGGCCCTGTCGCTGCCAAACCGTTTCGGCAACGCCGATCCGTATTCAATTGGGCTAAACGTGCAATTTGGGTTTACTTTTAATTAATCAGGGGTTATTGTCAGCTAAGGTGCCCCATCAAATTTTTATTTCAAATTCCTTTGAATTCCTCCCTTTATTAGTTAACTTGGTACAACCAATTGCTAACCATTAATAAAGGAGTTTCTTATGAAGAAAAAAGCTACCTTAGTTAATCAGCCTGGTAAGACTGAGACTAATAAGTCCGAACCTTTGCCCCGTCAAATTACCGTTCAAGTTGTTCATCACCACCATTCATTTTGCGACCATTCGCATGGCCGTGTTAACAGGTATCCTTTTGGTGGCAGCCACGGGCCCGAGGCATTTTAACGACCGCTGTTGCGGGTTTACCACGGGTTCCGTAGCTTTACTGCTATGGCCCGTATTAAATACGCACCAACAATTTTATTGTTGTGTATCCTATGCCTTAGCTGCAACTTAAACAGCGGCGGTGCAAATTCAGCATCCGCCCCCAAAACTTCGCAAAAAAATGCGGATGAGAATTTTGATGTTTTTTTTAGCAGGTTTAAAACTGATTCTGTTTTTCAAAAATCTCGCATCCGGTTCCCGCTTAAAATTAAACTTACCGCCGGCGAAGGCGACATCGACTCGACAAACTTAATTCCTGCAGGCAGCTTGCCTTACATCAATTTATTTACAGTAAACGGAGCAAAAAGAATTGTCAAAAAAACTGTTTTGAGCCCTGTAAAAGTCGACGTACTTTTTCAACTGCAGGATAATGGCTTTGAAGAAAATTTTACTTTTGTAAAGAAGGCTGGCCAATGGAACCTTGTTTTAATAGTTGACGAGTCTGATTGATCAATAATTTCTCCAATTTTACCGACCCAATGCAAAATCAGGACATAACCGAAAGCTTCCAGCATGTAGATCAGTCGCAAACAGACTTCCTGATAAAGTTCCTGGAAGACGTGCACCGCTGCGAAACTGTACAGGAAGGTTTTGCAAAACAACTGGCTTGGCTTAACATACAACCCGGCCAGCACGTGCTTGACGTGGGCTGCGGCATTGGCGACCAGGCATTTGCTATGGCTAAACTTACCGGCAAAACGGGCAGCGTTACCGGCACCGATATCAGCACCGCGATGATAACAATGGCCCAACACCGGCATGCAATGACAGACTTACCCCTGCAGGTTTTAGTTGCCCCTGCGGCCCGACAGCCCTTTGCAAAGGATTCGTTTGATATAATCCGCACCGAGCGTGTGCTGATGTATCTTAAAAATATCGAAGAAGTGTTTGTCGAATACACGCGGCTGTTAAAGCCCGGCGGCAAGTTGCTTATTTTTGATGTTGACTGGGATGCGCTGGTATTGCCTCACCCCGATAAAGAGCTAACCCGCCGTATAGTTGAGTTTATAAGCGACAGCTTTCCATCAGGCCGCATCGGCGCCGAGCTGTTTTGCCATTTTAAGGACTCCGGCTTTAAGGATATACAAATAAGGCCACATGGCTACATGCACAACCTCGAGCTTACTAAGCGCATTATAGGCGGCATAATATCTACCGGCGTGGATCACAACGTTTTTACCAACGATGAAGTTAACGGCTGGTGGGCTGAGTTAGAAAGGGCCGACGCTGCCGGTCAATTCTTTTCCTGTTTCCAGGGATTTATAGTGATGGGGACGCGGAATTAGATTTGCTTTACCTGTCGTGCTGGTCCCAAACCAGTTTGCTAACGTCATAACCAATGCTTTTGGCTTTTTCAAGATAATCGCTTTTGATAGCTTCGGGAATAGTTTTTTCGCGGGATAAGATCCACAAATAGTTAAGGTTATTGCCGGCTATTAAAGCATATTTATAATTATCATCAATGGCTATCACATTATACCCGGCATAAAACGGCCCGAAAAAGGATACCTGCAGGCGGCCGGTGTTTGGATCGCCGACAAATTTTGCTTTACCAACGCTTTGTTTCCATTTGTTATTTACAAAATCGTAGCCCCGGTTATCAACCCTGATTAATCCGTCGCCTCTCAGCGTATAAGTGGCCGTTACGTTGTTGAGGTTCTTTTCATACTTAAAATCAAGCCGGGCTATTTCATACCATTTACCCAGGTATTTGTCTTTATAAAATGGTTTTACTGCTTTTGTCCCTTTGGGGATAGAAACGCACGAGCTGAGCTTTAACGCAACGGCCGCTGCGCCCAGTCCCAATGCTAACGCCAATTGCCAATTTTTTAGTTTCATAATGTAGTTTTAATTAACCCAGTTACCAATGCTTGTGTAACCGGGATAATAATTATTTGTTTTTAAAAATGCACGTGTTAAAACCAAAATCAACCAGGTACACTACAGAATCGTTACATTATCTTTTTGTTAAGCCCATCTGTCCGTCAAAATCAATCAGTACTTTTGGTATTACAAATATCATCCTATGAAACTAAAATTCTTGAGCATCATAGCTTTTATTAGTTTAAGTTTTCAATCTATAGCTCAAACACCAGGCAAAATTGAGCAAACCGGGCAGGTATTACTACCCAACGGCTGGAAACTGAGCCCTGCCGGTCGTGGTTTGCCACTTGGCGATTTGCCGTTAAACATTCAGTTATCAGCATCAGGTAAATTACTGGCCGTTACCAATAACGGACAAAGCACACAATCCATCCAACTGATCGATACCAAAACAGAACAACAGCTTGATGAGCGGATAATAAAAAAGGCATGGTACGGATTGGCATTCAGTCATGATGAGAAAAAGCTATATGCATCGGGCGGTAATGACAACCAGATACTGGTATATCCCATCCAAAATAACAAAATAGGCGTTGCCGACACCATCAAACTTGGCGCAGCCTGGCCGAAAAATAAAATATGCACCACAGGTATAGTGCTTAACAAAAGCAACACGCGTTTATACACTGTTACCAAAGAAGATAGTGCGCTTTATGTAATTGACCCGACAAGGCTTAAGGTAGTAAAACGCGTGAAGCTGGCTGCCGAGGCTTATGGCTGCGTATTATCGCCCGATGAAAGAACACTGTACATTTCTATCTGGGGTGGCGGCGAGGTAAGCTGCTATAATACTGCAACAGGCGTCATAAATAGTATAAAAACAGGCAGTCACCCCAACGAGTTGCTGCTGAATAAAAAAGGCACCCGGCTTTTTGTGGCCAATGCCAATGACAATTCGGTATCGGTTATAAATACCGTCACCCGCAAAACTACCGAAGTAATATCAACTTCGCTTTATCCCACCCGGCTAACGGGCTCAACCACCAATGGCCTGGCCCTTTCGCCCACCGAAAAAACGCTTTACATTGCCAATGCCGACAATAATTGCCTGGCCGTGTTTGATGTTAGCCTACCCGGCAACAGCAAAAGCCAGGGCTTTATCCCGGTAGGCTGGTACCCAACAAACGTAAAAACGCTGGGAAATAAAATATTTGTAGCAAACGGTAAGGGTTTTACCTCCATGGCAAATCCGAAAGGCCCGCAGCCGGTTAAAAAAGCCGACAACAGCGGCTACCAAAAAGGGGCTGTAAATAGCAGGGAGCAATATATTGGCGGCTTGTTTAAAGGCACCATGAGCATTATTGATGCACCAACCGAGGCTAAACTAAAAACATATACCAAACAGGTTTATGCCAACACGCCCTTTACCGATAAAATTGCCGCAACGGCTCCGGGTGAGGCGGGTAACCCAATACCACGTAGGCGCGGCGAAAAATCGCCTATAAAACACGTGTTTTATATTATCAAGGAAAACCGCACGTACGACCAAGTTTTAGGCGATATGCTCAAAGGTAACGGCGATATCTCACTTTGTATTTTTGGCGAAAGGGTCACCCCAAATCTCCATACCATTGCTAATAATTTTGTACTGCTTGATAATTTTTATGTAGATGCCGAGGTAAGCGCCGATGGGCACAACTGGAGTATGGCTGCCTATGCCACCGATTTTATCGAAAAAACCTGGCCCACCAGCTACGGTAGTCGCGGTGGTAATTATGATAGCGAGGGCACCCGCGACATTGGCGACCCGCGCGATGGTTTTATTTGGGATTATTGCAAACGCGCAGGCGTGAGCTATCGCACTTATGGCGAGTTTGCCGATGATGGCAAGGCGAATATCAAATCACTTAAAAATCATTTCTGTATAGCTTCACCAAGCTTTGATTTAAACATTCCCGACATCAGGCGTGAAGAAATTTGGGCGCACGATTTTGACTCGCTACTGAGCATAAACGCCGTTCCGCAATTTAACACCGTGCGCCTCGGTAACGATCATACCAGCGGGCAGCGTAAAGGCGCCATATCGCCTATTGCCGCGGTTGCCGATAACGACCAGGGAGTCGGGCGTTTTTTGGAGCACTTATCACACAGCTCCATTTGGAAAGAATCGGTAGTGTTTATTTTGGAAGATGACGCCCAAAACGGCCCCGACCATATTGATGCGCATCGCAGCCCGGTATTCGTTGCCGGCCCCTATGTAAAACAGGGCGAGGCTATACACGCCATGTATTCTACTTCCGGCGTGTTGCGCACCATTGAATTAATACTCGGCCTGCCACCGATGAGCCAGTATGATGCCGCAGCCCTGCCCCTGTACGAATGCTTTACCAGCAAGCCTGATTTTACCCCATACAATGCAAGACCGGCCCAGGTAAACCTGGAACAACGCAATGTTGCCGACAATAAAAGCAGTCTCCGCTCCGAACATTTTAACTTCGCCAAAGAAGACGCCGTACCCGACCTCGACCTTAACGACGTAATATGGAAATACGTAAAAGGAGAGGATGCAGTAATGCCTGCACCAAAGCGCAGCGCCTTTGTTATTTTAGAGAAGAAGAAAAAGGATGATGATTGAGAAAAGTCAATAGTCATTAGTGAATAGCGAGTTTTGTTTGTGATTGTTAGTTGCTGTTCGCATATTCGCCCATTTTTTCAAAGACCACGTAGTGGTTAAATATTGGTAGAAAAATCACCTCAAATATTTTGCGTGCCGTGGGTACACCACAGCCGCCTGTAGCTAGGCGGTTAGTTCCGCACCTAACAGAGCGCACATGTTTTCATTTTTTTTTCTACCAATATTTCGCTCCTAAAGGAGCGCTATCGCAAATCTCAATCCAATATCCATTTTTGCAATTAGCCTATCTCAAATCTCACGTCTCAAATCTCATATCTTCTCAAAACAAATTCATAATTTAGAAAGTTTTACAACCGATACTTTTTTAACCTATGGCCATTTTAGAAAACGACTTTTTACGGGTAGAAATTAATGCGAAAGGCGCCCAGCTTACCTCAGTTTTTAACAAAGAAACCCAAACAGAACACATGTGGCAGGCTGATGCCAGCATATGGCCATGGCATGCCCCAAATTTGTTTCCTGTAGTGGGCGGGTTGATAAACGATGAACTTTTGGTTGATGGCCAAACTTATCACATGAGCCGGCATGGCTTTGCCCGGCAATCGGAATTTGTTTTGTTGGAAAGTGACGATGTGCATGCTGTATATTCGTTACCCAACAGCGAAACCACGCTGAAAGTATACCCTTATAAATTCGATTTCCAGGTTTTATATAATTTGATTGATAATGCGCTGCGGCTTACCTATAAGCTCATCAGTCATGATAAAAAAAACATCTATTTTTCGGTAGGCGGGCACCCGGCGTTCAGGGTGCCATTTAATGCTGGCGAAAAATATGAAGACTATTACCTTGAATTTGAAACCGGCGAAAAGCTGGAAACGCATTCCTTGTCTGTCGATGGTTTTTTTACCGGCGAAACCCACCCCGTGCCAACATCCCATAACCGGCTGTATTTAACCAGGGATTTGTTTAAAGCCGATGCGCTGGTGTTTAAAAACCTGAAATCGCGCGAGGTTTGTATTAAGAGCGACAATCACGATAAATCAATCTCTGTTGAATTTCCCCATTTCAATTACCTCGGTATTTGGGCCAAACCGGGTGCGGATTTTGTTTGTATCGAGCCATGGCTCGGCTGCGCCGATACCGTCGACAAACACGTCGACATCAGCCAAAAAGAAGATATCCAGCAGTTAAAACCCGGTCATGTTTTTGAGGCAGCATTTTTTATAAGTGTGTAAGCCATTTTTAATGTGCTTTGGCGGAGGTCACAACATACAATTCATTGCCGTCGGCTTTAGCCGACGGACATATAAAATCGCAAAATACGGCTTTAGCCAAATACTGAATGCTATTATTCGCTAGTTTTCTCTAGCCACAGCCATTGTTTCACGTGCCGTTTTCGCCACGTAGTTTATTGCCAGGTCGCCCTTTAAATTACTGCTTACACTTTTAATTATCTTACCGTTAACCTCAAACCGGTAACTTGTATTTGGCTTTAACCGGTGCAAAACATAAGCAACCGGTGTAGTAACGCTTTGCTGCCATTCCATTTTTCCGGCATCCCAATTTTTTATGCTGATGGATAAACCCTGTGCCGATGTGGCATCCAGTGAAGCAATAGCTCCGTTCCCGTTAAAATAAGTTAATTGGTTTTTGGTTGAATTAAAGCCAAAGCTTTTGCCGCTAGTCACCTTAAATTTATGGTCCGAAACGGAATAGTTATCATTATCAAGATTGATGACCAACTTTTTACCCCTGAAATTATAATTCAAAGCCGTGCCGGCAAGCTCGGGTGTAATATGCGGTTCCAGGTAAAAACGATTATACATTGGGTTTATCCCGTAAATTGCCTGGTAAAGCCCTACGATAGAAAGGCTGTTGCCCGATAAAATATCGTCGCCCTGCCCATCCTGCTTTTCCCGGGCATAACGTTGGAATGCCAGCCCATCTTTACTGTATTGCTCCAGCACGTTTTTTACATACTTTAAGGCAAGTGAAGGGTTATAATCAGCATACGCTTTTACGGCAACCGACCCCCACGATAAAAACAAGTCGCCGTTCTCATACGAAGGGAAGGGGTATTGCGATTGTTTTGCTTCGCCTGGGGCATAAGGATACATGCACAATGGCCAGAAGAACAGGTTTTCCTTTACCATCTGGGTCTCGATTCCATCCAAAATTATTTTTTTACGGGTATTGTTATCACAAATGCCGTAAGCAATCGCCATAAAGTTTACCGGCGTTACCATGTTGCGCCCGTGTACACTTTTATCCTTATCAATCCAGTAATCATAGCAGCCTTTTTCCTCGTCCCAAAAGCCGCCATCTTTTATGCTCTTGTTAAAGCTGGTTTTTAATTTGGCCGCAAACGCCGTATAATACTTTGCCTTAGCCGAATTGCCCAATTGGTATTCAATATCGGCCCATTTTACCAATGCATGGTAAAGATTGGCGTTTACAAAAGCATTTTCGTAACACGCCCACACAATATCGATCCAGTCGCTGCTGCGCTTTTGGGTGTGACTGTCGGTCATCATTTCAACCAGGCCATTGTGGTTTTCGTCTCGTTTTAAAATCCAGTCCAAAGCTTTTTCGCAGGATAGCTGGTGCGTTTTAACCCAGGCTTTATTGCCGGTCATATCATAAAGCTCGGCAACATTGGTCACAAAATCAGGGTTCGAATCCATCAATATTCCCCATTGCGCTTCGTAAAAACCTTCTTTGTTAAACTTGCCGGGCATGGCGTCTTCATTGGTATAGGCCCAGCGAGGGTAAACGCGTCCATCAGGTTTAATGGCATGGTCGCGGTAATAGTTAAGGGTGCTTTCGTAGCCTTTTAAATAGCTGGGGTCATTTATAGCAAGGCCCATCTGCGCAATGTATTGCTCGTGCAGGCAAATAGGGCCGTAGGGTGTATGCCAGCTGTTGCCGCCAAAATGCAGGGAATCTATCACACCAATGCGTGCAATAGTATTTAGCACTGCACCCACTTTATCACCATCAATACCCTTAAAATCGCCCCGGCCGTATTTTTGTTTGAAATCGAAATATGTTAAGGTGATGCTTTGCTTGCTGATGCCTGCCGATATAGTAAACGGTGCCCAAACGTCGGTATGGCCCCTGATGAAGCGGCGGCGGTTGGTTCCAGTATCTCCTTTCGGCAGCATTTCTTTGCCCGACACAGTGATGGAATAAGCCAGCTTATCGTCGTTAGTGCGCGAGTACTTCATCGCCACGTTTTTGCCGGAGGAGTTAACGGTAATATTCAGTCCATTATTGGTTTTACTATTCCAAAAGTTCGTCGACCGGGTATGCACACCGTAGGTACACAACTTTTCGTTAAACAAATAAAACCAGGCTAAGCCGCCGTAACCCTGGTAAGCGCCTTCCCAGGCGTTGATGTTATCAAAATTAAATATCGGGGCGGCAGATTCATCTGCCTTTATTGCTTTTGCGGAGTTTCTTTCTATAGTCCAGTTTATAGTCTTGCCGGTCACGGTAAATATCCAATTCTCTTTAGCCGGCCCGTAATTAATGCCGGTTAGCTTAAATACGTTACCCTGTTTTACCAGTGTCGGTGTTCCGCTTAAATGCAGCGAAGAATAAACAACGCCGCCAATGTTTACCGATGTGAAAATCCCCTCTGGACCGCCGATTACTTTTTGCCCGTTAACCACTAGGGAGGTTATGCTGGCATGGTCGCCATAATCAAGTACCATGGTGATTTTGGGGCTGCTGATGGTTATTTCCTTGGCCCCGGTTAAGGCCGGCAAAAAAATAATTGAACAATAAATTAAAGTAGTGTAGAATTTTTTTAACAGCATGTGTTTTTCGTTTGCAGGTGGAATAGTTTGTGGGCCGGAACATTAATGTCAGCCCGTTAGCACCTCAAAATTAATATATAAGTTGGTATCCGGATAGATTTTAAAAGGTAAAATCCGGAACGACTAAATTGTTTTAGTAAAATTGAGGACTTGACTCGCTTATAGGGCGTTTTCTTTCATTGGTAATATCTCAAAGATTTTATCGAATGAAATAGAATGTTTTTTCACGCTTCATAAAGCTGCGCCAAGTTGGGAAAGTAGCCGGAAAAGCACCCGGAGCCCCGGGGAATGTGAATTTATTAAAAAAGACAATACAGCCCCGCAGAAGCGGGGCCGTAAATGTCGTCCCTAATCAAATGGCGTTAATATTTTAATAAGATGTAACCTGTTTTGCGCATAAGTTTACCCTTGTCGTTATACTCCAACTGGTAAAAATAGGTGCCTGCCTGAAGTAACCTGCCGTTGATGTTCGATTGCCCGTCAAACACCCGCGACGCATTGTCATACCCTTTTATGCTGTATACCAACATACCGCTGCGGCTCATCAGCTGAAAGGTGTTTTGAGGGTAGTTGCCGATGCCGGTTATCTCCAGTACATCGCCTACCCCATCCCCGTTGGGCGATACGCCCTGTTTCACTACAGGGGCAGCAGCGTCGAGCGGCGTTTCATCCACCCTGGCTGCAAAGCCGGGCGTGGTGGTGGTAGTGATCTTTACCGTTGCAACGTCGTTCCCATCTGAATTGTAAGCGGTGATGGTATAATCGGTAGCTGCCACGGCTACCATCGGTGTACCGCTAATAACGCCGGTAGTAACATTAAATGTTAAACCTGCCGGTAATGCCGTATTAATGGTATAACCGGTACCAATGGCTTTACGTACCAGGTTGGTGCCGTAGTCGGCTACATAAAAATTTCCAGCTTTGTCTATGGCGATGCCATGCGGATTGCTGAAACGCGCAGTTGTGCCTGTACCATTAACGGAGCCTGCCGAACCGCTGCCTGCATAGGTAGTAACCACACCTGCCGGGGTAATTTTCCTGATTAAGTTATTTGCACCGTCGGCCACATAGATATTGCCGCCTGCATCGGCTGCCACGCCAAATGGACCGCTGAAACTGGCTGCCGTGC
>NZ_JANYGQ010000014.1 GCF_025359345.1 Mucilaginibacter sp.
GCATTTGAGTTCCGTAAAGAGAGAAAGTTTTAGCGCTGGGCCAAAATGGCGGTGCAGTTTACCCGTTTGGGGAAAGAAATAGTAATGGCCGTTAAAGCCGGCGGGCCAAACCCCGAAACTAACTCGTGGCTGCGTACCATCATCCAAAACTCCAAGGCGGTTAATATGCCTAAGGACCGTGTTGAGGCCGCCATCAAACGTGCATCAAACAAGGACGAATCAAACTACGAAGAGCTGGTTTATGAAGGTTACGCCCCGCACGGCGTGCCTGTATTAGTAGAAACCGCTACCGATAATACCAACCGCACTGTAGCCAATGTGCGCAGCTACTTTACAAAAACAGGTGGCACGCTCGGCAAAACTGGCTCGCTCGATTTTATATTCACCCGCAAATCGGTATTTACCTTTGTACCCGGCGACCGCGACCTGGAAGAACTTGAATTTGAATTGATTGACGCAGGACTTGAAGATTTATTTGTGGAAGCCGACGAAGAAGGCAACGATATAGCAGTTATACACACCGCTTTTGAAGATTTCGGCAAAATGCAAAAAGCGCTGGAAGGTTTGGGTATCGAACCAAAATCGGCTAAGCTGGAGCGCGTGCCACAGTCGTTCCATGATGTTACGGAAGATCAAGTTGCCGATGTAATGAAACTGATTGACCGCCTGGAAGAAGACGACGACGTGCAGGCGGTATACCATAATATGGCGGAGTAAGGCCTCACCACGCGTCATTGCGAGGAACGAAGCAACCTCTGCACATGCTAATCAAGGAACGAAAAACATGTGGTAACCTATCAGCAGCATTTAGGTCTTCACAAACATTACGGTCCTTGACTGTCCTACGTAGAGGTTGCTTCGTTCCTCGCAATGACGAGCTGATTAATTAAAGTCGAAACAAGATATGCCCCTATTCACCTCACGTAAACAGGAAAAAAAGGTAAAAGTTACTTTTGCCAATGGCCTGCTTTTTGTTGAAAGGGACAATGGCAAGCAGCAGGTTTTTCCGCTGGAGTTTTTCCCGAAGCTGTTGAATGCTACGGATGAGGAGCGGGAAGACTGGACGCAGACTGATAAAGGAATCCGTTTTAATAAAATAGACCTTGATGTTAACTTTTGATGAGTTTTTTAAAAAGAAAAGAGTCGATCTCGTTGCCTTAGAAAAGACCGAGCCCGCCTTGTTTTCTGAATTTAAAACCCATTACGAACAAATGGGCGAAAAAAGCTTCGACCATACCAAAAAATACTGGTTCAATAAAACCCGTCGTCAATATCCTTTAGCGCCCGAGGTTAAAACCGAAAAGCCGCAGATTGCCAACCCAATCGCCGAACAAACCATTACAGAAAGCTTAACCGAACATACCCCACCTGTTTCATCTTCACGTAAAGTTGGTTTTACTCCAAAATTCAGGGCGGCTAATGTTGCAAAACCTGCTGTCGGGGATGCAAAAGAAGAAGTACCAGCTACGCCAAACGAACCTGCGGCTGAAAGCGTGGAAAATGCCCCGGCCAAACCGGCAGGCTTTGTACCGCGCTTTAAAATGAAACCAAAAGCTGAATCAGAGGATAGTACGCCCGCCCCGGTTGAGCAATTACCCGGGGAACCTGCTGCTAAACCTGCCGGCTTTACGCCCAGGTTTAAAATGAAGCCCAAAGCTGAGGCAGAGGAAAGCGCACCCGCCACGTTTGAGCAATCACCTGCGGAACCGGCTGCCGTCAAACCCGCCGGCTTTGTACCACGCTTTAAAATGAAACCTAAATCTGAGTCGGTAGAAAGTGCGCCACCTGTTGCTGATGAAAAACCACTCGTCCCCCCCCCCCGAACCGACAGAAAAGAAACCGGCCTATAAGCCACGTTTTGTACCGCCAAAGGCTAAGGAATAATCCCCCAATAAGTAACAGATTTTGTCATTGCGAGCGAGGTACGCGCGCGGCAACCGCGAACTTTACAGGGCGGCTCTGCATAGTTTGAGATTGCTTCGTACCTCACAATGACATAATGTAAACAGTTCGTTATCAACGAATTACCCTCTCACTTCTTATGCGAAAACAACCACGCCATAAACATGGGCTCTGCAAAGGCATCACTCCAGCTGTTATGGTCGTCGTTCGGGTAAAGAGTATATTTGGGGTCGCCGCCGGCTTCTTTAATGGCGGCCACCATAGCTTCTGAGTGGGTAAACGGCACTACGCTATCCTTCGCACCATGGAATATCCAAATCGGCACCTTTTTGGCATATTTTTTAGCATTCAGCGTATTGTCGCCGCCGCAAATGGCAAAAGCAGCTGCAAACAAATTCGGCTTGCGACCAATTATTTCAAACGTGCCCATGCCGCCCATCGAAAGTCCGCCAATATAAACCTGGTGCTTGTTAACGTAAGGCTTATCTAATAGCTGGTCGACCAAACCCAGCAGGCTGACCATTGATTTTGACGGCGGCGCATCATGCAGAAAAATAAACTTGGTTTTATGAGTCACCGAGTCTTCCTCAAACTTATTACTGGCCCACCAGCCATTTGCAGAGCATTGCGGAAAAACCACTATCGCCGGGTACCGCTCGCGGATGGTATCTTTTAAAAATAATTTGCTGCCCCATAAAAGCTGTGCCTCGTTATCATTGCCGCGTTCGCCGGCGCCATGCAGCACTATCACCAGCGGGTATTTTTTTAAGGGATCAAAGTCCTGCGGAAATAAAATGCGGTAGGGTAAAGTATCGCCTTTGGCAATGTATAAGCCTCTGTCGTATGACGCGGCGCTTTGGGCATTGGTTATTAATGGACCTAAGAAGCAAACAAATAATAGTATAGACAGGGTAAGTTTTTTCATAAACAGAACGCGAGATGTTTTAACAAAGTTAAAAATTAACGGATAACTACGATAAAAAGTGCGGGAACTACTGATTTACGTATGCACCTCACCAGGCGTCATTGCTGTAAGGAACGAAGCAACCTCTACACTTGCTAATCAAATGGCTATAAGTATTTTGGTGCCCTAAAAGCCGCGTTTAGGTTACCACTGCAATTAAGGGCCATGAATGTCCTGTTTAGATATTGCTTCGTTCCTGGCAATGACGCCGGGGATTTGGTTCTCTCTAATCTACCTTTACCACCTTCGTCCGCTCCGAAACACCGTTTTCATTTATCGCCTCAATTTGGAAGTAATAAGCCTTTTCCTTATCCATCGTTTTAAGATAGTATTCGTTAGCGGTGTGTACCATTATGCAGTTATACAGCTTATCGGGTGCGGTACCTGTGTAAATGTTGTAGGCGAAGGCATTATCAACGGTTTGCCACTTTATCCAGGCGCTGCGTTTGTCTTTTTCCGTGCGCAGTACAATGAAGCTTTGCACGGTATCAGGTTTGGCTCCACCGCCGTTCCCGAATACCCGCAGACCACTTATCGCAAATTTACCGGTTGGCATGTGTACGTTCTCCAGCTTAATATAGCGGGCCTTTACCGGTGTTTCCAATTCAATATAATCATGCGGCACATCGGTTTTATTTTTGCTTTTGTCGGCCAAAACCTGCCACTTTTTATTATCAAGCGAGTAATACAATTTGTACTGGGTGTAGGTGTCAGTTGCTTTGCCCAGGATGGTGGCGTCCTGGTCGGCATAGTTTATTTGCACGGCGTTAACAGTGCTCACGTTGCCCAAATCGCTGGCAATCCATTCACCGGCGTCACCGGTCTTGGCGCTCCAGTAGGTTTTTATGCTTTCGTCGACCGCGTTGTTTGGCATATAACCACCCAGAGTCGACGATACCCAAACCGGTTTGTTATAGTTCAGCAGCATCCAGCCGGTAAAGTGGCTTTTCAGGTGGTCTTCCTTGCCATCGGGCAGGTAAGTAGGGTAATCGCCGAACGCTGTATTGGCGTACATCACACCATCTTTATCAAATCCTGTGGGCCAGATGCCCAACCGACGTTCAAAGCTATTCTTAACGCCGATGACAATAGTGGCAATATGCCAATAGTTTCCCCAGGCATCTGTATAGGTACTGCCATGGCCTGCGCCACGTGCGAAGCCACCCGGCTTGTAACTAAACGGCATGCTTTGCGGCGTAAATGGCCCCAGCGGGTTGTCACCAACCACTACCCCATCAGAATAACCACTAAACTCGGTACCTGGTGCGCCATATTGCAGGTAATATTTTCCATTGTTTTTCGTCATCCATGCGCCTTCTATAAAGGGGTCCAAAAAAGTATCATCCATATTCTCACCAAAACGCTGCCAGCCATAGCGGAACGGCTGTAAAAAGTACATCTCTTTGCGGTAAGCTTTTAAATGAAAAGTCTTTGGGTCAACCTCGGCGCCGTAAAGCGGGTAAGTATTGCTACTGCCATTGTACATGTACATTTTGCCATCGTCGTCGCTAAAAAAAGCTGGGTCCCAGCCACCGGGCTCAAACTCATGGATAGCTTCCTTCCACTCATTTGCCTTTGGGTTGGTGCTCATCCAAATAGGGAAACTTGACGAGTAAGTCGACCCAAACACCAGCAGCGTATCACCGCGTACCCAAACTGCCGGCGCGCACAAGTCGTCATAAACCTTATGCTCAGGTCTTAAAAAGTGGCGGAAAATAAAATTCCAATGCAACATATCGTGGCTCCACCAGTACCCCCATTGATTGGTAGAAAATAGGTAATAATCACCCTTGTACATCGTAATCACCGGGTCGGCAGTTGCCCGGTGCTTGCCCTCAGTAGCAAAATTGGGGATCGGCGTGTAGCCGTAATCGATGTTTATCGGATTGCAGTAAGTTTTTTGTTTTTGTTGCGCAGTGGCAGTAGCAGCTGTAAGCAGAATGCTTAAGCAAATAATTATGTACCTTCTCATTTATTATAGGTTTCGTATAGTAGTTCGTTGGTGTTTCCCCGCTGATAGAAGCGGGGCCGCGCTATCCGTTCATACGCCTGCAGGCATTAAGCTCGGGGCCGGTATCCACTGCTATCGCTAACACAAATTTCTGAACCGGGATTAAGCGGATTTTTGGATTTTTCAGATTCGCCGAATCCCGGAAATCATTTAATCCGTTTAACTGCGAAGCATTCTTGAACGCCGATTAAAAATTAATTCCAATTGTGAAAAATCCCGGTTCAGACTAATTTAACGCCGGGCTTTCAAAATGTAGCTTTTTAAGACCGTGTTTTATCTCCGGGCAACTCATAAACAGGTTCCAGATCAGGCCGCTGCGGTAATTTTCAATCATCACCACAATTGGCCCTTGATCAATCGCAAGATACGATTTTGCATACCAATTATGCGATTCGCTGAAAGCATCTGTAAAGCCATATTCGCCCCAGATTTTATCGCCTAAATCATAGTAAAAATGGCGCAAAGCTTTCATGGAATATTCGGGTGTGTAAGGGAATGCTGACAACGCGGCAGTTGGTGTTATCACACCTAAATCGTTATTTGGAGCATGGGCATTGTAGCCTTCAAAATTATCGCTCGCTGTTAATCCCCAGCAGTTTTCGCCATAGCCTTTAAACTTTTTCGGGTTATCAACGCAGTAGTCGTGGTTAATAAGCGTGTGATTTAAATTCTGTTCCCAATAATCGGCATATTGGTCTTTCAGTCCTTTTGGATTAAGCGCCTGGAAGGTGTACTGCGAAAAGAAAAGTGGCCCACCATAGGGGAAACCCAGCGGCAACTTATGGCCGTAGTAGGTATTGCCATTCCTGAAAAAATCGCTTTGCGCCCAACCGCCGAAGTAAACTTCAGGGGTTACCGGGTACCGCTCGGCAGATTCGGCCAGGATATAAGTTATCATACACTCGTTAAAACCCCGAATGGCAAAGTTCATGGACCAACCATTATTGGGCGACCAATGCCAGTAAAGGTTTGGCCTTCCGTCGCGGGTAAACCAGTTCCACTCCATCTCTTCCCACAGGTTGTTCACCATGCCGCGTATACGGCCTTCCTGCTGGTTGTCCGCTTTAAAATATTGCCGGGCACACAGCAGTCCTTCAAAAAGGTACGATGTTTCCACAATGTCCGCACCATCGTCCTTGCGTCCGAATGGGATAACCTTGCCGGTAGCTCCATTCATCCAATGCGGGAAAGCGCCATGGAACGATTCGGCCTTCATTAAAAAGTCTAATATTTTAAGCATGCGGTTTACTGCCTGTTCGTGGGTAATCCATTTGCGGTGGTCGGCAACCAGCATGGCCATGATGCCAAAGCCCGAGCCGCCGGTGGTTACAACTTCATCGCCATAATCATACGATTTATTGCTGCGTTCACGGGCAAGCCCACTAACCGGGTGACCGAAGTCCCAAAAATACCGGAACGTTTGGCGCTGCACCACATCAAGCAGGGCGCTGTCGGTCAGGTTTTTTATGATGCCTACCGGCTTAATGCCGTCCTCTTTGGCAGCCTGCGGCTGCGCCATACCCCAGCCCGACAGTAATATTAATAAGGGAAGTAATAGTTTCTTCATTAGTTTAATTGGTTAGGGCCCTCTAAATCTCTCTGCTGATTAGCGAAGAAACTTTAGTTGCACCATGTTTAAATTTTTTCATTCCGAAATCGGCATTCCGACTTCCGCATTCAAAAAATTCCGAAATCGAAATTCCGAAGCCCGAAATCTCTATAGTTTCGGGCTCGTAAACCCAAGCCCCTTCATCCCGGTTTTTACTTCAGGGCAACTCATAAACAAGTTCCACAAAAGTCCGCTCCGGTAATTCTCGGTCATTACAATTATCGGCCCCTGGTCAATAGCCAGGTACGAATCGGCAAACCAAACATCAGTAAGGTTAAAGGCATCGTAAAAGCCATATTGTCCCCAGGTTTTATCACCCAGTTTATAGTAAAAGAATTTTAGAGCTTTCATTGACTGTGCCGGCGTGTATGGCAGCGAAGCAATTGCAGCGGTCGGTGCAATTACACCCACGTCATTAGTTGGCGAACTGGCGGTATAACCACCTTTTATGTCGCTGGCTGTGAGTCCCCAGCAATCGGCGCTATAACCGCTATAGCCTTTGGGATTTGTAACACAATAGTTATAGTTAATAGTCGCGTGCGCCTTATTTTGCACATCGTAGCTGGCGTAAGCATCCGTTAACCCGTTCGGGTTTATCCCCATAAATGAATATTGCGAAAAAAACAGCGGGCCGCCCTGTGCAGGTCCCAATGGCAAAGTAATGCCAAAATAGCTGGCACCATTTTTAATGCTCCCATTTAGCGCCCAGCCATTATCGTAAACCGATTTTGGAATGGCGTGCGTGGTTGATGATGCGGCCATAACGTAAGTTATTAAAGCCTCATCCCAGCCGTTAATTTTCATATTTATTGCCCAGCCATTGTTCGGGCTCCAGTGCCAGTATAACGCATCCTGGTTGCCCTGCCTGAACCAATCCCACTCCACTTTGTTCCAGATTGTGTTGATGTCAGCGCGCAAATTGGATTCATCGGTGCCCGCGCCATTGAAGTACTGGCGTGCGGTGAGTAACCCTTGCATCAGGTATGATGTTTCCACCAAATCAGCGCCATCATCCTGTGCGCTGAAAGGTACAACAGCGCCTGTAGCGCCATTCATCCAATGCGGATAAGCGCCATGAAATGTTTGGGCCGTATTTTTTAAAAACGATACAATCTTTTGCATCCGGGCCAAACCATCAGCCCTCGACACAAAATTGCGGCTAACGCCTGCAACAATTGCCATTATCCCGAAGCCTGAGCCGCCGGTGGTTACTACGTCGCCGGAGGTATTGCGCTCGCGCGCCAGGCCGCTGGTCGGATGGCCAAATTCCCAGAAATATTTTAAGGTTTGCTTTTCAACCAAGTCAAGTAACTGGTCGTCGGTAATTACCGGGAATTTGTTGGTTGAATCGATAGCAGTGGTTAACTGTACATCAATTTCGGATTGTAATGAGCCTTTAGCCTTAGATTGTAAACCCGTTGAAACAGAAAGTGAATATTGCGTAATTGGCTGTAGCCCCGATGGCGTTAAAACTACGGTACTGTCACTATTTTCGTAACTGGCAGCGTATGCTGCCGCAGCCCCGTCTTTCGAGCGTATGTTTACACTCATTGTTACCGAACTGTGATCCACAGGTGCCGAAAACGATATTTTTATTACCGGTTTACTGTTAATGTTTGTGTAGTTATAACCGTTAAAAACACCATTTACCTTTAGCGCGTTAAAGCTAAAACTTGCAGGTGTAGGAGTTACAGGCGTTACCGGGATAACTGTCTTTCCTTTGCCGCACGACATTAATACCGCCAACACCACCATCCCGCCAAAATTCCTTATATCTTTCATGCTTAAATCAAAGAAAACGCCGTTACCATTTAAGTTTCAAAAAAAGAGGCTGCCCGGATTACCCAGGCAACCTCATAATCAATCAACTGTTTATTTTCCGCGGCCTTCAAGGCCTACTATAGCGCCTACTTCGGCGCCACTTAGTGCTTTATTGTAAATCCTAACCTCATCCAACTGGCCTGTTAAAAAGTTTGCCCAATCCTGCCTGCCGGTTGCAGTGGTCTGGCTTGGCTCGGTCATAAACTGAACGCAGCCAAATGTAAGCTTACCAACGTCGGTAAAGTTCGCATCGCCGGTTAAACCAGGCACAGCAGCGGCAGTAATTTTTGAACCGTTAACATACAAGGTGGCTATTGATGTTGCACCATCGTATGAAAACGCCAGGTTATTCCATTTTCCAAACAGGTTAAGCACGTTATCAACTGCAAAGGTGTAGTCGCCACCACCTTTTGCGATGTGGATGCGTACTTTGCCATTGGTATTGTCGCTACCGTTTTCGAAGAAAACTTCGATATTTCCCCAGAATGCAGTAGTTTTTGCAAGGGTAAAGATACCGATGATACCTGTGCTTGGCGGCGGTGAGTTATACCATTCTGTTACCGTAAAGCTTTTTAGCCCGGCAACCGCTGCCGAAGGGGTCGCCAAAACATAGCTATTAACACCGCCCTGCAGGGCTTTACGTTCGAAACCGGGAGTAAATGAGGTACCGGTACCAACGCCGGTGCTGTTTGAAACACTATCAACCAGGCTTCCGTCGAATGAATAATAGGCTACCAGGTTTGATGCAGCAATCTCCTTAACACTTGTGTACCCGCCAACACTTAGCGGTGGCGCATATGATTTTGGATCGAATGACTTCTTGCACGATGATAAACCTAAGCCTGCCAGCGCCAGAGTCAAAACATAAATATTTAATTTTTTCATAATTCGATTATAATTTAATTATTAATAACCAGGATTTTGAGTCAGTGTACGTGCGCTCAGGTCAATTTCGTTTTGTGGCACCGGCCAAACTTCGTTTTTGTTAGCTTTCCATCCCTTAGGACCAAAAACTGCAGCACCACGCCCTTGGCGTATAACGTCGAAATAACGATCGAACTCCATAGCAAGTTCAACACGGCGCTCGTGCCATATTGCTGTGCGCAAAGCAACCTTATCGGTAGTCGAAACGGCGGGCAATATAGCAGCGTTACCATTCCTTGCACGTGCACGTACTTTTTCAAGAGATGTTAACGCCAGTGTAGCGTTACCTTGTTCGTTGGCAGCTTCGGCGTTCATCAGCAATACATCGGCAAAACGGATTACCCTTATATTTTGCTGGCAGCCTTCGTTATAGCCATTATGGAACTGGCTGAACGGTACGTATGATTTGTAATTATACATCGGGTTATCGCCAACAGCAGCTATTGGGTCTCCTTCAGCAGTGGTAGTACCACGGAAGATAATTGTACCTTCCTTTCGTGGGTCGCCTGTTTCAAATTCGTTAACAAGGTTTTGGGTTGGCACATTAAAGCCCCAGCCACCGCCGGTAACACCACGAACGCCCTGTACTTGTGAATATTGAGAATTTGAAGCACCACCATTACCATCAATAAATGCACACTGAATTTCAAACACCGACTCAGAGTTATTTTCGTTATCAGTCCTGAATTGTTTTTCGAAATTAGGAAATAGGGTATAACCCAGGCTCATTACCTGGTTAGTATAGTTTAACACATCTGCCCACTTCGCCTGGTACATGGCAGCTTTTGCATGCAGAGCTAAAGCAGCGCCTTTGGTAATTCTGCCCAAATTATTAGCGTCATAACTTTGCGGCAATACTGCAGCTGCATCGGTTAAATCAGCTTCGATGGCTGCCCATACCTGCGCTTTTGGTGTACGCGGAATGTTATATTGGCTCGCATCTTTTGGCAGGTGTAAGCGTAAAGGCACATCGCCGAAAGCCCTAACCAGCCTGAAATAGGCATAAGCCCTTATAAACTTAACTTCGGCCAGGTAGCGATTTTTTAAGTTGCCGTCCATACTTATAGCCGGAACGTTGTCAAGCACCTGGTTGGCAAGGTTAATGGTTTTGTATTCGCCACTCCAAAAATCGGCAATCTGCCCTTCAGTTGACGAAGCAGTAAAAGTGTCAAAATCGTTCATAAACGATGCATCATCCGGGCTGCTGCCTTTTTCGGCATCGTCCGAGCCCATGCTTTCAACAGCAATAGGCGCAAATGCTATGTTTGTCCATTCGTGCAAGTTGGCATAAGTTGCATTTACAGCCTTATCAGCATCGCCGGCAGTTTTCCAAAATGTAACTGCGGGCGGCGTCGCCTGTGGCGGCACGTCCAAAAAACTCTTCTTACAGCCTGCGGCTACAACAAGAGATACAAAAAGACTTAATCCCAGTGCTCTTTGTAAGTAATTTTTTCTATTCTTCATTTTTATATCTTATTAAAAACTAACGTTAACACCGAATGTATAAGTTGCTGACAGCGGGTACACATTTGCATCTATACCTGCATTGGTAGGCGAGCCGCCAACTTCGGGGCTAAAGCCTTTGTATTTAAATACGTTAAGCGGGTTCTCAGCATTTGCGAAAATGCGGATCTTTTGAATTTTCCATTTTGACAGGAACGCCGAAGGAACCGTATAACCTAACTGTGCTGTACGGATACGGAAGTAAGCGCCGCTTTCAACAAAAAACGAGTTAGGTGCTGCGTTTGCTGTTGAACCAACTGCTGCTGAAGGGTAGGTAGTTGAAGTACCTTCACCATGCCAGCGGTGGTCGTAAAAATCCTGGGTGTAGTTTTCGTTACCAAACCTGTAAGCTGTATTGGCATTGTAAACGCTAACACCTGCAACACCTTGCAAAGCAACCAATAAGTCGAAATGTTTGTAACCTAAGTTGGTTGTAAAGCCGTATGCATATTTAGGGGTTGGGTTACCCAGATCAACGCGGTCTTTCCCGTCAATCACGTGGTCGTTATTTAAATCAGTATACATAAAATCGCCTGGGCGTGCATTAGGCTGGGCCGAGCCGGTAATTTGCGACTGATTTTGGAAGATGCCGGCTACTTTATAGCCAAAAAACTCGCCAATTGGCTCGCCTTCAACTGTGCGGGTTGCCAGGGCGCCGTTTGCTATACCATTGCCACCAGAATAGATAGGGTTTTTGCCCGATATAACTTTGGTAACTTTATTGGTGTTTATGCTAAAGTTGGCGTTAAACGCATAAGTAAAATCATGCGAGGCCTGGCCCCTGTAACCAACGGAGAACTCAAGCCCTTTGTTCACAATATCAGCCTGGTTGGCTATAATAGCGCCCGAAGCAGTTCCCACTGATGATGGGATATTGATACCGAAAATGGCATTTTGTGTAGTACGGTTATAATAATCAGCCTCAAATGTTAAGTGGTCATTTAACAATGCACCTTCAATGCCTACATCGGCGCCAACGCCGCGTTCAACCAAAATAGCCGGTGGAACAACAGATACAACGCTTGCACCGGTATTGGCGTGCTGATCGGCACCAAATATTGCTGTGTAACCAGGATCCTGGCTAACTGTTAAAGTTGTTGGGTTGATCGGCACTCCTGCGTTGCCCACTTTACCCCAGCTTCCGCGCAGCTTTAATGAACTGAACAGTTTCTGATCTTTCATGAAGTCTTCGTTCGAGATAACCCAGCCTGCACCAACTGAAGGCAAATAAGCCCAAAGGTTTGATCCAAAAAACTGCGATCCTGCGTCGGCCCTGATAGAGGCATTTAACAGATATCTATCTTTAAACGAGTAGTTTACACGACCAAAGTATGAAAGCGCCGTTGTAAGACTTCCGCCATCGCTAACGTTGCGGCCATTAACATCGCCCAATGTAAGATAGTGATCACCTGCACTGCTGTTTGGCACGTTCTGCGCCGATGCATTTATAAAGTATGTTTTATAACGCTGCGCTGTTTGGCCGGCCAACACTGTTATTTTATGGTCGCCGAAGGTATTATCATACGTTAAGGTATTTTCAGCTATCCAGTTACGGGTATCCGTTCTTCCGATTGATAAAACACTAACAGTGTTTGCCTGTAAAAGTGTTGCTTTATAAACCGGAGTATAACCTGTTGCCTCAGCCTGCGCAATTTCGCCGCCAAAGCTTGTTTTAAAGGTTAAGTGCTTTAAAAACTTCACTTCGGCATAAGCATTACCGGTAAAGCCGTAGTTTTTTGAATTGTGGTTGTAAAAATCAAGCGTAGCCTGCGGGTTGTAGTTGTTACCGCCGCCCAGGTTAAAGTCACTTGGGTCGCCATAGCTTCCATCGGCATAATATACCGGCAATACCGGTGCCGCGCCAAATAATTGGTGGAAAATGCCGCCATCAATATCTTTCGACTGGCTAAATACGCCACCAACGGTATAACCTAATTTTAATCCTTTAATTGGGTTATAGTCGTTTACAAAACGTGCCGTATAACGTTTGTAATTGTTGTTTTTTACCAAACCGTCCTGGTCAAGAAAACCTAACGAGAAGTTATAGTTTGATTTTTCAGTTCCGCCGCTAACCGATACGTTGTGGTTCATTTTGAACGCATCACGTAATATTTGGCCGTACCAATCGGTACCTGTTCCATATTTTGCCGGATCGGGAAAAAGTAAAGGCGTGGTACCGCTTACATTATATTGCTCATTTATTAAAGTGGCATATTGATTTGCATTAGCCATTTTAACCTGGTTGGTGATTGTTTGCCAACCTGCGTAGCCATCATAAGTAACGCGTGTATCACCTTTTTTACCACGTTTGGTGGTAACCAAAATAACGCCGTTTGCGGCACGTAAACCATAAATTGATGTGCTCGATGCATCCTTAAGCACGCTTATGTTATCAATATCACTTGGGTTAATAAAACTGATATCATCATACCAAACACCATCGACCACATATAACACACCAGTGTTACCAAATATGGTACCTAAACCGCGAATAGTTACTTGCGGCGATGAGCCGGGTGAGCCGGAGTTTGTTATCTGCAAACCGGCAACTTTACCTTGTAGTGCGCTTACCGCATTGGTTGATGATTGTTTTGAAATTTCCTCGCCTTTTACTGTTGATACCGAGCCGGTAACATCCAGTTTGCGTTGTGTACCGTAACCAACAACAATCACCTGCTGCAATTCATTGGCGCTGGGTTGTAATTTAATGTCGATAGAGGTTTGGCCGTTTACGGCCACTTGTGCTGTAGTGTATCCTAAGTAGGAAACCCTTAAAGTTGCGTTTGAGGGAGCGCTTAAGCTAAAGGCTCCGTTTACGTCGGTTTGAGTACCTGATGATGTACCGGCTACTGCAACGCTAACACCTATAAGTGCTTCGCCTGTGCTTGCATCAGTAACCTTACCTTTAACGGTAACGTTCTGGGCAATCGCTGCATTAACAAATAAAAAACATAACAGTACTAACCCTGAGATTGTAAAAATTCTCTTCATAGTGGTTAATTAAAATTTTGAGTAAGTAGGATTAAAAAAATTGGTTTTTCTTTGGTCGAAGGTGATGAGATAATACGATTTTAACAAAAAATTTAACTCAACATTAATACATCACTAAAGTATGCACTTGCTCATTTTGTTTTAGATAATTTATAATTAATTAAAAGTCAACCAATTACAATTAGATAGTGTATTATTTACATACTACACTGGCATTATCACGGTTAGTACATTTAAAAAGTAATATGAGAGGTAATGATGTAGTGTTAAAGCTCAATGAGAAACTCAACAAGGTTTTTGTCATGCTCCAGGTTTAGCTTTTTGCGCAACCTGTAACGCCGTATTTCAACACCACGGAGGGAAATATTGAGCAATGATGCCATTTCCTTACTGCTCATATTCATGCGGAGGTAGGCACATAGCTTAAGATCGTTTGGTACCAGGTCTGGGTGGTCAGATTTTAGTTTTTTGAAGAAATTCTCGTGTGCCTCGTTAAAGCTGCTTTCAAATATGTTCCAGTCACGGTCATCGGTCATGCCTTCATCAATAACCTTTTGAATACGGCGCAGCTGTTCCTCGGCGAGGGGTTTACCATGACTATCTTTAAGGTGGGCAATTTCGTCGCTTATTTTTTGAAGCAGTTCGTTTTTATAAACAATATTCATGGCCGAATTTGCCAGCTCCCGGCTTTTACTGGCTAAGTCGGCCTGTAATTGCTCATTTTTAATTTTCACTATCTCCTGCTCGTTAATAATGGCTTCCTGTTTTAAAAACTCCTCTTTTTCCTTATGTAGCTTTTCGTGTATGTTGTGCTGGTGCCGTTTCAGTTTCAACTGGTAATATTTGGTTGCCAGCAAGTAAGCTACAATAATCAGCACTATGTAACAGAACACCGCTATTTTACCTGCGTACCATGGCGCCAGTATTGTAAAGGCAAGCGTAGTTTCAGGCGAAACATTTTCTTCGTTTATTTTCGCCCTCACCTTAAAAGTATACGAACCCTGGTTAAGATTGGTAAACTCTTTCTGAGTTTGCGTGCTCCAATCGCTCCACTGCTTGGAGTACCCTTCCAGGTAATATTGAAATTTTACCTTTTCCTGCCTGTAAAACGGCAGCGAATACGATATCCGGATGTTATTTTGTGCGTACGATATTTCAATGTCTTTTTGGTCGCCATCGTCAGTAATCGGCGTTACCCGGTCGGTAATATTTTCGATCCGCCGTATTAGTACTGGTGGCAATTTAATGTCGTTACGCAGCAAGGCGTCTTCATCATTTAATATCACAAAACCATCGTCGACACTTATTAAATATATCGCGCTGTTTATCCGGCTGATGTTTTCATAGCCTTTCACCATCCGGCCATCCAATATGCTAAACCTGTTGGAGTCGATGCTTAGTTTGCCTGCGGTCGAAAAATCGGCCAAAGCCACCCTGCCGTGGTTAATAAACCAATATTTTTTACCAAGCGCGGGTATTATTTTGTTTGACGATGAAAACGTACCCAACATTTTGTTGAGCTGCTGGTACTTGCTAAAGCGGTCGCTGATATCGTCGTACACATAAAACCCGGAATCAGACGAGAAGACTATCCGGTTATCCAGGTTAAACACGTTAATATTATAGCTGCCTGGCAGACCTGCCTTTTTATCATAGTATTTTACCGCAGCGGCCTTCTTCAAATCGGCGGTGAGCGTAACCCGGTAAATACCTTTGTAGGCATGGCTCACCCACACCTCACCTTTATTATCCTGCTCCACATAGCGCGATGGTTCACCGAAACCATCCAGCTTATGGTCGAAAGCCCAATTGCCGGCATTATCTTTTTTATAAAACACAAGCCCGGTGTAAGTACCCTGTATCAGTTGGTTGGCGTTCAGTTTTTTTAGTGTCCACCCGCCGCTTATGCCGGTTATTTTCGACAGGGTGTTTCCGTTTACCTGGAAAGTGCCGGAGTTGTGGCCGCAAAGCAGCCGTCCATCCTGCAGCGATAGCTCCCAAACCTGCCCCTGCGAGCCCGGTATCAGGTTAAAATCGAACGATTGGAAAAGTCGTTTGTTGCCGTTCTCCACCCAATCGCTGTAAAAAAGGCCCTGGTTGGTGCCCAGGTATATTTTATTGTTAAAAATTATGCTGGAATAAACGGTGCCGAAACGACCGCTTTTATCAAAATAAAAGTACAACGGCGAGTTTACTTCAATACGGTCAATACCGTTATCAAGCCCTGCCCACAGGTTTTGCTCGTTATCGATAAATAAACTTAAAACGGTATTGTTTTGCAGGCCGCTGCTCTTGTTGATATGCTGCACAACATTGCCTGCAGTATCAATAATAATAACGCCGTTTAATATGGTACCGTAGGCAATGTATTTGCCCGAGAACATTACGCCGTTGTTAAGCTGGTAGGTTTTCAAAAACTCGTCGGCCTGGTTGACCCATGCGTTTATTTGTTTACCATCATACATAAACAAGCCATTGCGGGCGGTGCCGATGAGGAATTTGTTACGAGGCAATGCCAATATGGAAAGCACACCGCTGTTGCCTATCTTGTCGCTGCCTTCAATGTAGGTTAGCTTGCTGTCTTTAAGTTCAAATAACCCTTTGTTTACCTGTTCAACAAAATAATGGCCGTTTACTCTGTACAAAAACAAGAAAGGATAAAGCCCTTTTACAACGGTTATTTTGCCGTTGCTATAAATATAAATAGAGCCGAAAGATTGAAAAATAACCTGCCCTTTATCAATATAAATCTTCCAAACTTCTTCGTTAACAGGTTGGTATTTTTTGGGGACAAGCTGCGTTAACGAGTGATATTTTAGTGAGCCGTTTTTATTGTTCTCCCAATAGCCAAACTCACCAAAGCCGCCTGAGTACACTTTACCTTTACCATCTGCAGCTACGGAGCGCACAATCAAACCATTTGGCATGCGGTACGATTGCCAGTATTTACCATCGAAAGTTAACAGGCCATCGGAATTGCCGAAGTACATTATGCCGTGTTCATCACGCGTGATGGACCAGTTTTGGTTACCCGATTGATACAGCGCCTTGGTATAGTTTTGCACGTAAGGCACGCCAATGCTTTTGATATCGGCAGCACGGGTGCATACGGTAAATGCGACTAAGGAAATAAATAATAGGAGCGCTTTACGCATAGGTCTATTTGGTGATGAACATACAACAGGGTAAATACCCAGCGTCATTGCGAGGAACGAAGCAACCTCTGCGTAGAACATTCAAGAACCAAAATTCCTGTGAAAATCGGAAAGCATGTTTGCATTTTACTAATCACAATGTTTACAGTGCGTTGATTGGCAAGTGTAGAGGTTGCTTCGTTCCTCGCAATGACGATGTGAAGATATAAAATTAAAGGTGTTTATTCAGAAAGCTGAACCTTTCCCCTCTTCGCGGTATTAACAGGCTGCGGTATTTTCACATAATAACCTGTGCCATCATAAACTCTTTTGCGTGGATGCTCCTTACAGGCATCGCTGCAGCAGCCATCCATAGCGGTTCCGCATTCATCGCACTGGGTAAAATGCTCGTTGCATTCGGGGTTGGCACAGTTAATCATTTTGGGGGTTACCTTGCCGCAATTAAGGCAGGTTGATATTACCACCGGGTTAACGCTGTTTACATCTACAGAAAGCCGGTTATCAAATACATAGCATTTGCCTTCAAAGTCTTCTCCCCCGGCCTCTTTGCCGTATTTGATGATGCCGCCATGTAGTTGGTATACATCGCTAAAGCCCTCGTGCAGCAACAACGCCGAAGCTTTTTCGCATTTGATGCCGCCGGTACAGTAGGTAACAACTTTCTTGTCTTTATACTGAGCCAGTTGGTTTATCATTTCGGGGAAGTCCCTGAAATTTTCAATATCCAATGTAATGGCATTTTTAAATCTGCCCAGGTTATGCTCATAGTTTGAGCGTACATCCAGTATCACCACATCTTCGGCATCTTTCATCGCCAAAAACTCTTTTGGCTCGAGGTGTTTGCCCGTTTTTTGTTGCGGGTTGATAATGTGCGGGTCGCGCAGACCTGAGTGCACAATTTCGGATTTGTAGCGCACGTGCATTTTTACAAACGACGGCGTATCTACCTCATCAATCTTAAAATCGATAGCTGCGAAGCGCGGGTCGGCATGCAGGGTATCCATATAAATTTTACAGGATTCGGGCGAGCCGGATACAGTGCCGTTTAAACCTTCTTCGGCAACGATAATTCGCCCCGCCAAATCAAGGCCTTTACAAAATTTTAAATGGTCGGCAGCAAATTGCTCCGCATCGGCTATTGTTGAATAACAATAGTATAGTAGTGTATTATATTTTGCCATAACATTCATTGATACCGCTGCAAACGGTGGTAAATGAGGTGCAAAGATAAGGAATTTCGGATTTCGGATGTTCGATTTCGGAATTATTATTGGATTAAGATTGTTAGAATTTGAGAATTTAGTATTAAAAATCAGCACAATCACTTAAATCAGCTATTAAAAATCCGAAATGGAAATTCCGAAATCCGAAATAATAGGATAATTTTGCACCTTCAAAAACCCACACATTATGTATAACACACTGAAGCCGGTTTTACAGCAGGAGCTTACCGAAATTGAAAATGCCGGTTTATATAAACGCGAACGCATTATCACATCGCCACAAGGCGCCGATATTACTGTACAGGGCGGCAAAGAAGTAATAAACTTTTGCGCCAATAACTACCTTGGCTTATCAAACAATCCGAAGGTAATTGAAGCGGCTAAGGCTGCTATGGATACCCATGGCTACGGTCTATCGTCGGTACGTTTTATTTGCGGTACACAGGACATACATAAAGAACTGGAAAAAAAGATCGCTGAGTTTTTAGGGACTGAAGATACCATTTTATATGCCGCAGCATTTGATGCCAACGGCGGTGTGTTTGAACCTTTGTTTAACGACCAGGATGCCATCATATCCGACGAGTTGAACCATGCGTCAATCATCGACGGTGTGCGCCTGTGCAAAGCCCAGCGCCAGCGTTATAAACACGATGACATGGCCGATTTGGAAGAAAAGTTAAAAGCTACCGCCGGCTGCCGTCACCGTATTATTGTTACCGATGGCGCGTTCAGTATGGATGGGACCATTGCCCAGCTTGATAAAATTTGTGCATTGGCAGAGCAATATAATGCTTTGGTGATGATTGACGAGAGCCATTGCTCGGGTTTTATGGGTAAAACGGGTCGTGGTACGCATGAGCACCATGGTGTGATGGGCAAAATTGATATTATTACAGGTACACTTGGCAAAGCTTTGGGCGGTGCATCTGGTGGTTTTACATCGGGCCGCAAAGAAATTATCGATATGCTGCGCCAGCGCTCGAGGCCATATCTGTTTTCGAATACGCTGGCGCCTTCAATCACCGGCGCATCAATAGCTGTATTAAACATGCTTAGCGAGACGACCAACCTGCGTGATAAACTGGAAAGCAACACCCAATACTTTCGCCAAAAAATGACTGAAGCTGGGTTTGATATAAAATCGGGTGTACACCCTATTGTTCCGGTTATGCTTTACGAAGCCAAACTGGCGCAGGAGTTTGCAGCCAAAATGCTTGAGGAAGGTATTTATGTGATTGGTTTTTATTATCCGGTAGTGCCGCAGGGCAAAGCGAGAATAAGAGTGCAGATATCGGCAGCGCATGACATGCGTCATTTAGATAAGGCCATTGCAGCGTTTACTAAGGTGGGGAAAGAATTGGGAGTGATAAAATAAACCCCGTTTGTCATTGCGAGGTACGAAGCAACCGCGAACTTTGCAGATCCGCCATGCATAGTTCGCGGTTGCCGCGCTCGTTCCTCGCTCGCAATGACATAATTTGTTAAATTTGTACACAAGAACACCATAATGCAAGCTCAAATAGATCAATATACCGCCGAGATAAACGCCTTCTCACCTGCCAATGCAGATGAACTGGAAGCGTTCCGGATAAAATTTTTAGGCACCAAAGGAATTATTAAGGACCTGTTTGAGCAATTCAAATCTGTAGGCCCCGAAGAAAAACGGACTTTCGGTAAAGTGCTTAACCAGTTTAAACAAGTAGCCGAAGCAAAATACAACGAACTAAAAGACGCCACCGACTCCGGACTTAAGACTCAAGACTTAGGACTTGACTTAACCCTACCGGGCGATGGCTTTGCTGTTGGGTCGCGCCACCCATTGTCGTTGATCCGTACAGAAATCATAGATATTTTCAAAAGACTGGGCTTCGTGGTAGCCGAAGGGCCGGAGATTGAGGACGATTGGCATAACTTCTCTGCATTAAATTTCCCGGAAGAACACCCGGCACGTGATATGCAGGATACTTTCTTTATCAAGAAGAACAGCGGCAAGGATGATATTGCTTTACGCACACACACTTCGTCGGTACAGGTACGCATGATGGAGAATGGCAAGCCGCCGTTCCGCGCTATTATGCCGGGCCGGGTTTACCGCAACGAAGCAATATCGGCCCGTGCACATTGCTTTTTTCACCAGGTGGAAGGTTTGTATATTGATGAGAATGTTTCTTTCTCCGATTTAAAACAAACGCTTTATCACTTTGTGCAGGAACTTTATGGCGAAGGCACCAAAGTCCGTTTCCGCCCATCCTATTTCCCGTTCACCGAGCCATCGGCCGAAATGGATATCTCGTGTACTATCTGTGGCGGTTCGGGCTGCAACATGTGCAAGTACACCGGCTGGGTAGAGATTTTAGGCTGTGGCATGGTTGACCCTAATGTTTTGGAGAATTGCGGGATAGACAGCGCCAAGTTCACCGGCTTTGCTTTTGGCATGGGTATAGAAAGAATTGCCAACTTAAAATATGTGATACGGGATTTGCGTTTATTCTCTGAAAACGATGTTCGTTTTTTAAAGCAATTCCAGGCTGATATTATATGAAAAAACTGCTGCTTTTATTGTTGGTGCCGATCGTATTCCTATCCTGCGGTAAAAGCGGCAATGTGGTACCCAGCGTACCAGTAAACTTTACAGCATCACTATTCGACCCCCGGATAGCACCATTGAACGCAAGCGGGGGCTATGTTGTAATAAGCGGTTATGGCGTTGCCGGGTTAATATTATACAGGACGGCTGACAGGCGTTATGTTGCGTATGACCGATGCAGCAGTTATCAACCGGAAAAGCATTGTGCAGTAAATGTTGATGAATCGGGTTTTACCGCCACTGACCCATGCAGCGGCTCAAAGTTTTCATTAGCAGATGGCACACCGGTAAAGGCGCCCGCCACCAAATCTCTCCGAAGCTATTATGTGACAGTGAGCGCCTCTGAAATATACGTATCAAATTAACGATTTGTAAATTTTAAAAGCCTTTACTATTAAATTCCTCAAAAAGGCATACCGCAAATGTCAGTTATTTTGAGATATTTGTACCTGATTGATACATGGAAGCCGATAAAATAAAAGAAAGTATAAAGCGGGCAGCGCAGGAATTGTTCCGGAAATTCGGTTACCATAAGACCAGTGTAAACGAAATTGCCAAAAAGGCAAAAATTGCCAAAGCCACTATTTACAAATATTTTGAAAGCAAGGAAGATGTTTTACACTCCCTGCTGATGGATTATATTAAAGTGAGCGTGGACGACCTGATACATACCAACGGGCCGGAAATGGACGAAGAGGCGCACCTGAATATGCTGATTATGAAAACCTGCCGGCTAAGCTACACCGTGTGTAATGAATTTATCGGCTGGGATTTTATCCGTGAATCAACCAACTCCCAGGATTTTCTGAAAAACCTCTCCAACGAACTGGAAGAAATGCTGGTAAGCGTGTTCTCGCAGCTTACTGAATTGCGCAAACAGGAAAACTATCAGCAGCGCCTGCGCTTCCTCATCAAATGCAGCAAGAGCATCGTGTTCAGTTTTGCCTTTACCTCGGTAAGCGACAGCGATGTGCGGAAGAATTTTGTATCCTTTCAAAAAGAGATTTTGCCTTATTTGGTGAAAGCGGCGATAACTATTTAACCGCTGATTTTTTTGATTGCGTTGATTGCGTTGATTTTTTTCTTTTTTGGATTTCACCGATTTGAGGGGGATTACTCCGGTTTTTTTAGCGTAAATACCTAACCGACACGTCATTGCGAGGAACGAAGCAACCTCTACATAGGACATTCATGTACCTTTGTCTCGTGCGAACCTGAATACGGATGATTGTTAATCATGACTACCCGGCAATGTCAATTAGGGTATATCAATTTAAAGAAATGTAAATAAGACCTTACATTTAGGCAACAACGATATCAATTCCTTTTGTTTATTTTCAGACAGGTTATTGTTTACCAACGCTAACGTTTCTAAAGATGTGGCACCTGCAACCGTTGGATTAAAATCTGAGATATGGTTATTATCTAAAGATAAAAATCGCAAAAATTTCATATCCGCCAGTACAACAGGAATTGATGTCAATAAATTATTCCTTAAGTTTAAAATCTTAAGATCACTAAGATTCAGCAGGGATCGAGGTATATCTGACAATAAATTAAAAGATAAATCCATTTCTTTTAATTTACTTCCATTCGTGACGGGTATCTCTAATCCTTTTATTTCGTTGCTGGAAAAGCTAATATACTCAAGTGATTTTATCTTAAATACAAAATCAGGGATATCAGTTATTTTATTTCTACCAATGTCAAGCCTTTTTAGTTTCTTTAATTCACCAAGCCAAGCAGGCAGTATTGATATGTCATTATAACTTAAATCAAGTACCTCGATATTTTTAAAATTTCGAATTTCTTCCGGAACAGTTTTCAGCCCAGACTCTAATAAATTTAAATCGATTACACTAGTAGGATGACGTTTAGCTTTATAAAAGTTATAATACATATAGGTGCCGGGTTTATCCTTCACCTTATATTTTTTTAGAGTTTCAGTTACATCTTCAGGAACTTTTGTTTGGGAAAACAACTTTACCCCAATGCACATCAAACAGAAAAAAATCACAACCGTTTTGTTCATTCCTATATTTTTCATTTTTGATAGCATCTTACTAAATCAAATATAGTCATATTCTAATCTCATACAGAAAATCGCTCTCGTAATTAAAATGAGCTATTCGCTATCCCAGATAAAAATTTATTTGCACATCTCAATTATTATCATTTACTTTGAATAACAAAGTACTTTTACGTGGAAGAAAAAGAAATTCAAAACGAACTGGCCTCTATCCGCAACCTGATGGAGCGGTCGTCGAAGTTTATATCCCTTAGCGGCCTGTCGGGGATATTGGCCGGGGTGTATGCGCTGATTGGCGCGGCATTGGCTTATCATGTTATTTACGACCATACGCCTGTTACTGGCAGGGGTTACGTGGATAACGGCACGCAGTCGTCCGGGCTTTTCTTCGGCAGCAGTTACCGGTTGCTGGAATGGGAGTTGATAGCCATAGCCTTTGTAGTGCTGCTGCTTTCGGTGCTTACGGGTATTATATTATCATACCGCAAAGCAAAACGTAAAGGGCAGCCAATTTGGGGTAAAACCAGCAAGTCGCTATTGTTTTATATGGCCACACCGTTAGTTACGGGTGGGCTATTGATTTTAATTTTTATCTACCGCGGTCATTACAGCATAGTTGCGCCGGCATCGTTGATTTTTTATGGCCTGTCGTTAGTTGGTGCCAGCAATTTTACCTTTACCGACGTAAAGTACCTTGGGCTGTGCGATATTATATTAGGCCTGGTTACCGCTTGCTTACCCGGTTATGGTTTACTATTTTGGGCCATTGGTTTTGGTGGGCTGCACATTGTTTACGGCAGCATAATGTACTTAAAATACGATAGGTGAAAGTTCCCTTTGAAAAACTCGATAAAGCATTTGAGAACCGCTTAAGGTTGCAGATAATGAGTGTGCTGATGGTGAACGACCGGTACGACTTTAACTCGCTTAAAGAACTGCTGGACACTACCGACGGCAACCTGGCTTCGCATTTGAAGGGCCTCGAGAAAGAGGAATATATTGTGGTACACAAAGCTTTTTTGGGCCGCAAGCCTAATACAACCTATGAATCGACAGAAAAGGGAAAGAAAGCCTTTAAACAGCACCTGGATGCATTGGAACAATTAATTAAACAGCAAAAAATAATTTAATTTCAAACTAAACCCCAAAAATCATGCAGAAAAAAAACGCCCAACTACTTATGCGATTTATGGCCGTGTTCGGCAACTTACTGTTTATACTTTGGATAATTTACAATGCCATACACGAGGGCTTTCGCGGCACTTTGCCTGAAATTGTTTCCTGCCTGTTTTTAATATGCCTGCTTGCTTTAAACTCATACCTGGTACTAACATCTCTCGACAGGGAGAATATGCTAACCAATAAATCAAACTAAATTTTTTTACCTATTTACTTTGAAACACAAAGTACTTTTAACAAAACCACAATGCACACAAGTAGTTACTGGATAACGCATTTCAAGGCAAATGCTCTCCAAAAAAGAATTAACTGGAACCAACCTGCTAACATCACGGCTACAGAAATTGACACCATCTTGAAGTCGCTGCAGGCCTGGCAATTGGGCGAAACATCGGAGGGTAAGCAATTGATTGCCGCTGCCGAAAAATATGCCGATAAAACGCAGGACGCGGACTATGTGTACTGCACTAAGCTATTTATTAAAGAAGAGCAAAAACACGGCAATAACCTCGGTTTGTATTTAGACAGAATTGGGCAACCGAGAATTAAACAAAACTGGGGCGATACCTTGTTCAGGAAGGCTAGGCATTTGAATACCAGCATGGAATCATGGACACTGGCTGTTATTGTAGTTGAAAGCGCAGCGCAGATATTTTACCAGTCGCTTAAAGATGCGACCGGTTGTTTTTTGTTAAAGGAAATTTGCACAGATATACTAATTGATGAAGCCAGGCATATCACGTTTCAAACCGAACGGCTCACAGCAATTTTTGAAAATAAATCAGCTTTTTCAAAGAGCTGGCGAAAAATGGTGTACAAGTATTTTTTCTACGCGACATCATTGATGGTATGGTTTGCACATAGCAAACTTTTTAACGCCGGCGGTAATACTTTCCAGGATTATATGAGAAAGATGGACTACAAGCACGCCAAAACTATTAAAGCCATCACCTGCCCCGTAAAATACGATACCAATGCAATAAGTTTTGGAATATAATAAATTGCCCATTTTTTTACCCATTTACTTTGAAATACAAAGTGTATTTAAATCGACATAATCATGAATCAACAACCAGAAAACCCCTTTCAACCTACTACCCCGCCATCGCCAGCAAAATGGCACACCGACTCCGTGCTGATTAAACTCGGCATTATTGCAACGCTGATAATTTTACTGCTTATCCCTTCGGCGTGGATACAAAGCCTGGTAATTGAGCGCGAAGGCTACCAAAAAATAGAACGTGGCGGTATGGCAAACACCTGGGCCGACACGCAACTGGTACAGGGCCCAGTGCTACTATTACCCTACAAAAAACAGGTAACCGAAACCGACGGCAATAAAAAAACCAGCACCCGCGAGGTAATTAACACGCTGTATGTTTTGCCGCAAACACTACAGGCGAAAGCAGCCGTTAAAACACAACCATTTACAAAAGGCGTTTACGATGCTACCGGCTACAGTGCGGATATTGCCATCACCGGCGATTTTGATAAGCCCGACCTGGCACTGGCAGGCATTGACCCATCGGCAGTGATGTATGATAAGGCCAGGCTGGTTTTCAGCATATCAGACAATAAGGGGCTGATGAACAACCCGGCGGTGAAAATACAAAGCCAAACCTATGCGCCCGAGCCCACCGTTGAGGATGCGATACCGTTTGATAAAGGCCTGCAGGTAAAATTTAACCTGCAGCCGGGGCAGGGCTTTGCTTTTAGCTACCGGCTAAACCTCAAAGGCAGCAACCAACTGAACTTTTTGCATACCGGTAAAACCACCGATGTTGAAATAAGCAGTGACTGGAAATCGCCCGATTTTAGTAGCCACGAGCCGGATAGTAAGGCTATAAACGCGCAGGGTTTTAACGCCAAATGGCACATGGTATATTATAACCGGCCTTTTCCGCAGCAATGGGTAAACAACAACCAGGAACTGGTTAAAAAGCGCGGTGGCAGCGACGCAGTTTTTGGTGTAAAACTGCAATTACCTATCGATCAGTACCGCAAAGTATTGCGCACCACCAAGTATTCAACCCTCATTATCCTGCTTACTTTCATCTCGCTGTTTTTAGCTGAAATGGTTAAAAAACAACGTGTGCATGTATTTAACTACGTACTTATTGGCGCTGCAATGGTGGTTTATTACACGCTGCTGCTCTCGTTTTCAGAACAGGTGGGTTATAACTGGGCGTATTTTATCAGTTCGGTATCAACTATAGCACTAATCGCGATTTTCACCGCATCGTTACTAAACAACCGGATGGTGGCGGTAACCTTCTCCTTTATCCTCGGAATATTTTACGGATTCATCTTTATCATTATCCAATTGGAAGAGTTATCGCTGTTGTTTGGCAGTGTTGCATTGTTTGTGATCGTAGCAACGCTGATGTATTTCTCAAGGAAAATTAGTTGGGACAGGCAATAGCAAATATGGGGCAGGCGCTCCCTGCCCCTTCAATCTTATCAAATGGAATGCACCGAATTTAAATACAGCTTAAAAGTGTGGGTAACAAGCATGGTTGTGGCGCCGGTTATTGTGATGATTTGTGATTACGCAGAAAACAGCGTTCTTCCGCCATCTCCATATCATGGTAATTTCGACCTGCTGCCAGCGTACCCGACTATAGTGTTGTTCAGTGGTATATGCTCGTTACCAACCTACATATTTTTTTTCCTGTTTATAAAGATAACGATCAATTACGCCAACTCAATAGTCAGGATAAAGAGTATAATATCTGTTTTGGGCATCGCACTGGTCGCAGGTACATTCGAACTTTTCTTTTTCCTTATGGGTGGCGGCACACCAAATGTGTTCATTTATTCGATGATTGCAAGTTGCCTGTGTATTGCTTGGTTCAGTTGGTTTTACCGACTGGGGACGAACGAAAAGCTTAACTATTAAATAACGAAGGGCCGCTGGTATTTGACAATCATTTAAAGCAGTGGTTAATAAGTATCATAACGAATTTAATGGCAAGTAATATTAAATATAGTTTAAAAGTTTGGCTTACCGGTTTATTAGTAACCCCGGCGTTATTCCTCATCATCACCAATTACAAAACAATCAATGATTTACCCAACGAGACATACGGCGATTCCATCATCTTTAGGTATATAGTATATGTAATTATCGGCACGCTACTTTCATTTATATCTTCATTCTTATTTTGGATTATCGTAACGCTTTCGACCCGGTATTCTGCAAATCTTACTATAGCAAAAGCCATAAACTGTGTAGGTAGTGTAACTCTCACAGTCATCATGTTCCGTTTAGCTATTTATGATGACGGATTTGTTGATGATGAATTTATATACCTCATGCTGCTCAACTGTTTTTGCGTCTGTATTGGGTCTTGGGTATATAAATTACCATTATTAAGGGCAATTGAAAAAAAAGTTGAGAAAATTCGGTCAGGTGCAGTCTTTCCCTAGGAAGTCCCCTCAATAAAATTTGCAATACACTTCATTTTAAAAACTCAAAATCTAAGTAAATCATGAACTCAAATATCTTCCAATACTCCTTACGCGTATGGCTAACCAGTGTTGTTGGCGCTGCGTTGGCTTTCGTGCTTATAACCATGGTTAAAGAGCCGAGCCTTTCACAAAGCTTTTGGCAGGCCACCGGCTCATTTTTTTCCGACTGGTTATTTTTTGCCGGATTCCAGTTATTGTTTTCAATAGCAACATGGCTGGTATTTTATGTAATTATATTACTGATTGTAAAGCGCATACACATTCATCGCACCCGGTTATCAACAATTTCCATCACGGGCATTGTGTTAACTATAATAACGTTTAAACTCACCTTATTGCAGGACGGATTATTTAATGATAACAGCGGCTTTGCTTACTTAATGATTGCCAATTGCTTCTTTATCGGTTCAGGTAGTTGGTTTTATGAGTTGCGCCCGCCGGAATATTTAAATTGGGCGTAAGATACAACACATGGAATTTTCTGAAAAAGATAAAATAACCCGAACCTCGTCATATAAATGGCCGCTTGCAACCATGGCAATTGCCATGGTTGTTTATCTTCTTAATTTTAACTATTTCGCCGCATGGTGGATTGTGCTGATATGCGTTAACCTATGCGCATCTTTATTGTACATAAAGGTTTTGTTTAAAAGCATTGTTTTTTGGGTAACCCACGCCAAAACTTGCCGCCGGCCTTACTTTCCCTTAGGTATTAACGTCGCTACGTCATTGTTGATATGTATCCTCCCTTCCAGCAATTTCAGCAAGCATTACCACGGCTACACTATCGATTTAAGCGAATATCAAAAAGGGTGTAATTGCAGATTATACCTTGAAACTTACATGGTATTTGGCGGAGGAGCATGGGGTGGCGATGAAGATTCAAGGTATTTGAAAGATTCCGTCAGTTTCAGAAAATACCTGGGCACTTTTGACGAAGAAGAAGGGATGATAATTACAAGGTGCAACGGCGATAAAATAACGGTGGAACAACTGGAAAGGACAGAATTACCCGCCCCTGCAGATACCTCGCGATCAAAGATTAGTGGAGATACGGTTGGGCATATAATTAAGGGATTTAAAATAAAAGCACGCGCGATTTACAGTTTAAGGCGTTTAAAAACAGACCTGGAATTTGAGTAGGTGAATAAATTGAAAAAAATAAAAACGAAATACCAATTTGGTTTTTGGTATATAAATACCTTAATTTGTAATAATAAGACATTATTATATGAGCCGGGAGCTGTTTGAATTTTCAGAAATGATTGATGCACAGTTTGACATGCCCACTATTGAGCCTGATAATTTCTGGCAATTGATAGTAAACATGTTTATTTAGCTGTGACCCTTTTACTCGTGGTGACTGACCTTGCACGGTCGCCCATAACTTGTTGCGCCGTGATCTCCGTAGTTGATGGTGTTATGCAAGAGGCGGAATAATTGTCCGCCAGCGCTTTGCACAGCAACAGCAGGCTTCCTTAACGTTCCAACTTTACAACATTCCAACCTTACAACAAAACTATTACCTTTGCAGCCTGATGAATCAAGTTGCTAAAAAAAGGTTTTTTGAAGATGTTGCCATTATTGATATTGCCGAAGAAGGCAAAGGCGTAGGCAAAGCCGATGATTTTGTGCTTTTTGTGGAAAAAGCTGTGCCCGGCGATGTAGCCGACGTGGCCGTTTATCGCAGCAAGAAAAACTTTGGCGAAGGTAAAATAGTTACGTTAAAACAAGCATCCGAATACCGTACGCAGCCATTTTGTGAGCACTTTGGTACCTGCGGCGGCTGCAAGTGGCAGCACATGACCTACGAAGCGCAGCTGAAATTTAAACAAAAGTCGGTGGCTGATGCGCTTGGTCGGTTGGCAAAGATTGATGTGGACCACATGGATGCCATTATCCCCTCGCCTGCCGATAAATACTACCGCAACAAGCTGGAATATACTTTCAGCAACAAACGCTGGCTGTATGATGGCGAGAACCGCGAAGACGAAGAACTGAACATGAATGCGCTGGGTTTCCATATCCCCGGCAGGTTTGATAAAATACTGGATGTAAACCACTGCTGGCTGCAGGCCGAGCCATCAAACACTTTACGCAATACGCTCCGCGAGTTTGCGATACGTGAAGGCTACAGCTTTTACGATTTAAAACGCCATGAAGGGGCACTACGCAACCTGGTGGTACGTACCTCTTCGACCGGCGAGGTGATGGTGATAGTTGTTTTTGCTTACGCGAGTGAAGAGGAAGTGAATAAGCTGATGAGTTATATCGACAGCAATTTCCCTGATATAACTTCGCTGTTGTATATCATCAACCAAAAAAAGAACGACACTATTTTTGACCAGGATGTGGTTGCTTTTAAAGGACCGGAGTATATCCATGAGGAAATGAATGGCATAAAGTTCCGCATCGGACCAAAATCGTTTTATCAGACCAATTCAATACAAGCCTTAAAGCTGTACGAAATAGCCCGCGATTTTGCAGGTTTTGCCGGCAACGAACTGGTTTATGATTTGTATACCGGCGCAGGCACCATCGCCAATTTTATAGCCGGTAATGTACGCGAGGTTGTAGGTGTTGAATATGTGCCAACGGCTATTGAGGATGCTAAAGTAAACTCGGCCATCAACAACATCACCAACACCAAATTTTTTGCCGGCGACATGAAGGATGTACTGGTAGCCAATTTTGTGGCCGAACACGGCAAGCCCGATGTAATCATAACCGACCCGCCGCGCGCCGGCATGCACCCCGACGTGGTTGCCCGCCTGATGGAAATTGAAGCACCAAAAATTGTGTACGTAAGCTGCAACGCCGCAACCCAGGCCCGCGATTTACTGGTATTGAAGGAGAAATATGATACCGTGAAAATTCAGCCGGTGGATATGTTTCCGCACACACAGCATGTGGAAAATGTGGTGTTATTAGTTTTGAGGGATTAGAGGCCAGAAGTTTGTTAAAAGAACTGTCATTCCGAACTTATTTCGGGAACCCACAGTACAGGTTGCCGGCATGAAGGCTACCAAGCAAATGAGGTGCTGAAACAAGTTCAGCATGACGTTAATAATAAGAATAAGTACATGGAACCGGAAGAGCTTTTAAACGAAGACAGAACAAACAGCGATGGGCCAAAAAAAGAGAGTCCACTGTTGAGTTTGGAGAAGGATTTGAAATTCTTTAATGAATCAATCCGCGAGGTGGCGGTGGAGATTATGGTGGAAGGGCTTTCCAAATACCCCATTTTTATAGCCCACCAGCACGAACTGGCATTAGGCGAGCTGATACTCGACCGTTTCGATTTAAACACCGAATGGAGCATACACGCCAGCACGCTGGAAGAGTTTGTTGAAAAAGGTGTGGTAAAGGAAATACTGAAGGACCGCTTCATCAACAGCTACAAAAACCCGCACGATTATATGTGCGTTTTTGTGGTAGTGCCTGAAGGGGCGAATTTTGTATATGTACCGTATTTGAAGTAGGAAAGGGATAGTTTTATTGTTAAATTGTTGAATGGTTATTAATATTGTTATTTTTAAATTGTCGTAACGTTAAAAGATTAATTTTACCGCTGATATAAATCCAACAACTGCATTGCAATACAACAATAAAGCAATACAACAATAAAGCAACAAAGCAATGTCTGACAAGCACCTCCTGATATTAAACCACCAGCAAATACAGCAAAAAATTGACCGTATTGCCTACCAGATACTGGAAGATAACTTTGAGGAAGAGGAAATTTTAATTGCCGGCATTTTGCCCAGCGGCGATAAAATTGCGCGACGCATAAAAGCCATCCTGGATGATATTGCGCCGTTTAAAAGCACTTTCATTGGTATCGAGTTGGATAAGCAAAGCACCAGTTTAAAAGCTACCATTAACTTTAATGTGCAGGATTGCAGCAACAAGGTTGTTATTTTGGTTGACGATGTACTCAATAGCGGCAAAACCCTGGCTTACGGCTTTGGCGTTTTCCGCGATGTCCCCCTAAAAAAACTACGCACAGCTGTACTTATCGACCGTAACCACAAACGTTTCCCCATGATAACAGATTTTGCCGGAATGGCCTTATCCACCGTATTAAAGGAGTTTGTTGATGTGGTTCTGGACGAAGAAGGCGAAGAAGATGGGGTTTATTTGAGGTAGATGAATAAATATAAAATCTTGTCAATTGCGAGAGCAGCGCGGCAACTTCGTCGCCTGCTAAGTATACAACATATCAGTTCAATACCTGTAAGTTCGAAAACCTAACGACGAGGTTGGTTCACTTGTTCCTCGTTCGCAAAGACAAAGTGGGGTCATGGCTGCAATAATTTCTCCACCTTCTCTGCAGTCAAGCTCAATCCATTGGTGACAATCGTTGCCTGTTTATAAAACACCTCCCGCTCAGCCAATTTATCAGCAATAAACGCGATCAACTCATCGCCATGCCTGCCTTGCAGCACGGGGCGGGTTACTTTTTCGTGCTCCAGCCTGTCGGCAAGTATTTTAGGGGCAAGTTGGATATATATCGATCTGCCGTGCTCATTTATCCACTCCATATTATCAAAAAAACAAGGCAGTCCGCCACCTGTTGAAATAACGGCATTGTCGGGATAAGGTGTTGTTTGTAATATCTCAGATTCAAGCTTGCGGAAAGCAGCCTCTCCATGGGCGCTGAAATATTCGGCTATGGTCATTCCAACATGCGCTTCCAGCACATGATCAAGGTCGATAAACATATAGCCCATCCTGGAAGCCAGTTTGCGCCCCAAGGTAGTTTTACCGCAACCCATAAAGCCGATAAGGAATATCAAACCTAAACCTTCGGAATTTTCTTCTTCTAAATTATCCATTTCAATTTTTCTACCCGGAAGACTGCTACTGCTACTCCCCTCTGCTACTACCTTCTACGAACTTCACGCCAATTTCACCCTCGGGTCGACCCAAACATAAATCAAATCCACCAAAATGTTTATCACCACAAAAATAAAAGCGATAAACAGGATACTACCCATTACCACCGGGAAGTCCGACATTTCCAGCGCATCAACAGTGGTTTTACCCAAGCCATTGTAGCCAAATACATACTCCACAAAAAACGAGCCTGCCAATAGTGACGCAAACCAGTTGGCAATAGCTGTTATAACCGGGTTTAAAGCATTTTTTAACGCATGCCGATAGATGATGGCATTATTGCTTAAACCCTTTGCTTTAGCGGTGCGTATATAATCCTGTCCCAGCACATCCAGCATGGCGTTGCGGGTAAGCTGCACTATTATCGCCAGCGGCCGCAGCCCCAGCGTCACCATGGGCAATATTAAGTTTTTCCACGTTATTACCTCGCCTTTGAACGGGTCATAACTGTACAAACTGCCAGACATGTTCAGGCCGGTGTATTTACTCAACTCAAAGCCGAATATCCAGGCAATAATTATTCCCGCAAAAAATGACGGTGCCGATACGCCGAGCGTGGAAAAACCTATAGCCAGCTTATCAATCCAGGTGTTTTGATTTACGGCGCTTATCACCCCTAAAAACACACCAATAATGATGGCAAAGATCATCGCCGTGGTAGCCAGCACCAGCGTGTTGGGGATAACTTCCATCAACAAGCGGGCAACTTCTTTATGCGTTTGATAAGAACGGCGCAGGTAAGGCCATTTAAGGGCGATTACATTGTTACCGGGCACACCAAATAGTTTTACGTAATGATAGCGCTCCCGCTCCTCTTTATTATTGGCATGCAGCCCAATTGGCGAAAGATCATTCAAATAATATGCAAACTGAACCGGAACAGGTTTATCAAGCCCAAATTCTTTGCGGATAGCCTGTAACGACTGCACATCAGCGCGCTGGCCCTGTGTCATCCGGGCAGGGTCCACCGGCAAAATATTAAACAGGAAAAATACCACCACCACAATGCCGAGCATCACAGCAATCCCGTAAAATAGCTTGCGGATGAGGTAGCTGATCATTTATTGTTGCTGAAAATATTTCTTTACCAAATCATCGTACTTAGGCATGGAATGGTAGTGCCACTTGCCTAAAACCACGCCATTTTTTAACAACAGGATGCCAGGGTTAGCACGCACCATGGTTTTTAACGGCACCCCATCAGCATAAAATATCTCGAACATCAGCTTGTGCTGTTTAGCATAAGCTTCGGTATATTGGTGCGAGTTTGAGGTAAGCATTACCGTACGCGTATTAAAATTTTGCGCAAGGTTTATCGCCATGGCATTCAGTCGCCCAATGGCTTCCTCGTCGGCTTTAGCTAAATCATTGGCCACGATGATGACGTTATTGTATGGATTTGATACCAGCTCTTTTGTATAATCATTGCCCTGCGCGTCCTGTATTGCGAGGTCACGAATTTTGGGAGTGAAACCTTTTTTTACCAAACGGCTTTCAGACTTACCCTGAACCACTTCCCAATTATTATCCTTCCAAATGCCGGTTTTCATGTATTCGGTATTCGTCATGGTTTTGGTTTCGCCCGTCTTTTTATTTTTCAGGTTGTAAGTAATTTCGTATTCATCAGGCTTGGCGCCGGGCGGGGTTGCCATCTCTTCGGGGATATTTGCACCGACCTTATAGGCGAGAAAATCAACCACCGGCGAGAAGTTGTACGTGTATAAACCAAATCCAACTGACATCACTACTGAAGCAATCAGTAAATTATCACTTGTTTTGGCGCTAAATAATGGTTTGATATCCCTTCTATTTTTGAATATTACGATGATAAGCAGCAGCAATACCACATCCTTACTGAATGATTGCCAAGGGGTCAGCGGGATGGCATCGCCAAAGCAGCCACAGGTTTGCACCACCTGGAAATAAGCCGAATAAAACGTCAAAAAGGCGAAGAAAATAATCAACAAAAGCAGTCCCCATGCCACCGATACAGCGCGCACGCCAATTAACAAAGCAAAGCCCAGTATAATTTCGAGCGAGCAAAGTATGATGGAAATACTGAGCGCAAAGCCGTTTAAAAATGTGATATGGAACACCTCGAAATATTCTTCAAGCTTGTACGAAAAACCAAGCGGGTCATTTATTTTAACGAGGCCCGAGAATATAAAAAGCAAGCCCACTAAAATGCGGGCTGTCCAAAGTAAAGGTGATGCGGAAGTTTTGTTTTTCATTTGTTATTTAGAAGTTGTAATGTTGTAAGGTTGAAACGTTGGAAGGTTGAGAAACCGCTAAATAACATTTCAACTTTACAACTTTTAAACATTACAACAACGCGTGGCTAAAGATACATTTTTTCAGAAAAAGGTAACGCTGAATGCAGGGGGTAAACTTATTGATTTAAGCCGGCCCAAAGTGATGGGCATTATCAACCTCACGCCCGATTCGTTTTATGCAGGCAGTCGCAAACAAGGTATTGACGCGGCACTGCAACAGGCTGAAAAAATGCTGAATGAAGGCGCTGATTTTTTAGACCTTGGCGCATACTCATCCCGCCCGGGTGCTGATGATATAAGCATGCAGGAAGAAACCGACCGGTTACAGCCTGTAGTTGAGGCGATAGTAAAACGTTTCCCGGATGCAATTTTATCTATAGATACTTTTCGCGCGCCGGTTGCTGAAGCCGCCATAAACGCGGGCGCTCACATTATCAACGATATAAGTGGCGGACAACTGGATGATGCGATGTTTGCAACTGTTGCCCGCCTGCAGGTGCCGTACATATTGATGCATATGAAAGGCAACCCAAAAACCATGAACCAGCTGGCTGTTTATGATGATGTATTTGCGGAGGTTTACGATTATTTTGCTGACAAATACCACCAACTAAAACAGTTAGGCGTGCATGATGTAATCATTGACCCGGGCTTTGGTTTCGCCAAAAAGCCGGAAAACGGGTATGCATTAATGAACCGGCTGCGAGATTTTGAAATGCTGGGATTGCCCATACTTGCAGGCATATCGCGCAAAAAAATGATATACGGATTACTAAATATTACCGCTGCCGAGGCTTTGAATGGGACAACCGCTTTAAATACTGTCGCTTTAACCAGGGGGGCCAATATTTTAAGGGTGCACGATGTGAAGGAAGCGGTTGAGGCGGTAAAGATTTGGGAAGCTTGTAAATGATAAAGTGGAAATAGTTATAGCAACCATAGCAGATGTTGATGAACTTACCAATGTAGAAGTTGAAAGCAAGCTGCGATCATTTACGGATAATGAGCCGGTCGCTATTGACTATGATACCCGTTATTACAGGTGGAATACTTATTTTAACGGGCAATCGCCGGCCAGTGCAAAGCAGCAGCGGGTTGTTTATAAGGCGATAATTGATGGTAAAATAGTGGGCTATATTGCGGGACATCTTACCACACGATATGAAAAGGATGCCGAAATTCAGTCGTTTTATATTTTAAAAGAGTACCAGCGAAAGGGGATCGGTGCGAAATTGCTGACTGAATTTTTAGGCTGGCTGCAAACCCAGCGGGCTACCAGCCTTTGCGTGGGAATTGACAGCACTAATCCCTACCAGGCGTTCTATTTGAAACAGGACGCAGGCTATTTAAACCCGCACTGGATGTTTTGGGATGATATTGAAGCGCTGCAGCGTAAAATAACGCAGGACTGACTATTTTTTTGCGTAGACATACGACGGGCCGTCGGCAATGCTGGTCCCTAAAGTGAGCATATCGTTTTGCACATCAATTACTTCGCCGTTTGCGCTGCCATCGTAGTAAATAAGGTAATACTTTTCGCTCCCCTGTGCATAAGTTTGCGTTGCTATGTGAAATGTGCCTTGTTTTGTAATGGCGTCGGCTACATAAAATGCATAAGTGCTATCGGCGTTAAATTGTACGATGTTGCCGTTACCCGCTGCAAAATTCCTGTCGGGTTGAAGTCCGCCCCGTTCAATTCTAAGCTCCCATTTTGCAAATAACGGGCTGTTAGCCGCAGCCTTTAATTTAGCAGTATCCTGCAAGTCTTTTTTACAGCCCGTTGACATAATCGCCGCGCAAAAAACAAATAAAAACAACCTTATCAGTCTCATGATGTATTTAGTTATTTAGTTCGTAAATACAATGACGTTACGCCATCCGGGAAGGTGTTGCCGATGATTAACGAGTCAGCCTTTACGATTAAGAAATTGGGGGAGTCATTTTCGCCCAGGTAAATGGCATCATGCTTTTCATCGCCCCAGTTAACGCCGTTTTTTATTATCCGGAAACGTCCGTTGTTATCAGCTTTAAAATTGGTAAAGTGCTGGAAGGTGCTGTCTGCTTTAAATTGCAACAGGCTGCCATTCCCGGCGGGGACGTCCTTGTTAACCCCGGCTATGGTGCCCGAGTAATGTCGCAACTCCCAGGTGCCAACTAAATTGCCCGGTGCAACACCGGTTTTTGTGCAGCCCACAATTGTCGCCGATATACAAAAAATAAATAAAAATGCTTTCATGGCGGTTTATTTATTACGTATTACGGGGCGATAATACGCAACGCTACAGTAGGTTATAAAAATTATATCTGGCGAGTTTGCCGGGGAGATTTGACAACTTTTAAAAAGTTGTCAAATCTAAGTGTCTTTTATTTTTTATCCAATTTTTCAACTGTTTTCACCAATACATCACTGTATTTAAATATTTCATCTATCCCGCTGATTTCATGTTTAATTTCTTTCTTATTTTCATCTAACACAACCAGCAATTTCTTGGTATTTAAATATAAACGACAAATTGTTTTCCTATTATTATCATCAAGTAAGATAGCAAAGTAAGATTGGGCGTCCCTATAAGTAATCCTCTTTGCATCGATAATTTGCCTCAATATTGATTTCACAATATAGAACCCTTCCAATTCTTCTTCAGTGGTAACAATATTTGCACTGGGATTATCCGGTACAACTTCTATTTTAGCTGCTTCCTGGGCATCTTTTTGTTTCTCCTGGTTCAGCGCCGATTTTAACCGTTCATTAATCGTATCGTTAATTAATTGGTTAAATGAACGCTTAACGATTGGTTGGAATTGCTCCTTAATTTTCGCAGTTAATACGCCCGGATAAACCTGTTTTGTGAAAAACGCCACAAAGTTTTCAGATGGAGAATCCATCTCCTTGGTGAGGATATTTTTAAATTCATTTAGATATTTAAGCTCACTTGCAGTGTTAGTTATATTCTCAACATCAAAATAAGATTTATGAAATTTCCGAAGTTCTGCAATTTCGACGTCCTTTATTTCAGTTAGCTTAAACTCAAAAAATGGCGTGGTATCCATCTTATTTTTTTCAACCAAATCCGTGTAAAAACGGTAGGTCATCCCATTTGATAATAAACCAAATTTGGCTTTGGTTGTGTGGAAATATCTAAATAGCTGCGAATTGTGCGGATCAAGGTTTTCCAGGTGATGTTTACATTCTATCAATATAGCCGGTTCCCCATCCTTCATTATCGCGTAGTCGACCTTTTCGCCTTTTTTTATGCCAATATCTGCGATATACTCGGGATTCACCTCAAACGGATTAAAAACATCGTAACCCATAATTTGGATGAACGGCATAATTAAGGCATTTTTAGTAGCTTCTTCGGTTTGAAGTTGCGGGAGCATTTTTTCCGCACGCAAAGCGAGTTGCAAAATTTGGTCTTTAAAATCCATGTGATAATTTGTTTGGTTTAATGAGATATTAAATCTAACCAATTTATATTTAATAACCTAATTCCTTGCTGGTGCAGTGCAGAATGCTATTATATCGGAATAAATACTATTAAATAAAAGATGTGACGCACCTACGGAGCGAAAAATCGTTTGTTTATTTTTTCCACCAATGTTTTGCTCCTAACGGAGCAAGTATGCTTACAAGTGTAGCCAAATATGGCTAAACAATTGACAAGTATACCACAACCACTACAAGCTCTCCAACCAAAGTCTACCCCACCAACTCCATTACCTTCAAAATCTCGTCGATATATTCCCGGTTGTTGGCCAGTCGTGGCACTTTGTGCTGGCCACCGAGTTTGCCTTTTTCCTTCATCCAGTTAAAAAACGTGCCCTCGGGGGCTTTGCGCACTATGGGGCGGCGCAGGGCCATATCTTTAAAGCGCTTGGCGTCGTAGTCGGAATTGATGCGGCGCAGGGTTTCATCTAAAATATCAACAAAGCGTTCAAACTCGGCAGGCTTTTTTTCAAACTCTATTACCCACTCATGGGCGCCGCACTCATCGCCGTTAAAGTAAACCGGAGCTGCAGTATAATCGCGGATGATAGCGCCGGTTTGCTGACAGGCTTCTTCTAAAGCGCGCTCGGCATTGTCAATTATCAGTTCTTCGCCGAAAGCGTTTATAAAATGCTTGGTGCGCCCGGTAACCTGGATACGAAAAGGCGATAGTGAAGTAAATTTCACAGTATCCCCTATTAAATAGCGCCATAAACCCGCATTGGTGCTGATGATAAGCGCGTAATTTTTATCAAGCACCACTTCATCTAACGTAAGCGTCTGCGGGTTTTCGTCGTGCAGGTGCTCCAGTGGTAAAAACTCGTAAAATATACCATAGTCAAGCATCAGGAGCATTTCGCCGGGTTCGCGGGTATCCTGTATGCCAAAAAAACCTTCGGATGCATTATAGTTTTCCAGGTAGTACATGTCATCGTTCGGGATCAGCTTTTTAAACTGCTCGCGATAAGGTGTAAAATTTACCGCCCCATGAAAGTACATTTCGAGGTTGGGCCACACCTCCAGCAGATTTTTTTTGCCGGTTATTTCCAGTATCCGTTTAAACAATAAAATGTTCCATGTGGGTACGCCGCTCAGGCTGGTTACATTAACATCGATGGTAGCTTGGGCTATCTTTTCAATCTTTTCTTCAAAATCCTCCAGCAGGGCAATATCCATGTGGGGCGTGCGGTGCAGCTCTGCCCAGAGGGGGAGATTTTTCATCAGCACTGCACTAAGATCGCCAAATGATGTATCGGCGCCCAACTGACTCACCTGGTAGCTGCCGCCAAGGGTTAATATTTTGCCGGTAAACATCCGGGCGTTGGGCGTATTGTTGAAGTATATGGTTAGTAGATCTTTGCCGCCTTTAAAGTGGCACTCCTCCAGTGCCTCTTCGCTTACCGGGATAAATTTGCTGCGGTCGCTGGTGGTGCCCGATGATTTAGCAAACCATCGTATCTCCGACGGCCAAAGCACGTTTTGCTCTCCGCGCAGCATACGCTCGATGTAGGGTTTTAAGGTATCGTAAGTTTGTATGGGTACGCGCTCTTTAAACTGCTCTAAATGGGTAATGGATTTGTAGCCATATTTTCGGCCCCATTCGGTATTTTCTGCTGCGTTTATCAGTTGCTCAAACCACTCCTCCTGTACTTCATTGGGATATTTCATAAAAAGCTCTATCTGGTGGATACGCTTTTTCATGAACCAGGTAAATACGGAGTTAAAAATGGTCATGTTGGGGAGTTAGTGAATTACTGATTTAGTGAGTTAGTGATTTTAAAAAGTTATTTACTTAAAGGTAGTTAAAATCAATAGTCCTCCCCTAATCTCTGGTCTCTAATCTTTAATCAACTTTAACCACAGGTTTATCAAAATTGAAAACTTTTCTCTTCAATACAAAATTTGAGCCCAGGTAAACTTTGCGCACCATCTCATTATTGGCCAGTACCTCAGGCACGCCCGATTCTAACAGCTTGCCTTCGAACAACAGGTAGGCGCGGTCGGTAATTGACAGGGTTTCCTGCACGTTGTGGTCGGTAATCAGGATGCCGATGTTGCGGGTTTTTAGCTTGGCTACCATGGTTTGTATTTCTTCCACGGCAATAGGGTCAACACCGGCAAAGGGCTCATCCAGCAAAATAAAGTTAGGCTCAGCAGCCAGGGCGCGCGCAATTTCAGTACGGCGACGCTCACCACCCGACAATAAATCGCCCCGGTTGCGGCGCACTTTGTGCAGGCTGAATTCGTCAATCAGTTCTTCCAGCTTGTCCTTTTGCCTGTCTTTAGGCATAGTGCCCATTTCCAAAACGGCTTTAATATTATCCTCGACAGAAAGCTTACGAAATACCGATGCTTCCTGCGCTAAATAGCCAATGCCTTTTTGGGCTCTACGATACATCGGATCTTGGGTAATATCCACATCATCTAAAAACACCTGGCCCTCGTTAGGCTTTATCAAGCCCACAATCATATAAAACGAAGTAGTTTTCCCGGCTCCATTCGGCCCCAGCAAACCCACAATTTCGCCTTGTGCTACGTTAAAGCTCACATCGTTTACAACGGTACGCTGTTTATATTTTTTTAATAGATTTTCTGCTCTAAGTATCATTAACCGTTGATTTGTTTGATTACGTTGATTTCGCTGATTATTCTCTGAACCTTAATTTTCTTGATTTGAGGATTTTCGTGATTCTTACTATGGTCTATCGTCCATGGTCTTTTCCCATTAACTATGAACTCCCCTCGTTAAACCTTATCCCCTTCACATTTAATTGTATCGTCCGTCGTTCTTTCCAAACGTTTTCTTCGATGGTGTAGCACATGTCGAACGGTGCGCCTGCAACCAGTTTGGGCAGGTATTCGCCGTGACCGAAGGCTATACAATCGAACATGGCCGATCCGGCTTGCATCACCGTCATCTTCACATGGTTTTGGCCAACTATATTAGCCACGCCACAAACATACACGTTTTTACTGATGAACACGGGCGCCATATTCTCTGGACCGAACGGCGCAAACTGGTTCAGCACCCTAAAAAATTTCGCATCCACCTGGCTTAAACGTAATTCTGCATCAATTTGTATCTGTTGTATTAATTGTTCGGGTTTTATGGTTGCACTCACTACCTGTTCAAACCTATCGATAAAAGCCGGCAAGTTCTCGGGATGCATAGTTAGCCCGGCAGCATAGCGGTGACCGCCAAACTGTATGAGCAAATCGCTGCATTCGCAAAGGGCCTCGTACAGATCAAACCCCAGCACCGACCGTGCCGAACCTGCCACATGCCCGTTAGAGCGGGTTAACACGATTGTGGGCCGGTAATATTTTTCGGTAAGGCGCGATGCCACGATGCCGATAACGCCTTTGTTCCATTGTTCGTTAAACACCACGGTAGAGTTCCGGTTGATCAGCTCCTCGTTGCCGTCTATCATTCCCAGGGCTTCCTCGGTTATCTGCAGGTCGTGCCCCTTTCGTTCGGTGTTGTGGATGTTTATCAGTTCGCTTTTTTCGGTTGCGCCCGCGTGTTCTGTATTTATTAGCAGTTCCACCGCGTGTTTGGCATGATCAATCCGCCCGGCAGCGTTTATTCGCGGACCGAGCAGGAACACCACATCAGATATGGTATAATAGGTTCCCCGCCCGGCAACTTCCATCAGGGTTTTAACGCCCATGCAGGGGTTGCTGTTTATTTTACTTAGTCCAAGATGTGCCAGCACCCGATTTTCGCCGGTTATATGTACAATATCGCAGGCAATGCTGATGGCCACCAAATCAAGGTAGCATTCCACCTCACTAAACGGGATATCGTTCTTTTCGGCATAGGCTTGTATCAGCTTAAAACCTATACCTGCGCCTGATAATTCTTTAAATGGATATCCGCAATCGGCGCGCTTTGGGTCGAGCACCGCGACGGCGGCGGGCAGTTCGTCGCCGGGCAAGTGGTGGTCGCAGATGATAAAGTCGACGTTAAGCGTATTGGCATAAGCAATTTTATCAACAGATTTAATGCCGCAGTCAAGAGCCACAATCAGCGTAAAACCATTTTCGGCGGCGTAGTCAATTCCTTTGGTCGATATACCGTAGCCTTCCAGGTAACGGTCGGGCACATAATATTCCAGGTTGCTGTAAAATTTACTAAAAAAACTGTAAACTAATGATACAGCAGTGGTGCCATCCACGTCATAATCGCCATAAATTAAAACCTTCTCGCCGGCGGCCATTGCTGCCTCAATTCGCAAAACAGCTTTCTCCATATCCGCCATCAGGAAGGGGTCGTGCAGGTGGCGGTAATCGGGCCTGAAGAAAAGACGGGCTTCTTCGTAACTTTTAATTCCCCTGAGTACCAGCAAGGTACTTAAAACGGTATCAATTTTTAATGTGGCAGCCAGTTCATTCACCAGCTGTTCATCAGCATTATCCCTTATAGCCCACCGTTTATTCATTATCTTTGTACCTGTAAATGGCGATAAAGATAAACGAAATTATATTTTCTTTATCGCGTAAACCCAATTTGTCGTTGCGACGAACAGCCTGTCCCGACTTTGTTTCGGGAAAGCAATCTCGTCGCCATGCAGGGCCGCCCTGTATAGTTTGCGATTGCCGCGCTCGTTCCTCGCTCGCAATGACAAAATGGACTATTTAATTTTATTAATCCGATGAATATATTCACCCTTGCCGAAGGCTCCTACTCTGTTGATGCTACCAAAAAGTTTATCCCGTTTAACCCCGAAACGGATAGCCCGAAGGACAGGCCGGCCTCGCTGTTTATACATGTCAACCCGTTTTTGGTGCAAACCGATACTGACTTAATATTGCTGGACACCGGGCTGGGTTATAAAGATACCCGGGACGAATTATTTTTACACCAGCACATCCGCAATGCGGGTTTCGACCCGGAAGAAGTTACGCTGGTTATTATGTCGCACCTGCATTACGATCATTCGGGCGGACTGGTGGTTGAGCGTGGCGGCAAACTGGTGCCAAGCTTTCCGCAGGCGCAGCATGTTATCGCAAAACAGGAATGGGAAAAGGGACTTAGCGGCGGCTCATCATCCTATCACAAAGAAATTTTTGAAGCATTACAGGGTAATATCAACCTAACCCTTGTTGAAGGCAGCGGCGAATTTAAGCCGGGTATACGTTATGAGCATTCGGGCGGACATTCACCTTACCACATGGTAATTTGGATTGAGGACCGTGAAGGCAAATGTTTTTTTGGCGGCGATGAATTACCTGAACCAGAGCAACTTATCCGGAAATTTATTGCGAAGTATGATTTTGACGGGCGAAAAGCTATGCAACTAAGGGAACAATATGGTAAAATAGCGGCAACAGAGGGCTGGACCTGTTTATTTTACCATGCAAAATCGACGTGTGTAGGAACGGTTGTTTATAACGATGAGCATTTCCAGGTAATACCTGGTTAAGCGGGATCTTCCACTTTAAAAAGTTCAACTATTTTTTCAACGTTTAGAGGTTTTGAGATAAAGTCTTTTACCAGCGGGTATGAGCGCGCTTTGTTGATATCGTTACTGAATACTGATGACGAAATGATATAAATTTTGCATTTGCCCAATGGGTCGATGTTAAGGCGTTTAAATTCATCCAAAAACTCCCATCCGTTCATTATGGGCATATTTATATCGAGCAGGATGTAGTCCGGTAGTTTTTCAGGATCGACCTTTTGTATATCCATTAACTGATCTATAGCATATTTACCGTTGAGGCAGGCCATGATCTCGGTATTCATTAGCGCTTTCTTTATCAGTTTAATGGAGATAAAGTTGTTAATTTCATCATCATCAACAAGTAAAATACTAACGGATCTGCTATTAAATTCCATATAACTAAATTATGATATGCTTTATACGCAACAAAAATTTAAAAGGTTATACACCTTGCACGAATAAATTAAACAGAGCGATTAAAACGGTAGAAGTAACGTTGAATTGCCCGGGCCGTCAGTTAATTGGGTAATATTGATTAAAATTAATACTTTAGACTGAACATTCCAATAGCTTAATATGAAAAAAATTTGCCTGTTAATTTTACTTTCAGTTAACATACTGATGGTCGCCAACGCCCAAAAAACTGCCGACATGGCAACGCTAACGAAGAACCTTACCAAGTATACCGGTTATTTTAATTTTTATTGGGATGAAAGCACCGGCCGGGTATTATTGGTGGTTGACAAGCTTAATACCGAGTTTTTATACGTAAACTCCTTACCAGCAGGCATCGGGTCGAACGACCTGGGGCTCGACCGCGGGCAGATCGGTGACAGCCGCATTGTAAAGTTTATAAAAAGCGGCCCCAAAATACTGTTGGTACAACCCAACTATGCCTACCGCGCAGTCAGCAATAATGCCGATGAAAAGAAATCGGTAGAGGAAGCATTTGCGCAATCAGTTTTATGGGGATTTAAGGCCGAAGCACAGGAAGGCAGTGAAATTTTAATTGACTTTACACCATTTTTGCTGCGCGATGCCCATCATATTGCCGACAGGCTGGGCAGCCAGGGAAACTATAGCCTGGATGAATCGCGCTCGGCAGTGTATATGCCTAACTCAAAAGCATTTCCGGATAATTCGGAATTTGAGGCTACCATAACGCTTGCGGGGCGCGGAAGAGGCAGCGAAATCAGCTCCGTAACACCCGACCCTAATGCTGTTACCGTGCGCATGCACCACTCGTTTATAAAACTGCCTGATGATAATTATAAAGTCCGCAAGTTCGACCCTCGTTCTGGATTTTATGATGTGGACTACATGGACTACGCCACCCCTATCGACCAGCCTATTGTAAAACGTATGCTTAGCCGTCATCGACTGCAAAAAAAGGATCCGTCGGCAGCTATGAGCGAGGCGGTAAAACCGATTGTTTATTATGTTGACCGCGGCGCGCCGGAACCTGTGCGCACCGCGCTGATGGAGGGCGCTGCCTGGTGGAACCAGGCCTTTGAGGCGGCAGGATATAAAAATGCCTTCCAGGTAAAACTGCTGCCCGAGGACGCCGATCCGATGGATATACGCTACAATATTATCCAATGGATACACCGCTCGACGAGGGGATGGTCGTATGGGTCGTCGATCAACGACCCGCGTACGGGTGAAATTATTAAAGGCCAGGTATCACTAGGTTCGCTGCGCGACAGGCAGGATTTTTTGATTGCAGAGGGCTTACTGCAACCTTATGAAGACGCCAAACCAACGAGCGATAAGATGCTGAAGATGGCCATTGCCCGCCTGCACCAGCTTGCCGCGCACGAAGTTGGGCATACACTGGGCCTGCAGCATAACTTTGCCGCCAGCACCAACAACCGCGCATCGGTAATGGATTACCCGCCACCTGCGTTTACTCTAGCTGCGGATGGCACCGTAGATCTATCGAACGCCTACACCACCGAAATTGGCACATGGGACAAACGCGCCATATTATACGGCTACCAGGACTTTCCGGCGGGAACAAACGAGGATGAGGCCTTAAAGGGAATATTAACAGAAACACTTAAGCAAGGCCAGGTATTTATCACTGACGAAGATGCAAGGCCCGCAAGCGGCGCCCATCCCCTCGCCCACCTTTGGGACAACGGCAAAAATGCCGCCGACGAGCTTAACCGGCTGATGGATATCCGCAGAAAACTGTTGGATAACTTTTCGGAAAAAGCCATCAGACAGGATGCGCCAATGGCAATGATAGAAGAACCGTTGGTGCCAATTTACCTGTTGCACCGCTACCAGGTTGAGGCAGCATCAAAAATGCTGGGCGGTTTGTATTACACCTATGCTATTAAAAACGATGGGCAGCCTGTTACCCGGTTTATCCCCCCTGCCGAGCAATGGAAGGCGTTTAATGCGCTGATGTTAACCATTAGTCCCAACGCGCTGGCATTGCCCGAAAAACTGATAGCAAAAATACCGCCGCGGCCCGATGGCTACCCAAGAACAAGGGAGCTGTTTAAATCGCGGACCGGGCTGACGTTCGACCCGATTGGCGCTGCCGAAGGAGCCGCTGCCACCACGCTTGAGTTTATGCTGAATCCTGAGCGCTGTGCGCGCCTGGTTGAATATAACTCGCGCGATAACACCCAGCCGGGATTAATTGCTGTGCTGGATAAGCTGATTGCCCAAACCTGGAAGGTCCCGCAGCCAACCGGCTACAAAGGTGAACTGCAACGCCTGGTGAATAATTTAACCGTGAAGCAACTACTAACTTTAGCCGCTGATGGCAGTGCACCCGAGAGTGTACGCGGCATTGCGCTGCTTGAGATAAGCGGGCTGAAAACATGGATGCAGGCGGCAGTTAAGACTTCGGTAACTAATCAAAAGGCTAATTTGTTGTTTGGCTTATCGCAGATTGCTGCATTTGAAAAAGAACCGGGACAGTTTAAGCCCGCTGCGCCAGTGGGAATGCCGGACGGTTCGCCAATAGGCCAGTAATAAAAAACGGATTTAAATAAACAATTGTCATTGCGGGGTACGAAGCAATCGCGAACTTTGCAAAACGGTCATGCATAGTTTTGCGATTGCCTCTGCTGGCCAGCGGATCGCAATGACATGATTTTTACATCATAACCTATGTCAAAACCAATAGTAACCGGCCTGATGGCCTACGGAATGTCGGGGCGTATATTTCATGCGCCGTTTATAACTACTAACCCGGGCTTTAAGTTTAAGGCCGTTGTGGAGCGGCACGAAAAGAAAGCTGCCGCCCGTTACCCGGATGTGCTAAGCTATGGCTCGATAGATGAACTGTTAGCTGACGATGAAATTGAACTGGTTATTGTAAACACGCCCAACAATACCCATTTTGATTTTACCATGCGGGCCTTAAACGCAGGTAAACATGTACTGCTCGAAAAACCGGCAGCAGCGACAAGTGCCGAGGTAAAGCAAATGTTCGACCTGGCGCGGAGCAAAAACCTGCACCTGATGCTGTACCAAAACCGCCGGTACGACAGCGGCTTTATGCTTACCCGCGATGTGATTGAAAGCGGCCGCCTGGGCCAGCTGATAGAGGTGCATATGCGTTTCGACCGCTATAAAGCAGCGTTAGGGGTAAAAGCATTTAAGGAGAAAAAAGAAAACCCGGCAAACGGTTTGGTTTACGACCTTGGGCCACATTTGATTGATAACATTATCGCTCTTTTTGGCAGGCCGCTTAACTTTCATAAAACTACCGGAATTTACCGCGAAGGTTCAGAGGTGAACGACTATTTTAATTACCACCTCATCTATCCAAACCAGCTGAATGTTTATTTGACATCGTGCCTGTTAATTGCCGAACACCTGCCCGGCTTTGTGGTACACGGTACCCTCGGCAGCTTTGTAAAAGACCGCAACGATGTACAGGAAGCCCAGCTTGACGGCGGGATGCTGCCAACCGACGCCGGCTATGGCATTGAGCCGGAAGGCTGCGATGGCAAACTTGTGACCATGGATATTGATAACAAAAAAATTACAGAATGGTTAACCGCGCCAAAAGGCGATTACCCGGGTTTATTTGAAGCGGTTTATCATACAATCCGCAATAATGCGTTATTCCCTGTAACTGAAGAGCATGTTGCCTGGCAATTAGAATTGCTTGAAGCTTAAAAATATCGTATATATGTCCCCTAAAAAATGCAATTGAACACAATGAAAAAACTATTCTTTTTTTTATGCTTTATAGCAGCGGTTGGCTGCACCAATGCGCAAACACAAACGCCGTTTACCCCGCCGGCTTATATCCCTCCGTATAGTATTTTAACTACCGACAGTGTAACCATTACCCCGGCCAACCTGAAAAAGAATAAGGCTACCATGATCATCTATTTCGCGCCTGATTGCAGCCATTGTCAGCACCTGATGTTTGAGTTAAAGCCACACATGAAGGAGCTTAAAAATGTGCAGGTAGAAATGATAACATTTGTACAGCAGATAAAAGCTATCCAGACTTTTTATCGCGATTTCGATCTAAAAAAATGGCCCAACTGGACCGTTGGCACCGAAGGTTATACCTATAAAGTGCAGCAGTTTTACCATGTAGCAACTACCCCGTACATTGCCATTTATGATAAAAATGGTAAGCCTGTAAAGTATATTGACAAAGACCCTAAGGTTGCGGATATATTAGCGGCAACCAAAAAGTTGTAAAAGGGACAACTGGGTTTTAACATTGCTTGTGAATTTACTCACCTTGCCATTGCTGTGCCCAGCCATCCTACCTATTGCAACGGCACGTGTGCGCCGACTGTAGGTTAAAAATAAACCCGGTATACTCAACAGTGTACCGGGTTTAGTGTTAAAAATTTAGATGCGGATCATAATTGTTAATACTTCAGAACAATGAAACCCGTCTTATGCTTCGTCTCATTCCCGTCCTTGTATTCCAACGAATAAAAATAAGTACCGGCCTGCTGTAGTTTGCCGTTAATGTTTGACTGCCCGTCGAATGCTTTGTTGATATTGTCGTACCCTTTTACCTGGTAAACCAGTTCGCCGCTGCGGTTCATTATTTGTAATGTATTGTTGGGATAAGCTGCTATACCATCTATCTTCAGCGCATCGCCCTTGCCATCGCCATTGGGCGAAACGTTTTGATGTACCACAATTGCGCTGCCTGTAATCGGCGACTCCTGCTGTTGATACTGCATAACAACAGCAACCGGAGGTGCAGGTTGCCTGGTTATGGTTAAAACATAGATTGAAGTTGATGAACCGTCGATGGCTGTTACCACCGTGGTAATGGTATTTGCACCCACATTCAGCGCTATCGGGTTTGAATTTGCACCTGAAGCTACCGTGGCGCCATTAACTTTCACAGTCGCTCCGGCACTTTCAGTTGTCGGGGTTACTTTTACGGTGTTATAGTTGTTGCCCACCGTTGCCGTATAGTCTTTATAGTCGGGGCCGGCTACCGGTGTTTGCACTAAAGCTGGAGAATATTTAAGGGAAGCCAACCGGCTCGACGGCAGCCGGGTCACTATCAGGCTGTACGTTTTTGACGTAAGGCCATCGGCTGCCGTTACCGTTGTAGCAATGGTGTTGGGGCCAACATTTAAAGGTATTTGGGCTGTTGACGCGCCTGAAGATACCGTCGTGCCGTTAACCGCGATAGCAGCAGCCGGGTCATCAGCAGCGGGGTTTACAATAATATAATTGTACGAATTAGCTACTGTTGCTACATAATCCTGGTATTCAGGGCCAGTTACTATTGTTTTTGTAATCGACGGGCTGTAGTTAAGCTGTGTTAGGAATGCCGACGACTGGCGCCTTAGGGTTAATTTATAAGTTCTTGCCGCTCCATTCTGTGCGGTCACCACTGTGGTTATGATGTTAAGACCCACATTCAGCGCTATCGGGGCCGATGTGGCGCCAGAGGCTACTGTTATCCCATTTATTTTAACGGCAGCTGTTGGGTCCTGCGTCGCAGGGGTTACCGTAATGGATGTAAATGTATTGGCCACTGTTGCTGTATAGTCTGAGTAATCAGGGCCGCTCACTTTGGTTTGCGTTATGCCGGGAAGGTACTTGAGTGTGGTTAACACGTTATTGGCAGAAAGGGACCGGTTAACTGTTAAGGTGTAAGTTTTTGTAGTAATACCATCGTGGGCGGTTACCTGTATCGCTATGGTATTGCTGCCTGCGTTCAACGGCAAAGCTGCTGATTGGGTGCCGCTTGCTACAAATACCGGGGCGCCACCGTTTACACGTACCTCCAAATCGCTGATGTTGGGGTCTGTGGCAGTTGGAGTTACCGCTATGGTGGTGATAGCGTTTGGCACACTTACGGTATAGCCTGTAGTTGTATTGGTATTAAATGCCGGGCTAACCTTACCTGCAGAAGTTGCAAGGCTGGCCAGTGAAGCGTCCGGGAACACTGAAAACGTTGTTGACGGGCCTGTAGCATCGGCGATATTACCTGCAACGTCGTTTGCCGTGCCCGGAGCTATCGATATGCCCAGGGTACCTAAACCGGTAATGCCCGATACTGTTACAACGTAGCTGGTGCCCGAACCGCTTAAACTCAATATACCAGTGGCTGTACCGCTGGTGTTCAGCTTAATGTCGCCGGGGGAAAGGGTGCTGGCGTGAAAGTATGCGTCGGCATAAGTAACATTATACGTGACCGTGCCAGCTGTACCGGTACCAATTGAAGCTTGTGAAGGTGTGCTAATATTTATTGAAGGCCTGGTCTTGTCGAAACCAAGGAAGTGTCCGACACCACTGGAAGTATATTGCTGGCTGGTATATCCTACAAAATCAGTGCCCTGAAATGTGAAAGGCACATTGCCTTCAGTATCGTCCGGGGTCATCGTATAGTTTGCAACCCAGGTTACGCCACCGTCACTGCTGGTCGGTGTTATAGAATGTCCCGCTATGGTAACGGCGCTGGATTGAACAGCCTCACTATAGGCAAATTGCAATGTCAGCTGGTCACCCACTTTTGACCAGTTAACCTCAGCATTGTTCGACTGCCAGATACGACTGCCGAACTTAAACTGCGGCGCTGTAAAGTCAACAGTATAATATTGCCCCGTCAAACCAGAGTCAAAAGCATTGCCCGCAGCATCAAAGATGGCAAAGTCGTGGGGGTCGTCGCGGGGATCAGTCGGGTCGTCAGGGTTAGGGTCGTTAGGCACCACGTCAAGCTCCACGGTGCCATCGCCATAGTTGAATCTATACACATGAACAGTAACATAGTAGGTAGTTCCCGAACCATCAAATCCGGACACCAGGCCGAAAACAGGGCCTGTCGTGTAAGGTGTAAAGTCGCTGGGATCAACGCCCGTTACGGGTTCGCTGAAGGTCACTATATAGTGAAGGTCTAATGCCTTGGTTGGGTTAGGGTCTACCCTTTTTATTGAAATTATTGTTGGTGCAATATGGTCGATGATATCAACAACGCCGCCGGTAAACCCCGGAGCAGTATTACCTGCCGCGTCAATTATGCCCACACCTGAGCCATTCAGATTAACCTTGATGGTGCCGTCGTTACCTGTTAGATCTATAGCAACGTAAAAGGTTGTAGAATTTACCGGAATTATTCCCATGTCGCTCCTTTTAACGTCTCCTGTTGTAATCACCGTAAAATCGCTGGTGTCAGCGCCTGTTATCGGTTCGCTGAAGGTGAACTGGTAATAAATCCCTGTTTGTACACCGTAGAGGTCACTGCCGGTAAAAACGGCAGTGGAAACAACTGTAGGCGCAGTGTTATCAACCGTAAATGCTGGTGACAGGCCAGTGGCAGCAGCCGTGTTACCGGCAAGATCGCTGGCGGTGCCTGCAGCAATTGATATACGCAAAATACCATCGCCGGTGATACCCGATATAGTTACCGTACGTATCAGGCCAGAGCCCGTAACAGTCACGATGCCATTAGCCGACCCTGTGGCTTTTAAGGTAATATTGCCAGCAGCCAATGTGCTGCTGTTAAAGTTGGCGTCGGCATAAGTTACCCTATAGGTTATCGGGCCGCCCCTGGTAAGACTCAAAGAGGGGTGACTGATGGAAATTGACGGCGCCGTTTTATCAATGGTATAAGTTTGCCCGTTAAATGGCAGTGAATTGCTTATAGTTACTGATAAACCTGTGTCGTTAGCCAGGTTTAGCTGAATAGTGCCATCCCCTGTGCCGGTGCTTACAGGCACTGTCCATGTGATATTGTCGCCGGTTACAGGCGTGCCGATAATCGCGTTGTTTATGCCGGTAGCTGTTAAGCTAAAATTGCTTGCCGTTACCCCCGTTACAGCTACTCCAAATACAACAGTAAAGTTTACTGATGCTGCATTGGTTGGGCTTGTAGTTGCCCGGCTAATTGAATTAATGGTGGCGTTGACTATGGCGCCTTCAAAATACCCGTAAACCCGGGCGCGGGATTGAAGTGGTAGTGCTGCAAACAAAATAATTGCGAAAACTGCAGCACACATTGTGGTAAAGCATCTTCTCATAAGGTTTAGTTTTAAAATTGGGAATATATTGGAGCCTTGAACGTTTTTATACGCTTTAAATGCGCATAATATTTTATGATTTTATCGAATCAAAATACAATCCCGGCAAAATATTAGCCAAAAACCTAAATTTTTGTCTATTTTAAACAATAGCTGTTAAAATCACTGAAAGTATAAACCAACTGAAAACCAGGGGATAGTAGGTATAATATAGCTTGGTTAGAAAACTGTAGGCTAATGTATTAAAAAAAAATGTTATTGCAAGTTGCTTTTGTAATAGATCACCAGTTAGTTATTGTTTTTTTGGAAATATATTAAAATAGACAAAGACTTCTATAGCTAAAACCTGTTCAGAAATATCAGAAAACAGCAAAAAGCCTCACAAAGCTTATAAACTTCATAAGGCTTTAATATAGAGGCAGGTTTGCAGGTTCTCTCCCTCTTGCCGCAGGGATCAATTAACCCTAATACTTCAACACAATAAATCCGGTTTTATGCTTCGTCTCATTCCCGTCCTTGTATTCTAAGGAGTAAAAATAAGTACCCGCCTGTTGTAATTTGCCATTGATGTTTGACTGCCCGTCGAATGCTTTGTTGACATTGTCGTAGCCTTTTACCTGGTAAACCAGTTCGCCGTTGCGGTTCATTATTTGTAATGTATTATTGGGATAAGCCGCTATGCCATCTATCTTCAGCGCGTCGCCCTTGCCATCGCCATTAGGCGAAACGTTTTGGTGCACCACAATTGCACTGTTTGCAATCGGCGGCTCCTGCTGTTGATATTGCATTACAACAGCAACCGGAGGTGCAGGTTGCCTGGTTATGGTTAAAACATAGGTTGAAGATGATGAACCATCGCTGGCGGTTACCACGGTGGTAATAGTATTTGCACCCACGTTCAGCGCTATCGGGTCCGAATCCGCACCTGGGGCTACTGTGGCGCCATTAACTTTCACTGTTGCTCCGGCGCCTTCAGTTGTCGGGGTTACTTTAACAATGGTGAAGCTGTTCGATACCGTTGCTGTATAGTCTTTATAGTCGGGACCGGTTACCGGTGTCTGCACCAAAGCAGGGTAATATTTAAGGCTGGTTAACAGGCTTGATGGAAGACGGGTCACTACCAGTCTATACGTTTTTGATGTAAGACCGTCGGCTGCGGTGACTATTGTGGTTATAGTGTTGGGGCCAACGTTTAATGGTATTTGGGTTGATGAGGTGCCCGATACTACCGTTGTGCCGTTAACCGATATTGAAGCAGCGGCGTCCTGCGCTGTTGGCCTTACTATAATGTAGCTGTACGAATTTGCCACCGTTGCTGTATAATCCTGGTAATCGGGCCCGGCCACCAGTGTTTGTACCATTGGCGGGCTGTAATTTAACCTGGTTAGCAGTGCCGACGACTGTCGCCTTATGGTTATGCTATACGTTTTAGTTGCCCCGCTTTGCGCGGTAACTATGGTGTTAATGGTATTGAGGCCAACGTTCAGCGTTATTGGGTTTGATGCCGAGCCAGATGCTACGATTGTGCCGTTTACGGTAACCGTGGCAGTTGCATCCTGTGTAGTTGGGGTTACAGTAATAGTGGTTACCTTATTGGCCACCGTTGCGGTATAATCCCTATAATCAGGGCCGGCTACCTGTGTTTTTGCCAAGGTAGGGCTGTAAGTGAGCGTGGTTAGAAGAGCGTCTTTCGATAAAACCGTTACAGTAAACGGAGAAACCGCCGATATGCACCCGGTAGCTGTATTTTGAATGGTTAAATTAAAATCGTAAGTGCCTGCTTTAAGGCCCGAAGGTAAATTAACCGATATGTTGGGCACAAGCGTAAAACCATTTACCGTGCTGAAGCCTGTCATTACCCGTGTGCCGGTTGTTATGAAGTAAATATAATTACCTGCGGATACTCCACTGTAAGGCAGCGCAAAAGTAGTAGCCGTTGTGGTTACAGGCGTTACTGCGCCCGCGGTTATGGTAGGCAAATCGTTAACCGTGCCGCTAACAGCTTCAGCCTGGTCTGTTACACCTGTTGATTTTACGGTAATATCTCCGGCTGGTGTTCCTGTTGCTGATCCGGCAATGCGAACAAAAACGTCCTGCTGGCTCACCACGCCCGCGGTTTCAGTAAATGTTAACTGGCTGGCGAACCCGTTGCCTGTTGTTTTGCTTATTTCGTAGCCCGATGGCGCATCAATCACAATATCGGCTGTTAAATTAGTGCCTGATACCTTGAAACTCTGTTCAGTCGAGGGACTCCCCGCGCAACTGTTGAATGCGTTTAGCGTGCCGGTTAATGTTACCGTTGCAGGTAGCGGCGGCGCATTTACTGTTACCGAAAATGGTATATCGGCCGATGAGTTGCCGGCAGCCTGGTTGCGCACGCTAAAAATAAAATCGTAAGTGCCGGCTACGGTTGCAGGTATGGGTATAGTTACCGGGTTTGGCGAATTGAGCGAAAAATTACTTATTGGGCTAAAGCCGGGCATTTGGTTAGTAGCCGCTACCACCACCGAGTACAAATTGGGCGCGCCACTTACATCACTGTAGCTAACAGTGAACGAGGTTGATGTTTCCTCGACATTTGGCACCGGCGATAGTATTACATGCGGAAGCGTGGTATTGATGGTTACAGCCAGCCCCCCTGATGCCCCACTTGTATTGCCGGCAGCATCTGTGGCTTTTGCAGTTATGGTGTGGTTGCCTTGACTCAAAGCCGAGCTTGTTATTGACCAGTTGCCGCCTGTGGCTGTAGCGCTTCCTAACGAGGTTGTACCGTCGGTATCGTAAAGCGTTACAGTTGATTCCGGCTCTGCTGTGCCGGTAAATGTTGGGGTGGTAACATTGGTAATGTTGTCGCCCGGCGTGCCGCTGTCGCTCGCCGCCGCCATTACCGGCGTTGAAGTAACAGCGGGAGGCGTGTTATCAAATTCGATGTCGTCGCCTGCTGAAAGATCGTTATAAACAACGCTGGCATTGCCCGCTAAATCTGAGTATTGGGCGGTGAAATGTATCCTGCCTTCTGCATCGCCCGAGGTCATGGTGTAACTTGCGGTCCAGGTTGTGCCGGATACGAAGCTGGGGGTAACTGCATGACCGCCGATAACTACCGATGGTGTTTGTACCGCCTCGCTTGTACCGAAATCGAGCGTAACAACATCGCCTGTCACAGCAACGTCGGTATTACCCGGGTGGTTTGAATGATAGTATAGCGAAGTTGCCGTTGGTGCAGTTTTATCAATGGTGTAAACTTCGCCAACAAACGGCAGGCTGTTGCTTACTCCCGACGAGCCTGTTGCATCTGTAAAGTTAAGACCGATGGTGCCACCACCTGTTCCTGTGCTTACGGCCACCGTCCAGGTATTTCCTGAACCTGATACACTGGTAATGCTTGCATCACCTATGCTGCCGGCAGCCAGCGCGAAATTACTTGCTGAAAGCCCCGCAATGCCGGCGGCAAAAGTAACCGTATAGTTTACGCCCGATGCGTTGGTTGGCGATGTATTTGCCCTGGCTATCGAGCTGATGCTTGTGGGAACAGTCAGGTCATATGTCCAATCCTCTATAAAGAAAGAGATGTTTGTTCCGGTAATCCTAACCTCATCTACGTTGTTAAAACCAGATTGACCGGAAAAATCGAAACTAATTTCATTGCCTTTTATTGCGATGGGTATTCCACCGGTTACCGCCGACCCGCCACGAAACCCGGTAACGATGGCATTTACGTCGCCGGATAAGCCGCCATCCCGGTCCAGGCCTAAACTAATCAGCTGAAAGGCGTTTCCACTCGCGGCTTTTATCGAAAAAAACGACCCTGGATTACCGGAACTCAGCGAGAGTGCGTTCGGGCCGGGGAGTTGTTCCAGATCGCCATCAGTGTCATATATAAACGGACCGTAAGTGTGCGGCTTACTGACAACCTGATCGGTACTCCAGTAGCTGTCGAATGTTTCGGTTACATTTTGCGCTTTTAGCGTCGAAAAGGCGCCGGCGGCAAAAATGAAAATAAGGGTGAGTTTTGTAAAAAGGTTTTTCATGCAGAATTTTTTTGATGTGAAAAAAATTGTCGGTATAAATATTGTCTGCCATCTAAAATCAGGCATCTTGTTTTTATAAACTATAAAATACGCCTGATATCGGGGTGTATTTTTTATTCGCGCTTACCACTATATTCTTTTTGCACAGGCCATTGCTATTCGGGGTAAATAGCACCCGTAATACACTCATTAAAAGGCGAATAAATTTATTCAATTTTTTTAATAATTACAATAACACGATAATATTTCCGGCATGGCTGAATGCCAGCCACCATGCCCTTGCGTTAGTGATAGCAGTGGATACCGGCCGCTTCGAGTGCCTCAGCGCAGGCCGCGCCTAAGGCCTGCAGGCGTATGAAAGGATAGCACGGCCCGGCTTATATCAGCCGGGAACGCCATGATAATCAGTTGGCAGTTGGTAGCCGGGCGTTCAGAACCCTTGCATCGCCAATCTTACTTCATTTTCAAATCATCAAATCAACACATCTTCAAATCATCCCCCCCTGTCACCAAAAATTTACCAAAATCTCCGTCATCCCAACAACAAAGTTACATGGGTTGCTGGGTGGTAAAAAGTAAAAATCACACTTTTGCGGCATGAACCCCAATTTGATAAAGACAGTCTTTTTTTCGCTTTTTATATTTTCATTTATAGCTGTTAAAGCGCAGCAAACCGGCGGCACCGTTAGCGGTAAACTGGTTGATGCCACTAATAGCCAGCCATTGGAGCTTGCTACTGTATCATTGGTGAGCAAGGTGGATAACCATACTGTTAAAAGCATGCAAACCGACCTGCAGGGCAATTTCAGCCTTACGGGCATCAACGACGGCCAATACCTGCTACGGGCCACGTATGTAAGCTACCTGAGCTATTTAAACAGCAACATTAATATATCAGCTGCCAATCGCCAGGTTGATCTTGGTAACATAAAGCTAAGCCCGGCTAAAGGTGTGCTGAAAGAGGTGACCATTACCGCCCAAAAAAGCCAGATACAGCTGGGTATCGACAAAAAATCGTTCAATGTGGAACAAAGCATTGTGAGCCAGGGCGGCTCGGCTACGGATCTGCTGGCGAATGTGCCATCGGTACAGGTGGATGTGGATGGCAATTTGAGCCTGCGCGGGTCGACCAGTGTGAAGGTGCTGATCAATGGGAAGTCGTCGGCGCTGACGGGCGGGAATATTGCGGATATTTTGCAGTCGATACCGGCGAGTGCGATAGAGACCATTGAGGTGATTACCAACCCGTCGTCGAAATACGATGCGGAGGGGCAGTCGGGGATCATCAATATTGTGCTGAAAAAGAATGCGCAGAAGGGCTTTACCGGGTCGGTTTCGGCAACGGTGGGTACGCAAAACACTGTAAATACTAACGCCGCCATTGCTTACCAAAACAGCAAGGTGAACATATATGCCAACTACAGCTTCCGCAAGGGCACGCGCATTGGCGATGGCTTCTCCAACAAGCTGACCAACGTGGGGGATACCCTGCTGCAAAGCCAGAATCAAATTCAAAACCAATCGTTTACGTTTACGGGGCATAACATCCGCAGCGGCATTGATATCAACCTTGATGATAAAACCACGTTGGGCTTTTCGGATAACATCAACATCCGCGACCGCGACCGCACGCAAACCGGCGGTACGCTGATCAGCCAGAACAATAGCCTGTTGCAGCGCATCAACCAAAATAATTTTTCGCACGGAACTGGTACCGATATTGATTTTAACATCGACTTTAACCACAAATACAAAAAGAAGGGCGAAGAGCTTACCGCCAACGTAAACTACAGCACCGATAAGAACAACAATTTTGATAACCTGCTGACCGAGTACAACGATTATACTTTGCCGCAGCCCTACAGCAAATCGCAGCAAAACAATACTACGGTTGGTCGCGGCCATAACTGGAACTTCCAGACCGATTTTACGCTGCCCCTCACCAACGGCAAGCTGGAAGCCGGCCTGCGCAGCCAAATAAATAACAGCGACAATAACTACATTGTCGATACCCTTAACAACACCAGCGGCAGCTTTGATTACAACCCGTTTTTGAGCAACCGCTTTATTTATAAAGAAAACATAAACGCCGCCTACACCAATTACCAGCACCAGTTTGGCAATTTCGGTCTGCAGGTGGGTTTGCGGTTGGAGGATTCGCATATCCGCACCTCGCTTACCGACAGCGTGACCGAGCAGCACAAGCAGGACTACCTGCGCCTGTATCCCAGCGTGTTTTTAAGCCAGAAGCTGAGCGAAAACCAAACCCTGCAACTGAGTTACACCCGCCGCGTACAACGCCCACGCGACCGCCAGCTATCGCCGTTTGTTGACCAGAGCGACCGCCTGAACTACCAGCAAGGTAACCCGGACCTGCGGCCGGAAGACACCCACGCGTTTGAACTGAGCTATATTAACTACTTTACCGGCGTTACGCTAACCTCGTCGCTTTACTACAGGCTTACCAACGGGGTTATACAGCGCATTACCACGCCGCTGAGCCCGACAAATATCGATACCTCGCTCACTACGTTCCAGAACATAAAGAGCGCCTCGAACGCCGGTTACGAGCTGATTGCCAAGGTGAGCCCAAGCCCGATACTGGACCTTACCGCCAACGTGAACGTTTACTACCGCCATATTGACGGCGACGCGGCCTTTAACTTAGCCACCACCAGCGGCTACGCCTGGAACGCCAACCTTACCGGCAACCTGAAACCCTTTAAAAAACTGGGCATACAACTGCGCGGCGACTACCAGGCCCCGCAGGTAATACCCCAGGGCAAAATGCGCGCCATGTACGGGCTGGACGGCGGCGTTAAATACGATATTACCAAAACCCTTAGCCTGGGCGGCAACGTGCGCGACATATTTAACAGCCGCAAATTCCGCTCGGATATAAATTACAATACGCCTTACTTTACCAGCAGCACCGTGAGCGAACGCCGCTTTGGCACCCGCACCGGCATGGTGACCCTAAGCTGGCGCTTTGGCAACAACGGCATACCGCAAAAACGTAAAGACAAAAAGGACAACAACCAACAACAGGACCAGGATAATACGCCGGATGAAAACGGCGGCGGTGGTGCTGCGCCGGGTGCCGGTGGTGGCGCTGCGCCTGCGGGTGGGGTTGTGAAGGGGAAAGGTTGATTTTTTAGGAATTTTAGATATTTTGGAGGAAAGACTCGCCGGTGATGGCGGGTCTTTTTTTGTGCGTTGAAACGTTCCTGTGCACAGTGAAACACAAGGAACAGGGTGGAACAGTAAGTAGTGAATAATTTTTGGCGAAAAGTGTGTTCCCGGGTTGTTATGGCTGTTTTTTGCTTGAAAACCATTGCGAAAAATGCGAAAAGTGCTGACAAAATGGTGTCAGCGTTTATATCGTTTTTTATGTTATGGTGATTAACAGGGAGGTTACTCGTTACTTTGTTACCTGGCAGCGGGCTACTAGCCTGGAGCCTATGCAGCAGGGAAAAAGGAAAAACGCTTGGGGTAGCGGTGAGGCGGCAGTGAGGGAAAAATCGACTTGCTCCGTTTACAAGGTGTTTAGTAAAAAACGTTTAAAAATTTTGAAATATATAAGTTGTTTTTTAGATTTATAAAAACCTTATTCACATGGATTCACAAGACATTATTTTCAACTGTGTAGGTATCGGCCTTATTGCTACTGGAATCATTTTTATCCTAATCCGTGCTGGTCGAAATAGCTCTACTACGATAGATATACACGGAAAAAAAATCGTAACCAAAGAGATTGGATTTTTGCTTATTGTATCAGGCCTTATTTTTCTTTATTTCGGATTGCACCAACATAAAGGAAAGTTTATATTAAGTGGAACGGTAACTGATAAAGCTGGTAAGGGGATTGAAAACACAATGGTTAGATTCGTTTCAGATGACGAACAGGACTCTACAAAGTCAATTGTAACAACTTCAGATGGCGATGGAAAATTTACGCTTTACACAAGCAAAGAAGACATTTCCGGTAGATTATTTTTTTCTTATAAATCTTTTCGAAAATCTAAAATCGCTTCATTCTCTCAAAGTATAAACAACAACGGTGATATTTCCTTAGATACGCTTACTATCCGTCACGAGAAAAAAAAATCGTTAAAAATTCTTTCTAATGTTTCCGAACCTATTGCTAAAGATATAGAAAAAGAGCTTAGGCAAAAGCTCAAAAATGATTCTGTTGGAACATTAGTGATAAGGTTTTTTTATCAAAAAGACAATCTGGTTGACCATCACGACGGCAATGAAGAATATCTTTCCAGAGGTCAGGTATTTGGAAAATTCAACAACGAAACATTTCTGGTATCAAATCAGCAATTAGATCAAGTGTCGTTAATGGACAAAAACAGTGTTGAAATAAATCTCCAAAATCAGGTCGAGTTGATCGTTAGCAAAAACATTAAAAATATATGCGACAAGATAATTAAACAACTAAAGTGAAAATATTACATTCAATCATTTCCCGTTTTTTTTTACCAATTTATCTATAGCACAACATAATACCACCACTATTTAACAATAAACTGGTTCTTGAGACCTTAATTGATTTTTTGTTTTTTCCTTAAATTAACTATACATTTCAATCCTGCTTCAATGCAATTTGACGTAAAATCATCCGTTTTTGGATAAAAAGAAAAAGAGAAGGCTACTGAGACTGGCTCATAGTGATACGAGGTACTGGACGGTGCTTGTAGTGAAAATCCTAAACCCACCCTGGAATGATAGCCATAATATACCACCTGCTTATTTTGAGTAAAACTAAACGATTCTCTATGAAGATAAGATATCGTGAAAAGCCCCTTTGCTTTGTTCTTATAATTTAACAGAAATAACTTCCCTGTTATTTTATAGTAATATGGGTAGCTTGAATGTGAGTTGGTGTAAACGGTATCAGACGTGGTCGGGTTTAATCCCCCAAAGAGCCCTTCTATCGACAGAACAGGTATAATGTTATAATCAAAACCGGCTCCAATTGAAATTAAGTATTTGTTGTGCCCATAAATTTTACCCAGTATTAAAGATAACGACTCGTCAAAAACAAAATTCAGTCTTGAAACCTTATGAAATTGAATTTGAAAATCTTCACTATTTTGATTGTTACGATTAATGGCCGTTATTTTAAAAGATTTTGTAGTTGGTATTTTAATATTTTGAGTTGATCGGGTATTTGAATAAAGAGTATATGAGTGGATAAAGTATGGGGGGATCAATTTTTTTTCAGGCCGAAATGGTTTGGTACTGTCGATTTTAAACTTAAATAAGTTACGTTCGTCAGTAAGTTGCCACGGAGTTTCTGTGGCCTGTAAAGTGGGGATAATTCTTTCTTTGTAGTTACTTATTGAATCCTCATCAATTTTACTGAATTTAATTGTTGAAAATGCAAGCGGTTCTTTTTCCGGCGTATTAGTAATAACCCTAACCTCCGGAATTAACGTTGAGAAATTCGGACTTAATTCTACATTCTTTGAGCGCGTATTGGTTTTCGCCGTTATATTTATTAGTCCCATAAAATCATTTAATTTAAAAAATCGATGGTATGAATATAAATGATAAATATTATTTTCATAATCGGTATTCGCGTTATCATAAGGATATTGAATGGAGATAATAGGTTTGTCTCTAACTATTAAGGTAAACATTCTTAAATTGTTGTTCACTCCATCACTTACTGTTAATAGTACATTCATTTCGTAACTCCCATCCCAATCAAGGTCCAAATTTTTTCCAGATTTATTATATTCAAATAATGACCCAGTTTGAGAAAGCCTCCATTTATAGGTTAATTGATCAGGCGAAGAATCATTATCTTGAGCATCTGCGGTTAAAGTATTATGGCCGCGTCCAGCAAAAATTGTGTCCTTTATTACTTGTCCCTGGAATAATAACAAAGGAATGGGAGGTTCATTGGCCTCAGTAATAATTTGCCTCAAGACATTCTTGATTTTATCCTTGTAGTTAGTGGATAAAGGGTCAACAAATACCGATATAGTTCTGTAATTTTGCTGTTCTAAGTAGGGGATTTGATTACGGGTGGCTTTACCCACTTTAAATAAGACGAATTGATATTCTATTAAATTATTAAGAATATTTATATTAATTTTCAGGAACCAATCTTTATCTCTTAGGTTTTTCACAACCAATTTATTTTCTTCGATAGAATTTTTATTAGACTTAAATAATACATTGTTTTTATTAAAAATATTAATCGCAGCAGTTAGTGTTCCATTAGCCTGCTGTGCAGAAAGAAAAAGATTTAGACTTTGGACTTCGCTAAATAAGTTCCCCTTGTTCGGGTCAGTTTTATCTTTCAACTTCTTTAACTCCGTTTCGATTAATGGGACTAAGAACTGATTTTTTTCTCCAGAATTATTTTCTACATAATATAAGAGTTTTGAGCCCTGATAAATGGTAAAAGAACTGGTGTCCTTCTTCAAAGTGCCAGTATTAAAAGCAAGACAGACTAAAACCTGCAACATGGCGGTGCTAAATAATAACAGCTTTTTCATTTTACATAAGGGTTAGGGCTATCGTATATAAGATTGAATGGGTTTAGGCAATAATGGACAGTTCTCCTAGGGTAAATCGGCTGCATCTTAGCGAAGCTAATTTACAAACGACCAGTTAGTCCCGTGAAAACAGTCTATTTTAATTTATCAAATCAATTATACTTTAGCCTTGTGATAATTAGGTTAATAAAGTTTGGCTATTTAAAACTAAATAATAAATATTAAAATGCAAAATATATTTAATTGTTTATTATTAATATCAAAGAAATTATAAAATATTTTTCGCCCATCCTACCGCGAGAATGACATGCGACCCAAGAGCGCTGAATTCCCAACTGTCGCCCCTGCAAGAAAACACTCAATTTAATATTTGGCCAATTTTGTGAAATAAATTTTGAAGAACGTCGATATTTTTTATCTCTTTTTCCGTCATTAGGTCAGTAATTTTAGAAGCAAATTCAGGCTTTTTATATCTCTGATGATGGTGAGCGATAAATTTAAGAGTTTCTTTATCAAATCCTTTTGAAATCTTTGGATAATCAGCTCTAAGCTTTTGAATATCCTTCAAAGTCCATTTTATTTTTGTTGGTCGAGGATATAAAATATTAAATGTCTCTCTAATCCTGTGATCTGGATACAGGTCTTCAAACTCTTGTATACCTGCAAAAAAAACGTGGTTTGCAAGAAAGTCTGCATCAAATCCTATTTGATTTAATTTTTCAATTGTGACAGAAGCTCCACATTCCGGATTTTGCGTGTCAAAATCCAATAACATTACAGTGCTCGCCTTTTTGTTTTTCCTTAGCAGCTTCAAAAAATTAAACCAAGCGCCATTTGACTGCAAATTTATTAGCACAACGCCATCTTCCGACAACGTTCGATTAAACCAAATTTTATAAATTTTGCCAATACTGGCTTCTTCACTATCACCTTCTACAATCAAGAAGCATTTTTCGTAAAATATGCTACTATTCTTGACACCACCAACAACTGAAACCTCGTCTAAAAAGGTCTGAATATCAGCGTCACCATCCGTCTTTAGGTAATTTATCGATGATATGCCAGCATCTTGAACAATATGATTTATACTGTTTGACGGTGCTCTGTCAATCATGGTTAAAGAATGTGTAGCAATTATAGATTGAGTATTTACTTTCGGGTTATTTGCTACCTCTGAAATAGCATAAAACATTTTTCGCTGTGCGTCATAATGCAAGTTTGAGTCAGGCTCATCATATGCTCGAATTATAGGTCGATTTTGTTGAGAAGTTATTTGAATTTCTTTATCCCATTCAAGTATTGAAAGGAATAGCCGCTTTTTTGACCCCTCCCCTTTTTGATCAACTAACTTAAACCCTTGTCCCTCATCTAATTCAAGGCCTTGAAAATTTAGACCCTGCCCGAAATCAAGATTTATTCTTCCTTGAATATTAGCTATCTTGGGATTATATTTTTGAATGTTTACAAGTAAGTTTTTTTCTATACTGGAATTGAGTTTTTGGAGCACCCTGTTTCTAATACTTCTGATTGATGCTAATCTAAGTTCCCCGTGTTCATCATAAAACTGATTCCTGACGATATTATCAAGAGTGGTTTTAACCAACGCTTGCGGGTTTCCATAAGCATGGCTACCATAGTATTGATAATAGGGTAAGACTTGGCTTATCGTATTATAAATTAATTCGACCTCATTTATTGTTTTGGGAAGATTATCCCCTTCATTTTCAATAAAAACTTTTAATTCCTCCCGTCTAGTTTCTTGCGTTGGATGAGCCGGCAATTCATATTTAACTAGTAAATCCTTGGTGGGTTGGGCAGTTAAACTTAGGTAATTTTCTAAGTCAATATCGGCCAAAGAATTCTTTAACGTATACGTTTTAAAAGCCTGCCCTTTAGTGAATATTTTTTTCAGAGTGAAATTGTCGTTAATAACGAAAAATTTAATGCTTTCTGGGACATTATCAGGATTGACTTTAAAATTCCCGGACAAACAAAATTCGTTTACTTCTATTCCATTTAAGTTGAAAAAATCTTCATCCTGCTGGGCTGTTCTACCTAACAACAATCCAAGCGCTTTTAAAATTGTAGACTTTCCACTATCGTTCTCACCAATTAGAACGGTTAAATTGTGAAATGGTACCACAGTTAAATCTCGAAAGCATTTATATCCTTCGATTGATAGTTCTTTAAGTATCATTCGTAATATTTAGAGCTCGTGATATATGCTGATCATTCCTTTATCGCCTCTGCTGTAACCCGGTCTAATCTCGATGTAGGAATCTTCTCTAATTACTATAAGCTCAACTTTTGAGATATCATATAGCTTCCATCCCATTTTTCCTGTAGATGAATAGCCGTCAACTTGAAACGCTCTTAATACATGATTACCCTTTAAAGATATTCCGTGACAATAAGGTTCAACAATTCGAAGGCCGCCTTCATAATCAAATTCAATCAACGATTGTAATTGAATAGCATTTGTTAAGAGTGTAATCATAATTTAGTTTAGGTAGGAGGTTTATTTTATAAATATAAATAATAATTTCATTAATAGCTAATTATGATTTATTTCCTTCCGGTGCCGCGTTTTTTTCGCCATCCCAAGCCCCAAGCTACCGCAAGCGATTTTCCGCCGCCGCACAGCTTCGGCTTTATGACCCGTGTTTGGATATCGAGCATGGCATAGTAAGTTAATATCCACTTACTAGTTCGAGACTTTTCACATAAGGCGGTTTCTTAGACTGAACAGACAAAAGATTAAGTTATTAATTTATATTTGGGTTAGGATAAACCTCTCCAAGTGGCAAAAGAAAACAAATCGTTTAAAGTTGATTTCACTTCAAAAGCAGTCGAAAAAGCTATCGATATAGCTAAAGACTTTCTTGATAAATTAATAATGCCATCCATTGAGGAAGCCGGATTATTAATTAAGGATCAAGTCACTTATTTTAAATTTAAGAACCAAATAAGGATTTTAAATAAATCAAAAGTCTATTGCGAAAAAGCAGGTATTTCCACAAAGGCAATTTCCTTGAAATTACTCTGTCCATTGCTTGAAAATGCCGCTTTAGAAGAAGACGAGTATTTACAGGATAAATGGGCAATATTATTAGGAAACTTGGTTGACTCTGAGCAAAATATCGAAAACCATGTGTTCCCATACATACTAAGTCAACTTTCATCGTCTGAATTTCAAAAAGTAAATGACTTTGTAAAGTTATTCACTAAGCAAAAGCTTGCTGCTGAAAAAGCCTCTAATGAATTTGATCAGTCTTTTTTTGATACACAAACAAGCCTTCAAAAGGAAAGAGGGAAACTTGCAGCACAAATACATAATATCGACGATTCAAATTTGTACGAAAATGCTACTCAGTCTGAAAAGCAACTTTTGAAACATTACGATGGGATTGAAGAAAAGCTTGAAAATTTGACAAGCGCGCGTAAAAAATTGCAATCAGCAACTGCACAACAGCCCGACATCCGTCATAGCGACTTTAAGCAATTTGAGATAGAAAATCTTATTAGATTAGGAATTTTAAAGGAGTTTAGTTCAGCCAGAGGCGTTACTTCGGTTGAAGTGTCGAAAAACACGCATTTTGGAATTATCGCACCCGTACAAAGAGATCCCATAACAGCAGTTTATAATATTACAACCGTTCGTGTTACAGACTTAGGAATGTTGTTTTTTAAAGTTTGTAATGAAAAGGATGCATAAATCCTGTTGTCCGTAGCTAATGTCAACGGATATCTATGGAATTAGTTTTAGACTACAGCTATCGTTTTAAATGCCAATAAGTACCCCTGCTGCTGTAAGCGTTGTTCTTCCGCTACCGCAAGGCGCCAGCCCTGCTGCAGCAAGCGTTTTTGTCCTCGCAGGGTCTGTCAAGGACGCCCCGCCGCTACGTTTGTGAGAACCGAAAGCCCGCCCTCGTAACTAACCCGGCGATTTATTGCACACCCTAATGTTTATCCACCGCAGGGTCGTTATACTACAGGCCTTGTGGAGACGGGGAAATTGATTACACGCACGAAAACCAGGTAAGAGCCGGATTTGTGGGTTCGGCGCATGAGTACTGGTACAGCAGTGCCAACCCGGAAAGTCCGCTGAATATTATTTGGTGACGTCAGCGGGACGCTGACCAGGGATTGGGTTCAGCGGGACACTTGAACCGGCGGAGGGTTTACAGGTGTAAAGGCCTTTTATTTTATAACATATTGGATTCCAGCAATCTACCAGCTAGCCAGACTATACTGTAAACCCCGGCTGTAAACCCCCAATTAATATGTTGATTATTAATGGATTATAAAAGGACAAAACTAAATATTGCTGATAATCAGCATGTTTCAGCAGTGTTCCAACACGTTCCGCAGAAAAATGGAACGCTTTGCAGGCGCTGAGCGCGGCAGCTTGCTTGGACGGGATGATATAACGGTTATCTCCAATTGTTTTACCCCCTTCATTAAAATACTTTTACCTTTGAAAGATTAGCCGGTGATAGCCGGTAATCTATAATTATAGCATCAATAAACGATGGTGAACGACTCAAATCAATTTACAGCTGAATCTTATTTCCCTAAAATCTCTATCGTTATCGTCACCTACAATGCAGGAAAAACCTTACAGCAGTGTTTAGACAGCATTTTTGAACAGGAATATTCCAATATCGAAATAGTAATTGTTGATGGTAACAGCACCGATAATTCAATAGAAATAATAAAGCGAAACAATAGTAAAATTGCTTTCTGGATGAGTGAGGAGGATGCCGGTGTTTATGATGCCATGAATAAAGCTTTAAAACATATTACTGGCGATTGGGTTTATTTTCTTGGAGCAGACGATGAGCTGCTGCCTGATTTTACAAACTTTGCAAGATGCCTGGCGGACAAAACGGCCATATATTATGCAAACGTATTCGCCGACGGCGCCAAACGGCTGGGGGAACTATCCCGGTACCAGTTTGCGAAATTTGGCCCGTATCACCAGGCAATGATGTTTCCAAAATCGGTATTTGATAAATATACCTACAATACCAGGTATAAGATATCAGCAGATTTTGCCCTTACGCTCACACTTTGCGGCGATGCTGAATACCATTTTATTTATAAAGATTTTGTGATCGCTAAATTCAACCATACCGGCCTGTCGGGGGTAACGATAGACAAGCCATTTCAGCAAGGCAAGGCAGGATTGATCCTAAAAAACTTCGGGTTAGTAACCTGTGCCAGGTATATTTTGCACAGGTACAAGAACAGGCATAACCCCAGGGCCTGAGGCTGTTGTTGATAGTTACAGCATGGGTGTTCGGAAGATTCTTTTAAAAGCCGTGGCCTGTGCGAATCCCGCCTTGGGGCGGGGAAGGGTGGGGTTTCTTGGACTTTGATAACACTGACAATCAAGCGTAAGAGAATGGCGTAGAAACCCCTCCCTCCTCCCTCCCATGGGAGGGAATCGCACTTTCCAGCGCTTTTTTAATCTTCCCAGTACCTATGATATTTACCGGTTCAAAATAAATCCGTTATAAAGCAAGCGCTACTTTACTGTATCTCCTTTATCTAACCGGCTTACCAACGATTCAAAATGATGCTGAAAGTAAAAATCGTGCGCATTTTCACCTTCCGGAATAACATGCGGTACATGATAGTACGCTTCTAATATACGCGGTGTTTTCAAGCCTTCGGCAAGCGAATAGGGGAACGATTGATTGCCAATAAAAAACTTACAGCCGGCAATTATTTGCGCCATCTCCAAAAAGCTTTCAGTGTGGAACAGCTCTAAATCGGGTATGGATTTCTTCATGTCTTCATATTCCGACTTTACGCCGATGAAAACGACATTTTTATAGTCTTTTAAAAACGAGTAATCTATGGTTGAGTTTCTGTACCGCTCACTTCTCGATAAAACTATTTTATCACTGAACGATGTATCCGGTTGTGTTAAAAGCCAGGGCTTCCAAAGCTCAGGCGTAACCCCGGTGATATAGCTGCACCACCTGGCAATGTTGGCATTGTTTAAAGGCAGTATTCTGGAACGAAAAAAATCTAAATCGATATGTATTTTTTGATCGCTGTAAGCCTCTGTTTTGTTTATATAATCCTGCGTGTCTAAAAGTGTAATTAATTTGCCGGCTGTTTTGGCGTTTATCATTACGGCGCCCATAGAATGCGACGTATTGCTAAAGATGGGTGCAGGCAGCGGCCTGTCTAAACGCAAGTATAAATTAACGGGCACCCCGGTAACCTCGTGAATTTTTTTGATAGTCGGTAATGCGTAAATAATATCGCCAACGTTTCCGCTATGGGTTATATTCAGCAATTTATCCTGCTTTGCAGCAGCTATGATTTTTTCCTGTGTATCTAAACGGTCGGCCCCTGTGAAAAAGTTTAAAACCTCTTGCTCGGTATAGTTTTTTAGCTCCCATTTATATTTTCTATACTGGTCTTTATCGCGGTATTTCAACCAAAGCGCTTCTATTGAACTTTTTCTTTTAAACATCTTTTTTATTTTGTTTTAACCGCGCAAACATTCCTCATATAATTTAAGGTACTGGTCCGCGGCATTGTCCCAGGTAAATTTGCCGGCATGCAGCATTGTTTCATTTTCACGGTTCCTGGCGCGGAAATCTTTCATTCCTTCGGCAAAAACACCTTGCATATGTTCCGGTTCAAAATTGTCGAAGTAGTAAGCAACGTCGCCCCCAACTTCTGGCAGAGACGTGAATTTCGATAGAAATACCGGCTTGCCGAAATGCATCCCTTCTATTACGGGCAAACCAAACCCTTCTGCCCTTGAGGGAAAAACAAAAGCCATACAATTTTTATAATACCAGGCCTTGTCATCATCAGAAATGGGGCCGGTTATAATCAAACGATCTTCACAGCCGAATCTTTTAGCTTCTTCAATGATCACTTTCTTATGGGGTGTTTCGATTCCTGAAATCACCAGCTCAAAATCATTATTCGCTAAAAGGTTTGGCAAAAAATGAAACCCTTTTTGAACAGACATTAAACCGATAGTAAACAAAAAAGGCCTTTTTGGCAAGTGGGTGGGCGTGTAATTATCCGGAACAAGGAGCTTATCGGCACCGTTGTATATCACGCTGATTTTATTCCTGGCCTCCGGAATATAATGCAGAATATCCTGTTCAACAAACTTCGAAATCGTAACTACTTTATCACACTCCGATATTAACTTTTTGATCTTATTGATATGTGCTTTTATCCGGTGCGGTTTGCTCTGCTTTATGTGGACTTTATTGATATCGTGAATAGTTAAAATCTTCTTTGCATTTACCTTACCTGGCCGTAAGCGGCACGTCTGGTCTGTAAAGTGAACGACATCAAATTTGTTGTAGCCGGGAAAGAAAATTCTATGCAGCCTTGACAGGTAAACAACATTTACCTTTTTATCAAAAGAGTAAGACGCTAGTTTGGATAGATAGTAATTCAAATTGAATCTGCCTTTATTTTGCCTGATAATGGCATCGCCAAGCCCTTTACCGAAAGAAAAATAACCGCAATTAGCATCCTTCATCGAATCAAATGTGGTTAATATATTGGGTTTTCCCATTAGCTAATATCCATAGTTAAACTGCCGCGTAATGGCTGCAAATATAAGTATTAGCATCATTTAAAAGGAAAGAGAAGCACAGGGACAATTGATATATGCCAGCGCAATTTATATCGGGATGGCCTGCATTTAGGTTAGTGCGGATGCTTTTAGCGATCGGGTCGTCGTCACCGCCGAACGTTATAGCAGCGCAAAAATCACCAGAAAACGGTACGTAAATATTTTTAATATTTTATTTTTTTTTGAAATAATACTTTTATATTCAACTGGTTAAAAAAAAAACACCTCACCTAAAAATTATTATTATTATTATGGAAGCTGATTTAGCAATGGTATTCATGTTCGCGGGTAATTTTGCGCCGCGCGGCTTTGCCTCATGCGAAGGGCAAATATTATCAATAGCACAAAACACGGCATTATTTTCGCTACTGGGCACTACGTACGGAGGTAACGGCCAAACCACGTTTGCCCTCCCTGACCTTCGCGGGCGTACAGTTGTAGGGCAGGGCCAGGGGCCGGGATTACCGCCTTATGTTGAGGGGCAAATAGGTGGCTCGGAAACGGTTACGCTCTCCGTAAACCAGTTACCTTCGCATACGCATAACTTAACGGCATACGCGGGGCAAGGCACAACAGGGGCACCAAGCGGCTCCACCTACCTTGCTGCGGGCCCGGGCACGGGTTCCGGACCTAACGCTGTGCAGTTAAAAACTTATGCCACAAATGCCCCGAACGTGGTTATGGGATCGGGTTCTACAACCTTCACTGGTGGTGGTCAGCCCATTTCAATACGCGACCCTTACCTGTCTATGTTTTACATAATTACACTGGAAGGCATTTTCCCCAGCAGGAACTAAATTGCTCTGAATATTTTGAATAGATAAAATTGAGATTTATAACATCGAGGCCGATCGTAAGATTGGCCTTTGTTGTTTTTGGCGTTAGACAAACACATTTAAAAAAAACTACAACTAAAAGCCATTGTTGTTGTTAGTATTAAAAACACATATTATGAAAAATCTATTTCAAAATAACGAAATCAGTCCATTAGTAGTAGGTGCGGCTGTTGCAGGAGTACTGGCCGCCGGTACAGGCCTTTGGTATTATTTGAGCCGCATGCGCACTGCTGCCCTGGCCGCCAATTACCAGCACGAGCATGCTCATGACTACCTGGATGCAAGACATCCCAGGCAAGTAAAACACAAATCGGATGTTGGCGTTTTGCCGGGTTTGGTTAATCCGCAGCAATAATTCTCGCGTTTCGCGTTGCCGCAGGGTCTCTCGCAGACTTTGACAGGCCCTGGGGCAACGCGAATGTTAGCGCTTCATAACCTTTTCACACGCACTACTGCTTTTTAAATTTGTAGGTATAGATTACATCAACTGATGTTTTACTAAGCATCAAGCTATCGCCCTTAACGGTATAATTATAACTGCTATTTAAAACGGCAGAAGTGTTAACCGATGTATTGTCAGGAAAGAATTGGTTATTGGTGAAATTTAAAACACCGGTGCTGATTTGCAGGTTGCCACTACCCACCGTAATATAGCCAACGCCAATGCCCGACTTAAAAGTATTGCCCGAAATGATTAATTGCACCAAGTTTTGGTCTACCGGCGGCAGGGTAGTATTAACAAGTGAGGCTTTAAATACCCCGGTGTAGGTTCCGGTTAAATCGGGCGTATGTTTTTCCTTTTTGCAGGCGCTTGCCAATACTGCAGCGAGCATAAAAATTGCTATTCTTTTCATAAAAATTCTTTTCAATCCTTACGCATGCCAAAGGCCGGGCGATACAAAAAAGTTGCGTATTTCAACCAATTAGGCATTTTTTTCAACCAATGGGTCGGAAAAATTCTAATGCCTGCAATGGTCGCTCTATCCCCACCAGCTATGGTCTATCATCCATGGACTATGGACTAACCTCCCTTAACTAAAAAATAAAACTTAATTCACAGTTAATCAAAAATAGTTGTAGCTTTATTTCTTAAATACCTAAGCATGAAAACATTAGACAAAGTTGCACTAGCAGGCAGCTACAAAAAGGCCCACATGGGCGAAACCACTGCTAAAGTTAACCGCCGCCAGTTTATTGATGTTACCGTTCGGGTACGCCGCAAAAAATCTATCGAAGCGCATTTAGGCGAAGGCAAACAGATTGGCCATGCCGATTACGAAAAAGAGTTTGGCTCGTCCCAAAAGGATGTGGACCAGGTGGAAGCTTTTGCCCACCAGTACAAACTGAAAACGGTTGAGGTTAGCCTGCCGCGCCGCAGCGTTATTTTACGGGGCAGCGTGGCCAATATGGAGGCAGCTTTTGGCGTAAGCCTTGCCAAAGCAGTAGACTCGCACGGCGACGACATCAGGGTGAGGAAAGGCGATATTTTTATCCCTGAGTCACTGTCAGATATAATTGAAGGCGTTTTCGGGCTGGACAACCGCAAGGTAGCGCGGCCAATGTTTAAGGCGTTGGACGGGCAGGGCGGGATTAGTCCGTCGGCCAAGGTAAGTAACTCATTTACCCCCACCCGGCTAGCTCAGATATATGGTTTCCCGACCGGATTTAACGGTAAAGGCCAAACCATTGCCATAATTGAGCTGGGCGGCGGCTACCGCACAAAAGATTTAACAGCGTATTTTAAAGGCCTCGGCATTAAAAAACCATCAGTAAAAGCAATTTCGGTTGATGGCGGGAAAAACAAACCCAGCACTGCCGATAGTGCCGACGGCGAAGTGATGCTGGATATTGAGGTGGCCGGGGCGGTAGCTACGGGCGCCAAAATTGTGGTTTATTTTTGCCCCAATACAGATAAGGGCTTCCTGGATGCAATAACAAAAGCGGTGCATGATGGAACCCATAAACCTTCGGTGGTTTCCATAAGCTGGGGCGGCGCCGAAGTAGCCTGGACTGCACAGTCGCTAAACACGTATAACGAGGCATTTAAAGGCGCAGCCGCGCTGGGTGTTACCATCTGCGCAGCAGCCGGTGACAATGGCTCGAGCGATGGCATAAAAGGCGGCGACGTGCATGTTGATTTCCCGGCTTCAAGTCCTTATGTGTTGGCCTGTGGTGGTACATCGTTAAAAGCAAACGGTAATACCATTACATCCGAAACTGTTTGGCACGATTCTGTAAACTCGGCAACCGGTGGAGGAGTAAGTAATGTGTTCCCTTTACCCGATTATCAAAAGAATGCCAACGTGCCCAAAGCTATTGGTACCAACAATGATGGTCGCGGCGTGCCAGATGTCGCCGGCAACGCCGACCCAAATACAGGCTACGTTGTTCTGGTTGACGGACAGCAAATGGTTATTGGTGGCACCAGCGCCGTTGCGCCCTTATACGCAGGCCTCATTGCCTGTCTTAACCAGCAAAGTAGCAAATGGGCAGGATTTATCAACCCAAAGCTATACGCCAACCCATCGCTATGCCGCGATATAACCAGCGGTAACAACCGCACTGCCGATGGCAATAAGGGATATGATGCCGGGGCAGGCTGGGATGCGTGTACGGGGTTGGGGGTGTTTAATAAACTTTAAACAGGTCATCGAGTCATTTGGTCATTGTTTGTCGTCGGTTTAAGACCTGTTGTGATAGGTTTTTATTTGGTTTTATGCATTTATTATCAGTACTTTAGCTTAACCAAATTAAAAACCCTAAACTCATCCAAACCATGAAAAATAAAGACTTTATGAACCGTTGGTACACCGAGTTGTGGAACAATGGCAATGCCGGTGTTATTGACGAAATGTTACATCCTGACGTGAAAGCTTATGGCCTTGGCCCCGAGCCGCTGGTTGACATTGACGCTTTCAGAGAGTTTTACGAAAGTTTCAGCAACGACCTTACAGATATTAAAGTCACTGTCGACAAAAATATTGCCGAAGATGACTTTGTAGTTTCGCTGTGCCTGGTTGAGGCTGTGCATAAAAAAAGCGGGGCGCCGGTAAAGTTTACAGGTACCTCTATTGGGCAATTTAAAGACGGGAAGCTGCTAACAGCCTGGAATCATTTTGACTTTTTAACCTATAATTTACAGATAGGTAAAATAACGGCGGCGCAGTTGGCTTGATCTTGAGTGTGATGCTTTTTGACTACTACTGCAACTCTCTACCGCCACTTCCTCACTGCTGCTGTTGTTGTTGCTGCATAATTTCCAAATGGCGCTGGTAGCTGTTTTTTTGTGCGGCGGAGTTCATGGCTGATATGGGTGAGTGTTCAACTACATCGTTATTGTTCAGTACATTCTCGTCGTCGACGGAAACGGCTACTTCCAGCTTGTGGCCTGATGAACCTTTGTAAACCCCCTTAACGGGCGAGCAATCGGCAAAGTTGCGGCCCACGGCCAGGCGTACGTGGGTCTCGTTGGCTACACAGTTGTTAGTTGGGTCGATACCGAGCCAGCCGTAGTCGGGAATGTAGGCTTCGGTCCAGGCATGAGTGGCGCCCTCGCCGCGCATGTTGTTGCGACTGGTGCAGATGTAGCCGCTAACGTAGCGGGCAGGGATTTGAACCATACGCAGCATTTCGGCCAGTATGTGGGCAAAATCCTGGCAAACGCCTGCTTTTAGTTTCCATATTTCGTCCAACTGTGTATCGAATGTGGTTACTCCTTTTATGTAGGTAAAGTTATCGTACACGTACTGGCAAAAACGCAGGGCAACGTGGTATGGCGTATCGTCATTTAGTTTTTCCGCCTCAACAATTTCCTTTAGTTCTTCAATACCGTCGAAATATTCCTGGCGAAGGAAGTCGATATAAGGCACTACGTATTTCAGGCGTTTTAAGTCTTCCCATTGCTGGGCAGGGAAAATATCGCTCACGGGCAGCGGCCTGTGTTTAGTGGTTACCAATATTTTTGAGTTGATAGTGAGCACCATATGCGGGTCACTATAGGTAAAGCTGCCCACTTCGTTGCCATAATAATCAATATAAGTATCAACCGGTGGGTTACCGCTGATGATCAGTTCCTGCTTAATTACATCCTGGTACAAGTCCTTTATTGGGTACAGGATAATCTGGTTGGCACTGTCGCGCACAGGTCCCTCGTAAATGTAGCGGGTTATATGTTGTATTTCAAATTCGGGCATGGTGATGCTGTTGTAATGTTGAAAAAGTTGTAATTTTATTTTTCCTCCTAATCTCTGGTCTCTACCCTCTAATCACGAGTTCGCAAAATAATGTTGATTTAAAGCATTACCGATGCCATATAGCTCTTTGCGGATTTGCTGCAGGTATTGGTGCAGCCCGTCCTGTTCTATGCTTTTTACCGAGCTATATTTGATACGGCTTTGCAGTCGGCCGATCTGGAAGCTCAACTCGCGGAAATCGTCGGCATTGCTGTTGTTTTTGAGCCTGTCGAAATACCGCTGGATGTTGTTTACCGAGTAGATTACCGAGCGGGGAAAATCGTTGTTGAGCACCACCTGCTCCAGTATGTTACTGGCCTCGAAGCCTTCGCGGTAGGTTTTTAAGTACAGTTCATAACCGCCGAGCGATAACAGAAGGTGTTTCCAGTAGCTGGTATCGGTCAGCAAATCGGGATTGTCACTAACCGAGCCAAACTTGGTATCCAATATATCCACACTTTGTATCGCACGTTCCAGGTATTTGCCAATGTTCATAAAACTTCGCCCCTCACCTCGCTCCATGGTGATTTCGGCTGTGCCGTAATAAAGCATTACCTGTTTAATCAGTACATCAAGCACCCCGATAGGATCTTCACGCTGTAAGGACTTTTCAATTTTGGGGTCCTTCACTGTATGGTAATACTCATTAAGGCATTGCCACAAATCCTTGGGGATATGCTCTTGTACTCCGCGGGCATTTTCGCGCGATAGTGTGATGATATTCAATATCGAGTTCGGGTTATTTTTGCCCGTAACCATATACTTTAATACTGCGCGACTGTTGTTATCCAGCTTGCCTGCTTCTTCCTCGTCGCCTACGCCGGCAAAAATGCGTATAACCGGCGCCCAGGTAAATTCCTGTATGGTATCCTGGCTCGATGCGTAATTAATCTTCAGCATCCGCAGCATACCGTCGCTGCGCTCAATGTACCTGCTTAACCAGTAAAAACTTGCTGCTACCCTGCTTAACATATTCTAATTTCGGATGTCGAATTTTCCATTTCGGATTTATTTAATTAGTCCATAGTCGATGGACCATAGACCATAGTAAAATTTTTATTGTTCATAATCAAATACATGGACTATCAACTATGGACTATGGTCTTTTCTTTTTTCTTGGCTCTTGACTCTTGACTCTTGACTCTTTTTTCTTGGCTCTTGACTCTTGGCTCTTGACTCTCTTCCCCTATGCCAACACCCACGTATCCTTACTCCCGCCGCCCTGCGAGCTATTTACCACCAGCGAGCCTTCTTTTAGCGCTACGCGGGTTAGCCCGCCGGGCACTATTTCGATGCCATCGGGACCGTAAAGCGCGTATGGGCGCAGGTCAATGCGTCTCGGCTGCAACTCGCCCTGCATGTAGCAGGGTGCTGCAGAAAGGCTTATAGTTGGCTGCGCGATAAAGTTGCGCGGGTCTTTCAGTACTGCCAGTTTATATTCTTCAATCTCCTGCTCTGTTGATGCATGGCCCATCAGCATGCCGTAGCCACCGCTGCCATTGGTTTTTTTAATTACCATGGTGTTTATGTTTTTAAACACGTGGGCGCGCTCGTCGGGGTTACCTAATTGGTGGGTAGGCACATTTTTAAGTATGGGTTCCTCGTTCAGATAATATTTTATCATTTCGGGAACGTAAACGTATACGGCCTTGTCGTCGGCTACGCCGGTACCTATAGCATTTACTATGGCCACATTACCCTTGCGGTAAGCGCCCATAATGCCGGCAACACCCAGCATGCTGGATGGATTAAACACCAGTGGATCGAGGTATTCGTCGTCAACGCGGCGATATATTACATCAACCTGCTGCAGGCCGGTGGTGGTTTTCATGAATACTTTATGATTATTTACTACCAGATCGCGACCCTCAACCAGCTCAACCCCCATGAGGCGGGCCAGCGTAGTATGCTCAAAGTACGCCGAGTTGTATATTCCCGGGCTAAGCAGTACAATTGTGGGGTTTGATATCTGCCTCGGCGACAATGCCAGCAAGTTTTTATACAATATTGTAGGATACTCCGTAACGCTGCGTACGCCGCACTGGGGCAGTAAATCAGGAAAGAGGCGTTTGGTGATCTCGCGGTTCTCCAGCATATAGCTTACGCCGCTGGGGGTGCGAAGATTATCTTCCAGAACGTAGAATGTACCATCATAATCACGAATGATATCTATACCGCTGATGTGGACATAAATATCATAGGGTACCTGCAGTTGGTACATCTCGCGTAAAAAGTGCGGGCACGAATAGATAATGTCGATAGGCACAATACCGTCTTTGATGATGAATTGGTTGTGGTATACATCCTTCAAAAAAAGATTGAGCGCAGTAAGCCGCTGCTTAATGCCACGCTCCACAAAAGCCCATTCATCGGCAGTAATGATGCGGGGGATAATATCAAAGGGAAAAATCTTCTCGATGCCCTCGCCGCTGTTATAAACCGTGAAGGTAATACCCTGGCTCATGAACAGGCGTTTGGCCAATTCCTCTTTCTTATTCAAATCGTCGGCACTTTCGCCCGAGATATAGTCGATCACCTTGCGATAATGGTCGCGAACGGCCGCATCTGCGCCATACATTTCGTCCCATACACCATTTATGGGACTATATTTATCAAAATAACCAGATTCAATCATAACATTTTACCTAAAAACTAAAACACGAGCACCAGTTACTTTTAAAAACCGTAATTTATGAACTGTTTTTGTATAAAAGCGAATTAATTTACAATTATTTTATAATATTTTTAATAAAACTTGATTTTTGCACTTAAAATGGCAATTACTGATAGTGATTAGAGACTGGAGATTAGCGATAGTTGAGAATTTTTTAAAATTAAGTGGGGTTTGACCAATAGAAATAAATACATCCGTGCAAAATATAGGAGCGAATCGCGTTTAATATGGTCTACATAACCGCCTGGTGGGTCAAAGTCCCATTGTTTTCCTGCGGTAGAAAATTCTTTTTTTGGATAGACTTGAAATCCGACATCACATTTCAACTCACTTATGAGCAGTTACCCCTTTACGGAGTGCTTTTAATTGCAAACAAACAGCTAAATAAATCGTTATAGATAATATATTTAATTAATTGGAAATTATAAATGTGTAATCTATTTGTTCTTGAAGACGACTTAGTTCAGCAATATATTATAAAGGCTAACCTGGCCCAGTTTAAGGTTTTTCAGGATATATCGTACTATGAAAACGGCAGCCCGCTGGTCGACTACCTGCATGCCAACAAAACAAACCCTGATTGCCTGCCCGATATGATGTTTGTTGACCTGGAAATGCCGGGCGTTAACGGATGGAAAGTACTTGACGAACTTAATAAACTAAACAACTCGCTTTGTAAACAGATAATAGTCTATATTATTACCACCTCAATATCACTTGGTGACAGGATGCGTGCCCTGAAATATGACTTTGTCAGGGAATTTATCAGCAAACCCGTTACAAAGCAAACCTATATCGAAATAAGCCGCGATGCTGAAAAAATGGTTTCCGGGAGCCCTGAGCTGGAAGCATCATGAAGTTTTGGCCTGGGAATGGCTGATTTGCCATTTTCACCACTCCATGCAACCATATCAGTTGTGCCCTCGTCTTGCCCATATAAAAATTAAATTATATGGATAATATCTCTACGGTACTAAAAAAACTTACGCTGGTTACTGCACTGTTACTAAGCGTATTACTTACCACGCAGGCACAAACCGACACCAAAATCATCGGTAACAAACAACGCTCGGGTTCGGCAAGCACCAGCTTCGATTTGGTTAAGGGCAAGCAGGTTGGTATTAAAATGAATGCCGGCCACAAACCTGTACAATTGCTAAAATTTAACTTCACGGTAGAGAGCCAATGCACCGACACTATCCGGTTTAAAGTAAACATTTACGAGTTTAATTATGTAACCCCCGGCGCTAACCTGGCAAAGCAGGAAATTACAGGCGGCATCACCCGAGGCAAACACCACATCAGTATCGATCTTGAGCCCTACAAGATCATCGCCAAAAAGGAGTTGCTGGTGGCCATTGAGTTTTTAAACGACTACCATTGCGATAACCACTTTGCTATCGGCCTGTTTAACGGTGGCACCTACCATTTTGAAAACGGCGTTTGGAAAAAATTGGCAGTTGCCGGGGTCGATTTTAATTTGCTTGTGAGGAAGATGAAGTAAACGTTTGAAGAATTTAACCCGCCCTCATTAGCCGCTGCATAGTAAATCTTTAGCTTAAAAATAAACAGTTGTTGCTGCTTAAAGCCACAGCTGTTTATTTTCGTCTACCGCGAGGATTTAGTCCCTTTTCTCAATTTTAAATAAACTAAAATAATATATATTTTAGTGGAGTGAAGCTGCTCATCCCTGATAAATTCATCCCGGCGATTTATTGTTGGCTGGCATTGACTTTCTGTGTTTTTAGCGCATGCAATAACAGCCAAAAACAAACGGAAGCCGAAAAGCAAATAGATCTATTAGCACCCACCGACAGGTTATCAATAGTAGCCCGCGAAAAAATGCTACCCTATGCCGATTCGGTATACCGCGCGCAAAAACACAAAACCCCGTATCTTAAAGCCGGCCGTTTAATGGCTTATTCAAACTACTACGATTTAAAAGCTCAATATGCCCAATCAACCCCATATGTTGATTCAGCCATTGCAATAATTGCAAACCAGGACTTAACAGACAGCACGTGGACCAATTACTATTTTGCGGCCAATATCCATAAAGCTGTATTGCTGTTTAAAACCGGGCATTATTCATCAGCTATCAATATCTACTCCGATATAAAAGGCCTGGCAGACAGGCCGGGAAATAAATGCAGGATTGGGTATAAACTTGATAATAATATCGGCCTTATATTATATAAGCAGCAAAAGTTTGACGAGGCCAGGCGGTATTTCATGCTTGCTTATAACGAATTGAAGGAATGTTCGGCCGATAAATATGTGGCCGGTTATGAACAGCAATTCCTGGATAATGTTGGTTTGGGCTTTGTTAAACAGGGCAATGCCGATAGTGCACTTGCATATTACCGAAGGGCACTGCATGTAACAATTGCCGACTCCGATAAATTTAGCCGCGATGCAGTGCAAAACAATGTCTCAAAACAGGTAAGCAGGGGCGTCATTATCACAAATATGGCCCAGGTATTTGTTAAACAAAATAAGCTTGACAGCGCCGAAATGTTTATCAAGAAAAATATTGTTATCAATGCGCTCACCTTTAAAAACGAAATCAAATATGCGCAACTGTCGCAATTGTACCTGGCCGACCTTTATGACTTAAGGAAGCAGTACCCAAAAATGAGGGAAACCCTGGCCAGCCTTAGAAAAAGCCTTGATACAATCCATAATGATGAAGTTGAGCTGGGCTGGCGAAAATCTATGGCTGTTTACGCCGGTAAAAATAACCTGCCGCTGGAGGAGTTGAAATTCAACAACAGGTACCTTGCATTTAAAGATTCGCTTAACGAAGCCCGCTTAGCCAACACGGCATCAGACATTTCTAAAGAACTAAAAGCCAAAGGGCAGCAAATGGATATCATTTTGCTGCAAAAGGATAATGAACTTAGTCATCTGTACTTATGGATAACTATAGCACTTTCAGTAATGGCCCTGGCTATAGTGGCTTTAGTGTATTATTATTATCGCAAAGGCAAAAAGAAGAATGATGCATTGAGCCTGCTGAACAGTGAAGTAAGCGAGCAAAACGATAAACTTGAATTTGCAATGGTTGAGCTTGAAAAAAGCAATACCGATAAGGAACGTATTTTAAAAGTGGTGGCGCATGACTTGCGCGACCCGATAGGTGGCGTTGCCAGCCTGGTAGACACCATCCTTAATGATGATTTGCCCGAAGAGGATGAAAAGCAGAGCCTGCGGCTGATTGAAAGATCGCTTGGTAATTCGCTAACCCTGATTAATGAGTTGCTGGTGCTTGATTTTGGGGCTGAGCAAATTAAGTTACATAAAGAACCGGTGGATATTAACGAAACAGTTATACAATGCACAGCATTAATGCAATTAATTGCCGATAAGAAACATCAACAGTTAAAATTCACTCCATTGCCTGAGCCGTTAACAGTACGCGTCGACAAAAAGAAGATTGAGAGAACTATTAATAACCTTGTTGGCAATGCCATTAAATTTAGCCCCGCCGGCGAAAAAATCAGCATAAGCCTTCAACAAAAAAACAATGCAGTAATAATTTCCGTGGCCGATAACGGCATAGGTATACCGCCGGAAATGCGGGGCGAACTGTTTAATAAATTTGGCAACACCAGGCGAATGGGAACAGCCGGCGAAAAATCATTTGGGCTCGGGCTTTCGGTTTGCAAACAGATAGTGGAAGCCCACAGCGGCAAAATATGGGTAAAAAGTGAGCCGCAAGCGGGTACGGTTTTTTATGTTGAATTGCCGTTAGGATATGATATTTAGCTGCTGCTTTAAATTTTTTATATAAACATCAGAGATATTGAAGGACTGCCGGGCGGTTATGGCCTCGTTATCCACAATTTTTTCAAGATACCTGGTATGTAAAACTTCGGCCCGGTTTATCTGCACAAAGCTGGTTTTCAAAGCATCTGGAATAACATACTGCAACGTTTTCTGTAGCGAACTTCGTACCATATAGGTATCGCCGTTATTGGTGACTATGCTGGTATGATTAGTTTCCGACTTCAGGTAAACTACGTTTTGCCATTCTACACGTACATATTTATTACCCAATTTTACAAAAAAACTATCAGGTGATGCAGCAGTTTTGGGAGTTTCGGCGACTTGCCCCGCCGAAAAATGGTGAAGCGCACTCTGGATGCTGATGTACAATGAAGCCGGGTTAAAAGGCTTGGTTAAAAAAGCAGATGGCATAGCTGCAGCGGTTTCGTTTAGGATACCATCGTGCACCGAACTTGTTATAAAAATAAATGGCTTTTTGAGCATACCACTGATCGGCTTACCCAATTCAATGCCGCTGTTTTTACCGTGAAGGTTAATATCGAGCAATGCGATATCGAAATTATTTGCACGGATAGCAGTTAAAGCGTCGTCGAGGTTACCCGCGCTGCCTGCTATTTTATAACCGAATTGGTTAAGTACGTGTTTTATTTTCTGCATCCAGGTTTCCTCATCCTCAATGATTAAAACTGAAATATCGCTTTGCATTTTGTGTGGATGATTTTCTTACGTGAGCATATTCGTACATCAGACTTCTGACTTCCGACTCCTCCTCCAAATATATCCAAATTATTTCTACCGCTCAATAAAACCCTTTTATCATCAAAAAAAAGCCTTTCGTGTTCATTGGCGAAATTGCTAAGGCGGTATCCGCTAAATTCAAAGCACTTATTAAAAATCACAATAGCCACCGGCAGAAAAGTTATTATAAATATTTAACCCCATGCAAAAGTTTGACCTATTCCCCCCCGTAATTTCCGGCTTTCAACAAATAATGAAAGCTGCTTCCGAACGCCTGATTAAAATAATTACACGCCCGCTGCTAACAGTTGCGTTACTGGTATCGGTAACCGCGGAGAATGTTTTTGCACAGGTCCCGTCAATAAGTTATGGCGTCGCAAAAAACTACCTCGTAAACGCGGCAATTACTCCGCTGTCGCCAACCAATAACGGTGGCGCAGTAACGGCGCCTGGTTACAGTAGCAGCCCGGTAAACATATTTTCGGGCACATCGTACTCAGTTAGTTTTGTACGTGATGCATCCAACAATATATACACGTTTGATTTTTCTGTTTCCAACAACCGCAAGCTGGTAAAATTATCGCCCACGGGCACCAACCCCGTTGAGTTATTGACTTTTTTAGGCAGACCCGAAGATATTGCTATTGACCCCTCAGGGAATGTATTTGCGCTTGATGGTGCAACCATTTATAAAATTACCCCGGCAGGTGCAGTTAGTACGTTTCAAACCGTCAGTTCGGCCAGTGGTATTGGAATAGATGGAGCCGGTAACGTGTATGTGGCAAGGTATTCCGCTAGTACAACGTCAATTCTTGAATTCCCTGCTGATGGAGGGAGTAGTATTAGTATCGGTTCGGGCCTTGGATACATGACTGACGTAGCGGTTGACGCCGCCGGCAATGTTTATGTTTGTAATGATAATGATGCCTCAATAAAAAAGATCCCTGCTGATGGCAGCAGCATGATAACTATAGCCTCGGGATTTACGAACTTCAGTACAGCGGATCTGTCACAGATAACGGTTGACCCATCCGGCAATATCTTTTTCTCGGAAAGCAACGCGTCAAAAGTTTCGGAGATTCCGGCAGGCAGCAATACCCCTATCGCAATAGGTTCAGGATTCTTTGCACCAGAGGGATTAATGTTAGATGCGACCGGTAACCTTTTCATTATTGACAATGGAACCTTAAAGAAATTTAAACCTATAGGCGGCTATTATATTAGTCCTGCTTTGCCTGCGGGTTTGAGCATTGACCAAACTACCGGTATCATAAGCGGCACACCCACTGTGTTAAGCGATGCAACAAATTACACCATTACAGCATCGAACGCAAGTGGCAGCAGCAGCGTTACTATTAGCATAGGAGTTCTTGCCTCGGTATCGACAGATGCTAATTTAACCGGGTTAACAATAAGTCCCGGAAGCTTTTCTCCGGCTTTTGATAAGGCGAGGTTTTTGTATACAATGGATGTCCCCTACAGTACAACCAGCATAACCTTAACGCCAACCCTTGAGGATCCTAATGCTACGGTTCAAATATATGCGCACTTTGTAACAAGTGGCACACCATCATTAGATATACCGTTGGCGCCAGGCACAAATACAGCTTCAGTACTCGTTTTTGCCCAGGACGGAACCACCAAAAATGTTTACAGAGTAGCGGTTACCAGGGCAGCGGCAAGTACAGTGGCCGATTTAAGCAATCTTACTACTTCTGCAAATTCATTTACCCCGGCCTTTGATGTTAACACCACCAGCTACAATGCTTCAGTGCCAAATGACTCGCTTACTACTACAATAACACCAACCGTTGCAGATGCCAGCGCAACAATAAAGGTACGTGTTAATGCAGGCAGTTATAAACTTATAAGCAGCGGCAGCATGTCAGACCTGCTTGCACTACATGCAGGCGATAATAAAATTGACGTGCAGGTAACCGCACAGGATGGTACCACTACAAAAACTTACACCTTAACAGTTAACCGGGCGCTTGCTACCAATAACGTGTTAACCACACTTAAGTACTATCCCGGCATAATGCAAACCCAGGTGGGCGGACCTGACTACAAGAACTTCACTGCAACAGTGGCCAATACCTTTACGTCAATTACTGCAACCCCTACAACGCAGGATCCGACAGCTACAGTTACAATAAAT